>WTFV01000262.1 GCA_011523845.1 Acidobacteriota bacterium | reverse complement strand
GGGGGGAGCGGCGACGTGAACGGGCACGCCTCGGCGAGCGCCGGCGCCGAGGTCGCCGGCGGCCCCGCGACCTCGGGAGGGCGGGGTGGCGGGCGACATGGCGGCCCGGATCCGGGTCCCGTGCTCGCGGTCGCCGGCATCGCCGAACCGCAGCATTTCCGCGAGGCGCTGACCGTCCACGGCTACCGGGTTGCCGGCCTCCTCGCGTTCGCGGATCATCATCGCTTCACCCCGGCCGACGTCCGCCGGATCGGGGCGCGGGCCGCCGCCGAGGGCGCCGGCCTGGTGCTGACCACCGAGAAGGATGCCGTGCGCCTCGCCCCGCTCGCGCCGTTCGGCTTCCCCGTCGCCGCCGTGCCCCTGCGCGTTACGGTGGAGCCCGCCGACCGCTTCCGGGCCTGGCTGCTCGAACGCGTGGCCGCCGCCGGGGACCGCCGATGAGCGTCCGCGTCCGTCACCGGCTCGAGTACGCCGTGGTGCTCGCGATCCGGGCGCTTGCCAGGTCGTTGCCGCGACGCGCCAGCCTCGCCGCGGGCAGCGCGCTCGGCGCGCTCTTCCATCGGCTGCACGGTCCACGCCGCGAGCTGGCCGTGGCGAACCTGCGGGCGGCGTTTCCGGAGCGCTCGGAGGCCGACTGCCGCGGCGTGCTGCGCGCCGCCTTCGCGCAACTCGGCCGCCACATCGTCGACTTTCTCTGCTTCGACGCGATGAGCCTGGAGCAGATGCTGCCGCTGGTCGACATCGAAGGCGCCGAGCACGTCCGCCGCGCCACGGCCCGCGGCCGCGGCGTCATGTACTTCGCCGGCCACTTCGGAAGCTGGGAGCTGCAGATCATGGTGCACGCCCTGCGCTACCGGCCGATCGTCATGGTCGCGCGCACCCTCGACAATCCCTTGCTCGAACGGCTCATGGAGCGGATTCGCACCCGCGTCGGCACGCGCGTCCTCCCGCGCCAGGGGGCGCTGCGCGAGCTGCTGCGCGAGCTGCGCCGCGGGGGCTCGGTCGGCATGATGATCGACCAGCACATCCAGGATCGCAGCGCGGTGGCGGTCGAGTTCTTCGGCCGCCCGGCGTCGACGACCTCCGCCATCGCCTCGCTCGCGCTCCACACCGGCGCGTCCATCATTCCGGTGTTCGCGATTCCGCTGCCCGGCAACCGCTACCGGCTGGTGTACGAGGCGCCCATCGAGCCGCCGGACCCGGGCGATCCCGACGCCGTGCGCACGTACACGCAGCGCTGCACCGACCTGCTCGAGCGCTACGTCCGCCGCGACCCGCACCTGTGGCTCTGGATGCACCGGCGCTGGCGGGTCTAGCTGGCCGGCCTGGAAGGGCGAATACTGCAAGCGCGATACGCGGACGATGGCAACAAAGCATATGTGATAGATCAACGACGAATCGGGAACAATATAGTGGCAATAGGGTGACAACTTGCCCGACTTGCCGGTACTCATGCAGTATTGGTGGTCCGTCACGCGAGAATCTCTTCGGACACGGCCTGGGTTTGCAGCGCGCAACCGTCGACGAATCACGGGAGTGTCTGCCCGAGCGTCCGGTCACGGCGCAACACCAGGAAATCGAGACGGAGCAGGGGATGTCCCGGACGCTGTCGAATTCCGGAAGCGTCTCGCACCCGGTGGTCGACCACCGCTTACGGCGGAGGGCGTGCCGGCTCGCGATGTCCGCCGCCATGCTGCTGACGTTGCCCACAGGACAAGCGACCGGGCAGCCCCGCGGTCTCTTCACGACTGACCGGCTGGAAGAGGCAACGGCCGTCTCGCGAAGCGCCCCGACCTCCGATTCTCCGGTGTCGAGGCGCCGTGTGGTCGGAATCGACCTCGGGCAGCTCACTCCGGGAGCGTACGCCGCACCGTCGGCAGGCGAAGGCCAGGGTACGGCCGAGTCTCTCACGCTGAATCTCTTCGACGACGTCGCCGTCTCTGCGACCGTGGAACGCACCGCGCCCACGTCGTCCGGCGGGTACTCGCTGTCGGGTCCGCTCGACGGAGTGGAGTTCGGGACGATGACGCTGGTCGTGAACGGCGAGATCGTGGCCGGCACCGTGCACACGCCGCTCGTGACCTATGCGATCCGCCCGGTCGGCGACGGTGTTTCCGTCGTTCACGAGGTCGATCGCGCCTTCCGGTGCGAGCTTTGGGATCATCCGTGGGTCGACCCGCGCGGGTCGGCCGGCGACGCCGGCGGCGGCGCCGTCTCCACCTTCGACCCGGTCGACCCGGCGGCCGACCCAACCGGCCCGGTCGACCCGGGGATCGCCGCCTCCACGGGCTCGGAGGACGGATCGGTGATCGACCTGCTCGTCGTCTATACCCCGGCGGCCCGGGCGGGCTTCGGCGGAACGCGGCAGATCGAGGCGTTCATCGACCTGGCAGTCGCCGACCTCAACGGGTCCCTCGAGGCCAGCGGGGTGATCCAGCGGATCAATCTCGTGCACCGGGCAGAAGTCGCGTACACGGAGTCCGAGGGGTTCTTCGGTCATCTGATCAGTCCGGCGGACGGCCACCTGGACGAGGTCCACATGCTGCGCGACGCCTACGCCGCGGACCTGGTCCACCTGATCCAGGCGGGCTCGTTCCTCGGCGGCATCGCGCAGGTGCTGGGTCCGTTCGGGGCGACTCACTACGACAAGCTGGGCCTGCTGTCTCATGAGCTGGGGCACAGCATGGGACTCAGACACGATCGCTACAACGATCCCTCCAATCACCCGTTCCCGTACAGCCATGGCTACATCAACCAGGCCGCGTTCGAGCCGGGCGCACCCTACGAGAGCCGTTTCGCCACGATAATGGCCTACAACAGCCAGTGCGGGGACGCCGGCTTCTTCTGTCCCTGGACGAACACGTTCTCGAATCCGGACATGACCTGGAACGGCTACCCGATGGGCGTTCCCGGCGACGAGCCGTCGTCCGCGGTGGGCGGTCCTGCCGACGCGCGGCGCAGCCTGAACGAGCTGCGGGCGAGGGTCGCCAACTTCCGTGTCCGCGAGTCGGGGCCGGACCTGGTGGTGCGATCGCCGGCCGTCAGCGATCCGACCCTGGAACCGAACCAGGCCTTCACCTTTTCCGCCGCGGTCGGCAACATCGGCGACCTGCCGGCCGCGGCGTCGGTCGTCACCTACTACCGGTCGCCCGCGCCGGGGATCACCGCCGCCGACACACCGGTCGGATTCGACACCGTGACCGCCGTCGGACCGCGCAGCACGGATCCCGTCTCGGTCTCCTTGACCGCGCCGGCGGACCCGGGCGTCTACTACTACGGCGCCTGCGTGCAGACCGTCGGCCAGGAGACCGCGGAGGCCAACAACTGCTCGTGGGGCGCCTGGGTCGTGGTGGGGGACGGAGCGGATGCCGCGTGCCGGCAGGACCTGGGAACGTTGCCGGTTCCCGGCAGCATCGGACGAACCGGAGCATGGACCGGAGCGTGCGAGAGCACCATCTACTACCGATTCACGCTCGGACGAACGACGCGGCTGACGATAGACCTGACATCGCCGTCGGTGAACACGTTTCTGGCCCTGAGCAAGCTTGGCGGCGCCATCACGGACAGGGCCGGCGACGGCGGGGGAGGGACCAACGCCCGCATCACCAAGACACTGGAGCCGGGCAGCTACCTGATATGGGCGGTCGGGTATCCGTACCGCGTTACGGGACCCTTCACGCTGACGGTGGTCACGGGCGATCGCGCGAACCGGCCGCCGGAACCGGTGGGCACGCTGCCGCCGCTGGCGCTCGGGGTGGGCGCACCGGCGGTGACGGTAGAGGTGTCCGGAGCATTCCGCGACCCGGAAGGCGATGCACTGACGTACGCGGCCACCTCCCCGGCGCCGGCCGTCGCGGCGGTGGCGGTGTCGGGAAGTGCGGTGACCGTGATGCCTGGGGCGGCGGGCACGGCGAAGATCACGGTGACGGCCACGGACGCCAACGGCTCGAACACGCCGGCGATCCAGACGTTCACGGTGGCGGTGTTCACGGATCATCCCATTGCGGCCGGCACGACGCCGCTCAGGGCAGTCCACTTTCACGAGCTCCGAGCGCGCATCGCAGCCCTGCGGGCGACCAACGGTCTGCCGGCGATGCAGTGGACGGATCCAGCGCTGACCGCCGGCGTCACGCCGGTCAGGCGCATCCACCTGATGGAGCTGCGGGCGGCGCTCGATGCGGTCTACGATGCGGTGGGGCGAGCCCGGCCCAGCTATGCGGACGCGACGGTGACGGCAGGGACGACCGCCATCCGGGCGGCGCACGTCATGGAGTTGCGGGCGTTCGTCGCCGCGCTGGAGTAGTTGCCTGCCTCCGGTTCGGCGCCGGCGATGCGATAGAATCCAGGCGCCCTACCGTGAGTGCATCGCCAGGAGCGGACCCGCAGCGGCGTCGAGCCGACCTCCGGCGCCGGCTGATCGGCCTCGCCGAGCGGTTCGCGGGCCGGCGGGTGGCGGTCATCGGTGACGTGATCGCCGACGAGTTCCTCTACGGGAGCCCCGCGCGCATCTCGCGCGAGGCGCCCGTCCTCATCCTCGAGCACGACCGCACGGTCGTCGTGCCCGGCGGCGCGGGCAACGCCGCCGCCAACGCCGGCGCCCTCGGTGGCGAGGTCCGCTTCGTCGGCCTCGTCGGTCCGGATGACGCGGAGCTGATGGACGGGCTGCGGGGCCGGGTCGACGCGTCGCGGGTGTTGCGCCCGGCCGGCTATCGCGCCCCCGTCAAGACCCGCGTGCTCGCCGGCGGGCTGCATACCGCCCGCCAGCAGATCGTGCGGATCGACCGCGGGCCAGCCGGCGATCCGGGCGCCGCCGCGGCCGACTTCGAGCGGGCGGGGCTCGACGCCCTCGACGGCTGCGACGCCGCGCTCGTCTCGGACTACGGGTCGGGGCTCGTGACGCCGGAGCTCTTCGCCCGGCTGCGCGAACGGCTCGCGCCGGACGGGGGGCGGTCAGCGGCCCCGCTGCTCGTGGATTCGCGTCACGCGCTCGCCGACTTCCGCGGCTGCACCGCCTGCACGCCGAACCAGGCGGAGGCCGAGCAGGTGCTCGGCGTGCCGATCGGCGACGATCCCGAGCGCCTGGAGCGCGCCGGGCGCGAGCTGCTGCGGCGGACCGGGGCGGGCGGCGTCGTGGTGACCCGCGGCAGCCGCGGGATGGCGGTATTCGTCCCCGGCCGGCCGACCGATCACGTTCCGATCTTCGGATCGGACGAGGTGGCGGACGTGACCGGGGCGGGCGATACGGTGATCGCGACGCTGACGCTGGCCCTCGCGGCCGGCGCGTCGCTCTGCGAGGGGGCGCGGCTCGCCAACTACGCGGGCGGCCTGGTGGTGATGAAGCGCGGCACCGCGACCGTCACCGCGGGCGAGCTGATCCGGGCGATCCGGACCGATTTCGATCGCGGGGGGGAGGACTGAGGCGGGTGGGCATGGTCCTCTCGCAGGAGGAGGCGGCGGAGCGGGTCGCCGCGGACCGCGCCGCCGGATTCACCCTGGCGTTCGCCAACGGGTGCTTCGACCTGCTGCACGTGGGGCATGTCCGCTACCTGCGCGCCGCCGCCGCCGAGGGCGACCGCCTGCTCGTCGCCGTCAACGCCGACCGGTCGGTGGCGGCGCTGAAGGGAAACGGGCGGCCGGTGCAGACGGCCGCCGAGCGGGCCGAGATCGTGGCGGCGCTCGAGAGGGTCGACTACGTGGTCATCTTCGAGGAGACCACCGTCGCCCCCCTGCTCGAACGGTTGCGCCCCGACGTGCACTGCAAGGGGACCGACTACACCGTCGACACCGTGCCGGAGCGCGAGGTGGTCCGCGCCTACGGCGGGCGGACCGCCATCGTGGGCGACCCGAAGGACCACTCGACGCGCGATCTGCTGAGCCGGATCGCCGGTGCGCGTGCCGGATGAGCCGGCCCATCGCGATGCGAATCCTCATCGTTCGGCTCGGGGCGCTCGGCGACGTCGTCCACACGCTCCCGGTCGCTGCCGCGCTCCGGCGTCGATTCCCGGCCGCGAGCGTGGACTGGGTGATCGACGAGCGCTTCGCCGCGCTGCTGGAGCTGGTGCCGGATCTCGACCGCCGCATCGTCCTGCGCACGCGCGGCGGGCGCCCCGCGGCCGCCTGGCGGGCGCTTCGCCGCGAGTTGCGGGAAGCAGCCTACGACGTCGCCCTCGACGTGCAGGGGCTGGGCAAGTCGGCCCTGGCGGCGCGGCTCAGCGGCGCGCGCCGCGTCGTCGGCTTCGCCGCCCCGTTCCTGCGCGAGCGCTGGGCGCGCTGGCTGTACACCGAGACCGCCGACCCGGGCCGCCCGCGCCACGTCGTCGACCGCAACCTGGGCATTCTCGGCGCCCTCGGGGCGGCCGGCGACGACTGGTCGTTCCCGATCCGCACAGGTCCGTCGCCCGCGGTCGATTCGTTGCGGCGGCGTCTCGACCCGCCGGGCGGCGGCTATGTCGTCATCAACCCCAACGCCGCCTGGTCCACCAAGCGCTGGCCCGCGGACCGCTACGGAGCGGTCGCGGCGCACGTCCGCCGCGCGCACGGCCGGCCCGCGGTGGTGATCTGGGGGCCGGGGGACGAGTCGCGCGCCGCCGCGGCGGTGTCGGCATCCGCCGGGACGGCGATCCTGGCCCCGCCGACCGATCTGGTCGAGCTCGCCGCGCTGCTGCAGGCCGGCGCCCTGCTCGTCTCGGGCGATACGGGCCCGCTGCATCTGGCCGCCGCGCTCGGCACCCCGGTGGTCGGTCTCTACGGGCCGAGCGATCCGGTGCGCAACGGACCCTGGTCGCCGGACGACCGGGTCGTTTCCGCGTTTCCGGCGTGCGACTGCGCGGCCCGGCGGGCCGGGACCGGTCGCAGCGTTCACATGGTGCGGCGTTGCGGCGCGCGGACCCGCTGCCTGGAGACCGTTTCCGTCGAGCGGGTCTGCGCCGCCGTCGACCGCCGCCTCGAGGCCGTCGATTCCGCACATGCTTGATCTCGACGCCGACCCGTGGCTCCGCTTCCTGTTCCACGTGGCGCGCCGCCGTGTAGTCGCCGGCTTCGTCGTCGCGGTGGTGGCGTTTGCCGGCGCCCGCCCGTCGTGGCGGTCGATGGCGGCCGGGGTGCCGATCGCACTGCTGGGAGAAGGACTGCGGATCTGGGCGGCGGGCCACCTCGTCAAGGGGCGCGAGGTGACGATGTCGGGGCCGTACCGACTGATGCGGCATCCGCTCTACGCCGGGTCGGCCCTCATCGGCGTCGGCTTCGCGGTGGCGGCCGCCTCGCCGCTGGTCGCGGGCGTCGTGCTGGGGTATCTCGCCGTCATGACGGTGGCGGCCGTGCGGCTCGAGGAAGCGACCCTGCGGGCGGATTTCGGCGAAGTCTACGTGCGCTACGCGGCGGGCGACCGCCCGGCCCGGACGCGCCGATTCAGCGCCCGGCGCGCGGCCGGCAACGGCGAGCACCTGGCGGCCATCGGATTCCTGGCGGCGGCGCTCGTTCTCTGCGGCAAGGTCTGGCTGGCGTCCCGCCCGTGAGCTGTCGGCCCGTGGCATGAGCGGCGTTCACCACCGGCTGCTATAGTTGCCGCCGCGGCCGGTGCGGGCGGTTAGCTCAGGGGTAGAGCGCCGGTTTTACACACCGGTTGTCACAGGTTCGAATCCTGTACCGCCCACCAGCAGCGAGGCGGGGTCGTGTCGTGCCCCGCCGGCGAACGTCACGAGCGCCCGACCTCGCCCCGGGGGCGCCCGGGGCGCTCTTCCGGGACGCTCGGCGGCGGCGGGAATGGGATATAATGTTCGTTCTGCGCGCCAGTGCGCGATGACCTTGCGGGGTCGTAGTTCAGTTGGTTAGAACGCCGGCCTGTCACGCCGGAGGTCGCGAGTTCGAGTCTCGTCGGCCCCGCCATTCGTTCCCGCGCCGGTGGCCGTTCCAGCCGCCACGCGCCGCCGAGCTCCTCAATGGATCGGCGCGAGGAAAGCCGCGCCGCCGTCATCGTCGATGACGAAGACGCGCAGGTCGTCCGCGCCTTGCCCGAGCGCGACACCCGGTAACGCGCTGGCGAATCGCCACTGCCCGAAGTCGTCGTAGGTCTCGGTTGTGGCCACGATCTCGTCGCCGGCGACGATCGCCAGGGCCACCGGTTGCTTCCGCGTCGTCGCCAGCATTCCCCGCACGTACAGCGGGATCCCGCCCCGGGGGGATCGACTCACTTCGAGCGCCGTGACGCGGATCGTCGAATCGGTCGCCGGTCCGGCGGCGAGGCTGGATTGCGGGATCTTCCCTCCAAGCCGCCACGCGGCCCGCCCGACGCCGTACAGGCTGGCGTTGGTGTGCGAGCCGAGACGTGCGATCTTGCTTGCCACGCTTTCCCTGCTCGGCATGAGGAAACGCCCAATCTGCTCGATGCGGACTCGCGTCCGGTTCCGATGGACGAACAGCCTGCCCCGCCCGGGATCGCCGGGGTCCAGCAGGGACTGTCCATCCACGTCGAAGGGCAGATCCGCCGACAGCACGTCGGCGACCGTCGGCAGGATGTCGATCACCGCGACGTTGTCGTCGATGGCGACGCCCGTGCGCTGGCCCGGCAGCTTGACAAGGAGCGGGACGAGCAGGATATCGCTGAGCACCTCGTCGACGGCGCGCCGTCTGGGCAGGCCGGGATGGAACGCCGCGCCGTGATCCGCGGTCACGATGACGAGCGCCTCATCGTAGATCCCGGTTTCCTTCAGCCGCCGGATCAACTTGCCAATGAGCCTGTCGACGAAACCGACCTGTAGCAGATGTCTCTGATACAGCACGTCGGCGAAGGTTGCGCCCGCCGCCTCGAAGAGCCTCTTGCGGCCGATCTCCGTCCCCTGGTGGTCCGGCGCCTCGTAGCGGTGGCCGGAAGGCACGTAGCTGAAGGGCATGTGCGGCAACAGCGAGTGCAGGAAGTAGAGACGAGCCTCGCCGTCCTTCTCGATGAGGTCCAGGAATCTGTCGAATTCCGCCTCCCGGTCGTTCGGCTCGGTCCCCCTCGCCGTCGACCTGAAATTCCTCCTCTGCGCGAACCCCCGCCAGTCGCCGACGATCGGCGGCAGCGACTGCGTCAGGGCGTCGGGCAGGACGATGTGCAGCCAGACGACCGCGATGTCCGCAAGCAGCGCCGTCATCGTCTCACGGGGAGCGCCGAGGTCGTAGTCGCAGCGGGATGCCGGGCAGAGTTGGAGGAAGCGTCCGAACACCGTCATGTCGTAGCGGTCGGCGAGCAAGGTGAAGAGGTTGTCCGGATAGTACCTGCGTGTCGGGACGGCTCCCGGCGCGAGCGGGTACGAGCCCGACACGATCGCCGGCAGCGCCCACATCGTTTCCGACGACACGGTGCTGGCGTTCCGAAACCACCGGGAATCGGCTGCCAACGCGGCGAAGTTCGGGTAGCGGCCGCTATCGATCTCGTGGTTCTCGTCGAGGAGACTGTTCAGAGGGAACTCGTCGAAGACGACGAAGACGACAGGCGGCGCGTCCTCGATTTCGACGGCGACGAAGTCGTCTTCCGCCGGTACGAGCGTCCTCGTCACGTCCCGGTTGGCGAGGAAAAGGTACGGTACCGCCAGTATCGCAGGCGCGAGGGCCGTCACGAACAGGCGTGCGACGTGCGTGCGATGGTGAATCGACCCGCACAGCAGTCCGACGAGGAGGGCTGTCGGGCCGACGACGTCGGGCGGTGCCTCGCCGCGCTTCAACCAGGGCAGCACGAGCGCTACGGTCAGCAGGCCGACCAGCAGCGAGTGAACCCGGGGCCCCGACCCGCGTCGGAGAAGGCCGGCCAGCAACTCCAGACAGAACAGCAGCGCCGGCAGGACCACGACGAGGACGAAGACCATCCCGACGCCCAGCGTCAAGGTCGTGTTGCGCGCAACGAAGAACTCGCGGCCCTCGGAAAGGACCTCGAAAACCGGATGCGCAACGGCGAGGGCGCAGAGGCCGCCAAGGTCGGCCAGGCGCCGGACCGGGTTCGCATCCGGCGGTCGCGAGCCAACGGCTTCACGCTTCGACATGTCCGGACCCGTCGACGAATCCCGTTGCCCGGCCCCCCCGCGCGTGCCGCGGCCGGCAGTAGTAGACGGTCCGCGTTCCCGACGCCAGCGTCTCGCGCCCGGCAATCTCGAAGTGGTTCTGCAGGCTCGCCTCGGCCGCCTCGCGCGAGTAGTCGATCGCCTGTTCCCGGCGGTTGCGCAGCAGCCGCTCGACCATCGGGTCGCCGCGATCGACGAACTCCAGGACCACGTCGGCCCCGAAGCCCGCCAGCCAGGCGATGAAGTCGGCGAGCGGCACGTTGCGGCCGATGACGACGTGGTGCGCCAGCGCCAGGCACAGCAGCAGGTCCGGGGCGGCACGGTCGGCGAGCGGCCGCCGTTCCTGCCCGCGCCAGCCCAGGCCGGGCGACGGGTCGGCGACGTCCGCGACGAGCGGCAGGACGTTCCCGTGCGCCTCGGCCTGCAGCGACCGGTAGAGGCGCTCGACGACGAGCTGATCGGCGTCGAGGGCCAGGACGTAGTCCGCGTGCCCGGCCGCCAGTCGCGAATAGACGCCGGTGTTGCAGCCGATGTCCCACACCAGGGGCCAGCGCCGCGTCCGCAGGACCCGGCTCACGAAGTCGGTCTTGCGTTCCAGGTCGGCATCGTCGTAGCTGTGGGTCCGCTGGTAGTCCGACCAGGTCGAGCGCGCCGGCTTCCAGCGCAATCCGGCGACCGTCCGGCGCAGCCGGGAGACGTTGTTCCGGATGAGCCCGGCGCCGAAGCCGGCCGCGTGCAGTGCTTCCTTGACGTCGACGTCCGAATCCTCGAAGCGGGCCTGCGCCTTCGCCTGCAGGTACACGTGCGCCAGCACGCCGGGGCGGAGATAGTCCCGGGCGGACAGGCACGACCGGCACTCCTCGGCGCGCATCCCGTCGAGACGGCCGCGCAGCCAGGGCTGGAACGGCAGGTTGCGGTAGGCCTGCAGAAGGAGCGGGTAGAGGAAGGTCTCGCAGAACTGGCGGTAGCCGGCCCAGGGGGCGCCCGGTTCGTAGGCCGTGAACGAGCCCATGTCGATGAACGTCGGGCGGGCGCCGATCCACTGGATGTTGAACGGCGTCGCGTCCTTCAGCGTCATCGCTTCGTCGAGGGCCGCCAGGGTGAGGTCGAGCTGCAGCAGGGCCGCGTCCTGCAGCATGCCGAAGGACCACTCGTAGGGATAGGAAATCACCGGCAGGCGCTCGTGCTCGAGCACCCCGGCCCAGGCCGCGGCCAGCTCCGGAAGCGCTTCCCGGCCGTTCGCCTCGCGCGTGCCGATCAGTCGGCCCTGCGCGCTCAGCCGTTCGTAGAAGCGCGTGCCGGCAAGCTGGCGCCACTCGGCCAGCGCGCGCTCGCTGAGCGCGCG
Source organism: Acidobacteriota bacterium (assembly GCA_011523845.1). GTDB lineage: Bacteria > Acidobacteriota > Vicinamibacteria > Vicinamibacterales > UBA8438 > WTFV01. The sequence continues at coordinate 72,758 of WTFV01000262.1, read as the reverse complement.
GAACACCGCGCCGTCGTGGTGGAAGACGCGGGTGTCGGGGTCCCGAAAGGACCCGGGATCGAAGCGCGGCGTTCCGCTCGGCGGCACGGGCTCCTGCTACTGCCGGCTGCGCTCGACCTCTTTCCGGCGGAAGCGCGCGATTCCCCGTTGCCAGTAGAGCCTGACGGCAACGCCGACCGCCGCAAAGCCCCCCAGAAGCACCTGGAGCAGCATGCTCCCGCTACCGGGATCCAGGTAGGCGTGAACCGATTGCTCGAGCGCGAGCAGGCTGCCGGCGACGAGCGTGGCGATGGAGGCTGTTCTTGTCATGGGAAGGCCATATTGTTGACGAGAACGTATCGATTTCGCAACACCGGTGCAACACTGCCCCGAACCGGCGGGAACGACGCCCTACCGTTTTCGGTTCGCGGGTAGGATGGAGCGTCCGGGCGGCGCCGGGCGCGTGCACGAGTTGCCACGCAAGCGCTCCGGTCGCTTCGACCACGCCGGTGGAGCGTCCGGGCAGTGCCGGGGCCTGCATGAGACCTGCGATCTTTCTCGACCGCGACGGTACGCTCAACGAGGACGTGGGCCATCTGGACCGCTTCGAGCGCCTGGTCCTCTTTCCCTGGAGCCTGGATGCGGTTCGTCTCCTGCGTCGGGCCGGGTACGCGGTCGTGGTGGTCACCAACCAGGGCGGGGTGGCGCGCGGCTTCGTGGCCGAGTCGTTCGTCGCCGAGGTCCGGCGGTTCATCGAGCGCCGGCTCGCCGACATCGGCGAGCGTCTCGACGGCCACTACCATTGTCCCCACGAGCCGCACGCGACCGTCGCCGCGTACCGCCGGATTTGCGACTGCCGGAAGCCGCTTCCCGGCCTGGTTCGCCGGGCCTGCCGCGAGCTCGACCTCGACGCCGGCCGCTCGGTCGTGATCGGCGACAAGTGGAGCGACGTGAGGCTGGCCCGCGCCGCCGGCGCGCGGGGCGTCCTGATCAGGACCGGATACGGCGGCGGCCAGGAGCAGGCGCCCCCCACCGATCTGCGGCCCGACGCGGTCGCGGACACCCTGATGGATGCGGCCGCCTGGGTCCTGCGGAACCCGCCGCCGGGCGGCCGCTGACGCCGGCCGCGCTGTGCGCCGCGCTGCCCGCGGGCGCTGTGCTACGATGCCGGCAGGGTCATGCCGTTCCGCGACATCGTCGGCCACGAGCGAGTGACCACGCGTGTGGCGCGCGCCGTCGCGCGAGAAACCTTGCCGCCCTGCATGCTGCTGACCGGTCCCGGCGGGGTCGGCAAGCGGCTGCTCGCTACCGCCATCGCCCAGGCGCTCAACTGCGGGGCGCTCCGCCGGGATGCGTCCGGCCCGGCGCTCGACGGCTGCGGCACGTGCTCCGCCTGCCGGCGCATCGCGAGCGGCGCCTACCCGGACGTGCTGGTCCTCGAGCCGGGCGAGAGCGGGGCGATCACGATCGACCAGGTGCGGGAGGCGATCGAGCAGGTGGGCTACCGTCCATTCGAGGGACGGCGCCGCGTGGTCATCGTCGACGATGCCGATCTGCTCGTGCCGGCGGCCCAGAACGCCCTGCTGAAGACGCTGGAGGAGCCGCCCGGGCGCTCGCAGTTCCTGCTGGTGACCGCACGGCCGGACATGCTGCTCGATACCGTCCGGTCGCGTTGCCCCTGCCTGCGGCTCGGTCAGCTCGCCGTCGACGAGATCGCCGCGATCCTGACGGGACGCGGCGCCGACGAGCAGGTCGCCCGGCCGGTCGCCGCGGCGGCCGGCGGCAGCGTCGGACGCGCCGTGCAGATGACGTTGCGCGACCGGCAGGAGAGCCGCGAGGCGGCCATGGGGTTGCTGCGGTCGGTGTCGGCGGCGCCCGATGCGAAGGCGCGGCTGGCCGGCGCCAGGGACTTCGCCGCGGGCCGGGGCTCGAAGCGCGCCCCGGCGGCCGACCGGCGGGAGCTGCGGGAACGGTTGCGGGCGCTGGCGGCGCTGCTCCGCGACGTCGCGCTGGTCGCGGCCGGCGCCGGCGAGCCGCCCGCCAACGCCGATCTCGACGGCTCGTTGCGCGAGCTGGCCGCCGCCTGGACCGGCGCGCGCGCCCCGCGCGCGTTCGCCGCGGTCGGCGAGGCGCTCGACGCGGTGGATCGGAACGTGAGCCCGAAGGTCGTGGCCGACTGGGTCGCGTGCCGGCTGTAGGTTGCAGGATGCGACGATGAGCACGCCCGCGCCCCCCTTCGTGAGCGTCAAGTTCGATCCGCTGGGGCGTGTCCGGCGCTTCCTTCTCGAGGGTGTCGAGTTCGAATCGCCGCTCAGGACGGGCGACGAGGTGGTGGTTGCACGGGGCGATCAGCGCGCCTACGCCACCGTCGTCGCGACCATTCCGCAGACCGCCGAGCGGGTGGCGCCGCCGCCGCGATCCGCCGATCGCGTGGTCCGGCGGGCGACGCCGCAGGATGTGGCGGCGCGGGTCGAGCACCGCCGCCGCGAGCGCGACGCCTATCGCATCTGCACCCTCAAGATCAGCGAGCACCGCCTGCCGATGAAGCTCGTGCGGGCCGAGCAACAGCTCGACCGGGCGCATCTGGTGTTCTATTTCACGGCCGACGGGCGGGTCGACTTCCGGGAGCTGGTGCGCGATCTCGCCACCGAGTTCCACTGCCGTATCGAGATGCGGCAGATCGGCGCGCGCGACGAGGCGAAGCTGCTCGGCGGGTACGGTTCCTGCGGGCGCCCGCTCTGCTGCACGACGTGGCTGCGGGGCTTCGAGCCGATCTCGATCAAGATGGCCAAGCGCCAGAATCTCAGCCTCAGCCCTTCGCGGCTGTCCGGCCTGTGCGGCCGGCTGAAGTGCTGCCTGCGCTACGAGCTCCCGAACGCGGCGGGCGAGCAGTTCGCCGGCTGCGCGCACGAGGGGTCGTGCAGCCGCGGCGGCTGCGGCTCGGGCGGCTGCGGCCCCGACGGCTGCGGTTCGGGCGGTTGCGGCGGCTGCGGTCCGGCGTGAGCGGCGGTCGATCGGTTCAGAATGGCACTTCCCCGCATCGGCATCACCACCGGCGACCCGGCCGGCATCGGCCCGGAAGTGGCGCGGGCGGCGGCGGCGGAGCCCTCGGTACGCGAGGTCTGCGAGCCGGTGCTCTACGAACCGATCGCCGGCGGCGTCTTCCAGCCGGGAGCGGTATCCGCGGTGGCCGGCCGCGCGGCCTGCGAGGTGGTCACCCGCGCCGTCCGGGATGCGCTGGCCGGGCGCATCGACGGCGTGGCCACCGGCCCCGTCAGCAAGCTGGCGTGGGCGCGCGCCGGGTTGCGCTGGCGCGGGCACACCGAGCTGCTGGCGGAGTTGACCGGGGCGGGCGAGGTGCGGATGATGTTCTACGCCGAGGGCCTGTCGGTGGTGCTGGCGACCGTGCACGTGCCGCTCGCCCGCGTCCCCGCGTTGCTGACGCGCGAGCGGCTGGAGACGACCATCGGACTGGCGCACGCCGAGCTGCCCCGCTTCGGAATCGCCGCACCGCGCCTGGCCCTGGCCGGCCTGAATCCGCACGCGGGAGAGAACGGCCTGCTCGGCGGCGAGGAGGCGGAAGTGCTCGCCCCGGCGGTGGAGCGTTGCCGCGCGCGGGGAATCGACGTCAGCGGCCCGATCCCGGCCGACGCGGTGTTCCGGCGCGCGGTCGGCGGCGAGTTCGACGCGGTCGTCGCCTGCTACCACGATCAGGGGCTCGTGCCCATGAAGCTGATTGCGTTCGGACAGGCCGTGAACGTCACCCTGGGGCTGCCGATCGTGCGGACCTCGGTGGACCACGGCACCGGCTTCGACATCGCCGGCCGCGGGGTCGCCGACCCGTCGGCGATGATCGCCGCGGTGCGGCTGGCCGCGCGGCTCGCCGTCGCGCGCCCCGCCGTCGCGCGCCCCGCCGTCGCGGGGCGGTCCCGGTGAGTCCGGACCATGCCGACCCCGACGAACGCCGACCGCTCCGGCGGCATCCGCCTGATCGCCGATAACCGCAAGGCGCGCCACGAGTACCACGTGTTCGACACCTACGAGGCGGGCCTCGTCCTGCTGGGCACCGAGGTCAAGGCCATCCGCGAGGGACGGGTCAACCTGCGGGACAGCTACGGCCGGGTCGAATCCGGCGAGGTGTTCCTGCACAACCTGCACATCAGCCCCTACAGCCACCGCGGCTACGCCGAGCACGAGCCGTTGCGGCGGCGCAAGCTGCTGCTGAACAAGCGGGAGATCCGCAAGCTGATCGGCAAGCTGGTCGAGCGCGGGTTCACCCTGGTCCCGGTCCGCATGTACTTCGAGCGGGGACTCGTGAAGGTGACGGTGGGAGTCGCCAAGGGCAAGAAGGCCTACGACAAGCGGGAGACGATCAAGCGCCGGCAGATCGACCGCGAGACGCGCGCCCTGGTGAAGGAACGCGCGCGGTGAGAGTGCTCGTTGCCGGCGCCGGAGGCCAGCTCGGCCGGACGGTGGCGCGGGTGCTCGCGGACGGGTACGACGTGATGCCCCTGACGCGCGCCGAGCTGGACATTACCGACGACGCCGCGGTGCGCGCGGCGGTGGCCGACGTGCATCCGGGCGTCATCGTCAACTGCGCCGCCTACAACGCCGTCGACGGCGCCGAGGACGACCCGGTGGCGGCCCTGGAGGTCAACGCCCTCGGCGTCCGGGCGCTGGCCGGCGCCGCGGCGGCGATCGGGGCCACGCTGGTCCACTACGGCACCGACTTCGTCTTCGACGGGACCGCTTCCGAGCCGTACGGCGAGGACGACCCGCCCAATCCGCTGAGCGTCTACGCGGCGTCGAAGCTGCTCGGGGAGTGGTTCGCGCGGGGCGCGCGGCATTACTACGTGCTGCGCGTCGAGAGCCTGTTCGGCGGCGGCGCGCTGGCGCCGGGCGCGGACGGCCGGCGCCTGGGCAGCAGCCTCGATCGCATCGCCGACGCGCTGTTGGCGGGGCGCGAGGTGCGGGCGTTCACCGACCGTGTGGTCTCGCCGAGCTACGTCGACGACGTCGCCGCGGCGACGGGCAGTCTGCTGCGGGCTGCCCCGGCGCAGGGGCTGTACCACTGCGTCGGTTCCGGCCACGCCACCTGGTTCGAGGTGACGCAGGAGTTGGCGGCGCGTCTCGGCGTGCAGCCCGCCATCCGCGGCATCACCCTGGACGAGCTCGAGCTGCGCGCCCCGCGTCCGCGCTTCTGCGCCCTGTCGAACCGCAAGCTCGCCGCCGCCGGCTTCGAGATGCCGCACTGGCGGGACGCCGTGGCCCGCTACGCGCGGATCCGGCGGCGCCTGGCGCCCCGGTAGATCGCGTCCGGCCGTGCGGGCGCTGCGTGTGGGTCAACGTAGCGTCTCGTCCACCAGGTCCGCGACCCGCTCGGCGATGGCGAGCGCCGCGGTCAGCCCGGGCGAGTCGATTCCCGCGGCGTGGACCAGCCGCGGCTGGCGCCGGTCGCGCCGGATCAGGAAGTCCGAGAACGTCTGCTCCGCGGGCGCGGCCCGGGCGCGGATGCCGCTGCCGCCGGGGCGGAGCTGCTCCAGCTTCAGCGCGGGCAGCAGTCGCCGCGCGGCGGCGTGGAAGCGGGCCAGCGGCTCGCGATCCGACTCGTAGTCGTCCTTGCGTTCCTGGTAGCGGGCGGTGGGTCCCAGCATGACGCTGCCCCACGTGGTGCGGGTCAGGTGCACGCCGAGCCCGTGCCCGCTCGGGTCCGGCAGCGGGTAGACGGGGCCGTTGACGAGCTGCCGTGCGGCCGGGACCAGCTCCGCGTAGTCGCCGCGGACCGGGTGGATGGTGAAATCCTCCCCGCCCAGCGCGGCCGAGACGTCGTCCGCGTGGAGACCCGCCGCGTTGACGACGGCGCGGGCCAGGATGGTCTCCCGCGCGGTGCGGATGGCGAGGGCGCCCTGGTGGGGACTACCGCCCTCGACGGCCGCGCCCGGCAGCAGCGCCACCTCGCGCGACGCGGCCACCCTGGCCAGGGCCCGGACGTACGCCTCGGCCTCGACCACCCCCGTCGACGGCGACCAGATGCCGGCGGCGGCCTCGACGTGCGGCTCGCGCCGCCGAACGAAGGCGCGGTCGACGACCTCCAGGTCCGTCACCCCGTTGGCGCGCCCGCGCGCCGCGAGCGCCTCGAGAGCGCCGACTTCCTTCCGGTCGGCCGCGACGATCAGCTTCCCGCAGCGCGTGCAGGGCACCCCGTGCTCGCGGCAGAACGCGTAGAGCCGCTCGCGGCCCTCCACGCACAGCACCGCCTTGAGCGAGTCCCGCGGGTAGTAGATGCCGGCGTGGACGACGCCGCTGTTGTGCGTGCTCGCCTCCAGTCCGGTACGCCGCAGGCGTTCGACGAGGCAGGTCGCGTGGCCGCGCGCCGCCACGGCGCAGGCCGCGGCCAGCCCCACGACCCCCCCGCCCACGACGGCGGCGTCGATCGGTTCCGGCGGCGGGTCCTTCATCGGGCGATATACTCTCACGCCGTGCCGGATCCCCTGCTGCAGCGCATTGCGGCGCGCCGGGTGCGCGCCGGCGTCATCGGCCTCGGCTACGTCGGCCTGCCGCTGGTCGTCGCGTTCGCCCGCGCCGGGGTGACGGCGGTCGGCTTCGACGTGGACGCCGAGCGGGTCGCGGCCATCCGGCGCGGCGAGTCGTACATCGGCGACGTCCCGGGCGCCGACGTGCGGGCGGCGGTCGATGCGGACAGGCTCTCGGTGACGACGGACTTCGCGGCGCTGGCCGCCGTCGACACCATCAACATCTGCGTGCCGACGCCGCTGCGCAAGACCCGCGATCCCGATCTGTCGCACGTCATCGCCGCGGTCGAGCAGGTGGCCGCGCACCTGCGCGCCGGGCAGCTCGTGGTGCTGGAGTCGACCACCTACCCCGGGACCATCGACGAGGTGGTGCGCCCGCGGCTCGAGGGCGGGGGGCTGCGGGCCGGCGCCGATTTCTTTCTCGCCTTCTCGCCGGAGCGGGTCGATCCGGGGAGCGCGGAGTGGACGACGCGCAACATCCCGAAGGTGGTCGGCGGGATCGACGCGCGCTCGACGGAGACCGCCGCCGCGCTCTACCGCCTCGTCGTCGACACCGTCGTGCCGGTCTCGTCGCCGCGGGTGGCCGAGATGGTGAAGCTGCTGGAGAACACGTTCCGCGCGGTGAACATCGGGCTCGTCAACGAGCTGGCGCTGATGTGCCGGGACCTCGGCGTCGACGTCTGGGAGGTCATCGACGCCGCGAAGACCAAGCCGTTCGGCTTCATGCCGTTCTATCCGGGGCCCGGGCTGGGCGGCCACTGCATCCCGATCGACCCGTTCTATCTGAGCTGGAAGGCGCGCCAGAACGGCTTCCAGAGCCGCTTCATCGAGCTCGCCGGCCACGTCAACGCGGGAATGCCCCGCTACGTCGTCGAGCGGGTGGCCGAGGCCCTCAACAGCCGCTCGCGGGCGATACGCGGGTCGCGAATCCACCTGCTCGGCATGGCCTACAAGGCGAACGTCGGCGACGTCCGGGAGTCGCCCGCCCTCGACGTCGCCGAGCTGCTGCTGCGGCGCGGCGCCGCCGTGACCTACAGCGACCCTTTCGTCCCCGCCGTGCGGTCGGGGGCCGTGTCGATGGACGCCACCGAGGTCGAGCAGGCGCTCGCGGACGGCATCGACTGCGCGGTCGTCACCACCGACCACCGCGGCGTCGACTACCGGGCCGTCGCCCGCCGCGCACCGCTGGTGGTCGACACCCGCAACGCGCTCGCGGGGGTGGACGCGGCGCACATCTTCAGGTTGTAGGCCGACGTGTCGAAGCGCGCCATCGTCACCGGCATCAGCGGACAGGACGGCTCGTACCTCGCCGAGCTGCTCCTCGACCAGGGCTACGAGGTGGTCGGCGTCACGCGCCGGCTCAGCGCCCCGAATCACTGGCGCATCGAGCACCTGCTCGATCGCATCACGCTGCGCCCCGCCGATCTGCTCGACCAGTTGTCGCTCATCCGGGTCATCGACGAGGTGCGGCCGCACGAGCTCTACAACCTGGCCGCGATGTCCTTCGTGCCCGCCTCCTGGGACCAGCCCCTGCTGACCGGGGAGTACAACGCGCAGGGGGTCACCCGCGTCATGGAGGCGATTCGCCAGGTCGACACCTCGATCCGGGTCTACCAGGCGTCGTCGAGCGAGATGTTCGGCAAGGTGCGCGAGACGCCGCAGACGGAGCTGACGCCCTTCTATCCCCGCAGCCCCTACGGCGTCTCCAAGGTCTTCGCCCACTACATCACGGTCAACTACCGCGAGAGCTACGACCTGTTCGCCGTCTCCGGCATCCTGTTCAACCACGAGTCGCCCCGGCGCGGCCTGGAGTTCGTCACCCGCAAGGTCACCCACGGGGCGGCGCGCATCAGGCTGGGCCTCGCCGACACGCTGTCGCTCGGCAACCTCGACGCCCGCCGCGACTGGGGCTTCGCCGGCGACTACGTCCGGGCGATGTGGCTGATGCTGCAGCAGGACCGCGCCGACGACTACGTCATCGCCACCGGCAAGAGCCACTCGGTGCGCGAGCTGGTGGAGATCGCCTTCTCGCACGCCGGCCTCGACTGGCGCGCGCACGTGCGCACCGACCCGGCGCTGCTGCGGCCGGCCGAGGTCGACCACCTCATCGGGAACCCGGCCAGGGCGGAGGCCGAGCTCGGCTGGCGGCCGAGCGTCGACTTCGAGGGGCTGGTGCGGATGATGGTCGACGCCGACGTCGAACGGCTGTCGGCGGCGCGCTGAATCGGCCGGCGCGGTGCGACGTCGGCATCGCCCTGTGCGCCCGGGGATGCACTTCGTCAAGGTTCATCAGTAACTTCGGAATCGATGAAAAACGATCGATGACGCTGGTGGGAGGTTTCAGGACATGTCGTTTCGTGCAGGCAAGGAGAGTCGGCGTTTGCCACGGCTTCCGTGGAGGTTGGTCCTGCCGCTCGGCGCGGCGCTCGCCGCCGTGCTGCCGGCCAGGCCGGCGGGCGCGCAGCCGCAGGCGACTCCGGAGCTGGAGCTGTCGCCGGTGATCGTCCGGCAGGTCGAGGCGTTGATGGCGGAGAAGGCGCAGCGGACGCCGGCGCAGCGGAAGGTGAGCTCTGACCTCCTGCACGCGGCGCGGATCGGGCGCGGCGAGACCATCGGCGGTGCGGCGCCGGGGCTGTCCGCGGTCGACGTCGCACCCGACGGGACGGTGACGGTGGACCTCCGCGCCGACGTCTCGCCCGACGTGCTGGAGCGCATCGACCTCCTGGGCGGGTCGGTGATCAACAGCGTGCCGCGGTACGATGCAGTCCGGGCCCGGATCCCCCTCGCAGCCCTGGAGTCGCTGGCCGAACTCGACGCGGTGCGGTCGATCCGGCCCGCGGACGAGGCGTTCACGCGCGGCCGGGCCGCGCCGGTGCTCCAGGAGCTGGTCCGGACCGCCGCCGCGGATCCCGTGACGGCGCGGAAGGTCAACACGTCGGAGGGCGACATGGCCCACCGGGCCGACCAGGCCCGCCGGCGGTTCGGCGTCGACGGCGCCGGCATCGGGATAGGCGTGCTCTCGGGCGGCGTCGACGGACTCGTCGATCGGCAGGCGTCGGGCGACCTGCCCGCCACGGTGACGGTGCTGCCCGGACAGGCCCGGCCGGCCGACGCCGCGGATACGGATGTTTACAACGAGGGCACCGCGATGCTCGAAATCGTCCACGACCTCGCGCCGGGCGCCGACCTGTACTTCGCGACCGCGTTCGGCGGGCAGGCGCAGTTCGCCGCGAACATCGAGGCGCTGTGCGCGGCGGGCGCCGACGTCATCGTGGACGACGTCACCTATCGCACAGAGGCACCGTTCCAGGACGACATCGTCGCGCGGGGGATCAACGCGGCGGCCGCCGCCGGCTGCATCCACTTCTCGGCGGGAGGCAACAACGGCAACCTGAACGACGGAACGTCCGGTGTGTGGGAGGGCGATTTCGACGAGGGCAACACGTTCACGATCAGTGGAAGGCCCGTCGGAACCTCCCACCGGTTCAACGCCAGGGGGGCGAACGTCAACCGGATCACGGACTACGACTTCGACTGGATCTGCCTCAAGTGGTCCGATCCGCTCGGCGCTTCTGCGAACGACTACGACCTCTACCTGATCGATCCGGACGAAGCCGTCATCTATACGAGCGTCTCGTCGACCGACACGCAGAACGGCTCGCAGGACCCGGTCGAGTGCATAGGCCGATTGGTGTTCACGGAAACAGGCGAGCGGGTGGACCTGACGCGCTATCGCCTGCTCGTCGTCAAGGCGGCGGGAGAGGCCCGGTACCTGCACCTGAACACCCACGGCGGCAGGTTGATCTTCGCGACCGACGGCCAGATGTACGACCACGCGGCGGCCGCCAACGCGATAGGCGTGGCCGCCACCAGCGCGGTCGCGGCCGGTGGCGCGGGCGGCATCTTCGACGGAACCGAATCGGTGGAACGGTTCAGTTCGGATGGACCACGCCGGATCTTCTTCCGTCCGGATGGACGGGCGATCACACCGGGCAACTTCTCGTCGACCGGTGGCCTCCTCCTCCAGAAACCGGACGTGACCGCTGCCGACCGCGTGTCGACGTCCACGCCCGAGTTCGAAACGTTCCTCGGCACGTCGGCGGCAGCGCCGCACGCGGCGGCCATCGCGGCGCTGATGCTGCAGGCGGCCGGCGGCCCCCGCTCGCTGACGCGCGCCCAAACGCTGCAGGCGATGCAGGACACGGCGCTCGACATCGAGGCGCCGGGAGCCTGGGATCGGGATTCCGGCGCCGGCATCATCGACGCGCTCGCCGCCGTCAGTGCCGTTGGCGACCCGTTCGTCAACCCGATTCCAGGCGGCGCCGCAAGAGCCGTTCACCTCACCGACCTCCGTACCAGAATCGATACCGCGCGGCGCAATTGCGGGCTCGCGAGTGTCGCGTGGAGCGATCCAGGCATCGTCTCCGGGACGCCTATCCGGGCTGTGCACATCACGCAGCCTCGCGGTGCCCTCAACGCGGCGTATCAGGCCTGCGGCCGCACCCCACCGGCATGGACGGACCAGATCGTCCCCGGGACGACGCCGATCAGGGCCGTACACTTCACCGAGCTGCTCGACGCCGCGCAAGCGCTGGGCGGGCCGTAGGCGGCAACGCGTCCCAGCACCCTGCCCGACTGGGGCAGCTCGGTGACGCCGTCATCGGAGAGGTTGCGCGACCCGCGTGGAATTGGGACGATGAGAACATGGAAACAGGTACGATCGCGCGCATGGACGCGATGGCGAAGGGCTTCAACGAGCGCATCGACGCATCGAACAGGGACATCCACGAGCGCATCGACGCATCGAACAGAGACATCCACGAGCGCATCGACGCATCGAACAGAGACATCCACGAGCGCATCGACGCATCGAACAGAGACATCCACGAGCACGTGAACAAGCGGCTCGCTGCCGTCCTGCACGAGCTCGCCGAGCTGCGGGAGCGCATGGCGAAGATGGAAGGCTCGCTCGAGGGCTTCCTGGCCGGCCGCCGCGACCGCGACACGGCGTAGCCGCAACGACTCGCGCAAGCACACTACTACGGCTCCGGCTGGTCGCCGTCTAGCGATGCAATCCGGGTGCGTTGACGTGCGCGTTGTGGCTGGATTCCAGTGTGTCACGCGCCCTTTGAGCACGCTGAACTGGTGGACGTTCCACGGGCTGGCGACGGCCGCGAGCGCTGTGAGCACGTCGACGACGTTCGTGTCCATCGACTGATGCTGGAGGATGCGTTCGGTCGCCCGCAACCGGCGACGGCGAGAGAGAGCGGGGACGATGCGCACGCACCGCGTGGCTGAAGCGAGCTCCTCGACGGGTCGGGCGCGGCGCACCGGCCGGCGGAATCAGAACGGTTGCGGGTCGCCTCTCCGCTTCGCGTATATTGGCCCCGGCGTCACCATGAGGGAGCCCGTCGGAGCGTAGGGGCTCATGTCGAAGCCCTGCGCCTCGAGATAGGCGAGGCGATTCGGGATGGTGAGCAGCACGGCCCGCTTGGCCCAGTCGGCGATGTGTTCGGGGTTGTAGCGGACGAGAAACCAGGCCGGAAAGCTCTCGGCCAGATCCTCACTCCCGGTCCCATAGTCGGAGATGTGGTTGCCGTCCGCTCCCACCGCCGCGCGCCATTCGGGAGTGTGCCGGTGGTGAGGGTCGAGAGCTACGTGCGTCCCCTCATGCAACGTGATGGGCGCCAGGTCGTTCGCATCGCGGCCGGGCAGGTAATAGTAGATTCTCCCCGCCGCGGGATACGCGAAGTTGGCCGCTTCGGTGCCGTCGTTGTGCAGGCAGACCGACTGAACGCCCGCCCGCAGGACGGTCGGAACCCGGCCCAGCGCTCTGCCCATTCCCGTGGCGTGGCGCATTGCCTCCGCGTGGTCTCCCAGCTCCGGGTCGACGTCGACGAACGATGACCGTCCGTCGATGAACCGGACGTCGAAGCGATGGACAGTGCCCGGCCTCGACGCGGGGCAGTCGGCCTGCGCCTGTCCGGCGTCGGTGATGCCGTCGAACAGGGTGGTGCCGTCGTTGTCGATGAAGGTGAGGCTCATGGCCCCGCTGCCCTCCGGGAACGCCGTACCCTCGCGTTGGAGGACGAAGTCCAGGTCCAGGTCTCTCTGGACGAAGACTTGGCGGCTCTGGCCGACGTAGCCGCCGGCGTCGACCGCTAACGTGACCGGGCCGGAGACCCGATCGAAGCGGTAGCGGCCGTCGCGGCGCGTGATCACGTGACGGTCCCCGAGCTCGACGCGTGCGTTCCACAGGACCACCTGCTCGTGGCGTGCGTCGATGATGCGGCCGGCTACCGTGGAGGGGCGCGCCGGCGGGAGACGCTCCCGATCGACGATCGCGGCGCGCAGCGCGTTGAGGGTCGCGGCGCGGATCGGCTCGCCCGACGCTACCCGCCCGTAGGTCGGCGGCGCAAGGCCGTCCGCGCGGTAGACGGCGGCCAGTGCCGAGATGGCCCCGGAAATGACATCCGCCCGGACCCCGCCGCGGGGACGCGGCCGATCCGCATACGTCGCCTCCGGCAGACCGCGTCCCGCTCGCAGCGCGTCGATGCGCTGGATGATCTCCTGGAGGTGAACGGCGCGGATAGGCGTCTGTCCGGCGACCACGGGGTCGTCGGTCCAGGGCTGCTGCGCGGAGGCGGCCGCCGCAATGCACGCGGCCAGTGCGGTCGCCGCGGCCGCCCGTTTCCATCCGGGTGCGAGGACCATGTTGCGGAACCGTGGTCAGGAGCCGACCACGCCCTCCACCGGGCTGCTCGCCGTGGCGTAGCGCTTGCGGGGGATGCGGCCGGACAGGTAGGCGAGCCGCCCCGCCTCGACGGCCAGCTTCATCGCCGTGGCCATGTCGACCGGATTCTCCGCGCCGGCGATGGCGGTGTTCATCAGCACGCCGTCGGCTCCCAGCTCCATCGCGACGGCGGCGTCCGAGGCGGTGCCCACGCCGGCGTCGACGATCACCGGGACCGAGGCGAACTCCTTGATGATGTGGATGTTGTTCGGGTTCTGGATCCCGAGCCCGGAGCCGATGGGGGCGCCGAGCGGCATGACCGCGGCGGCGCCGGCGTCCTCCAGCTTGCGGCAGACCACCGGGTCGTCGTTCGTGTAGGGCAGGACGACGAAGCCTTCCCTGACCAGCACTTCGGTGGCCGCGACCAGCGCCTCGTTGTCGGGAAATAGGGTCCGCTCGTCGCCGATCACTTCCAGCTTCACCCAGTTCGAGAGGCCCGCCTCGCGCCCCAGCCGCGCCGCCCGCACCGCGTCGTCGGCCGTGTAGCAGCCGGCCGTGTTCGGCAGCAGGGCGTAGCGGTCCGTGTCGATGTAGTCGAGCAGCGACTCGCGCGAGCGGTCGGACAGGTTGACCCGCCGCACGGCGACGGTCACCATCTCGGCCCCCGACGCCGAGTGCGCCTCGGCCATGATCGGGAACGAGGCGTACTTGCCGGTGCCGACGATGAGGCGCGAGCGGAACGTGCGCCCGGCGATGTTCAGGGACGTATCAGGCATTGCGGACCGCCCGGCGGCCGGCCGGCGTCGTCTGCACCGCTTCTCCAGCGCCCCGAAACGCCTCGCCGGCTCGGCGTTTCGGCCCATCCCGCCGCTCCATGACCTTGCCCCGCAGAACTCCGCTGCGCTGCGTTCTGCGGCGCAAGCTCCTAGCCGCCGCCGACGAAGTTCACCACCTCGACCTCGTCGCCCGCGGCGACGACCGTCGAGTCGTAGGCGGCCTTCTTCACCACCAGCCGGTTGTGCTCCACCGCCACCCGCCGCGGGTCGATGTCGAGCTGCGCCAGCAGGCGGCTGACGCTGAGCGGACCGGTGGTCTCGAACGCTTCGCCGTTGAGCTGGATGGTCACCCGAACGGGCAGAGTACCGCCGGCGGATCGCCCCGTCAAGATCGGCGCCGCCGGCGCCGGCCCGCGCGGCGTCGGGATGGTGCGGTGAAGAGCGCCTCGGTGCACCTCCGCTGAACGACGTTCGGGAGCGCCGGCCCGCGCGGCGTCGGGATGGTGCGGTGGAGCGACGTGGAGCGACCCTTGCGGGCGGCTATACTGTCGCTGCCCGAGGAGCGCCCTTCGAGCCTGGGAGTCGGCGCAGTCGACGCCGGGTCCCGGCGCCGCGCATCCGCGTCGCAGGAACCGCGCAGACCGACGCCGAGCCGGCGCTGTGCAGCCGCGATGAAGCCGGACCCGACCCGACGCCGAGCCGGCGCTGTGCAGCCGCGATGAAGCCGGAGCCGGACCCGACGCACGACGCGAAACGCGGGCACGTCCTCGCCGTGGTCGTTCCCTGCTTCAACGTCGAGGCGCACATCGCCGGCGTCATCGAGGGACTGCCCGCCTGGGTGGCGGAGATCGTCGCCGTCGACGATTGCAGCACCGACGGCACCCTGGCCGTGCTGCGCAGGCTGGCGTCCGAGGATCCGCGGCTGCGGGTCGTCGCCCGCGATCGCAACGGGGGCGTCGGCGCGGCCATGCGAAGCGGCTACCGGGCCGCCCTCGAAGGCGACGCGGATCTCATCGTGAAGATGGACGGCGACGGTCAGATGGACAGCGCCGAGCTGCCCGGGCTGCTGCGGCCGCTGCTCGAGGGCCGTGCCGACTACGCCAAGGGCAACCGGTTCCGGCACGTCAAGGATCTCGCCCGCATGCCGCGCGCCAGGCTCGTCGGCAACGTCCTGCTCACGTTCATGACCAGGCTGGTGTCCGGCTACTGGCGCATCTTCGACGCCCAGAACGGGTACACGGCGATCACCCGGGACGCGCTGGATGCGTTGCCGCTCGCCCGGCTCGATCCGTCGTACGCGTTCGAGAACTCCATGCTCGCGCTGCTCAACGTGGAAGGCCGGCCGGTGGCGGACGTCGCGATGCCGGCCGTCTATGGCGACGAGCGGTCCAGCATGCGCGTGACGAGGGTGCTGTTCAGCTTCCCGCCGCGGCTGGTCGGCATGCTGCTGCGCAGGCTCGTGC
Organism: Acidobacteriota bacterium; assembly: GCA_011523845.1. Lineage (GTDB taxonomy): Bacteria > Acidobacteriota > Vicinamibacteria > Vicinamibacterales > UBA8438 > WTFV01. Next base: position 57,274 of record WTFV01000262.1, on the reverse strand, counting down.
TGAAGCATCTCGTCTACGACGTCTCGCCCATCGCCGTCTACGCCGGCTGCGGATCGTTGCTGCTGGGATTCGGGACGAGCTTCGGCGGGTACCACTGGTGGCAGTCGATTCGGACCGGCATCCCGGCCGCGACCGGCACGACCGTGGTGGCGCTGCTGACCTTCCTGATGGGCTACATGCTGGTGCTGCAGGCGGTCAACCTGGACATCGCGCAGTCGCCCCGCCTTCGCGAGCCGCGCGAGGAGCTGGACCTCGCCGCGGTGCCCGAACGCTTCAGCGCCCGCCGAGATGCTCCCGGCGCACCACGAGGCTGATCCACAGCCGCATGACGTCGAGCGCCGTGCGGGCGATCCGCCGGAAGTTGAAGAACTGCGACACGCCGTACGCGCGGTGGTAGTGGTGCACGGGGACCTCCGCGACCCGGAAGCCGGCGTCCTGAATCTTCTTCATCATCTCGAGGCAGATGACGCCGCTGCTCTTCTCCAGGGTCACGCGGTCGAAGACGGCCCGCCGCAGCAGGCGGAAGTCGCAGTCGACGTCGCGCAGGCGCAGCCCGAACAGCACCTTGACCAGGTGGTGGTAGAGACGGCCGATGACGATGCGGTGGAAGGGGTCGGCGCGGCTGATCTTGTAGCCGTTCACCAGGTCGACGCCCGGCAGCTCGGCCATGCGCCGCCAGAGGACGGTGAGCTCGCGGGGGTCGTACTGCGCGTCGCCGTCGGTGTAGAACACCAGTGGTTTCGTCGCCGCCCGGAAGCCGGATCGCAGCGCCGCGCCGTAGCCCCGGTTCTTCTCGTGCGTCACGATCCGCAGCCGGGGATAGACCGCGGTCAGCTCGGCGAGCACCTCCGCCGTCGCGTCGCCGCTGCCGTCGTTGACGACGATGATCTCGTGATCGGGGGTGAGCGCGCGCGCGGTCGACTCGGCCATGACCACCATGCTCGCAATGGTGCCGCCGTCGTTGTAGGCCGGGAAGAAGATGGAGAGGCCGGATGCCGGGTCGGTCGAGCGGGGCGGCTGATTCATGCGTCGGCGGGCGGTTCGGACTGCGGCTTCCTGGCCAGACAGACTACCGTACTGCCCAGCGGCAGATCGATCAGGCGCACGATGCGGGCCTCCGCCGCAAGCAGCGCGCCGAGCAGGGCATCGACGATCGCGGGCGGCTGCCGGAAGTCGCTGCGGGCCTCCCCGGGACGCGACAGTCCGCGGGCCCGCTGCCAACTGCGGATCGCGAGCAGGGGAAGGAAGAGGACGGCGTTCGTGCAGGTCAGGCGCTGGATGCGGAACCCGGCGCGCTCGAGCGCGTCGCGGAGTCTTCCCCGCGTGTAGCGTCTCCGTTCGTGGACGAACACGGAGTGGTCGCCGCGCAGCGCATCGAACGCCGGGACGCTGACCAGGGCATGCCCGCCCGGGCGGAGCACCCGGAACATCTCCTCGATCGTGGCGCGCTCTTCCGCGTCGTCGAGGCAGTACAGCACGTCGAACGAGGTCACGACGTCGAACGCGGCGGCGGAGAACGGCATGCGGCACGCATCGGCGCACGCCACGCGGCGAGCGCCGTAGCCCCGGCCGCGGACCAGGCCCGACAGCGTCAGGTCGAACCCGTAGGCGGCGCCGAACTCGGCCAGCAAGCCGAGGTTGGCGCCGGTCCCGCATCCGGCGTCGAGCAGCCGGCGGGGACGCTCGGCGGGTGTCGCCGCGGCGAGGAGCGGCCGCATGAAGCACCGGAAGCCGCGGTACCAGAAGTGCCGCTGCTCGGCCGCGTGCGTCTCGCGCAGCATCGCGTCCATGCGCTACCGGTCGGGTCGGTTGCAGGCAGTGAAGCGAAAGACCACGGCGTCGGGCAGGTCGGCGACGCGTGCGAAGTCGGCGGCCGGTGACCCGGGCGGCGCGGGGGCGCCGCTCACCAGGTTGCGCGCGAACCCGCCCCATGCGCGGGGCAGCCTGCTCAGGATCAGATACGAGTTGTCGTGGCGGCCGCAACGGGCGCGAAAGACGGCGTTGAACCGCGTGCCCGACACCCGCGCGAAGTAGGGATAGGGCGAGAACGACACGGCCGCGGGCACCTGCTGCCTGAAGAAGTACGGCAGGTCCATGGCGCCGGCGGCGACGACGAGGTCGCGGGGCGTGACGTTGCGGCCGACCCACAGCCTCCTGGGAGAAGTGCGGATCCAGCGGGCGAAATCCGATCGGTTCCCGTCCGGCGGCAGGGCGCGGGCGGTGACGTTGCGTCCGACGAGGAGTCTTGCCGGGGACGCGTAGATCCGCTGGGTCCGCGAGCCTTCCCCCAGCACGACCGCGTCGCCGGCCGTGAAGACCAGCATCGCCCCTGCGAACACGGCGACCGCCGTCCCCTGCCGGGATGGCCGGGGCAGGGCGCGCCACAGCAGCAGAGCATGGGCGATTGCCAGTACGGCGCCGCCCGGCGCCAGCATGCGATCGTCGAACGTGTCGGTCAGGACCCGCATCCGCGCCGCGAAGAGGAAGACCCACCATCCGCCGATCCACGCGGCGGCCAGGAACAGGCCGGTTGCGGCCTCCGGCGGGATGAACGCCTCGCCGTCGCGTCGCGCGCGCCGCCAGGCCAGCGTTGCGAGCAGCGCCAGGGCGGTCAGCTCCCAGCCCGTCCGTTCCAGGAACGCCGCGCCCAGCTCCCCGAGCGACACGTGCGGAAACCAGCTTGCGGCCGCGGTCGTCTGCGGCGGATAGACCTGTCCCTCCCCGGCCAGCGGCGCGGCCAGCGCGATGCTCGCGCCGGCGCCGAACGCCGGCAGCAGCCGGATCCGGGGCCCGGGCCCGAGCAGGCACGCCAGGCCGCCCAGTGCCAGCAGCGGCAGCATGCCGCCCCGCACCAGCAGGGCGGCGCCCGCGATCAGGCCGGCGGCGACCGCGCGGGCCGGCGTTGCGGGGCGCGCCAGCACCGCCAGCATGCCGAGCAGGCACGCGATCATGATCGGCTCGGTCCATACCCGCAGGAATATCCAGCGCAGTTGATGGGCCAGGAACGCCGCCGCCAGCAATCCCGCGGCGGTTCCCAGCAGACGCCGGGCGAAGACGAAAGCGAACGCCACGGCGGCGCCGTAGGAAGCCGCGCCGAGCAGGAACGCCGCATCGGCGTGTTCCAGGCCGGCCCCCGCCGCGACCGCGGCGATCAGCACCGAATAGCCCGGGTTGTGGCCGGCGCGGGTCTTGGCCGGAAAGTCCGGCGAGAAGTCCCGTTCCCAGAACGTGGGCTGGTTGTAGCCGGCGGCGCTCTGCACCAGTCCCTCGCCGGCCGACAGGTTGCGCGCGACGTCGATGTAGTTCATCGAGTCGCCGGTGATCCGGCGGTCGAAGGTGATCGAGCGCCAGCCGAAGACGACGACGTGCGCCGCGAACAGCAGGCCGAGCAGCAGGGCGGCGCCGAGGCGCATCTTCGCGTTCAATTCCGTCCCGTCCTCCGGTGCCGGGTGCGGTGCGCGGGTCAGAAGTGGCGCCGTTCGGCCAGATAGAGTCTGCCGCGCTCGGTCTCCCGCACCTCGCGCACCCGGTAGCGTTGGGCCTCGATGGCCTCGACGATCCCCGCCTCGCTGTCGCCCGTCCGAAAGGCGACGTACCACGTCCGCTCGGGGCGGGTGCCGGCGAGGAAGCGACGGACGTCGGCGGCCTGCGACGGGCCGCGGAAGAGATACAGCGTCCGTTCTCTCCCGATGGTCGCCATCGTGCCGTGGCTGTGACGATCCGTGGCGCTGATGGTGACCGGCCAGCGGCCGTAGAAGGCGACCAGGAACGCCCCGGTCGGCGACAGGATCAGGCCGTCGTCGGGCCGCAGGGCCGGCTCCAGCGCAGCCACCAGGTGCGCATCGTCCACGTCCCAGTACTCCGCGCGCAGCGGATTCGCCACCGCGATCGAGACGACCGCCGCGGCGGCGGCCAGCCGGAACAGCTTTGCCCGCGGCAAGGGCGTCGTGCACAGGTGGATTCCGGCGGCGAAGAGCGCAATCGCCACCGGAAACGCGAAGATGTCCGGCCGGCCCGTGCCCAGCGGGTAGACGCCGAGGGCGCTGGCGGCGAGGAAGGCCGCGTAGAAGCAGCCGACCACCAGCCCGCAGAAGCGCGTCGGGCGGCGCGCCAGCAGCCAGGCGAGGCCGAGCCCGAGAAACGGCAGCGGCCAGGATACCGTCGCCGGGTCCCAGATCTGCACGGCGCTCCAGCTCGGCAGGCCCAGCTCCAGCATGCGGCGGCCGTTGGCGGCGAGGAAGCCCCAGGCCGACCCGACCGAATCGAGGGGCATGAACCCGGCGGCGAAGTCGCCGCGCACGATCTCGTTCGAGCGGCTGCGCAGCAGCAGGTAGCCGGCCAGGACCGCTGCGTTGTACGCCGCGGCGCTCAGCAGGATCCGGATGGTCCGCCGGCGGTTCGCCGGCCAGCCCCGCGCCGCGTGCAGGGCGCCCAGATTGACGATCGGGAAGCTGGCGAACACCGACGTCACCGAGAAGAAGATCGCCGACCCCCCGCCGAACGCCAGCCAGCCGAACCGCCGCGCATCGATTCCGGACTCGCCGGCGCGCAGCGTCGCCGCCGCCAGCAGGAACAGCGCCGTCACCAGGAAGTCGAACGGGTACTGGTGGACGAACACCGAATAGTGCGCCAGGAGCGGGTTGAGCGCGGTCAACGCCGCGGCGGTCGCCGCGAGGCTCTCGTCGGCGGTCAGCCGCCACACCACCAGCGCCATGACCGGGATGGACGCGATGGCGCACGAGAACGGCAGGAGCTGCAGCGACCACTCCGGGTCGGGGAGCAGCGCATGGAGGCCGCGCCAGATGACGAACGGGCCCGGGGCCATGTGGATGGGGGCCGCAAGCATGTCCCCGAGCGCCTCGCTCCGGACGATGGCGCCGTAGACGAGATCGTCGGCCCACAGGGACTCGGGATTCCAGCCGGCCAGGCGGGCGAGGCACGCTCGTATCGCCACCAGGGCGACGGCCGCCGCCAGCGCTGCTCGCGCTCCCGTGCGCCAGTACCGTCCATGGGGGGACTCCGGTCCCCGGAGGGCGCGGAGCCTCCACGCCCGCCGCGCCAGGAACGCCGCACCGAGCGCGACCGGCACGGCCCACATGATGAAGACGATCGTGCCGAGGCGGGCGGCGCGCTGCGCCAGGCGCACGTCGTCTCCGGCGGGCCGTTCCCGAAACAGGCGATGCGGCGGCAGGCGGCGGGCGCGACCGCCCCGCGGCGCCCATTCGAGAGCGAGGGCGGACGCGCCGGCATGCTGCTCGTACTCCACCCGGAGGTGGTGCGCCCCGGCGTCGAGGGCGAGCGTCCGGACGAGCGTGTGCATGTCGGCCGGCGGCGTACGGCGGATCACCAGCTCGCCGTCGATCCAGACGTCCAGGCGGTCGTCGCCCGCGCCGTGCAGATCGAGCACGGCCGGTTCCGGCACGTACCAGAATCCCTGCCAGCGGACGCTGAAGAACCGGCGCGGCAGCGCCGGGTCGTCGTCGAGGAAGTCGAGCCCAATCCGCGGGGTGGCGTCGTCGACAACCGGCGGGCCGGCGAAGCCGACCTGCGAATGGAGCTGGCGGCTCAGGCCGGTCAGCGCCGCCGCGCGCGACCCGTCGATCGCCAGGAGCACGGTCGATGCGACCGCCGCCAGGGCGTAGCCGCCGGCCAGGGCGCGCAGACCCCGCCGGGTGAACCGCGGACCGGAAGACGCTCTCACCCGCGTCCCGCGCGTCGAATCCGCTCGACGAGTCGCCCCGCGGCCCGTGGGCGGGCGGGCGCTCGCGATCCACCGTTCAGTCGAGGCGTCACGGCGTCCGAGCGTACCGCCGAGAGGCAGCGCGGTCAATACCGATCCTGTGGTACGTTACGCGCGGCTTGAGGACGGTTCCATTGCCGAGGTCGTGGCGGATGGCGGCGGTCGCGGCCTGGCTGGCAGCCGGGATCGGGTCCGTCGTCGCGTGGTCGCTGCTCGACGAACGCGCCGCCGAGCGGACGGGGCTGACGCGCCGCGTGTACGTGGGCGCGGACCTCGACGCAACGCTTCTGCGGGAGGACGTGACCTCGGACCTGACGCTCGGCTTTCTGGACGAGGACCCTTCGTTGCCCCGCCGTTCGTTCAGCGTCCGTTGGCAAGGATTCTGGTACGCGCCCCGGGCGCAGACGATCAACGTCTTCGGTGCGGGAGACGACCGGCTCGACGTGTGGCTCGACGGCGAGCACCTGATTCGCCGCCGGCCGCCGGCCGACATGCACATGGTCCAGCGCGAGGTCGCGGTGGAGGCCGGCCCGCACGCGCTCCTGGTGACGTATTCGCAGGATGGCGGCGACTACGCCATGCGGGTCGCGTGGGAGCCGATCGGCGGCCGGCGGCGCGCCTTCGCCCCGCACCGTCTCTTTCGGGAGCGGCCCGGTCCGGCGGATATTCGCCTGGCCCGCCAGGTGCATTGGCTCGGGTGGCTCGTGCCCCTGATCTGGACCCTGCCGCCGGCGGCCGGCCTGTTGCTGCTGGCCCACCGGCGCCGCGCCGCGCTGCGCGCCCTCTGCCGGGCGCCGGCCGTCGTCCGGCTCTCGCACGCGGGTCTGCGCGCCGCGCTGCTCGCGGCGGTGGCCGCGGTCATCGCCCGGGCGCTGTTCGCGCGTCTTCCCGGCTGGAACCCGGGCTCGCTCTGGTACGACGACCTCGTCTACGCCGCCGTCGTCCGCACACAGGACTTCTGGGGCATGGTCACGGCGCCGCTGCACGTCGCGCCCGGGCTGCTCGTCGCCTGGCGGACGCTGTACGCGCTGTTTCCCGATCCCGAGTGGTCGCTGCAACTGCTTTCCTTCGCCTGCGGCATCGCGGCCATTCCGGTCATGGCGTGGGTGGTGCGGGTCCTGACCCGGGACGACGGCCTCGCCGTACTGGCGGCGGGGGTGACGGCCCTCAACCAGTTGCTGGCGCACTATACGGTGTTCGTGCACCAGTTCGCGATCGAGTTCGTGATCACGGCGCTCTTCCTGCTGGCGGCGGTCCGGCTCTCGTCGAATCCGGCCGATCCCCGGCGGTTCGGCCGCGTGGCCCTGTCGGGCGGCCTGGCCCTGTTCATCTCCGTGCCCTCGGTGTTCATCTCGTTTCCGCTGGTCAACCTGGCCGCGGCCTGCGCGGCGCGCGACTGGTTTCGCGATCGCCGGCGCGCGATCACGATGCTGGGGATGGGCGCGGCCTACAACGCGACGGTTCTCGTCGCCTGGCTGCTGCTGCGCAACCGCTCCAACCCGCTGCAGCGGGCACACTTCGCCGACGGTTTCATGCCGCTCGGCTCCCCGGCCGAGGCGTTGGGGTTTCTCGCCGAGAACGGCCGGCGCCTGCTGGAGACCAGCCTGCCCGGCTGGGTGAGCGGATGGCAGCTGAATCCGGGGACCGTCTCCTGGCCGCTCCCGTTTCTCGCGCTCGGCCTGGCGTGGCTGCTGGCCCGACCCGCGACGCGCTTCCTGGGGCTGGTGGTGACCGGCTTCTACGCCGCGCGTATCGTGGCCAGCGCGCTGTGGATCTTCCCGTTGGGAATGGACCGCACGGACGTGTTCGCGTTCCCGCTGGCGATCGCGCTGTTCGCCGCCGGCATTCAGGCGGCCACGGCGGCGCTGCCCGAGCCCCGGCGCTTCAGGCTGGCGGCGGCGGCCATCGTCGTCGCTTTCGCCCTGGCGCGGCCGGTGGACGTCCGGTACTTCGAAACCGACGACGTTCCTCTCGTCGACCACATGGCGGCAAGGATCGACGAGCGGGACGCCGTGGTTCTCTCCGAGAGCGCGATCTTCCTGACCGCGTTCTACGGGCCCTGGGCCGTGGCCACCACCGCTGCCGACAACGCCAGCTACGGGGTCGCGGTGTCGCTGGTGCGGGACAGTACGCTGCACCTTACCCGGAGCGGTTCCCAGGGACGCACGGTCGGGCAGTTCGTGCATGCATCCCGGCCGGAGCGGGTCTGGTACGTCGCCCACAACACCCAGGGGTGGGAGGGCGACGTCGTCGAGGCGATCCGCGACCGGGGGTATGCGGTTCGTCAGGTGCAGAGTACGACCAACGGGCGCTTGTACCGGGGCGAGCGCCGGACGCCGCACTGATGCGGCGAGCGCCCGACTTCCGCGGGCCGCGCAGGCTCCGGTCGGGCTGCCGATGCGGCGAGCGCCCGACTTCCGCGGGCCGCGCGGGCCCCGGTCGGGCTGCCGATCTCGAGTCCGCGGGCGGACGGGATTCGGCCGGGCGGAGGATGCCGCGCCGGGTGCGGCGCGACGCCGCGTCAGGGCGACGTGCCGAACCGGTCGCGAATACCCCGCAGCACGGCCAGGACCTCGCCCTCCTCGGTCGCCATCCAGGTGTCCCTGTCCACGGGATGGACGGGACGATGGCTCTGGACGTGCCGGCGGGCCTCGTGCTGCCGCGGGTCCGGCAACGGGGCGTCCGCCGCTTCCCCGGGGGCGGCGGAGCCTGCCGCGGCCGTCTCTATCGGTTCCGGCAGCGACAGGTCCGCGGCCGTCCGCAGGATGCGCCGCAGGTAGAGCTCCGGCTCCCGCGTGAAGTCCTCCAGCGAGACGAAGTGGACCGCGCCCCGGTGGCGCGGCGCGTAGTCCCGCCACGCCGCCATCACCCGCTGCTGCATGGCCGCGTCGGCCCGCGCCCGCGCCGGAGCCCACCCGTGGCGCCGGGCGAGCGAGAGCGCCGTGGCCGCCGGGTCCCGCTCGCAGAGAACGAGGGTGCAGTCGGGGGCGAGCAGGCGCAGCTCGATCCCCAGCCGCCGGACCGTGTCGACGGTGTTGGTCGTCTGCTTGGTCATGGCCCACGTCCGCCCCGCCCGCCGCGCCGCCCGCTCGATTCGGTGGACGTGACGCAGCGGCAGCTCGCTGGGACGATCCGGGTAGCGGTCTCCCGCCGCGTCGACGAACGTGAACACGCCCTGCCGGCGCAACAGCGCCTGCATGAGCGTCGTTCCCGTGTGATGGAACCCGCTGACCAGGATGAAGCGGTCCCGCGCCGCGCCGGGGGTCCAGCGGGTGGCCAGCGCCAGGAGCTGGTCGAGCCGCTTGCGGCCCAGGTATGCAAGCCGCCCGCGGCCGCCGTCGCTCATGTCGATGGTTCCTCGTCGAGGCGTCGTCTCGGCGCCAGCAACCGGCGCGCCTGACGGATCGTACCGCGATCGAGCACGCCGACAGCGAGCAGCACGAGCGGGAACGCGCCGAGGAGTCCGACCCGCAGCAGAACGTCGATCGGCGACGCGTCCCGCGGGCCGAGATCGACGGCGGCGAACAGCGCCGCTCCCGTCGCCGCGATGCGGGCCAGGCGCCCCAGCTCGTAGGGGATCGGGTAGCAACGCCGGGCGGCAACGGCGAGCGTCGCCACGAGGGTCACGCTGCCGGCGACGGTCGCCAGCGCCGCCCCCGCCATGCCGAGGCGCGGGACGAGCACCACGGTGGCCGCGATGGTCACGAGCGCGCCGGCGCCCGTGGCCCAGGGCAGCGCGCCGGTCTGCTTGCTGACGTTGAGCGACGTGGTCAGGAACACGGTGAGCGCGTGGATGGCCACGCCGAGCGCCAGCAGCGGCGCGATGTCGACCGCGTCGTGGAACCCGGGCGGGGTCAGCCACCGAATGAGCGGGCCGGCGAACAGGGCTACGCCGAGCGTGGCGAACACCAGCACCCCGAAGGCGACCGTGGCCAGGCGCGCGAACTGTTGCGGGGCGTCCGCGTCGGACATGCGCTCGAAGGCCAGCGGCATCCAGGCCCGGCGGAACGCCTCCCGGTACATCGACAGCGTGTTGGCGACGGTGGCGCCGGCCCCGTAGACGCCTACCGCGGTCACCGGCAGATACAGGCGGAGCAGCAGGCGGTCGGCCTGCCCCAGGGTCTGGCGCAGGATGGCGTGCGGGACGCGGGGGCCGCCATAGCGCAGAAGGTCCCGCGCCAGGCGCCGGGAGCAGCGCCACGTCGCCGGATGGCCCGCGACCGGCAGCAGGCCGGCCAGCAGCACGACCGAGACGATCACGTCGGCCAGCATGACGCCGAACACGCCCCACCCGAGGGCCACCACGAACAGCAGGCGCAGCGCCGCGACGGCGAGGCCGCCGCCGACCGTCCAGCGGGCGAAGCGGGCCGCCTCGTTGCGCGCGCGCAGCAGCCCGTGGGGCACGCAGAGAAAGGCGGCGAGGAAGCCGTTGACGGCGAGCAGCCGCAGCGCGCCGGTGTGCTCCGGTCCGCCGAGCAGGGGACTGAGCAGCGGCGCGGCCAACAGGAAGGCGCCGAGCACCACCGTGCTGGCCGCGCCGATCGTCAGCAGGGTCGTGCCGGTCAGGGCGTGTCGGTCGGCGTCGGTCTCGCAGTCGTAGTGGAACCGCAGGAACGACTCGTCCAGCCCGAGCTGGTTCAGCGGGCGCAGGAACGCGCGCAGGGCCAGCAGCACCGCGAGCGCGCCGTAGCCGGCCGGCTCCAGGACGCGGGTGTACACCGGAAACAGCAGGAAGTTGACCGCGAAGAGGACGATCTCGCCGGAGCCGTAGACGAGCATGTGCCCGAACAGGCGGCGCACCGTGACGAGCACGAGGGTGATGATAACGGACCCGCCGGCAGAGGATGGTGCCGTCCTCAGCCCGGTCGCGGGACGTGCCCTTCTCGCGGCCACTCGTTCCTTTCGGGGCACCCTTGCGGCGTCACGGACACGAGGGTGCAATTCCGCACCGGATTGCACCACGACCCCTGCGTTCGCGCCGCAGGTCATTCGCTGGGAGCGGGTCCGGACGGGCTCTCGGGCGAGGATGGCCGGCAGCGGGCGTTCCACTACAATCTGCGGCGTGATGGCGACCGGTGCGTGGCGGGCCGTCGCGGAGGGGCGCAGGGCGTGGATCGCGTTGATCCTGGCCGGCGTGCTGGCCCTGCCGCTGGCGACCGCGCGCCTCTACGCGTCGGACGAGATCCAGTACTTCGCCTATCTCCGCTCCCTCTGGTTCGATCGGGATCTGTCTTTCGACAACGAGTACCGCTACTTCCACGACCGCGGGATCGCCGTCGCCTGGACGTTCCGCGAGTCGTACCTGGAGCGCACCACCGCCACCGGCCTGCGCTACAACTACGGGACCATCGGCGCCGCCCTCCTGTGGGCGCCCTTCTACGCGGCGGCCGACGGGGTGGTGCGCGTCGGGCGCGCGTTCGGCGTGCCGGTCGCGGCCGACGGGTTCTCCCGGCCCTACCTGCGGGCGGTCGCCTACGGGTCGGCGATCTACGGCTTTCTGGCCGTCGGCCTCGCCATCCTGGCGGCGCGGCGGCTGCTGGGCGAGGGACATCTGGCCGGGGCGGCGGTCTGGCTGGGCACCCCGCTGCTGCACTACATGTACGTGGCGCCCGGCTTCGCGCACGCCTGCTCGGCCTTCGCGGTGGCGCTGTTCGTCAGCGTGTGGCTGGCGGTGCGCGAGCGCTGGTCCGCCGGCGGTCTGATGGCGCTCGGCGCCTGCTCGGCGCTGATGACGATGGTGCGCGAGCCGGCCGCCTTCTTCGTCATCGGACCGGCCATCGACTTCGTCTGGTCGCTGGCCGAGGCCGGCCGGCGGAACCGCTGGGAGCGTGTGCGGACGCTGCTGCTGCGGGTGGCGGCGGGGACGGCCGTGGCGTTCGTCTGCTATCTCCCGCAGGTCATGGCCTACGTCACGTTGTACGGCGGGCTGACCTCCCCATACAACCTCGACGACCGCATGCTGTGGCACGCGCCGCACTTCGGCGACGTGCTCGCCTCGCCGCGGCACGGCTTCTTCTTCTGGACGCCGCTGGCGGCGGTGGCCCTGGCCGGGCTCGGGTGGTTCGCGGCGACCGGTCCGGGGCGGGTCGGCGCCGCTCGCGCGCGGCGGATCGGCATCTGCCTGCTGGCGATGTTCGCGTCGCAGGCCTACATCGCGGGCAGCATCACGCGCTGGACGCTGGCCGGGTCCTTCGGACAGCGCCGCTTCGTCGGCACGACGATCATCCTGGCGATCGGGTTGGCGGCGGCGATCCGCTGGGGACGCGGGGCGACCTCGGGGCGGCCGTACCTGCGCGCCGCCGCCGTCGCCATGCTGGCCGCCTGCGTCTGGTGGAACCTGGCCCTGATGGCGCAGTACGGCGCGTCGCTCATGAACCGGCGGCAACTCGAGCCGGCCCGCAACGCCTACGTCTCCTTCGTGGTGCTGCCGCGGCGGTTGCCTGCGCTGGCCCAGCGGTATCTGTTCGACCGGTCGTCCTTCTATCTGGATCCCGAGCGCTACGAGGAGTCGCCGGCGCCCGCACCGTGACCATTCTGTATCTGTCCGACATCCGGTTTCCGCTCGAACGCGCCAACGGCGTGCACTCGATGGAGACCTGCGCCTCGCTCGCCGAGCGGGGGCACGACGTCCACATGCTGGTCCGGCCCGACACGGCGACGCCGGAACGGGATCCCTTCGCCTATTACGGCATCGCGCCGGCGACGCGGCTGCGCTTCGATCGCGCGCCGGTGTTCGGTCCGCCGCCGGCCCGCCGCGCCGCCTATCTGGCGCTGATGGTGGAACGGCTGCTCGACCGCCGCCCCTGGGACGTCGTCTTCACCCCGGACCTGTTTCTCGCGGGGGCCGCGCTGCGGCTGCCCGCGGGCCTGCGGCCGCCGGTCGTCTACGAGTCGCACAACTTCCGGCCGGCGTTCGCGGCCGAGATGCCCGGGCTGGTGACCGGGATGCGGGCGGCGGGACCGCTGAAGCTGCGGCGGCTGCTGCGGCGGGAACGACGGGTCTGGCGCCGCGCCGAGGGCTACGTCGCCACGACCGGCGTCCTCGCCGGCGAGCTCGCGGAACGCTTCGGCCCGCGCCCGCGCATGCTCGTCGCCCAGAACGGGGTGCGCCTGGATCGGGCGCGGGAGTATGCCCCGCCGCCCCGGAAGGGCGCCGCGGTCGTGGCCTACGCCGGCCACTTCTACCCGTACAACGGCGCCGACGTGCTGGTCGAGGCGCTGGCCCTGCTGCCCGACGTGCGCGGGCTCGTCATCGGGGGACATCCGCGCGACGCGGCCGACGGCGAGCGGCTCAGGGCGCTGGCCCGAGACAGGGGTCTGGCGAAGCGGGTGACCTTCACCGGCCTCGTGCCGCCGGGCGAGGTGCTCGAACGGCTGCGCGGCGCCGACGTGCTGGTGCAGCCGATCACCTCCTCGCCGTACACGCGCTACGCCTCGCCCATGAAGCTGTTCGAGTACATGGCGGCGGGGCGTCCGATCGTGGCTTCCGACATCGCGCCCCTGCGTGAAGTCGTCTCCGGCGGCCGGACGGCGTGTCTCGTCCGACCGGGGAGTCCCGAGGCGCTGGCGGCCGGCATCCGCAAGGTGCTGGCCGATCCCGCCGCCGCCGGCAGGATGGCGCTTGCCGCGTTCGAAGCAGTCGCAAACTACACGTGGGCGCGCCGCGCCGAGCGCATCGAGCACCTCCTCGACGAGGTCGCGGCGGGGCCGGGTCGGTGAGGATCCTCTACGCGGCCACCGATCAGCGCGTGCCCGGCGCGGTCGGCGGATCGGTGCACGTGACCGCCGTGGCGGCCGGGCTGGCGGCGCTCGGGCACGACGTCCACGTGGTCGTGACCCGCGGCGACGGGCCGTTTCCGGACGACGGCGCGACCTGGATCGACCTGCCCCCGCCGCTCGGCGCGCGGCGCCTGCGCTGGCTGCTGGCGTCGCGGGTTCGCGCGCTGGCCGAGCGCCTCCGGCCCGACGTGGTGATCGAGCGGTACTACAACTTCGGCGGCGAGGGCGTCGTCGGCGCGCGCGCCGTCGGCGCGCTCGCCGTGCTCGAGGTCAACGCGCCGGTCATCGACCACCCCGGCTCGGCCAAGCGCCGGCTCGATCGGGCGCTTCTTGTGGAGCCGATGCGGCGCTGGCGCGACTGGCAGTGCCGACACGCCGATCTGTTCCTCACGCCGCAGGCCGACATCCTCCCGGCCTGGGTGACGCCCGAACGGATCGTGGTGGTCGAATGGGGCGCGGACACCTTGCGGTTCACGCCCGACGCTGCCGGTGATGTTCCGTTCCAACGCCCGGTGGCCGGACCGCTCGTCGTGTTCGCCGGTGCGTTCCGGGCGTGGCACGGGGCGATTCACCTGGTCGAGGCGATGCGGCGCCTGCGCGAGCATGGCCGCAAGGACGTCTCCGCGGTGCTCATCGGCGGCGGTCCCGAGTTGCCGCGGGTCCGGCAGGCGGCGGAGCGGCTGGACGGAGTCACCTGCACGGGCGCGGTGCCGCATGAAGCGATGCCGGCCTGCCTCGCGGCGGCCGACATCGGCGCGGCGCCCTTCGACGTCGGGGCGCACGCGCCGCTGTCGCTCGGCTTCTTCTGGTCGCCGCTGAAGGTGTTCGAGTACATGGCGGCGGGGCTGCCGGTGGTGGCTCCGGCCATCGATCGCCTCGGACGTATCGTCCGCGATGGACGGGAGGGGATCCTGTACAACGCGGAGGATCCGGGCGCGTTGGCCGCCGCCATCGAGACGCTGTGCGATGCGGAGCGCCGCAGGCGACTGGGGGACGCGGCACGGGCGCGGGTGGTGGAGCACTTCGGGTGGGATCGCCACTGCGAGCGGCTTGCCACCGCCATCACCGAGGCGGTCGCTGCCCGGCGTGGGAGTCGAGTTCCCGCAGTCGGAGGTCATTCGCCGAGGTTCGGGCCGGTGTCCCGGGGGAGAACGGCGACATCCGGGCGAGAGCCGGGGCCGCACCCGGTGCGACGAGGACGGTCGGCGCCCTGATTCCCGACCCGCCGGCACGCTGCGTGCTTCCACGTCTCGCACGGTCGCGGCCGGATGGAAGTGGTGTCGCAGCGTGTGGTAGCGTGGGTGGAGCCGTACGCACCCGGCGCGCCGCCCTGGAGAAGTCCTGCGATGATCCGACCTGCGCCTGTCGCCGTGCCGATCGACTACCCGAGCTCGGACGGCAAGCCAATGGCGGAGAACGACGCCCAGCGCGATGCCATCCTGTACGGGATCAGCGCTCTGGCCCGCCACTTCAAGAACCGCCGGGACGTGTACGTTTCCGGAGACCTTCTCATCTACTACGAGGAAGGGAATCCGCGAGTGTCGATAGCCCCGGACGTCTTCGTGGTATTCGGCGTGGAGAAGCGACGGCGGCTCAACTATAAGCTGTGGGAAGAGCGGCGGGCGCCGGCCTTCGTGCTCGAGGTCGCGTCGCCGAGCACGTGGCGGGAAGACGTCGGGCCGAAGCGGTCGGTGTACGCCCGTCTGGGCGTGCGCGAGTACTGGCAGTACGATCCGTTGGGAGCACATCTGCCCGCACGCTTGCAGGGCGAGCGGCTGACCCCGTCGGGCTACGTGCGTCAACCGGCGTTGACGGTGCCGGACGGGACGCTGACGCTGCGCAGCGAGACGCTCGGTCTGGAGCTGCGGGCGGCGCCGGAGCGGGAGATGCGCTTCCTGGACCCCGTGACCGGTCACGAGTTGCGCAGTCACGACGAGGAGGCGGAGGGCCGCCTGGCCGCCGAAGCGCGTGTGGCGGAACTGGAAGCGCTCCTTCGCCGGCGGTCCGGTTGACCGCAGGGGCTCCTGCGCCGGCCGTTTCCGAGACGGCGTGTCTGCCGCCGGCGGGGGCCTGACGGGGTCCCACTCGACGCCCACGGACTCCGCGCGCAAGCCTTGCGGCGCAAGGAGCGCACTCACCGGCATGCGTGTCCTGCTGACCACCGACGTGTTTCCGCCGATCTGCGGCGGCAGCGGCTGGAGCACCTACGAGCTGGCCCGCGGCCTGCGCGCCCGCGGCCACGAGATCACCATCGTCCGCCCGCGCCTCAGCCGCCCGCCTGACGAGGCGGACGAGTTCGACGGGTTCCGGCCGCTCGAGTTCCGCGCGTGGGCGCCCAACGTCCCGTTCCTTCGCAACTACTTCAAGCACGAGCGGTTGGAGCGGGGGTTCGCCCGGTACCTGCGGTCGGTGATACGCGAGCGCCGCATCGAGATAGTCCATGCGCAGCACCGCCTGAGCGGACCGCCGAGCATCGCCGCGGCGCGGGCCGAGGGCGCGGCGGTGGCCTGCACCGTCCGCGACTACTGGCCGCTCTGCTACTGGTCGGACCTGCTGCTCGATCCGCATCGCGGCGACGTCTGTCCGGCGTGCACGCCCGGGCGGATGACCCGCTGCGTCCGGCCGCGCGCCGGCGCGCTCTGGCCTATGGCCGTGCCGCTGGTTCCCTACATGCGCGCCAACCTGCGGCGCAAGCAGGACGCGCTGGCCCGTGCCGACGCGGTGGTGGCGATCAGCTCCGCCATCGCCGGCGATCTGCGCGCTCGGGTTCCCGCATTGCAGCACGATCGGGGGGGCTGCGCCCGCGGCCTGTCCCGTGACGTGGTGACAGTCATCCCGAACCCTGTCGACGTACGCGCGGTCCAGGCGGAGGCAGACCGGCAGACCCGGCCGCTCGACCGGCCGTACGCGCTCTACGCCGGCAAGCTGGAGATCAACAAGGGCGTGTCGAAGCTGGTGCCGGCGATGGCGGCGGCCGGCGACAGCGTGCCGCTCGTCGTGGCCGGCGACGGCGCCGAGCGGTCACGGCTGGAGGCGGCGGCGCGCGCTGCGGGTCGTGACGTGCGCTGCATCGGCTGGCTGCCGCGTCCCGCGCTGCTCGGGTGGATGCGGCACGCCGCCCTGCTGGTGTTTCCCTCCCACTGGCCGGAGCCGTTCGGCCGGGTGCTGGTGGAGGCGGGAGCCGTCGGCTGCCCGGCCGCCGCGCTGGCTACCGGGGGGGTCGGCGACATCGTGGTCCACGAACAGACCGGCCTGCTCGCCCGCGACGACGAGGAGTTCGTGCGTCACGTCGCACGGTTGTGGAGCGATGCGGCGCTACGCGCACGACTGGGCGCGTCAGCCCGGCGGCGGGTCGAGCAGACCTTCGACACGCCGGTGGTCGTCGATCAGGTCGAGGCGTTGTACGAGCGGCTGCGTTGCGCCGTCTGAACGTACGACCCGTGGTGTTCCGGCAACCCCGGTTGTCGCAGTGCGACTGCCACAGCGGCGTCCCGGCGCCCGGATCCGGCTGAGTCGGGGCTCTCGGCGACTGGCACGAATCATGCGTGTCATGCCTGGATGGGAGCCCGTACTCCCCGTACTCGTACCTTCGTGCCCTGTTACCATACAGTCGTGGGCTGTACGCCGTACACGTGCGGTCCGGCGACCTGACGACCCGGAGACCCGACGATGACCGACCTGCTGGTCGCGGCTGCGGCCGCGCCCCCCATCACCATTACCCTGCCTGCGGCGGTCGCGGCGGCCGCGTGGGCGGTTGTCGCGCTACTCGTCGTCATCGCGTGGTCCCTGCGCCGCGGGATCGGGAACAACGACGCTGCGCACACGGAATTGCGCGGAGACGTCAAGAAGCTGCTGGAGGGCCAGGGCCGCATCGAGGGGCTGCTGGCCCCGCGCGGACAGAGATGAACGATTGGCTCCACCAGCCGCGGCGACGTGAGGTTCGCCAACTCGGGCACGTCCGCCGCGCGTGCCCGAACGTATCGTCGGACGGCCACTTCGCAGGTGTGCGTGGATAGGACCGGCTGTTCCGCTCACAATCGAGTACAAGCGAGGTGAAGACATGACGACGAACGGTGCGCCGCCACCGGCCCGCGTGCAGTTGACGCCCGGGTCGTGGGTCGGCATCGCGGTGAACGCCACCGGCCTGCCCGGCAGGATTCGTTGACGCCGCAGCGCATTCTCGTCCTGACCCGCGCTGTCTACCCGCTGCACGGCATCGGCGGGCTCGAGCGGCACGTCTACGACCTCGCCCGCCATCTGCTCGGGCGCGGCGTCGCGGTGACGCTGGTCACGCCGCCGCCGCGGCGGGACGCCGGCGCTCCCGACCCCTCCGATCCGGTGTTCGGCCACGAGCGGCTGACCGCCCGTTTCGTGCCGTACCGGACGTTCCCGTTCGCCGGGCGCCGCGGCACGACGATTCTCGATCGCAACACCGCGTATCCGCTCTTCGGCTGGCGGGCGGGCCGGCTGGCGCAGCGGCTGGTGGCGCAGGGCGCCGCGCAGATCGTCCAGGGCTACGGCGCCGCGACGCTCGGCTACGCGCTCGCCCGCGCCCGCGATCCGCTCGAGACCGTGCCGTTCGTGCTCAACCCGCAGGGGCTCGAGGAGTTCGGCGGAACGGATCCGGGCCGCGCGCCGCTCAAGCGTCTGGCCTACCGGCCGCTGCAGGCGGCGGTGCGCGCCTGCGCCCGCGCGGCCGACCGCGTCGTGGCGACCGACGACGCGCTCTTGCCGGTCGTGGAGGAACACCTCGGCGTGCCGCGGGAGAAGGCGCCGGTCATCCCCAACGCGGTCGATCTGGACCGCTTCGCGGCCCGGCCGGCGGGGGAGGCGCGCCACCTGCGCGCGTCCATCGGGGCCGGCGAGGGCGACAGCCTGCTGGTGGCGGTCGGCCGCCTCGAGGCGAACAAGGGATTTCACGTCCTGATCGAGGCGCTGGCGCGGCTGGCCCGCGGCCCGGCGGCGCCTCCCTGGCGCCTGGTGCTGGTCGGCGACGGCCCCCGGCGTGGCGCCCTGCGCCGTCAGGTGCGGGAGGCGGGTCTGGAGTCGCGCGTGCATCTGCCGGGCCGCGTCGCGGACGAGGCGGTCCACGCCTGGTACGCGGCGGCGACCCTCTTCGTCCACCCGACGCTGTACGAGGGCAGCTCGCTGGTCACTCTCGAAGCGATGGCGCACCGCCGCGCGGTGGTCGCCACCGCGGCGGGCGGCATTCCCGACAAGGTCGTTCCCGGCGTCACCGGCTGGCTCGTGCCCCCCGGCGACGCGGCGGCCCTGGCCGGCGCGCTGCGCAGTGCGCTGGCCGACCGCGAGCGGCTGCCGGCGATGGGCGAGGCGGGCCGCGCGGTGGTCGAGCAGCGGTTCTCCTGGGCCGCGGTCACCGATCGCCTGCTCGCGCTCTACGCGGAGGTGCTCGCCGGCCGGTGAGCGATGCCGCGGTCCTTCAGCCGCGCCCGGACCTGCTGCCACCGCGCTCTACGCGGAGGTGCTCGCCGGCGGGTGAGCGGGCCCGGGAGCCCGAGGCAGGCGCCCCGCCGCATGCGCGCGGCGATGCAGGCGAAGAACGGTGGGATTCCCGCGCAGACCCTCGCCCCGCCGCATGCGCGCGGCGATGCATCCGGCGTGGACTCACCGCGGATTCCCGGCGCCGTCGCGGGCGGCGAGCAGACGGCGCGCCGCCGCGACGACGGCGTCGACGCTCACGCCGGCGAGACAGTCCGGCGTCACCCCGCGGCAGCGGGCCGGAGGGCGCCGCATGCGGTTGCACGGCCGGCACCAGAGATCCGCGCGGACCACCGCCGAAGGCGCGCCCGACGGCGCGTAGCGCCGCGGATCGGAAGGTCCGAAGATGGCGACCACGGGCGTGCCGACCGCCGCGGCCAGGTGCGCCGGGCCGGTGTCGCCCACGATCAGCAGCGCCAGGCGCTCGAGGATGGCCGCCAGATCGACCAGCGGCGCCTTGCCGGCGAGATCGACGAATCGGACGCCGGACGGCAGCGCGCGGGCGACGGCCTCGGCCTGCGGCCGCTCGGCCGCGGCGCCCAGCAGCACGAAGGTGGCCCGCGTCCCCCGCGACAGCCGGTGCGCCGCGGCGGCGAAGCGCTCGGGCGGCCATTCCTTCACGGTGCGGCCGGCGCCGGGATTCAGGCCGACCAGCGGACCCCGGCCGTCCGCGGCGGCAAGCAGCCGCGACGCCCGCGCGCGGGCGTCGCCGGGAACGCGCAGCGCGCCCGGCGCGCCGGCCCCGGGGGGGCGGTGCGCCGGCGACGCCGGCTCCACCGCGCCGGTTACGGCGGGGAGCCGTGGACCGGTCGCGGGCCCTTGCGGGCCGGCGGTGTCGGGAAGTTGCGTGTCGGTCGCCGGCGCGCCGGCTGCGGCGGGGAGCCGTGGACCGGTCGCGGGCCCTCGCGGGCCGGCGGTGTCGGGAAGTGGCGCATCGATCGCCGGTCGCCCGGCGGCGGCGCCCGCCCGGCGGTCAGCCGGCGGCAGCGCCCCGTCGACCAGCCGCAGGGCGTTGGCCGCGACGTGGACGGACGGGTCGTACGGCAACGCGCCGGTGAGCAGCGCGCCGCCCCCCTTCGCGGCGTAGCCGACCCGGCGCGGGGCGCCGCTGGCCGCCGCGAGCAGGTTGCTCCGGATGTCCGGCTCGAAGTTGATCGCCAGGTCGAACCCCCGCCGGCGCCAGCGCGCGGCCCGCGCCGCGACCTCCCCCAGGGTGCTCGGGGCCGTGTCGCGCGACAGCCACGGGACGTCGAGCGTCTCCACGTGATCGACGGCGGCAATCAGCCGCGCCAGCCCCGCGTTCCAGCTTCCGACCACCAGGCGCACCTCCGCGTCCGGGAGACGCCGGCGGACGGCGCCGAGCGCGTCCAGGGTCATCAGCAGATCGCCGATGCGCTCCAGGCGGAACAGCAGGACGCGGCGGGGCGGGGTGGGCGCCGCGGCCCGCCGCCAGCCGCCGATGTCGCCGGCCGGCTTCAGCAGGAGGTCGGCGCAGCCGACCAGCCAGCGTTCCCGGCGGTCGTCGATCTGCAGATGGTCGAACACGCGATCACGACGCTCCGTTGCCGGCGTTCAGCGGATCTCGACCCGGTCGAGCATCACGCCGAGCGCGCGCGGGTCCGGAATGCCGAGCGCCTCCTGCGGCACCCAGGCGTTGGTCTCCAGCCGCAGCTCGGCGGCGGTCGTCTCGGCCGCGGTGCGCCGTGCGAGAGGTGACGGTATCGACAGCGTGTAGCGTTCGAACCGGTCCGTGTCGACGACGATCGACCCGAGCGGCTGGTCGTCGAGCGACACGCGCACGACGGCCGTTCCGGCCTGCGCCGGGCGTCCCCCGTTGCTCATCCGGAGGGTGAGGGTGGCGGCGTCGGGTTGCGTGCCGACCACCCGGACGAACGCCCGTTCCCGGGTCCACCGGTAGGTGACGCCGCGCGGGTCGACGTCCTTGGGGTACATGCCGAAGACGTAGAGGTCGTTGCCCGCCCCGACGTCGAGATCGAAGGCGCCGGCGTCGCCCGCGTCCGGCACGAACTCGTAGATGCCGTAGTCGAGCTGCCAGTCGACCGGACCGTTCGGATAGGCGTTCAGGGCCCGTTCGTAGTGGCGAATCCGATGGCGCTCGCTCGCGACGAGCCGTGCCGTGGTCTCGCGCGACAGCAGGTTCGTGCCGCCGCCGCCGATGAACAGGACGCGGGAGTACCGCGTGCGGGCCCAGTCCAGGAACCGGCCCAGCGCCGCGGTGTCGGGGTCGGTGCTGGCCAGGACCAGCACCTGCCGGCCGTGGATGTAGGCCAGCGGCAGCGCCGTCACCTGCACGTCCGCCGCGGCGCGCGGCCCGACCAGCAGCAGGTCGTCCGGGCCCAGGCGCGCAGCCAGCTCCTCGACCCAGGGAATCATCCCCGCGTGCTCGACGTGTCGCAGGATCGGGCTCGTCGCCTGCCAGTACGTCCACCCGAGCGCCGCCACGAGCAACGCGCCGGCGGTCGTGCGGGCGAGTCCGGCCGTGAACCTGCCGGCCCGGGGCAGCCGGCGGCGGTCGAGCCAATCGAGCGGCGTGAACGCGGCCGCGCCGATCAGCAGCAGCGACACCGGCAGGACGATCAGCACGTAGCGGCGCGCCGTCCAGAAGTGATCCGGCGTGATGCGGGCGTTGTAGAAGATGAAGACGGCGAAGGTCGCGGCCACGGCGAAGAACGCCGAGCCGCGCCAGAAGCGCCGGCCGGGGACGGCGGTCCAGCCGGCGAGGGCGGCGGCCAGTCCGGCCGGCAGCAGATAGAAGCTCGTGTAGAGATGCAGCCAGTACGGATCGATCTCGGGATTGCGGTCCCCGCCCTCCCGGACGAAGAGGGCGTAGGCGGCGAGCAGCCAGAGGGAGGCGGCGAGCAGGCGCGGCAGCCAGGCCCGGACCGCCGCCGCCGCCGCCGGGCGGCCGAGGGCGAGGAACAGCGTCCCCGCCGCGAGGGCGGCGCCGGCCGCCAGGACCATCTCCAGGGGGCCGAGCCGGGCGAAGAACCACAGGGGCGTGTAGTGGGCCAGCACGGTGAGGTAGTACGCCGCCGCGACCAGCGCGATCGCGACGAGCGGCGCGACGAACGACGCTCCGGGGCGTTGCCCGTCGGCCCGCCCGACCAGCATGGCGAGGCCGGCGGCGCCGACGACCAGGACGCCCAGGATGTGCGCGAACAGGGTCAGGGCCAGCAGCGCCGCCGCGACGGGTGCGAAGAACCGGTCGCCGTCCGCGTGCGCGCGGCCGTAGGCCAGCACGCCGGCGAAGACCAGCGGCTGCACGATCATCTCGGCGCAGAAGTAGCGCGCGAACCAGACCTGCGTGACGTGCACCGCCAGCAGCGCCGCACCGGCGAGCGCCGCGCGGCGCCCGAGCACGAAGGCCCCGGCGAAATAGACGGCCAGCACCCCGAGCAGGGCCCACAGGCCGTGCACGTAGCGGGCCCCGGTCAGGCCGAGGGTGTCGTAGGCGATCGCGATCCAGACCGGGTACAGATGCGGGAACTGGCCGACCACCGCGCCGGCGTCCTGGTCGACGACGAAGAAGCCGAGGAACCGCACGCTGTCGAACGGCGCCGAGGCCGGCTGCGGCGGGAAGAACAGGCCGCGGTGCTCGGGCGGCACCGTGCGGACCAGCGGGTCGTCGATGACCACCGAGCCGCGCTGGGCGATCTGGATGCCCGAATTGAAGTACACGGCGGGATCGCGTCCGCCGTTGACGTACTCCGAGGGGGGCACGAAGAAGAACAGGCCGGCCGCCAGCACCGCGAGAGCCAGCGGCGCGGCGGCGGTTCGGGTGGCCGGGGGCGCCTCGGCGCCGAGACGCAGCCGCGAGCGCCACGCGAGGGCGATCCCCAGCGAGATCGCGCCGGCGAGCCAGAGCACCCGCTCCAGGGCGTAGGAGCCGGCGACGGCCAGGCCGAGGGCCATGCCGGACGACAGCGCGGCGCTCAGCACGACGGCCCAGAACACCCGCTCCTCGGCCGCCAGCGCGGCGCGGCGCGCCCGGTCGAACAACGGAATGCGAAGAATCAGCGCGCCGGGAAGGTAGGCGAGCAACAGGACGACGAGCGCCGTGCGCATCGACCGGGAGCGTACCACGCGCTCCGCGGCGCCAGCAACGCGCGGCGAATCACTCGCGGGGGGTGGTCGAGCGCGCGGCGATGCTGAACGCCGGACCGCCCCAGGGGACGGGGAAGGGGTAGTTGACCAGCACCGGGTTGTGCCCGAACCAGGCCAGCGGCACGAACGGCGACACGGTGCGGTTCAGCTCGTCCGCGCGCCGGGCGGCCGCGGCGGTTCCCTCGGGCTGTTCGGCATGGCCCCAGCGCGGGAGGAACGCCGCCACCGGTCCCCGCGTCCGGCCGGCCACCGCGTCGACGGCGGCCAGCGTGCCCAGCGAGCGATAGTCGACGACGTGCAGCGGGTAGCCCCGGCGCTGGAGCTCGCGCAGGTCGATACCCAGTTCCGCGGGCACGACCAGGGTCCAGTACGTCGGCAGGCGCCGGTCGAGCCAGGCGAGCGCCTCCCGCCGCGAGTCGACCGTTGCCCGCGTCTGGTCCGGCAGGTGGGCGAGCGGCGTGGCGAGACCGACGCCGCAGACCGCCAGCCAGACGGCGCCGGGGAGCAGGGGCCGCAGGCGCGCCGGCGTCCGCGCGGACCGTTCCAGCGCCTGCATCAGCCGCCCGTGCGCCACCGCGAGGCCGCCGGCGACCAGCACGGCGACGAACGGGTGCAACGGCAGTACGTTGCGCGCGAACTGCGCCCGCTGCGGCGTCAGCAGGGCGAGCAGGGCGAGTGGAAACGAGACCAGGACCAGCGTCCGGCGCCAGTCGGCGGCGGCTGCCGCGGCCAGGCCGACGCCGGCCGCGAGCAGGCCGGTCCACCCGAGCTGTCCCAGGAAGTGCCGGCCGTAGAAGGCCAACTGCGGCAGACCGGGATCGTCGGCGTAACGGGCCACGCCGCCGGCGTAGCGGCCGGCCTCCGCGAAGAGGTCGCCGAGGAACCTGGGGTGGTCGAGCACGCTGTGGGGAACCGCGGCGACGAACGCCGCCGCGGCCGCCGCGGCCGCCGCCGCCGCCGCCGCGAGCCGGCGGCCCGGTTCCAGATAGAGAACGCTGGCGACCACCGCCGGCGCCAGCACGAGGCCCGAGGGGTACTTGCTGGCCGCGGCCAGGCCGGCGCAGATCCCGGGGACGATCGCCAGCGTCGCGACCGACGGCCGCCGCGTGCCGTGCAGGCAGGCGGCCAGGCCCAGCGCGGCGAAGCAGGCCGCGACGACGTCCACGTTGAGGTACTCCCACGAGTGGGTGAAGAAGAGCCGGGAGGTGGCGAGGACGAGCGGGGCGAGCAGCAACGCCCCCGGCCATTGCAGGAAGCGCCACGCCGCGACGCCGGTGGCGCCCAGGGCCACGACCGAGAGCAGCGCGAACAGCCGCCGCGCCGCGCCGATCACGGCGGGGCGCTCGTAGTGCGGGTAGGTCCACAGGCCCACCGGATCGGTTCCGGCCGGTTGCGTCTCGCCGGACGTCCACGCCACGCCGGCCGCCATCGCCGCCGCCGCGAGGTAGCGGGGCAGGGCCGGATAGATGAAGTCGACCGGGTGGTACTCGCCGGTCGTCACCATCCCGTGCGCCCGCGCCGTAATCCGCACCTCGTCGATGTGGCGGGGGTACGGCAGGGTGCCGGCGATGTGGGCCAGGCGGATCCACAGCGCGGCGAGGCACAGGACGGCGAGCAGAAGGACCAGGCGCCGCGGCAGGCGGGAGCCGTCCGGGCGCGGCAGGGGCAGGATCCGGCGGACAATGAGAGCGGCCTCGGACAGCATGGCGTTCAGCGGGCCCGCGCGTGCTCGGCGGCCAGGGCATACGCCGTCTCGAAGCGTTTCGCGACCCGTTCCCAGGTGTGTTCGGTCCGCATCCGCTCGCGGGCCGCGCGGCCGATGGCCGCGCCGAGCGCCGGGTCGTTCAGCAGCGCCTCGAGCGCGGCGGCCAGCCCCGCGGCATCCCGCTCGGGAACGACCAGCGCGGTCTCGCGGTCGACGGCCACCGAGGCGATGCCGCCGGCGTGCGTCGCGACCACCGGCGTGCCGGTGGCCAGCGCTTCCAGGATCGTGTTGGGCAGGCCGTCCACGTTGCCCGCGTCGTCGACCACCGAGGGCGCCGCCGCCACGTCGGCGGCGGCCAGCCAGCCGGCCACCGCGTCGTGCGGAATCGCTCCCAGCCACGTGACCCGGCCGGCGATCCCCCCGTCCGCCGCCCGGGCGCGCAGCTCGTCGTCGAGGTCGCCGCTGCCGGCGAGAACCAGCCGCAGCGCGGGGCGTCGCGGCGCGAGCCGCGCCACCGCGTCGACGAGGTACTCGAAGCCTTTCTTGCGGACCAGCCGCCCGACCGCGAACACGATCTCCGCGGCGTCGCCGAGGCCGTGCGCGGCGCGGACGCGCCGCCGGACGTCGCGGTCCGGGGCGAAGCGGTCCACGTCCACGCCGTGGAGCAGCGTCTCGGTGCGGGCGTCGTCGGCGCCGAGCGCGAGCGCCCGGCGGTGCAGCTCGGCGCTGCAGGCCGTGACCCGATCGGCGCGCCGGAACGCGGCGCGGGCGGCGAGGCGCACCAGCCGGTTGCGCTCGGCGACGAACAGGTCGGAGCCGTGCAGGCTGACGACGATCGGCAGCCGGCCGGCCACCGCCGCGGCGGTGGCCCCCCCGGGAATGACCCAGTGCGCATGGAGGACGGTGGCCCCGTGCGCCCGGATCACCCGCCGCGCCAGGCGGTGGGCCGCGACCAGCGCCAGCGGGGCCGCCGCGTAGGCGGCCGGGCGCATCGACACGTCGGCGCGGAGCGCGCCGGCGTAGCCGAAGACGTTGAGGGAGCGCAGCGGGGCGTAGCGGTAGAAGTGGAAGCGTACGCCGCCCTCGCGGTCCGGTCGCCGCACCAGCGGGTGCCACGGCGCCACCACGTGCACCGCGTGGCCGCGGGCCGCGACACCGTGCGCGATCGGCTCGACCGCGGTCCCGGTCAGATCGCCGGGGAAGCGGGGATACGACGTCGTGATCAGCACGACGGTGTGCCGGCGGGTCGTGGTCATGCCGGGTCGCCGCCGCGCGCGCCCGTGCGCGACCTCGCCGCGGGCTCGGAGGTCACGTCGGGGAAGACCGGCAGAAAATGCATGGGGCTACGCGGGAAGCTCGACGATCACCGCGGGTTGCGGCCGCTCCGGCCGCGGCAGCACCGGCGTCAGGTCCACGTAGTCGGCGAGCAGGTCGACACCCGGATACGCGATGACGCGGAACTCGACGTCGCGCAGCGCCTCGGCAATCTCGAAGACGATCGCCCCCGTGGCCCAGGTCCCGTCGTCGGGCAGGCGCGCCGCGGGCACCTCCATCCCGGCGACGATCGTCCGGGCCCGCGCCGCCGTGATCTCGAACCGCGCCGCGCGCCTCTCGACGCTGGGCGCCGCCAGCCGCAGGGCGACCTCGGCCCGGTAGCGGCCCGGGGCGAGCGACACGTAGGGACCGAAGAGCATGATGCGGTCCGGCCGAATCGGTGCGCTGCCGCGGGCCAGGCCGCCGCTCGCGCGCGGGTCGGCGCGCGTGGTGTCCGCGGCCAGCGACATCGGGAACATGCGTTCCGCCTCGAAGCGCCGCGGTATCTCGCTGCCGACGCTGCGCGCCACGAACTCGTGGAGGGCGTCGTCGGCCGGCGACTCCGTGTCGGCGGTGGGCTCGACCGGCAGCAGCAGGGCGGCGAGCGCGACGCCGCCGATCCAGACCGGGCGCAGCTTCGCCCGGGCCGCCGAGGCCCACAGCAGACCCGTCGCGACGAGCAGCAGCGCGCCGCCGATCCAGACGACGTTCGGAAGGTAGTGCAACCAGGCGTCCGATTCCCAGAAGTAGAAGCTCGGCAGGGAGTAGCGGACCGACACCGGAAACAGCGAGTGGCGCGACCAGACCAGCTCGGACTGCCGCGACAGCAGCCCGAACGGCTCCGGCAGCCAGCGGATCGCCAGCGCCGCCTGATAGGCGAGGGCGGTCAGGACCACGGGGCGGACGGTGCGCCGCAGCGTGTCGCGCTCGGCGGCCATCCAGATTCCCAGGGGGATGATCCAGAGCCACATGGCGGACCAGCCGAAGCGGCCCGCGGGGCCGCCGCCGCCGAAGCGGCCGGACCACTGCAGCGCGTTCGGCACGATGAGCGAGGCGTACAGCAGCAGCCACGGCAGCGTCAGCGGATGGCGCCGGCGCGCCATCCAGCCCAGCGCGGCCAGACCCGGCAGCAGCAGCGGCTGCTGAAGGAACATGCCCTGGCCCTGATCCAGGTGCAGGCCCAGGAAGACCTGCGCGCGCTGCAGCCAGGGCGACGACAACTCCCAGCCGATCGCGCGCGGCCCGAGGACGCTCCCGAACGCGGCGACGTGCCACCAGCCGAGCGCGAGCGGGCCGACGAGGACGAGGGAGGCGGCGGCCAGGTGGGCGGCGAGGGGCGGGCCGGCGGCTCCCGCCTCGCGCTCGCGCCGGATCTGCCACGCGCCGGCCGCCGCGAGGATGGCGGCGGGGGCCAGGAACTTCACGTGCAGCCACCACAGCAGGCCCGTGCACAACCAGTACGTGCTCCATCCCGCGAGACTGCGCGCCGAACGGGGCGTCGTCCAGAGCCAGACCGCCAGCGCCGTCGCCGCGACGCCGCCGGCCAGGTCGGGATAGATCCGGGAAGCGCCGAAGAGGACCGCCGGGGTGGCGAGCAGGCCGGCGGCGGCGAGCCGGGCCTCGCCGGCCGGCAGCGCGTCGCGGAGCCCCCGCCAGACCGCCCAGGCGAGCAGCGCCGCGAAGAGGCACAGCGCCAGGCGCGCCGCGAGCGGTCCGCCCAGGGCGAACGGGACGGCGAGCAGGATGCCCAGTCCGGGCGCATGCGTCGGCCGGCCCGCGGTCGCGTGCGGCTCGACGGGGCCGTAGATCTCGGCCGTGCGCGCGTCCTCCTCGTAGTTGTTCGTGACGTCGAGGTCGCCGTCGCGGAGCACGCTCGCCGCGATGATCAGGTAGTGCGGCTCGTCGCCGGTGGTCCGCAGGCGATCCGCTGCCGTCCACCAGACCGCTGGCGCGGCGCACGCCGCGACGAGGCAGACCGTGCCTGCGACGAGCCTCTTCATGGTCGCCGAATTGTAGCCTCCCGGTCGGTCCGGGTCGGGTCGCCGAGCGGCGTCCCGCCCGCCTCCATCGCGCGCACGCGGTACAGCAGCTCCTCGGTCAGCTTGCGGTTGGCCGAGAGGACGTCGGCCAGCAGGCCGATCAGCAGCACCTGGAAGCCGACGATCAGCAGCACCGCCGCGAGGATCAGCGACTGCACGTGTCCGGAGCCGGCGCCGCTGAAATAGAAGTAGAGAAAGCGCAGCGAGATGGCGAGACCGCCGGCGACCAGGCTCAGGCCCGCCGCCGTGAACACCGTGAGCGGCTCGTAGAGCGTGTAGACGCGCACGATCGTCGCGGCCGACTTGCGGACGTAGGTGAAGACGCTGTCGAACAGCCGCGAGGGGCGCGTGGTGTCGTTGGTGGCCACCGGCACGTGGGCTATCGCCATCCGCTTGCGGCCGGCCTGGATGATCTGCTCCAGGGTGTAGGAGAAGTCCGACACCACCGTCTGGCGCAGCGCCGCCTCGCGCGTATAGGCGCGGAACCCGCTCGTGGCGTCCGGCACGGCGGTGTTCGAGACCCGCCGCACCACCCAGCTTCCGATCCGTTGCAGCCAGCGCTTGAGCGGCGGCATCCGCCGCAGGGTGGCGACGTTGCGGTCGCCGATGACGATGTCCGCCGTTCCGTCCAGCAGCGGCTGCACCAGCGCGGCGACGTCCGCCCCGGCGTACTGGTTGTCGGCATCCGTGTTGACGATGTAGTCGGCCCCCAGGCGCACCGCGGTGTCGAGCCCCGCCATGAAGGCCGCCGCGAGTCCCCGGTGGGTGCGGAACCGGACCACGTGATCGACGCCCTGCGCCCGCGCCACCTCGGCCGTGCCGTCGCTGGAGCCGTCGTCGATCACCAGCCACTCGACGCTGCCGATGCCGTCGATTGCGCGGGGCAGGTCGGCCAGCGTCGCCGGCAGCGTCGCGGCCTCGTTCAGGCAGGGAATCTGGATGATGAGCTTGGACACGCGCGCCGTCATCCTAGCAAAACGGCCCCGCCGCCGGGCGCCCTGACGCGGGCAGCATGGCATCCGGGCTGGTGCGGTGGGGTACGGTGCGTCTGCTACCATGCGCGGTTGTGGTGCGAGGAGAATCGTCGGCGCCGCCGGGCGACGCTCTTCGCTTGCTTTCCGGTCCCGGCGGCAGCTTGGTGGACTGGTTGCTGGCGTTGCGCCCGCGCCACTGGCTCAAGAACGCGCTGGTATTCGCCCCGGCTGTCGCCGCCCACGAGACGAGTCCAGAGCTCTATCTGGACGCGGCGAGGGTCTTCGCGGCCCTGACGCTAACCGCCTCGGGCACCTACCTGTGGAACGACCTGCTGGATCTCCCCAGCGACCGCCGTCACCAGGCCAAACGGCTGCGTCCGTTGGCGGCCGGCAAGGTGCCGTTGCGGCCGGCCGCCGGCCTTGGCGCCGCACTGGTCGCGGGAGGCCTGCTCGGCGCGTTCCTCCTGTCGGCTGGAGTGGGGTACTGCGTCCTGTCGTACCTGGCGGTCACGTCGGTCTATTCGCTGTGGCTCAAGCGTACGGTCTTTCTCGACGTGGTCGCGCTCGCCTTGCTGTTCACCGTGCGCGTGCTCGCCGGTGCGTCGGCGACCGAGGTCGCCTTGTCGCACTGGTTTATCGCTTTCTCCATGTTCCTGTTTCTCACCCTGGCCATCGTCAAGCGCCAGCGTGAGCTGTATGCCGTCTCCGCGGCCGGGAGGTCGGCATCGGAAGGCCGGGCCTACGCTGCGGCCGATCTCCCGGTGCTGGGCGCGCTCGGCGCGGCCAGCAGTGTCGCCTCGGTGCTGGTGCTGGCGTTCTACATCCAGAGCCCGAGCGTTGCAGAGCAATACGCCCGTCCGCAGGTCCTGTGGGCGAGTTGTCTGCCGCTGCTCTACTGGCTGGGTCGCATGACGCTGCTCGCCAATCGCGGGACGGTCGACGACGACCCGCTGGTGTTCGCCATGGGCGACGCGGCGAGTTGGCTGACCCTCATCACCATCGTCGCCGTCTTCCTGGTGGCCCTGTGACGCCACATGCTGCGAGGGCCGGAGTCATGCTCCGGGGCCGGGCACGATGATGCTCTCCGGGTGGGGCCGGTACCCGGCGATAGAGTGCCGGTTGGAGCGTCTGCGCCGAAACGAGGATCTGTGGGATCTCGCAGCTAGTCACGACACGCTGATCGCTCGCGGCAACGGCCGGTCCTACGGCGACGCCGCGCTGAACCCCGATCTGACTCTCTCGATGCTGGCGATGGACAGGATGCTGGCGTTCGATGCAGCTACCGGTCTGCTGACCTGCGAAGCCGGCGTCCTGCTGGCGGACATCATCCGGACCTTCGTGCCGCGGGGTTGGTTTCCTCCCGTAGTGCCGGGCACGAAGTTTGTCACCGTGGGGGGCATGATCGCTGCCGACGCGCACGGCAAGAACCATCATCGCGACGGAACGTTCGGCGCGCACGTGGCGTCGCTGACGCTCGCGACGGCCGACGGTGGCGTCCGGGAGTGCAGCCGCACGGACGACGCCGGCCTGTTCCGCGCAACCCTGGGCGGGATGGGTCTGACCGGCGTGATCCTCCGGGCGAGCTTCCGGCTGGTGCCGATCGAGACTGCGTTCGTCATGGCGGAGACGCTGCCGGCACACGACCTCGACGAGGCGATGGCCCTCTTGGACGCATCGGGCGACTGGCCCTACAGCGTGGCGTGGATCGACTGCCTCGCCCGCGGCGCGGCGCTCGGCCGCGGGCTGGTGATGCGCGGACGGTTCCTGGAGCGGGCCGCGCTTGCCGCTACCGGCGCGACCCATCCGCTGGCTCCGCCAGCGCGCGTACACTGGTTCAAGGTGCCTGTCGATGCGCCGTCGATGCTGCTCAATCGCGCTTCGATTGGCCTCGCCAATGCGCTGTACTACCGGCGCGGGCGGATGGGCGCGACAGCCCGCTCGATGCACTTCGACCGGTTCTTCTTTCCGCTGGACGGCGTGGAGGCCTGGAACCGTCTCTACGGCCGCCGCGGCTTTGTCCAGTACCAGTGCGTGTTGCCGCTCGCCGAGAGCGCGTCCGGCATGGCGGCGCTGCTCGAACGCGTCTCCACCGTGGGGCAGGGGTCGTTTCTGGCAGTGCTCAAGCTGTTCGGCGCCGCCGGGGAGGGGCTGCTGTCGTTTCCGATGAAGGGGTATACGCTCGCGCTCGACTTTCCGATGCGGAGCGGCACGCCGGCGCTCTTCGGCGCACTGGACGCGATCACGCACGCGCACGGCGGACGCGTCTATCTTGCCAAGGACGCGTGCTGTACGCCGGAACGGGTGCGCGAGGGCTATCCCGGACACGCCGCCTTCGAGCTGGTGCGAACGACCACGCCGGGGGGGCGGGGCAGGTTCGACTCGATGCTCTCCCGCCGGCTTGCGCTGTAACCGGAGGTGTCCGCCGAACGGGCACGGGCAGGAAGGAAGCGTACGGTGGCGGAGGGAATCGGGACGGTCCTGGTGTTGGGAGCGACGGCGGATATCGGGCGCGCCATCGCACGCGCCTTCGCCGCCGGCGGGCACGCGCTGCAACTCGCGGCCCGCGACCGCGCGCGGCTCGAGCACGAGGCGCGGGACATCCGGGTGCGCGCGAGCGCGCCAGTTGCTCTGTATGGCTGCGACGTGCTCGCCGACGCGGGCGGCGCGGCGCTGGTCGACGAGCTCGATCCGCTGCCCGACGTGGCGGTGTGCGTCATCGGGTTGCTCGACGGACGGGCGGAGCGTGACCGCGACATCGCCGCGCGGGTCATGCGGACGAACTACCTGGGACCATCGCTGCTGCTGGGCGCGCTCGCCGAACGCTTCGAGAAGCGGGGCAGCGGCGTCCTGGTCGGCGTCAGCTCCGTGGCGGGTGATCGGGGACGCGCCTCGAACTGCGTCTACGGGTCCGCCAAGGCGGGATTCTCCGCGTACCTGTCCGGCCTGCGTAACCGCCTGGCCGCTTCCGGCGTCCACGTGGTGACGGTCAAGCCGGGCTACGTGCGCACGCGGATGACCGACGGCATGGATCTGCCAGCGCCGCTGGCGGCCACGCCGGACGAGGTCGCCGATGCGGTCGTGCGTGCGGTGCGACGCCGCCGCGACGTCATCTATGTTCGGCCGATCTGGCGCTGGATCATGCTGGTCGTGCGCGTCATTCCGGAACGGGCGTTCAAACGACTCAAGTTGTGAGGGGCTCGTGCCGGAACCCACCTTCCTGACTGCCATGACTCCGCGTGTCCACGGTTTCGTTCGCAGGAACCTGCCCCGCCACGTCCTCGGTTGCGCCATTGCAGCCCTGACATCGACCGCGCTTCTTCTGGTTGTGGACGCGCACCTGGGCGACCGCACCGGACTGCGCCGAACCGTCTACTCCGAAACCGGGTTCCGCGGCGCGTTGCTTGTGGAAGACGTCAGCGACTCCATCACGCTCGACTTTCTGGATGACGATCCGGCACTCCCGCGCAGGTTCTTCAGCGCCCGCTGGCGGGGGTACTGGCACGTGGCCGAGGCGCGAGTCTTCGACCTGTGGGGGGGCGGCGACGACCGCCTCGACGTCAGGCTCGACGGGAGGCTTGTGCTCCGGCGCACGCCTCCCGCCGACATGCACGTTGTCGTCCGGACCGTCGCCCTCGACGCCGGCGTCCACGAGGTCGTCGTCGATTACGAGCAACACGGGGGAGCCCATCACGTGTCGCTGGCGGCGGTTCCGCGTGGCGGTCGCGGCGCCGCGTTCGCTCCGCGCTACCTGTTTCGCGACCGACCGTCGCCGAACGACATCCGATTGGCGCACGCCGCGGCGGGGCTGGAACCGTTCGTCTTTGTCGCCTGGGCGGCGCTGGTTCTGGCCATCGGCGCGTCCCTGGCTCGACGGCTGCGGAGTTGCGAATCGAAATCCGCGCTGTACGGTAGGGTCCGCCGGTTCGCGCCGGGCGTTCTCTTGCTCGTCGCCCTGCTGGTCGGGACTCTGCACAACCTCCACTTCGCCTTGGATCACGCAGGCGGCAGGTCGTGCTGCAATCTGGGGATCGACACGGCGACGTACGACCGCATCGCGGCGGAAGTCGCCAGGGCTGGAGTACTTGCCGTCCCGATCGACCAACCGCCAGGGTTCGTCGCGTTTCTGGCTCTTTTGTACCGTCTGTTCGGCCACGACTACCTGCCGCCGAAAATCGTCTTCTGCCTGATGGTGAGCGCTATCGCCGCCGGCATCTGGTGGTTGGGGCGCCGGTACGCCGGCCGTTACGAGGGGATCCTCGCCGGCGGGTTCGTGCTGCTCTCGCCCATGTTCCAAGCATACGCAGTAACCCTGCAGTACGAGGTACTCATCGCGTTCCTCTTCCTGGGCACTTGCCTGCTCCTGCTGGGCGCACGCGAGGCGTCCGGACCACACGCAGGCGTTCTGTACATGGGGGCGGCGTGCGGCGCGGCGGCGTGCGCGCTCACCCGTGAACCGTTCGCGGCGGTCTTTCCGCTGATGCTCGTCGCAGCGTACAGATGGTCGCCCGACCGGCCACGGGCGGTCAGTACGGTCACTGCCATGGCGATACTGTTCTCCATCGTGGTCGGCGCGTGGGTGGTTGAGCAGCAGCGCTCGCACGGGCGCTTCGTTCCCATCTCCAGCAAGGGACCGCTGAATCTTCACATCGGAAACAATCCCAACGCGAACGGGACCTACAATCTCCACCTGACCCGGATGGGAGAGCCACGGGGATGGCCCTTCATCCGAGACCATCCGGCCGCGGCGCTTGCCTTGGCGGGCAGGAAGCTCCTGTATTTCTCGGGCATTGAGAAAGACGGATGGCATGTCCCGGGAAGCGCGCCGCTCTGGTTGTCCCGGTTCCTGCTCGACGGGGTCTCGCTCGATCGGCTCCAGACGTTCTCCCGGAGCGCGATTCCGGTGCTCGGCCTCGCCGGCCTGTGGATCGTGCTTCGACGCCCGGCGCTGCGACGAACGCTGTGGATACTCCCGGCTACCGTCGGCATCCTGATGGCCACCCACGCGGTGTTCATATCGTCCTACCGCTTCGCTCTCCCGGTGCTGCCTTGCATTTATCTCTTTGCCGCGATCGCGCTGGTGCGGGCGGCGAAGGGACTCCAGCCGCTGCTGCGCCCTCGCGTGCGCATGGCGATCGTCGTTGCGTTGGTCTGGGTGGGGCTCGCAGCGTGGTTGCAGACGCCGGGCGCCTTCTACCACATCGAGGCGGAAGAGCTGGAAGGGTCTCCGACGACGGTGGTCCGCGATCCCCTCGCGGGGAACGGCACTGCTCTCTTTCGCGGCCGAACCGGCGGCAGACGGTTGCTCGGACAGCTGTCGTCGGAACGTTTCCCGGCCGGTTTCTTCGTTGCGCACTTGTCGGTACGGAGCAGCGACCCGGCCACGCAGGACATCCTGGAGCTTCTGGTGACGGGCTACGATCGGGATGTCACGTGCCGGGAGCGGCTTGTGTGGATAGGCGGCCACGGGGGTTACCGACGGCTGTCGGCGTCCTGTCCGTATCTGCCGCCGCAGCAGATCAGCCGGGTGGAGATCTGGACCCTGGGAACTGCGGATGTCTGGCTCGATGATGTCAGTATCGAATTCGGGCTGGAGACCGTTTTCGAGAAGAGTTCATAATCCTGCGAGTAGCTACGCCCCCCGCGCCCGAGGCTGCTGTACAGCATTATGCATCGACATCCGTCCGGAGATGGGAACGTGGGCGGGACATGGCGGTTGACTTGGTGCGGGCCGAGCGAGACGACGCGGGCTCGTCCGCGGCGCAGCCTGGTCGACAGCGCGGGCGAAGGGACCGGCGAGCAGCCGGAGGCCTCCGCGACGGCCGGCGGCGTTGGCCTTCGAGGCCCGCACGCGGACCCGCAACTGCCCGGCGCGCGCCGTCGGCGTGACGTCGCCCCGGACCAGCGCGGCCATCTCGGAGCGGCGCAGCCTGGCGCGGAACGCCAGCGCCACGATCGCGGTGTCGCGCCGGCCCCGCGCGAGCCCGTGCTCGGCCGACACCCGGTTGCCGACGAAGTGATTGCATGCAATCATCGATTGGCGTGGTTTGGGCAAGGGGGCAGGGGGGGCTGATGGCCAGTATCACGATTCGCAACTTGTCGGCGGAATCGAAGGCGCGGCTGCGACAACGCGCCGAACAGCGCGGTTGCAGCCTCGAAGGCCTGGTGCGTTCGATTCTCGACGATGCCGCCGAGAAAGCGCCGTCCGCGGGCAGGTTTCCGCACAACCTGATCGCGTTGGTCGAGCCGGGCGAGGACATCGAGCTGTTCATACGCGAGCACCGGCAGCCGCGGGAGCCGGTAGAGTTGGCGTGATCCTGGTGGATACCAACGTCGCTGGTGCGGTGCGTTGTCGAACGGGTAGAATCGAGAATCAGCCGCTGGGAGGGGCTGAGCGCATGACCCTTGGACTCCCAGGCGGCAGCGCGTGAGGCGCGGCGGACATGAATGTGGAGTTTTTCACTGCCGTTACTGCGGTCATCGGTGCCGTTGCCGCGGCTATCGGTGCCGTTGCCGGTCTATGGAACGCTTATCAGTTCAGCGTGCTCGAGGGACGCGTTGATGCCCAGGAGACAGCGTTCAACGCGCACGTCAACGCGCCTGGCATGCATGGCCAGCCGCCGCCGTATCCGGACCGGGCGCGCTAGCCGAGCCCGGCCCAGGCCGGCCCGAGCCGACGAGAGAACGATATCCTTTGCCCGACAACGCTGAACGGCCGCCCGTGCCCCCCGTCCCGCCGGCGTCTCCCGGCGGCGCGCTGACGCGGCTGCCCGTCCCGGCGGCGCCGCCGGAGATGGCGGTCGGTCCGAGCATGAAGCTCGGGCTCGCGGTCGTCGCGCTGTTCATCGTCGGGTTCGGCGTCTGGGGGACGCTGTTCCCGTTGTCCAGCGGCGCGGTGGCTCCCGGCGTCATCGGGGTCAGCAGCGAGCGCAAGACGGTCGATCACCTCGAAGGCGGCATCGTCGAGCAGATCCGGGTCACCGACGGCGACTTCGTCGAGGCCGGGCAGACGCTGATCGTGCTCGACGACACGCGGCCGCGCGCGACGCTCGATCTGCTGGAGGCGCAGTGGCGTTCGGCCGAGGCGCTCAACGCGCGGCTGGAGGCCGAGCGCGACGGGGCGCCCGCCATCCGCTGGCCGCCGGAGCTGCTGGCGTCGGTCGTGATGGATCCCGATGCCGGCGAGGTCCTCGCCACGCAGCAGCGGATCTTCGAGGCGCGCGCCGCCTCGCTGGCCAACCAGATCGCCATCCGCGAGCGCCAGATCGAGCAGTTGCACGAGCGGGCGGCGGGACTGCGCGAGGAGGTGGCCTTCCTCGACCGCCAGATCGGCGTGCTGGACGAGGGGCTGGTCGAGATCCAGCGCACCGTGCTCCTCGGCCTGGAGTCGAAGCACCAGCGGCTCCTGGGTCTGCAGCGCGATCGGGACCGGGCCGCGGGCGAGCGCGCGCGCACGCTGTCGGAGGGCGCGCGCATCGGGCTCGCCGTCGCCGAGACGGAGCTGCTGATAGCCGAGTTGCGCAACCGCCGGCTGGGCGAGGTGACGGCGGAGCTGCGCGAGGTGGAGACCGAGCTGTCGGACCTGCGCGAGCAGGTCGAGGCGGCCCGCGACGTCGTGGCCCGCACCCGCATCGCGGCCCCGGTGGAAGGCATCGTGATGGGCCTGCGCGTCTTCACCCCGGGCGGCGTGATCGAGCCCGGGGAGCTGCTGCTGGAGATAGTGCCCGCCGGCGACCGGCTGATCATCGAGGCGCGCGTCGCGCCGAACGACATCGATTCGGTCGTCGTGGGGCTGCCGGCGCAGGTCCGCCTGCCGGCGTTCTCGCAGCTCGGAGCGCCCCGCCTGACCGGCGAGGTCGTCCGGGTCTCGGCCGACCGCTTCGCCGACGAGCGGGCGGCGTGGTACGAGGCGCGCATCGCGCTCGATCCCGACCAGGGCGGCCTGGCGGACCTGCCGCTGACCCCCGGCATGCAGGCCGACGTGCTCATCGTCACCGGCGCGCGCACCGTGGTCGACTACCTGCTGACCCCCATCGTCGAGAGCCTCGGGCGCGCGCTGCGCGAGGAATGAACGGCCGCGCCCGGCCCGCGCGCGGCGTCAGGCCCGGGTGCCGATCGCCGCGTAGTCCTGGTGGGCGAAGAGCAGGCCGTTCAGCTTGTCGACGTTCCGGTTGTACGTCTCGATCAGGCCGCGCAGCGCGGCGCCGTTCGGCGCGGCGTCCACGCCGGCGCCGGCAGGCGCCCGTCGCAGCCGGTCGGTGTCGGGCACCGGCGCGCTGTAGACGATCTCGACGTCGACGAAGCCGTGCGCCCGCAGCAGGTAGCCCAGCGTGTCCGGGTGCAGCGGCTGCCGGTGCGTGATGTCGCGGATGTACGACCAGAAGAAGGCGCTCCAGGAGGCCGGGTTGATGGTCTCCAGCACGATGCGCGCCCCGGGACGCAGCGCCCGCTGCACGGCCGCGAGCAGCCGCAGCAGGTAGTCGGCGTCGAGGTGCTCGACGACCTGCGCGGAGAACAGCCCGCCGAGCGATTCCTCGGGCAGCCCGGCGACGTGGGCGAGGGCGTCGGCCCGCGTCGCCTCCAGTCCCCGCTCGCGGCAGCGCTCGACCATCTCGGCGTTGACGTCGATGCCGCGGGCCGCGATGCCCCCGTCGCGCAGCAGCTCGA
The DNA here is from genome assembly GCA_011523845.1 of Acidobacteriota bacterium. Lineage (GTDB taxonomy): Bacteria > Acidobacteriota > Vicinamibacteria > Vicinamibacterales > UBA8438 > WTFV01. The sequence goes on along the minus strand of WTFV01000262.1, from coordinate 19,435 downwards.
GGAACTCGCCCCGCCCGCACCCGACGTCCAGCACGTCGGACGCCCCCTCGAAGCAGGCGACGTAGCGCCGCTGGCGGGCCGCGATGTCGGTCTGCGCGCCGCGGAAGGCGTCCTCGAAGATCGCGTACGCCGTCGCATCCGCGAGCGCCGGCGCCGGGGCGCCGGAGGCCGGCGCCGGGGCGCCTGGGGCCGCCGCCGCTTCCGGTGCGGGGCCGGGGTCGGTGGCCGCCGGCCCCGCGGGCTCGCCGCCGGCGTCCGCCGGGTCGGTGGCCGCCGGCCCCGCGGGCTCGCCGGCGTCCGCAGCCGACGCCGGCGCCGGCTGCGGGGTGGATTGCAGGCCGGCGAGCCGGTCTCGCAGGCGATGGAGCTCGCGCGCGGCGACCCGCGACCCGCCGTGGAGGACCTGCACCGATTCGCGCAGTCCCCGCTCCCGTACGGCCAGCGCTTCGATGGCGGCGGTGACGCCGTCGATCGCGGCGGCGGCGCTGTCGATCAGAACGCCGTTGTCCTCGTTGATGCGCCGCATCAGGCCCGCCGTTTCGCGGTCCTTCGTGTCGACGAACGGCGTGATCCGCTGCAGGTACTGCAGCAGCCGCGACTGGAACGTCAGCGCCTCGGCCAGGTGGGCGCCGATGCGCGCCACCGTCTCCTCGGCGTGGCGGCGCTCGGCGCCGGCGGCGGCCGCGCGTTCGTTCAGGTGCGCGACCAGGGCGCGATTCGTCCGCTCCTGCTGCGCGAAGGCGGGCCCGACGATCGGCGCCAGCAGCGGCAGCAGCCAGCGGTAGCGGCGCGGCACGTCCGGCGGCGGCCAGGGCGTCGCCGCCGGTGCGTCGAGTCCGGCCGGGCCGCGCGCGCCGCCGCCGTCCGGCGGCCGACCCGCCTCGAACGGGCGCGGCAGGGCCTGGTCGAGCCGCGTCAGCGCGTCGTTGTAGCCGCGTTCGGCGTCCTCGCGTTCCGCTGCCAGCCGGTCCAGGTCGTCGGGGGAGACGGTGCGCTCGAACATGTTTCCTCTCCGCTGGGGCGTCACGAGGCGGCGGTCGGGTCGAGAAAGTCGACCGTCACGTCCATGCGCCCGGCGATGCCGCGGGCATGCGCCAGACCGTCGGCCCGCAGGTGCGCCGGCAGCCCGTCCGGACGCGGCGCCGGCGTCGCGGCGGCGGTGCGGATGACGCGCCGGTAGTCCCGGGCCATCGCCGCGTCCCGGTGCGCCTGTTCCCAGTAGCGCCGCGCCCGGCGGCCGAGGGCGGCGCGGCGCGCGGGGTCGGCGGCGAGCCGGCGCATCGCCAGGGCCAGCGTATCGGTTTCTTCGAGGGGGTCGACCGCCACCGCGACCCCGGCTTCCGGCCCGCCGTCGCGGTGGCGCCACGTCCGGGGATCGAGCAGGGGCACGTTCTCCGCACACAGGCTGGGGCCGACGATCGTCGGCTTGCCCGCGGCCAGGCAGCGGACCCACAGCGGCGTCGTCTCGCCGGCCGGCGGCCAGGCGAGGCAGATGCAGACGTCGGTCTCGCGCAACGCCGCGTCGGGATCGGCGCCGGCGGTCAGGCGTACCCGGCGTGCGAGTCCCAGCGCGTCGATTCGGGCGCGCGCGGCGCCCGGGTCGGCGACCGGCCCCAGGACGTGGAGCCGCGTGGGCGGCGCCGGGGGCAGCGCCGCAAAGGCGTCGAGGATCAGGTCGAGCCGCCGGACCGCGGCGGTCGGCGGGCACACGGCGAACATCAGCGGATCGCCGGCGGGAGCGCCCCGGGCGCCGGCCGCCGTCGCAGCGTCGGAAGGCGAGGCGTCGGCCGCGCGCATCTTCGCGCGCGTGTTCGGCATGGCGCCGGCCGGCGTCGCAGCGTCGGAAGGCGAGGCGGCGGCGGCGAGCGGATCGGCGGCGCCGAACCGCACCGCGTCGATGCGGGCGCCGGGGTAGCGCCGGCGCAGATCCGCCGCGGCGCGGGCGTCGGCGACCACGGCCAGCCGCGACGCGGCGACGAGGGCGCCCAGCAGGGGCCACTCGGCCAGCACGTGGGGCACCCCCGCGCCGGCGATCGCGCAGATGTCCGGCTCCCGGTCCGGCCGGTCGAACCGCAGCTCGGCGCGGTAGTCGTCGAGCCGGCCCCGGCGCAGGAGCTGCCCGGCGCGGGCATGGTGCAGCACGGTGTCGTGGAGCACCGCGAGGCCGGGGTGGCGGATGGCGTAGCCCCACGCGTAGTCGTGCCCCGCGGCGTCGGCCAGGTCGTACACCGTCAGGTCGTAGGCGTCGCGGGCGTGCCGCCACGGGAATTCGTGGGCGGGGCGCACGGCGACGCGCGGGGGGAGGCGCGCCGCCAGCACGGCCGGGTCGGCCTCGTCGACGTAGGCGTCCACCTCGAAGTCGGCGGCGAGCTGCGCCAGCCGGCCGGCGCCGTGGGCGGCGAGGCCGGAGCGCGCGGGCGACAGAGGCGTGAACCAGGCGAGTCGCATCAGGCGCCTGCCGCCCCCAGCAGGGTGTCGATGACGTGGTCCCACTCGATGCCGCGCACCCGTTCGCGTCCCGCTTCGCCGAGCGCGGCCGCGCGCGCGCGGTCGGCGGCCAGGCTGTCGATGGCGGCGCCGAAGGCTTCCGGCCGCGGGTCGCACGCCAGCCCGGTGACGCCGTCCTCGACGAACTCCAGTGTCCCGCCGGAATCGAGGGCGGTAACGACCGGCCGCGACGCCAGGAACGCCTCGATCGTCACGTAGCCGTAGTCTTCGTCGTAGGGCGGATAGGCCACCGCGAGCGCCCCGCCGTAGAGGGCGGCCAGCGCCTCGTCGTCGACGTGTCCCCGGAACTCCACCCGGTCCGCCACGCCGAGCGCGGCGGCCAGGCGCTCGAGCGCGGCCCGCTCGGTTCCTTCGCCCGCGACGACCAGCCGGACCGGGGCGCCCACCGCGCGCATGGCGCGCACCAGCAGGTCCACGCGCTTGATCGGCACGAGCCGCCCGACCGACAGCACGTAGTCCCCGTACGGACCGGCCGCGAGCCGGTGGGCCAGCGGCGGGGGATGGTAGAGAGGCGGCGCCGTCAGGCCGTTGAACCGCTCGAGACGGGCGGCGACGTTGCGGGAGTTCGCGAAGACCCGCCGGCACTCCCGGAGCATCTCGCGGTCGAGGCGCATCAGCGTCTCGCGCAGGCCGACGTCCCGGTCGTCGTGGGTGAACTCGCTGAAGTCGGTGCCGCACAGGTCGTAGGCCGGGCGGTACTGGTGGATGAGCCACGTCACCTTGCGGGGATGGCGCACGAAGTAGCTCGGAAATCGCGAGGCTATCACGAGATCGATGGGCTCGCCGCCGCTCTCGCTCAGGTCGATCAGGCGCCACGCCGCCGCGTGGGCCAGGATCTCGCGGGGCGGATACCACTTGAAGGGCAGCGTCACCAGCTCGGCGTCGTGGCCCCGCCGCCGGAGGTGCTCGACGAGGCCGCGCGTGTGCGCCTCGGCGCCGCCGTCGATGAACGGCACCTGGGTGGCGCAGACGACGATCCGTCGGGCGGAAGCCATGGCTGCCGGCGCGCGTCAGGCGCCCGGGGTCTCCAGCTTCCGAACGATCTCCAGCAGCGCCGAGCAGACCCGATCCTGCTCCGCGTCCCGCAGCGAGGGATACATCGGAAGCGAGAAGATCTCGTTCGCGGCCCGTTCGGTCTCGGGCAGCGAGCCGGTCCGGTAGCCGAGGTGCGCGTAGGCCCGCATGGTGTGGACGGGCCACGGATAGCTGACGTTGACCACGATGTCGCGGGCGGCCAGCTCGCGGATGATGGCGTCGCGCGCCGGATGCCGCACGACGTACAGGTAGTACACGTGCCGGTTCCCGGGCGCCGTGCGCGGCAGCGCCAGGCCAGAGTCGCGCAGCGCCTCGTCGTAGCGTCGCGCCAGGGCGCGCCGGCGGTCGACGTAGCCTGCCAGCCGCCGCAGCTTGCGGCGGAGGATCTCGGCGTGCAGCTCGTCGAGGCGCGAGTTGTAGCCGTGCTCCTCGGCGTAGTAGCGCCCGTCGGTGCCGTACATCCGCAGCCGCCGCACGCGGGCGGCCAGCGCCTCGTCGGAAGTGACCACCATGCCGCCGTCGCCGTACGCGCCGAGGACCTTGGTGGGGTAGAACGAGAAGGCGGCGGCGGCCGACAGCGCCCCCGCGCGGCGTCCCGCCTGCTCGGCCCCGGCGCTCTGCGCGCAGTCCTCCAGCACCGCGATCCCGCGCCCGCCGGCCACCGCCTGCACGCGGTCCATGTCCACGCACTGCCCGAACAGGTGTACCGGGACGATGCAGCGGGTGCGATCGGTGACCGCCGCGGCGAGCTGCGACGTGTCCATCAGGTACGTCCCCCGCTCGATGTCGACGAAGCGGGGCACGCCGCCGGCGGTGACGATGGCCGAGACGGTCGGAATCGCGGTGTTCGAGGTCGTGATCACCTCGTCGCCGGGCCGGATGCCGAGACCGCGCAGGGCCAGCACCAGCGCGTCGGTGCCGCTGCCCACGCCGACGCCGTGGCCGGCCCCGCACCAGGCGGCCAGCTCGCGCTCGAGGCCCCTGACGCTCTCGCCGAGGATGAGCCGGCCGGAGCGCGCCACCTGGTCGACCGCGGCGAGGATGTCCCCGCGCTCCGCCTCGTACTCCGCGCGGTAGTCCCACACGCGCAGCGTCCCCGCCCGTCCGGCTGCCGGCTCCCGTCTCCCGGTCGCTGTGGTCACGTCCCCTTCTCCAGGCCCGCCGCCCGGCGGAGGCGGGCGACCAGCGCCGCGTCTTCCAGCAGCGCGCGCTCGAACGGCTCGAATCCGCCGCCGGCCGCCGCCGCGGCGAACGACGCCAGGAAGCGTGCGAAGGCGTCGGCGGCCGGGATCGGCACCTCGCGGTCGGTGCGATCCTCGCGCACGCGCAGCGCGCACGCCAGGTCCGGCGGCGTCGTGAACACCCGGTCGGCGTCCATCGCCCGCGAGCGCGTCAGCACCGACAGGCGGTTCCGGTAGGCGGTGACGAAGCCGAAGTGGCCGGCCAGCGATCCGCCGTGCGCGTGGGTCAGCAGCACGCTGAACGAGGTGTCGACGCCGCGCGCCCGCGTCAGCACCGCGCAGTGCACCGCGGCCGGCGCGGTCCCGAACAGCAGGCGGTTGGTCGCCGCGGCGTAGGGCCCCAGGTCGTACAGGCTGCCGCCCCCGCACGCGGCGCGGTACCGGAAGTCGCCGGCCGGCAGCGGGGGGAAGGAGAACGTCGCGGTGGCGCGCGTCGCGCCCGCCTCGGCCTCGTCCGTCAGGGCCTTGAGGGCCGCCGCCTGCGGATGCCAGGTGAACACCGTCGCCTCGGCGAGGCCGACGCCGCGCGCCCGCGCCAGGCGCACGGCGGTCTCGGCGGTCTCCAGGTCCGGGAACGCCGGCTTGTCCACGACGACGTGGCGCCCGTGCTCCAGCGCGCGCAGCACCCACTGGGCATGGGCCGCGTTGACCCCGGACACGTACACCAGGTCGGCGCCCGACGAGGCGAGCGCCTCGTCGTAGTCCCGGAACCACCCGAGCGGCGGGCCGTCGGTCCCGGCGAAGGAGTCCGCAACGCCGGCGCCGCGGCTGCGCGAGGCGACCGAGACGCGGCCGATGGCCGGGACGGCGGCCGCGGCCGGCAGCACCCGCCGCCGAACGATGCTCGAGCAGCCCAGGATCAGGAGGTGCACGGCGCGGCTACTCCTGCACGTCGAGGCACGCCAGCACGCTGCGCGCCTCGATGTTCAGATGGTTGCCGTAGCGGATCAGCGTGTTGAGCTGACCCAGCGTCACCCACGCGTGGTTCGGCGTCACCGGGCGGTCGTCGCCCTCGTCGAGCTCGATGACCAGGTTGCGGGTCGTGTAGCGGTAGAAGCGGCCACCCTCCTCGCACTGCGTGGAGCGATGGCGCACGACGCCCGCCGACCCGTCCAGGACCTCCCGCAGCATGAACGGCGCATCTTCCTCGTCGGTGGGCGCGCCCGGGAGCCACTGCACCGTGGGGCCGAGCTCGATCAGGTTCCACAGGCCCGGCTCCATGCGCGCCTGCACCAGGAAGTGCAGCAGCCCGCCGATGCGCCGGGTGACGAAGGCGGCGACGCCGGTCTCCACCGGCTGCACCATCGGCTGCGTCCATCCCGGCACCTCGCGGGCGTCCGACTCGACCGCCACCCCGAAGACCGTGAAGTACCGCCCGTCGCGGCGGCGCAGCTCGTGCGCGTCGCGGTCCCATCCCCGCACCGCCCCCAGCGCGCACGGCCGGCAGTCGATCGCGGCCCGCGCCCGGATCTCGGTCAACCAACTGATCACCGCCTCGATCGGCTGGCAGCCCGCGGAGGCCGCCCGGGTCGAGCGGATCAGCGCCTCGCCGAACGTGCCCGGCGGCGGGTGGGGCGGGCTGTCCGGCGCCAGCGCCCCGCCGTCGCCGGGGGCCAGCGGGACGGCCGCAATCACGGTCCGGGTGTCCATGTTCACGGCGTGCGGGTCCTGCATCAGCTTCTTGATCTGCCCCAGCGTCAGCCAGTGGAAATCGTCGTGCAGCGGGACCTCCTCGTCGGTCTCCACGATGATGTTGCGGTTGCGCTTGCGCAGGAAGAAGAGGCCCTGCTCGGACTGCAACTGGTCCACCAGCACGCGGCAGCCGCTGCCGGGGCGGAAGTAGTCGAGGTAGCGCGGGCGCGCGCCGCCGTGCACCCGCGTGTAGTTGCTGCGCGTGGCCTGGACCGTCGGCGACAACTGGACGAGATTGATGTTGCCCGGCTCCATCTTGGCCTGCAGCAGGAAGTGCATGACGCCGTCGTAGCGCCTGGCCAGGATGCCGAGCACGCCCACCTCGGGCTGGTCGACGATGGGCTGCTCGAAGCGCAACGGGGCGGGGAAGTCGCACTGCACGCGGACGCCCTGCACCCGGAAGAAACGTCCCGACTCGTGCGCCAGGTCGCCCGAGCCCGGCTCGAAGCCCCACCCGCGCAGGCTCGCGAAGGGGATGCGCTCGACGCGGCAGCGCTGCGCCCCGCGCCGCTCGTGCAGCCAGCGGCGGGCCGCGTCCACGTCCGAGAAGCGGCCCGCCACGGACAGCGCCGAGGCGAGGAACCCCGGTCGTGCGGCGGCTCGGGAAGGGTGCGCCCCGTTCATGTGGCCGGCGAAGCCTCCCGCATCAGCCGCTCGTACTCGCGCCGGTCGCGGACGACGTGGGCGGGATTGTAGACGGTGTCACACAGCACCAGCGCCACCGTTTCCGGCCGGAAGTCGTACAGGCGCACCCAGGTCATGACCGGCAGGTACAGGCCGCGGTTGGGGTCGTCGAGGACGTAGGTGGCCGCCGTCGTCGCGTCCCAGGCATCGATGGCGAAGGCTCCCGCCACCGGGATCAGGCACTGCCGGGTGTAGCGGTGCGCGTGGTGTCCGCGCTCCAGCTTCCACGGGACGCGGTGCATGTAGAAGAGGCGCCGGATCGGAAAGGGGATGGCCTCTCCCTCCAGGGCCGTCAGCGTGCCCCGCTCGTCGTCGCTGTGGGTGAGGTCGATCCACCGCGCATCCGCCAGGCTCATCGGGTCGCAGCCCGCCGTCGCGGGCGTCGCTATGTTACCAGCCCTGCCGAGAGCCGTCGCCGCCGTCGCTGGCGTTCAGGGCAATGACGCGACGCCGTCCGTGCTAGCATCGGAATCGGAAGGCGAGTCGGATGGAACAGTTGATCCCATGGCTGACGCCGGCGCTGATACTCGGGCTGTTCGGATGGTTGCGGTCCGACATCCGCAGCCTGCGCCGAGACGTCAACAAGCGTGTCGACAACCTGAAGACCGAGGTCAGGAAGAGCATCGACGACCTGAAGACCGACGTCAACAAGCGTGTCGACGACCTGAGCCACGGCTTCGACGACCTGAAGACCGACGTGAGCCACCGCTTCGACGACCTGAAGACCGACATGAGCCGCCGCTTCGACGACACGCACAAGCGGTTGGACAACCTGAACGCGGAGATGAACCAGCGGTTCGACCAGGTCAACCGCGAGCTGGGCGAGAACCGCGAACGGATGGCCAAGCTCGAAGGTTCGCTCGAGGGCTTCCTCGCCGGGCGCCGCGACCGGGACGCCGCCTGACGCCGGCACGGGGCACTGTGAGGTCGCCTGTCGCGCGCCTCCGGTCAGCAGCCGCCGGCGCCGGCAGACGGACCTGACGGAACGCGGCCTCGGCATCGCTGAGTCGCGCGCCTCCGGTCAGCAGCCGCCGGCGCCGCCGGGCGCGTCCCCGCCGTCGAGCGCCAGCGCGCCCACCTGCACCCCCAGCGTCCGGCCGTCGCCGTTGCGCCGTTCGCGCGGGGTCCAGGGCGGATCCACGGTCAGGTCCACGCGGTGCACGCCGCCGGGCGGGTCCGGGGCGAGCGGCAGCGGCACCGTGGTCCAGCGCCCGTCCAGCAGCGGGATGCGCCTCGCCGGCCGGCCGCCGAGCGCGATTTCCACGGTCACCGGGCGGTCGAGTCGCGCGTGGGGCGCCCGCAACGGGACCCGCACCGCCCGCGCGTCGCCCGGCGCCAGGAACGTGGCGTACGGACCGCTCCAGCGGAAGCAGCGGCCGCGCGGTCCCGTCTCCGGGCCGAAGGTGCCGCCGCGCAGGTCGTCGACGACCGAGCGCGGCTGGCCGGCGGTCAGCCCCTGGACCGCCGCGTCCGTCCGGAAGGGCACCGAGGCCAGCAGCAGGAGGCCCGCCGCCCAGCCCGTCGCGGCCGCGCGGCGCGCGCCGGAGCCGGGCGCCGGCAGCAGCCGCTCGGCGCGCGCCGCCGCCACGCCGAGCACGATCCAGAACGGATAGGCGGTCTCGCCGGTCAGCAGCGGGTGCCCGGTGAGGCAGGTGAGCAGGTAGGCCGCGGCTCCCGCCCCCGCGCCGGCGAGCAGCGGGTCCGGGCCGTCGCGGGCTCGCAGCGCCCGCCACGCGCGGCCCGCGCAGGCGGCCAGCAGGGCCAGGAAGGCGGCAATGCCGGCCGCGCCCAGCTCGGCCGCGATCTGCAGGAAGTTGTTGTGCGCGTTCTCGCGCCGGAACCGGGGCGCCGCGCCGTCCCCCGCGAACTGCTCGGAGAGCAGGAGGTACCGTCCGGCGCCCACCCCGAACAGCGGCTCGGTGCGCCACATGCGCAGGCTGCGGGTCGTGAACTCGATCCGGTGACGCAGGCTGTCCGCCGCCGCGCCGTCGCCGCGGCCGGGGTAGGCCGCGGCGACGGCCAGGGGCAGGGCCAGCAGCGCGGCCGCCAGCGCACCGGCCGCGGCCAGCCCGAGCCGGCCCCGCGGCCGCCGCGTCCACGCCCACCACGCCCCGCCCGCGAGGCCGACGAGCGCGGCCGCGGCCAGCGCCGACCGCGACCCGGACAACCAGCACGCGGCGCCGGCGGCCAGGACGGCGGCCGCGGCCGGGGCGGGCAGGGCCGCGGGCCGCGCCCCGCGGCGGCCGGCGATCAGCCCGAGGCCGGCCAGCCCGGCCAGGAGGAAGTAGGAGCCGGTGGCGTTGACGTCGCGCACGTGTCCGGCCAGCCGGTGGCTGCCGCGGAGATACCCGGCCAGGGTCGCCGCCGACTCCGCGGCGAGCAGGTCCTCCAGCAGCACGTACAGGTTGACCGCCGCCGCCCCGGCCGCCCCGGCGAGGGTGGCGGCGGCGAGCCGCCGCGGGAGGCCGGCGTCGCGCCGGCTCCAGGCCAGGACGACCAGCAGCAGCGCCGCGCCTTCGATCAGCCGCGCCGCGTCGACCAGTCCCGTGACCCCCGCCCAGCCGCGGAACAGGTAGTCGCCCCGGAGCGCGCCGAGCCACTCGAGCGTCCGGAAGTCGCGGACGCCGGCTTGCGCCACCGCCAGCTCGACGGCGACCGCGGCCGCCGCGGCGGCCGCGAGCAGGACGGCGGCCGGTCCCGGCCCCGGCGCCAGGGCGGCCGGGCCGGCGCGCCGGCCCCCGTCGAGCGCCAGCCGCGCCAGCGCGCCGGCGAGCACCGCCAGCACGAGGGCTTCGGCCAGGCGCAACGGCACGCCGAACCGGCTCAGCCACCCCGCGACCGGGACCAGCGCGGCGACGGCGACGAGTCCGGCGGCGGGGCGCCAGGCGGAGAGGGCCGGCAGCAGGACCAGGGCCGCCAGCGCCGGCGCCGGCACCCGTCCCGGATCGGCGGCGGACAGCAGGGCCAGGCCGGCCGCGACCGCGGCGGCGAGGGCCGGCGCCGCCCGCCCCGCCGCGGCCAGCGCCGTTGCCAGCGCCGTTGCCGCCCGCGCCGCCGGGAAGGCCACGGCGCCGCGAGTACGCATCAGCGGTCCGGGGGTGCGCCCGCCAGCGCCGTGCCGGCCCGCTCGTGCGCGACGACGCGGGCCAGGATGTCGTCCAGCCCCACGGTCGGCGTCCAGCCGGTCAGCGCCCGGATCTTCGCGATGTCGGGCACCCGCCGCGGCAGGTCCTCGAAGCCGGCCTCGTAGGCGCGCTCGTAGGGGACGGTGACGATGGGCGAGCGGCTGCCGGCGGCGTCCAGCACCCGCCGCGCCAGCGAGAGGATGGAGACCTCCTCCGGATTGCCGACGTTGAACACGTCGCCCGCCGCGCGCGGCTCGGCCGCCAGCCCGACCAGGGCCTGCACGACGTCGGCCACGTCGGCGAAGCTGCGCGTCTGCGACCCGTCGCCGAACACCGTCAGCGGTTCGCCGGCCAGCGCCTGCCGGACCAGCGTGGGCACGACCATGCCGTAGCGCCCGGTCTGGCGCGGTCCCACGGTGTTGAACAGGCGGACGATGGTCACCGGAAGCTGCCGCTCCCGCCAGTAGGCGAGGCCCAGGAACTCGTCGAGCGCCTTGCTGCAGGCGTACGCCCAGCGGTGCTGCTGCGGCGCGCCGAACACCAGGGCCGAGGTCTCGGCGAAGGGGACGACCGTGCCCTTGCCGTACACCTCCGACGTCGAGGCCAGGACCACCGGCGTGCGCCGGCGGCTGGCGTGCCGCAGCACCAGCTCCGTGCCGTGGACGTTGGTCTCGATGGTATGGACCGGCGACTCGACGATCAGCCGCACCCCGACCGCCGCGGCGAGATGGAAGACCGCGTCGCAGCGGTCCATCCCCGCCGCCAGCACCGGCTCGTTGAAGATGGTGTCGACGGTGAGGGAGAAGCCGGCCCGCGACTGCAGCGGCTCGACGTTGGCGAGGCTCCCGGTCGACAGGTCGTCGATGACGTGCACCGCGTGCCCGCCGGCCAGCAGCCGCTCGCACAGGTGGGAGCCGATGAAGCCCGCCCCGCCGGTGACCAGGAAGTGCATGCGTCAGCGCGACGGCGCGGGGACCACCGTGAACGGATCGGGGATCGCCCCGCGCAGCCCCCCGCGCCGCCGCCCGCGAGGCGCCGGCGGCTCCTCGCCGGGCTCGACGATCATGCCGGGGAACGGGGTGGTGATGGGGCCGGGCGGGGCGGCGTCCGGCGTGCGCCCGCCGTCGCCGCCGCCGGTGCCCCCCTGGCGTGCCGCGGCGGCGCCGAGCAGGTGCTGCAGGTGATCGAGGGCGACGTTCGGTTCCGGGGCGCCCGCGCCCGCGCCGCCCGCGAGGCTCCCGGTCGCGCCCGTTCCGCCGTCCGCCGCGCCGCCGGACCCGTCCAGGGCGCCCTGCAGGCGCTCGAGCTGCGCCTGCAGGTCCGCCGCCAGGGGGTCGGCCCCGCCGCCGGCGGGTTGCGCGGGATTCGGGCCCGTGGGGCCGCCGCGGGCCGCCGCCGCCGCCGTCCCGGCCGCCCCGCCGCCGGCGCGCCCCCCGGCGAGGATGGTGACGCGGTCGTAGCGCGACGTCCCCGGCGCGGCCGCCCGGCGCGGCGCGGCCACGTAGCCCTGCGCCGCCTCCAGCAGCAGGCCGAGCGCCCGCGCCTCGGCGACGTCGACCAGGTGCAGGGTCAGCGGTCCGCCGTCCAGGGCGTCCGCGCCGACGAAGCGCGTGTCGCCCACCCGCGACCACTCGGCGAGGATGTCGGCCAGCGTGGCGCCGGAGGCGATCAGCGTCACCCGTCCGCCGTCGATGCGCAACTGCAGGTCCTCGGCGGCGAGAGACCGCCCGGCGCCGGCGAGCAACACCGCGGCCAGAACCGCCCAGGCGCCCGCGAACCTCGCCATGATCGAAGGATACATCACCGCCGGGGAGCTACACGCGCATCGGCATGATCACGTAGGTACAGGCTGCCTTCTCGCCGGACGGCAGCCCCTCCCTCGACGCGGATGGCGGTATGATGGAAGCAAGCCACCCGGACCCCCGGAGCGGCCGCCGCGGAAGGTGCTGAAGATGACGACGCCGACGAACGAAGAGAGACTGGCGCGGATCGAGGCCACGCTCGAGCATGTGGCCACGAAGGAAGATGTCCAGGCGCTCAAGGTCTGGGTGCTGGCGAGCAGCGGCACTTTGGTTGCCGGCATCGTCGTCGTCGCCGCGACGTGGCTCGTCCGGCTCCTGTCCTGACGCGGCGCACGCCTGTCGGCCCGGCGGACGCGCCGCGCGACGCCTGCGATCTGGAAGCCCGCCGCGTGTTTGTGTCGAGTGATACGTGTCGGCCCGGCGGACGCGCCGCGCGACGCCTGCGATTTCCATGCGCGTACTGTTTCTCCACAACAACTTTCCGTCCCAGTTCGGCCCGCTCGCCCGCTTCCTGAAGGATCGCGGACACGACGTCGCCTTCGGCACGCAGTGGAAGGGCGAGCCGCCGAAGTGGCTGCGCATGATCCGCTTCGAGCCGCACCGCAAGGTGGGCGAGAAGCAGCATCCCTACCTCGGCTTCACCGAGGAGGCGGTCCTGAACGGGCAGGCGTTCGCCCGCGCCGCGTGGAAGCTGAAGAAGGAGGGCTACGCGCCCGACGTCGTCATGGCCCACGCCGGGATGGGACCGGGGATGTACGTCCGCGACGTCTGGCCGCGGGCGAAGTACGTCGGCTACTTCGAGTGGTACTACGGGACGCCGGGCTCGGACATGGGCTTCCTGCAGCCGGCGACCGCGGACGACCTGCACACGGTCCGCACCAGCAACGGCCCCATCCTGCTCGACTGGGCGGCGTGCGACTGGGGCATCGTGCCCACCCGGTTCCAGGCGGCGCAGTTTCCGGCGGCGCTGCGCGGCAAGCTGACCGTGCAGCACGACGGGGTCGACGCCGACTACTTCGCGCCGCGGCCCGGGCACCGGCTGAAGCTGCCCGGCCTGGACCTGTCCCACGCCGAGGAGCTGGTCACCTACGTGACCCGCGGCATGGAGCCCTACCGCGGCTTCCCGCAGGCGATGGCCGCGTTCGCCGCCGTGCAGAAGCGCCGGCCGCGCGCGCACGTCGTGATCGTGGGCGCGGACCGCGTCGCCTACGGGCGCAAGCTGCCCGCCGGCGACACCTACAAGAAGAAGGCGCTGCGCGAGCTCGACTTCGACCCGGAGCGGCTGCACTTCACCGGCGTGCTGCCGCGCAGCCGGTATCGCGAGGTGCTGCTGGCCTCGTCCGTGCACGTCTACCTGACCGTGCCGTTCGTGCTCTCGTGGTCGCCGCTCGAGGCGTTGTGCGCCGGCTGCGCCCTGGTCGCCTCGAACACCCCGCCGGTGCGCGAGGCGGTGACCGACGGCGACAACGGGCTGCTGGTCGACTTCTTCGACAGCGACACGCTGGCCGACCGCGTCTGCGACGTGCTGGAGCGCACCGCGGGGGGCGACGAAGCACTGGCGCAGATGCGCGCCCGCGCCTGCCGGGGCATCGCCGAGCGCTACACGTCGAAGAAGCTGCTGCCGCTGCGCACGCAGTTGCTCGAGGCCGTCGCGACCGGGCTGCTGGGCGGCTGACTTCACCCGTCGAGTGAGCCTTCAGTCGAGCAGCCTGAGCAGACCAACCACGGCGCCGGTGACGGCGACTCCCGTCCCGATGATCCACTTGATCAGGCGGAGTTCGAGGGCGGCCGTCTCTGCACGCAACGTTTCCCGGAGGATCTCCGGTGTCACGTGGTCACCGTGCACGGCCGCGCGCCCGATCGCGTCCGCCAGCTCTCGCTGCATTCCGGTCGCTGTCAACTCTCGGGCGACGCTGAGCGTGTCGAACATCACGTCCTTTCACCAGAGGATCTCATCTCCCGCCTGTTCCAGGATCACTGTCTCCTCGTCGGCGCGAAGATTGATACCATACCCGGAGTGTACATTCCGGGCAGGGGAGTTAGAGTCGGAGCGATGAGCGAGGGCTGGATCGGGCTGGATCAGGTAGCTTGGCTCTGGACGGCCGAACGAGGAGAAAACGAGATGTTCAACCGGATCGCACCCGTGCCCGCTGCCGGCGCCTCGAGCACGCTGCCAACGTCGCGCCGAACCTTCGGACGGCGTCTCGGCCTGTCGGCCGCCGGACTGGCCCTGGCCGGATGCGCCGCGTCTCGGCCCTCGGCCGACTCGGCGCCCGTCGAGGCGCCGGTCGACCAGGAGCTCGTGCCGGCCCAGGATGCCGCGTCGCAGGCTGCCGTCACGCCCGACGCCGCCCTCGCGCTGCTTGCCGACGGCAACGCGAGATTCGTCGCCGGGACTCCTGCCCGTCGCGACTACGGCGGTCAGATTCGAGCGACCGCCGCCGCGCAGTACCCGTTTGCCGTCGTGCTCGGGTGCATCGATTCCCGAGTTCCCATCGAGACGGTCTTCGATCAGGGGATCGGGGACATCTTTTCGGCCAGGGTCGCCGGCAACATCGTGAACACCGAGTTGCTCGGCAGCATGGAATTCGCCTGTCGACTCGCCGGGTCGAAGCTCGTGGTCGTCCTCGGTCACACCTCGTGCGGCGCCGTGAAGGGGGCCATCAGCAGCGCCCGGCTCGGCAATCTCACGCAGCTCGTGCAGAAGATCGACCCCGCCGTGGAGGCGATCGAGGGCGAGCGCGACGTCGACAACGCCGGCTACGTCGACGGCGTCGCCGAAGAGAACGTGCGCATGGTGATCGCGGAGATTCGCCGAGACAGCGCCGTGCTGGCCACGATGGAGCAGGAACGAGCGATCCGCATCGTGGGCGGGATGTATGACGTCTCCACCGGCGTCGTGCGCTTCATCTGATCCCATGCCGCGCGCGTTGATCGGCGCC
This sequence comes from Acidobacteriota bacterium, assembly GCA_011523845.1. Lineage (GTDB taxonomy): Bacteria > Acidobacteriota > Vicinamibacteria > Vicinamibacterales > UBA8438 > WTFV01. The sequence goes on along the minus strand of WTFV01000262.1, from coordinate 4,406 downwards.
CTCGTTCTCGCCGGCGCGATGCTGTCGCCCCGTGCGGCCCCGGCCCAGACGCCCGTCGACTGGGACCAGCTCGGCGCCTGGTACATGCTGTTCTGGTCGACTCGCTTCGACGACTCGCAGGTGGGATTGCAGGGCGACGTGCAGCACCGCAACTGGAATCCGGGAACCGACCTGGAGCAGTTGCTGATCCGGGGTGGCCTGACCTACGCCCTGCCCGAATCCCCCGTGCTGCTGACCGGTGGCGGGGCGCACATCACGAGCGGCGCCTTCGGCGACAGCGACGAGACCAGCGCGGAGCGACGCGTGTATCAGGAGGCGTTGGTTCGCCAGTCCCTGGGACGGGTCGTTTCCCTGCGCCACCGCTACCGGTACGAACAGCGCTGGGTCGACGGCCACGACTTCCGGACACGGTTTCGCTACGCCCTGTTCGGCGACGTCGCGCTGAATGGACGCGGGACCGGCAACGGGTCGATCTACCTGGCGCTGTACAACGAGGTCTTCATAAACGGGGAGCTCGAAATCGGGCGGGGCAGGACCGTGGAGCGCTTCGACCGCAACCGGTTCTACACGGCACTGGGCTTCGGGGTCAGCGACCGGTCCCAGGTCCAGGCCGGCTACATGATCCAGACGGTGCCGGGCGGCTCGAAGGGGCAGATCCAGATCAGTCTCCACGCATCCTTCTGAATTTGGCTGGCCGGCCGCTGCCGCGGTTGCCCGATAGACAAACGGCTTCCGTGCATCAACTTCGCCCGCGGCTCGTCGAGCGTCGAGCGGGCATGAGCCGCCACCTGAGCCGAGCGAGGAAGCCACGTTCACGCCAGTCGTCGGCTTGCGCCTCGAACTCGCGGATTGCCTTCAGCCGCCCGGTCGCCGTGCGCCACTTCCCGACGAAGGCCTCAGCGGTGTTCCAGTGGTCGACGTACACCGTCCGCGCCCACATCGCGTAGAGCGCCTTGTCGACGATCCTCTTTCGGATCGCGATGGCCACGAGCTCGTGATGGTCCAGAAAGACCTGAACGGCGGCGAGATCGTCCTGGAGGGCGCTCGCTTCGATCGACTCAGGGGGTGCGTCACTGAGGGGGATAAGGGGTTCCCAGCGTTTTCGTTCCTTGAGGATCGTTCGCGCCCTTCGGCAGGTTCTCTCCCAGGAGTGATCGTGAATCTGGCGCTCAAGGATGAGTTGGAGTGCTGCACGACGAGCGGCGATGCGCCGCTGTTGTCGGATACTGGCCAGCCCGACGAGCAACGCGACAAACGCCGAAACGAGAATCGCAGTGCCCGGGTCGACTTCTTCAGGGAACATCAGAGGGGGCTGGAGAGGGCGCTCTAGCTGGGATGCGGGGGATGGGAATCCCATCCCCTCAAACACCGCTGGAGTTGCGGGCTGGTCAGATGACCAATCCGGTACCTTCCATGTGGCTATCCCCTTTTTGCACGGCGCATCCTGACACCAATGAACTCCTGGTGTCAACTGGATCCGGCGAGGCTGCCTCAGATGCCGCCGATGACATCATCGTTCGGCGCTCCCATCCGCCTGTTGTCCCGGGGGCGACCGCGGGAACCTGGTACTTGGACGCCCGACCGACGTCTTGCGGGATGCCCCGGCGGCTGACGAGGGCGAACAGGGTTGCTCGCGCTGACGCGAGTTCAAGGCCAGCTCCATGGCGATGCGCTTGGCGAACTGGGTGGGCAGCCTCGTGCATGGAGGAATTGTACCTCAGGCCGTTCTCGGCCGTTCTCGGCCGTCATGGCCTCAATCCTCTCTAGGGCACCGGGCCGCTTCCCGCCGGCACCGGTCACGATGTCTTGGACCCGCCACCGACCGCCCCCGTCATCGGGGTGCGGGCGTAGGTGATCACCCGGAGAAACTCGTAGCAGATGCTCCGGGTGACGTGAGCGATCCGGGCAGGTTCACCGCGGGGTACGGTCGAGCAGTGCCCGCACCCACGCGACGTCGCCCGCCAGCAACTTCTCGACGTCCGACTCGACCGTCTCGACGTCCGCCCGCAGCTCCCGGTGCGCCTGATCGTTGTTCTTCAGTTCGCGGTTCAGGAAGTACGCGATCACGGCAAGCAGGCCGGCGATGATGCTGAGCACCACCGTGGTCGCGGTCGGCAACTGGATGGTGATGGGTGGCGCGGCCGCCGCAGCGATGAACGAGCCGGTCACGAGCATGCGAGCATCGTAGCACCCCCCGCCGCGCACGTGGCCGCCCCCGCCGCGTGGTAACATTACCCGTTTACCGTATCGGTACGTCCTTGCAAGCCACCGCCGTCAATCCCCTCGCCGCGGCGCTCGCGGCGTGCCGCCGCGTCCTGGTCGCCGTCGCGCTGTTCAGCGCCTGCGTCAACCTGCTGCTTCTCGTCGTGCCGCTCTACATGCTGCAGGTCTACGACCGGGTGCTCACCACTGGCAACGTCGACACCCTGCTGGCGCTGAGCGCGATGGCGCTGATCGGCCTGGCCACCTTCGGCCTGCTCGACGCGGTGCGCCTGCGGATCCTGGCGCGGGCCGGCGTGTGGCTCGACCGCGAGCTCGGGCGCCCGGTGCTGGCCGGCGCGGTGGCCGAGGCGCGGCGGGCGGGGGGCGCCGTCTCGGCGCAGGGGTTGCGCGACCTCGCGACGCTGCGCGGCTACCTCGGGGGCGCCGGCATCATGCCGCTGTTCGACGCGCCCTGGACGCCGGTGTTCCTGGCCATCGTCTTCTTCATCCACCCGCTGCTGGGCTGGATCGGGCTGTTCGGCGCGGCGCTGCTGTTCGGCCTCGCGGTGCTGAACGACCGGGCCACGCGGAAGGGGCTGACCGAGGCGAACCGGACCGGGGTGGAGGCGCTGAACGCGGCCGACGCGGCCATCCGCAACGCCGACGCCATGACGGTCGCGCCGGTCGCGGACCGCGCGGTCTGCGTTTGGGCGTTCGTGAGTTCCCCGACGGCGGTCGTGCGCACGTCCCCGACGATTCCCGTGACTATCTGCAGCCGGCCCGTGCGCTCCGTGCCGCCACCAGCGACATCACCGACACCGTGAACAACCGCGTCGACGACCGTCCCGGCGGCATGCCCGGCGCCGGTGGGATCATCAAGGCCGTCCATTTGACCGATCTCCGGGACGGAATCGACGCCGCGCGCGTGGCGTGCGGACTCTCGCGGTCGACCTGGACCGACCCGCTCATCGTTCCCGGAGTCACCCCCGTCAAGGCGGAGCACGTCACCGAAGCGCGAACGGCGTTGACCGAGGCATACGGGACGTGTCAACGAACGCCACCCGGGTGGACCAACCCGGCGTTGGCGGCAGGTACAGGAATCAAGGCGGAGCACTTCATGGAGCTGGAAGACGCGGCCAATATGCTTACCTTGAGCGACGAAGCGCGGCATTGGGAGCGTCTGGCTGCGGAGGCCGCCGCGCGTGAGGAGGAAGCGGCGAGAGCCTTGGTGGAGGCGCAGGCGGCGGCCGCCGTGGCTGCCGCGCGCGAGGTTGAAGCGGCGGGAATTCTGCTGGCGGCGGAGGAAGAGGCGGCGGCCAGATCCGACGACTACGTCGACAACGTGCAGGCCGCTTTCGCGGGTCCATTGGACTTTGACTTGCGTCTCTCACCCTTTTCCGACTATGTCGCGGGAACCGTTGAGAGCAGGACCGGCGTCCTGAATCACGATCTTGACCATGACGCATTCCACATAGCGATCGGGTGTGACGATGGTGGGTGTGCCAACGCTCCCTTCAGACAGGGGGCACTGCGCATCCGCGTACACGGAGATATTGGAGCGCTTGAAGGACTCCTGTATCGAGAAAGCGGGTTCATATGTCAGAGCTCGGGGCGTGACTTTGTTATCACACTGAATTATCCGAATTGGGGTTGGGATCGTTTTGTCGTTCAAATCGCTTCGCCCGGGCAAACCGGCGACTATACGGTGGAAGCGTCGTACGGGCGGGCAACCATAGATGACATCTTGCTCGGGTGCAGGCTTTGAGCGCGAGTATTGCAAGGAAGGCGGTCTTCGACTCCCGTGGCCGGCCGCCTCCCCGGGGCCGCGTTGGACACCTATCCTCTTGGCGAGGAGGAGGAGTCCACGATGCCGAAGTCAAGACCGCCGTACCCGGCGGCATTCCGACAAGCAGATGGTCGAGCTGGTTCGGTCCGGACGTACACCGGGAGAGCTGGCTCGGGAGTTCGAGCCGTCGGCCGAGGCGATACGCAACTGGGTCGCGCAGGCTGACCGCGACGCTGGTAAGCGCACCGACGGCCTGCGTACCGAGGAACATGAGGAGATTCGTCGGCTGCGCCGGGAGAACCAGCGGCTGTGCGAGGAACGCGAGATCGGAACGCGGCCCGACGCCGGCGCCGTCGGGTTCCACAGGGCCTTCGGCAAGTTCCCGAGCTGGCGCGATCGGCAGGATCCGGACAATCCC
>WTFV01000107.1 GCA_011523845.1 Acidobacteriota bacterium | reverse complement strand
CGCCATCGCCATCTCCGTCGCCATCCCCGCCCTCGTCGCGATCCCGCGCACAGTCATCGTCATCGTCATCGTCATCGTCACCGCGGGCGCAGTCGCGCTCCGAGTCGGTCGTACTGCTGACGACCACCGGACTCGGTCCGACGGGAAGCCGATCGTTGTCGCCCCCACAACCGACGATGGCAAGGAGCCAGGCCATCGCTACCTGCAGCTTTCTCGTCCAGCGCGCCAACGGGTGGTCGTCAGTCATATGCCTTCCCTCTCGCCTTCACCGGCGCGCCGGCATGACGAGGCGACGCGAAAGTGCTCCCCGACCACATCGCGTTCGATCGGTGCGGCTGCCGTCATTTCGTCGGCATCGTTGCGGTTGATTCGAGTTCCTCGACCGCGGCCCGCAACTCCATCAGGTGCGCCGCCCTGATTGCCACGGCCGTCGTCCCCGTCACGTCCACGAAGGGCGGGGCGGGCAGGTTCCTTGCACGATAGGCCTCCGCCAGCGCCGCCCGCAACTCGGTCAGGTGAACGAGGCGCACGGGCGTGAGACCGGGCGTGAGCATCGCATCCGTCCACTGGAATGGCGGCAGGCCCTCCCGCAACGCGTCGATCCGTGCTCTCAGCTCCAGGAAGTGAATCGCCTTGACCGGCGTCGATCCGGGCTGGATCGGATGGTCGGTGAACGTGAAGCGCGACGCCTGGAAGACCGTAACCGTCTGGTCCGCCACCCTGAGTGTGCCGCGACGTGGCCCGCCTTCGTTGCGCGCCACGGTGTAGGTCACGATTCCGGGGCCGATGCCTGAAGCCCCGTCCGTCACGGTCAGGAAGTCGGACTCGCTGACGGCTGTCCAGGGGACGTCGGCGGCCACGTCCACGCTGATCCGCTCCGTTGCCTCGTGCCACAGCACGTCCCGTCGTGACGGTGTGGCCGGACCGTCTCCGTCCCCGTCTCCGTCGCCATCTCCATCTCCGTCGCCATCTCCATCTCCGTCGCCATCTCCATCTCCGTCGCCATCTCCATCTCCGTCGCCGTCGCCATCTCCGTCCCCGTCGCCATCTCCATCTCCGTCCCCGTCGCCATCCCCGTCGCCGTCGCCGTCGCCGTCTCCATCTCCGTCCCCGTCGCCATCGCCATCGCCATCGCCGCCGTCGTCATCTCCGTCGTCATCTCCGTCTTCGTCGTCGTCTTCCTCGTCTTCGTCTTCCTCGTCGTCGTCGTCGTCGTCGTCTCCGTCGCCATCTCCGTCCCCGTCTCCGTCCCCGTCCCCGTCGCCATCTCCGTCGCCACCCTGAAGAGCACTGTTGCCGCCGGGGCCGGATCCCGCGGGAAGCAGCGCCTCACTGTCGCTCCACGGGTTTGCAATCGCGAGTATCCATACCGTCAGCACTTGCAGCATCCTGCTCCACCACGCGGACCTGCACGTGTCGACCGTTTCCTTCGGTTCCACAGTCTTCTCCATTCCGAGTATCCCGAGTCACGGAATCACCGGGACGCCTCAAGCTGTTTCCTTCTATCACGGGAGACAATCGTGTACCTAACCTGAGATAGAGACTCGATAGCAGGCTGACAACGGGTATTGAGACTCATACTCAACACGAGACGCCCGTCGAGGACCCCGGAGAACTCGGGTCCTGCGCAGGCCGGGCGGGAAACATCGCCGCTCGAATGGCGGCGGGGCTCTTGCCACGGCTCCTGGCGACCGCGAGAGCGACGAGCTGGAGCGCCTCCTGCTCGCTGTCGAAGCTTGGCAAGGGCTCCTGGCCGGCCGCGAAGGCGACGTGCGTCGTCTCTCGCCGGGGCACTTGGCCGTGTCACGGCGACAGGAAGCCTGGCACGGGCTTCTGGCCGGCCGCGAAAGCGACGTGCGTCGTCTCTCGCCGGTACATTTTGGTCGTGTTACGGCGAAGCCTGGCACGGCTCCTGGCCGGCCACGAGAGCGACGTGCGTCGTCTCTCGCCGGTACACTTGGCCGTGTTACGGCGAAGCCTGGCACGGCTCCTGGCCGGCCGCGAGAGCGACGTGCGTCGTCTCTCGCCGGGGCGCCTGGCCGCGCTACGGCGACAGGTCGAACGCGGCCATCTGCCGGGCGTTGCGCACCAGGATGCGCCCGCCCGCCATCGCCGGTACGTTCCAGGTCTTGCCCTCTATGGCGCGGAAGCCGGCCACTTCCTCATGGCCGGTCGGTGTGGCCCGCACCAGCACCAGTTCGCCCCGCTCGGTCAGCACGAGCAGGTGCTCGCCGGCGGCCAGGAGCTGGCCGTAGCCGTAGCGGCCGCCCTTCCACATCAGTTCGCCGGTGGCGGCGTCGATGCAGGCGAGGATGGATTCGTCGAGCCCGTAGATGTAGCCGTCGATCAGCACGGAGCTGCCGAACCTGTTCTTCATCCGGTTCGTCTCCCAGACCGTCGCCGCGCGGAAGCGGTCGCCGTCCGGGGTCAGCTCGACGAGCGCCGCGCCCTTCCCGTAGCCGGCCGAGAGGAAGAGCCTCGTGTCGGACGCGACAAGGGGCTGTGCGATATTGGGCACGACACGCACCGTCCACGGATACTCCCACAGCAGCGTGCCGTCCGCAGGCCGCAGGCCCGCGGCCCGCTCGGCCGTCACCACCACGATCTGCCGGACGCCGCCCAGCGTCGCCAGCATCGGCGACGTGTAGCTCTGCACGTCGTTCAGCACGTGCCAGGCGACGTCGCCGGTCCGCCGGTCGTAGGCGGCGACCGACCAGCCGCGGGAGCCGCCGGGCTGGACGACCACCAGGTCGTCGACGACCAGGGGCGCGCCGGACATCGCCCAGGGGAGGTTGCGGGCGCCGGCGTCGGCAAGGATGTCCCGTTCCCAGACGACCGCGCCGGTGGCGGCGTCCAGGCCGACGAGCCGGCCGGTGGCGCCGAGCGCGTAGACCCGGCCGTCGTGCCACGTGGGCGTCGCGCGCGGCCCCGGACCGCCCATCGTCTCCCGGAAGTGGGCGAACCAGGCGTGCGTCCAGCGCTCGGCTCCCGTGTCGAGGTCGTAGGCCGCCACCACCTCCTGATCGCGGCGTTGCTCGATGGTGAACGCGCGCCCGTCGGCGACGACGAACGACGCGTACCCGCCGCCGACCGGCTGGCTCCAGAGCGGCTCCAGGCCGGTGGCGGGCCAGTCGGTGCGGATGGCCGTCTGCGTGTAGATGCCGTCGCGGTGCGGCCCGCGGAAATCGGTCCAGTAGGCGTCGTGCTGCGGTGCGGCCGGCGCCGCAGGATCGGGGCCTTCCGGGTCGGCCCCGGAGACAGGTGGGGCGCCGGCAAGCGTCGCGTCCGGCGCGGCGCCGGGTCCCGCGGCCACGCCCGGCCCGCCGGCCACGCCCGTCCCACCGGCTACGCCCGGCCCGCCGGCTACGCTCGCCCCACCGGCTGCGCCCGTCCCACCGGCTACGCCCGCGGTCGTCTCGGCCGCGCGGCGCGCCCCCGGCAGGGGCGCGTCGCCGGCCGGCGGCCGATTCGCCCGATCGGCCTCCAGGGCCGCGTAGTGGGCGTCGGGGGCGCCGAACGAGAAGAGCGGCCGCATCCCGTTGCCGGCGAACTCGATCTGCATGTCGAAGGCGACGACGAGGAATCCCGCGACGCCCGCCGCCAACGCCGCGAGCACCACGATGACAGCCAGCACACGTAACAGCAGCGTCGTCACGAGTCGCCTCCCGATGCCCCGGCCTTCTCCTGCAGGCAGGCGAAGAAGCGGTCCATCATCATCTTCGAGACGCCGCCGAGCAGCCGCTGGCCGACGCGTGCGATGGTGCCGCCGACCTGCGCCTTGCCGGTGACCGCAACGCTCGTCCGGGCGCCGCCGTCGGCCTCCGCCAGCGCGACGTGCGCCGAACCGTTCACGAAGCCGGGCTTGCCCTTGCCTTCGACGACCAGCGTGTACCCCGCGGGCTCGTCCTTGTCGGTCATGCGCACGGCGCCCTCGTAGCGTCCGGTGATGGCGGCGACGCCGATGGTCAGGACGGCCCGGTACGTATCGTCGCCGGTCGGCTCCATCGCCTCGCAGCCGGGCAGGCAGCCGGCGATGACCTCAGGATCGATCAGCAGTTCCCAGACGCGTTGCCGCGGTGCGTCGAACATGTAGGTGGCCGAAACTTCCATGTCATGAGCATACAGAGAATCGGCACGGCCGGCGCCGGCGTGCCGCCTGCTGGACGCGTCGCAGGGCGCAAGCTCCCGATGCGTCGTCGATGAATCCGCGCGAGCGGACGTGCCGGGGAGCGCCGCCGGCCGCCGCAATCCCGCTGCCGAGAGCCCGTGGTGAAACCCCGCGTCGCACCGCGAGCGGCGAGGCGCCCCGACACCCGGTACCCGGCGAGAGGAGGGCGCATATTGGGCATATGAACCGACGAACAACGCGGTCAGGCGGGATGCATCGCCGCTCGAATGCAGCGGGGGCTCTTGCCACGGGCTGCCAAGTTCGAGTCAGGAGAGCCCTTCGTCCGCCGTCCGCGGCAATCCCGCCGCCGACGGCTTCGGAACGGAGGTGACGGGAGCCTGGCGCCGCCCCGGCCGATGCGCCGGCAGGCGGTTCAGGTGGCGGGCCAGCGCCTCCAGGCTCGCGAGGTTGTGGACCGGCAGGAAGTCGTCGATGGACGGCAGCGCGGCCTGCATTCCCCGCGTCAGCGGCACGTAGTCGGGTGAGCCGAGCAGCGGGTTCAGCCAGATCAGTCGATGGCACGAGCGCTGGAGGCGCGCGATCTCCGTCCGCAGCCGATCCGGCTCCCCGCGGTCCCAGCCGTCGGATATCAGCAGGACGATGGGTCCCTGGCCGCGCACCCGCCGTGCCCACTCCACGTTGAACGTGCGCAGCGCGTCGCCGATGCGCGTGCCGCCGCCGAAGTCGGTGATCGTGCGCGGCAGGCCGGGCACGGCGACCTCCGCCTTGCGCGTGATCAGTTGCCGCGTAATGCGCGTCAGGCGCGTCGCGAAGACGAACGACTCGACCCGGCCCAGTTGCCCCCCGCCGGTCAGCGCGTGGACGAAATGCAGCAGCATGCGGCTGTAGCGCTCCATCGAGCCGCTGACGTCGCACAGCAGGATGAGCGGCCGCCGCCTGGTCTTGCGCCGCCGTTCCGGCAGGTCGATCAGCTCGCCGCCGTAACGCATGTTGGCGCGCACCGTGCGGCGCAGGTCCAGCGCCGGTCCCCGGCCGGGTGTCCACCGTTTCGACATCCGCTCCCCCAGGTCCCAGTCCAGGTCGGCCATCATGCGCTCGGCCGCAACCAGCTCGTCCTCGGTGAACTGCTCGAAGTCCTTCGCGTAGAGCGACTCGCGATCGCTGTAGCTGAGCACCGCCATGCGTTCGACCTGGTAGCCGGCCCGGCGCTCCCCGCCTTCCCCCTCCGAATTCGATTCCGGGGCCTCCGACTCGTACTCCGGCGCCCCCGAGCGGCGCTTCTCACCCATCGCGCTCAGGTCCTTCTCGGTCCAGTCGCCGTGCGGCCGGCGCCAGAACACCCGGAACGCCTCGTCGAAGGCGGCGAGATCCTCGGCGCGGTGGATGAGCAGGCTGCGCAGCGTGTGGTAGAAGTCCGCCCGCCGTCCGACGTCGACGTGCGAGAGCGCGGCCGCCACGTCGCGCGCCCGGCCGGCCTGGACATCGAGCCCCAGGCGGTGCAGCAGCCGCGTGAAGTGGAGCAGGTTGTGGAGGAGGAAGGACATGGATGGAACGGTCGCGTCAGAGCACAGAGGCGCCGACCCGGTCGATGTGCCGAAAGTGCTCGTCGAACGTCAGCACGACCGCGCCTGCATGCGCCGCGGTCGCCGCAATCCAGATGTCGTTCCGTGCTAGTGTCCTGCGTCCGAAGTTGACTCGCAGTAGTGAGCAGCCATCTTTCCCGGTCGAAACCGGCTGATCTGCATCATGTCGCTCTGGATCTACTGCCAAGGAACTTGTGGTTCGGGACACTAGGGTATGCCTAGAGGGTCGACCCCATGAAGGATATCAGGGTTGCTGCCGCCCAAGCCCGCGTCGCCAGCCCCGGCCGCGTCAACGTCGTCACGAAGACCCGAAGCGCGACGCGGGAAAAGGCCTCGACGTTCAGGCCGAACGCCGTCACCATCGCGGCGATGAAGGAAGCCCGCCAGCGTCGTGGACTGCCTCGGTTTACCAGCAGGCAGGCGCTCTTCGACGATCTGCATGCGGACGACTGAGCGCACCACCCAGTTCAAGCGCGACTACAAGCGTGAGTCCAACGGCCGGCATCGAGCAACTCTCGACGCAAGCCTGGGGCCTGTGATTGAGGCCTTGGCCAATGACCGGCCGCTGGACCCGCGACACCGCGACCATCCGTTGAGCGGCGAGTGGGCCGATCCGACAGGCTTGTCGAGGGATTCGCGACCGCGGTGTCGTCAGTTGGTAGCCGGAGCTGCCGCCCGCGCCCCCGGCGTCTTCGCCCGGTTCAGCAGTTGCTGGATCCGCTCGCCGCGGACGTTCTGCATGTCCTCCTGCGTCTTGAGGACGATGCCGAGCGTGCGCTCGATGGTGGCCGCGTCGAGCTCCTGCTTGTCCAGCGCCACGAGCGCCGCCACCCAGTCCAGGGTTTCCGACACGCCGGTAACCTTGTAGAGATCAGCCTGCCGGAGCTCCTGCACGAACCCGGTCACCTGCTCGGCGAGTGCGGCGGGCGCCTCGGGCACCTTCGTCGTGATGATCCGCAGTTCCTTCTCGAAGCTGGGGTAGTCGATCCAGGCGTAGACGCAGCGCCGTTTGAGGGCGTCGTGCAGTTCGCGGGTGCGGTTCGACGTGATGACGACGACCGGCGGTGCGGCGGCCTTGATGGTGCCGAGCTCGGGGATCGTGATCTGGAAGTCGGAGAGCAACTCCAGCAGGTAGCCCTCGAACTCCTCGTCGGCGCGGTCGAGCTCGTCGATGAGCAGCACCGGCGGGCGATCCCGCCCGTCCCGCAGCGCCTGCAGCAGCGGCCGCTCGATCAGGAACTCGGGCCCGAACAGCTCCCGCGCCCGCTCGCGGCGGTCGCGCGACTGCTCGCCGCCCGCCTCGCCGAGGCGGATCTCGATCAACTGCCGAGCGTAGTTCCACTCGTAGACGGCGTGGTTGACGTCGAGCCCCTCGTAGCACTGCAGCCGGATCAGGTCGGCGCCGAGCGCGGCCGAAAGAACCTTGGCGACCTCGGTCTTGCCGACTCCCGCCTCGCCTTCGAGCAGCAGCGGCCGCCGCAGCTTCAGCGCCAGGTAGATGGCCGTGGCGAGCCCGTCATCCGCGATGTACCGGTGCTTCGCGAGAAGCTGCCCGAGGTCGTCGATGGATGCGGGCGTCGCTGGTTGCATGGTCGATGCTGAGGCCGTCATGATATCAAGTCGGAGCGACCGTTGATATAATCGCCAGTCGCGGTTGGAGGCTGGGACTCTATGCGGAAGACGAGCGTCGATGTCGACGATCGCCTGCTCGACCAGGTCCGGGACGTGCTCGGAACGTCGTCGATCAAGGAGACGGTCGACGGCGCATTGCGTGAAGTCATGCGTGCCGAGGCGCGACGCCAGGAGATCCGGGCGCTGGCCGTCATGGACGGGCTCGACCTGGCGGACGAGAAGGTGATGGCGAAGGCGTGGCGATCCTGACCTCGCAGGTCGTGGTGGACCCTCGCGCCGCACCGAGAGTTTGCAGGGCGCGCGTGATGCATGGCCTATCTCATTGACAAGAGCGCGCTGGCCCGCATGGAGGACCCGCGCGTGCAGTCGCGCCTCGCGCCCGTCATCACGGCGGGCGAAGCGGCGACGTGCGCCGTCATCGAGCTCGAGATTCTGTACTCGACGCGCAATCGAGACGAGCACGCTCGTACCCGTGCCCGACGGCGACTCGCCTATCGCAACATCGAATTGACGGGCTCGATCTTCGAACGGGCCATCGAGGTGCAAGGGTTGCTCGCCGCCCGGGGGCAGCACCGCCTCCCGATACCGGACCTGATCATTGCGGCAGCGGCCGAGTCGGCCCGAATGACGGTGCTGCATTACGACGCGGACTTCGACACCATCGCCGCCGTCACCCGACAGGAAACTGAGTGGGTGGCGCCCCAGGGCTCGCTCTGAGGCGCTCGTGAGGCTTGTCGCGCCAAGGTTGAGGCGCCCAGCCGGCGCGGTCCGGACGGCAGCCGGCCGCCGGAGCGCGCCTACCCGGCCCGCCCCGCCGCGGCTTCGATCGCCCGCCGGACGTATACCGGCGCGACCGCCTTGCGGTACTCTCCCGACGCGAAGACGTCCCCCAGCAGGTCGTCGCCGATGTCCCCCGACGCCGCCGCGGCCGCGGCGGCGAACGTCTCGGCCGTGGGCGGCTGGTCGTTGAGCGCCGCCTCCACCGCGCCGCAGCGGACCGGCGTCGGTACGAGCCCGCCGACGGCGACCGCCGCCTCGGTGCAGACGGTCTCCTTCTGCTCGCCCTTGATCTTGGATATCCACCCGCCGCCCTTCGTGCCGATCCCGAGCGACACGGCCACGCCGATGACGGCGTAGCGCGAGGCGGGGTGAGAGAACTTGACGTAGGCCGTGCCGCGGCCCGCGGCCGAGGGGACGCGGATGGACGTGAGCAGGTCGTTCTCGCCGAGCGACGTCGTCATCACGCCGGTGAAGAAGTCGCCGACCGCGATCGACCGCTCGCCGCCCGAGCCGGCGACGGTTACCGTCGCGCCGAGCGCGGCGAGCACCGTCGGCAGGTCCGACGCCGGGTCGGCGTGCGCGACGTTGCCGCCGATGGTGCCGCGGTTGCGGACCGCGGGGTCGCCGATCTGGCCGGCCGCCTCGGCGAGCGCCGCGGCGTGCTCCCTGACCGCGTCCGACGCGGCGATCTCGGCGTGCGTGGCCAGCGCGCCGATGCGCAGGCCGTCGCCGTCGGTGGAGATGCCGCGCAGCTCCGCGATGCGCCCGATGTCGATCACGGCGGCCGGCGCCGCGAGGCGCAGCTTCAGCAGCGGGATCAGGCTGTGGCCGCCGGCGAGGAGCTTGGCGCCGGGGTGCGCGGCGAGCAGTTGACCGGCCTCGGCCACCGAACCAGCGCGGTAATACTCGAAATCGGCAGCAAACATGGCTCAGCTCCCCTTCGCTTCCTGGATGGCGCGCCACACCCGCTCGGGTGTGAACGGCATGTCCACGCGCTTGACGCCGAGCGGCCTGAGCGCGTCCATCACGGCGTTGTAGACGGCTGCGGTGGACGCAATCGTGCCCGCCTCGCCGATGCCCTTCACCCCCAGCGGGTGGTGCGGCGACCGCGTGACGGTGGAGATGACGTCCAGGTTCGGCAGGCCGTCGGCCCGCGGCAGCGCGTAGTCGAGCATCGACCCGGTGACGAGCTGGCCGCTCTCGTCGTAGGCGGCGCCTTCCCACAGCGCCTGCCCGACGCCCTGCACGATGCCGCCGTGCACCTGTCCCTCGACGATGGTCGGGTTGATCTGCGGCCCGCAGTCGTCGAGCGCGGTATAGCCGGTCAGCTCGACGTGCCCGGTGTTCGTATCGACCTCGACCACCGCGAGGTGCGCCCCGTAGGGGAAGACGAAGTTCGGCGGATCGTAGAAGGTGGTCGCCTCGAGACCGGCCTCCATGCCCTCGGGCATGTTCCAGGCGACGTTGGCCATCAGGGCGATGTCCTGGATGGTCTTCGCCTTGTCGGGCGAGCCCTTGACGAAGAACTTGCCGTCCTCGTAGTCCATGTCCTCGACCGACGCCTCGAGCAGGTGCGCGGCCAGCACCTTCGCCTTGTCGCGGATCTTGCGCACCGCCAGCGCCAGCGCCGCGCCGCCCACCGCCGTGGTCCGGCTGCCGTAGGTGCCCCAGCCCATCGGCGTGGAGTCGGTGTCGCCGTGGAAGATCTTCACGTCGCCCGCGTCGACGCCGATCTCGGCGGCGACGATCTGCGCGAAGGTCGTCTCCTCGCCCTGTCCGTGCGGCGACGCCCCGATGAAGACGTGCACCTTGCCGGTGGGGTGGAAGCGGACGATGGCGCTCTCCCACAGCCCGCCCTGGAAGCCGATGGCCCCGGCGACCTGCGACGGTCCGAGGCCGCAGATCTCGACGTAGGAGGACAGGCCCAGGCCCAGGCGCCTGCCGTTCGACGGGCCGGCCTTCTGCTTCTCGCGCAGCGCCTGGTAGCCGGTGTGCTCCAGGAGCTTTTCGAGCGCGCCGGGGTAGTCGCCGCTGTCGTAGTTCAGCGTGGTGACCACCTCGTGGCCGTCGTCGAACTTGGGAATGAAGTTCTTCCGCCGGACGTCGGCCGGATCCATGTCCAGCTCGCCGGCCAGCATGTCGATGAGCCGCTCGAGCATGAACGTCGCTTCCGGCCGGCCCGCGCCGCGGTACGCCTCCACCGGGACGCCGTTCGTGTAGACGCCGTAGACGTCCTCCTTCAGGGCCGGAATCGTGTAGCAGCCCGACAGCATCAGGCCGTGCAGGATGGTCGGGATGCCGGGGGCGGCGGTCGAAAGATACGCGCCCATTCCCGCGTGGACGGTGCAGCGCAACCCGGTGATCTTGCCGTCCTTCGTCGCCGCCAGCTCGACGTCCTGGACGTGGTCGCGCCCGTGCGTGGTCGCCTGGTAGTTCTCGCTGCGGGTCTCGATCCACTTGACCGGCCGGCCGAGCGTCTTCGAGCAGAACACCGTGATGAAGTCTGCCGGATAGGCGGCGATCTTGCTGCCGAAGCCGCCGCCGACCTCCGGGGCGATGACCCGCAGCTTGTCCTCCGGCACCCCGGTGACGACCGAGCAGAGGAAACGGACGATGTGCGGGTTCTGGGTCGTGTTCCAGAGCGTCAGCTCGCCGGTCGCCCGGTTGTACTGCGCCACCGCGCCGCGCGGCTCCATGGCGTTCGGAATCAGCCGCTGCTGGAGGATCCGCTCCTTGATGACGACGCCGTTGGCCGCTGCCTCGCTGAACGCCGCGTCGACGTCGCCGCCGCCCGCGACGACCCAGTGGAACGCCTGGTTGCCGGGAATGTCCTCCCCGTTGATGTCCTTGGCGTGCAGCTTCGGGGCGTCGGCCCCGGCCGCCTGCTCCGGGTCGATGACCGTGGGCAGCGGGTCGTAGTGGACCTCGATGAGGTCGAGCGCGTCCTGCGCCTGGTACGGCGTCTCGGCCACCACCACCGCCACGATGTCGCCGGTGTAGCGGACGACGTCCCTGGCGATGCACGGATAGGGAGCGACCTTCAGCTCCGAATCCGGAAGCAGCCAGGCGCAGGGCATCGGCTGCAGGCCGCCCTCGATGTCGGCGCCGGTGTAGACGGCGACGACGCCCGGGGCGACCCGGGCCTTCTCGGTGTCGATGCGGGTGATCCGGGCGTGCGCGTGGCTGCTGCGGAGCATCGCCGCGTGCGCCATCCCGGGCAGCACGATGTCGTGGGTATAGGTCGCGCTCCCCGTGATGAGGCGCGGGTCCTCGCGGCGGCGGATTCCGGAGCCGAAGATTCTGCTGCTCATGGCTGTTTCTCCCGCTACTTGTCCGCCGCAGCCACCGTCCCGGCCGCGTCGCGCACGGCCCGGACGATGTTCTGGTAGCCGGTGCACCGGCAGATGTTGCCCTCGAGGCCGTGCCGGATCTCGTCGTCGCTCGGCGACGCGTTCGTCCGCAGCAGCTCGTGCGACGCCAGGATCATCCCCGGCGTGCAGAAGCCGCACTGCAGGCCGTGCTTGTTCCAGAAGCTCTCCTGGAGCGCATGCAGCTTCTCGCCGTCGGCCAGCCCTTCGATCGTCGTGACGTCGGCGCCGTCGGCCTGCACCGCCAGCGTGGTGCAGGACTTGGCCGACACGCCGTCGATGAGCACCGTGCACGAGCCGCACTGGCTCGTGTCGCAGCCGACCTTCGTGCCGGTCAGCTCGGCGAAGACACGGAGGAAATGGACCAGCAGCAGCCGCGGCTCGACTTCACGTTCGATGAGACGGCCGTTGACCGTAATGCGGACGGGGACTTTCACGCGTCACCTCCCAAGGGAGCGGCATTATATCGTTCGACGGCGGATGTGCGCCACTGCGGGGCGCGCGGCCGGACCGGCGCCGAACCCGTGACAGAGGCGTGGGCAACCGGGAGCCGAGCCCCGGCAACCAGGCCGAAGGGCCCGGCTGGGCGGGAATCGGAGCCGCGCGCGAAGACGCTCGGGCCAGGAGTCTGCGCCGCAGAACGCAGCGACGCGGAGTTCTGCGGCGCAGGGTCATGGAGCGGGGGGGATGGGCCGAAACGCCGAGCGAGCGAGGCGTTTCGGGGCGCTATGAATCGCTGGCGTACCGCTCTGCCAGGGCATGCTTCTCGTCGATGCCGATCAGGTCGTTGAACCGCTCGAAGGCGATGAGCCGATCCTCGGCGCCGGCCGTGGTGCCTTCCGAGCGCAGGTGTCCGTACACCGTCTCCAGGGCCCTGGCCGCCGCATAGAGGCCGGACACTGGGTACAGAATGAGCTGGAAGCCGAGCACAGCCAGCTCGTCGCGCGGGAGCACCGGCGTCCGTCCCTGTTCGACCATGTTCGCGACGGTCGGCCGCGGCGCCTTCCGGCCCACCTGCAGCAGCTCCTCCCGCGTGCGGGGCGCCTCGACGAACGTGGCGTCCGCCCCGGCCCCACGCGCGGCTCCAGCCCGTTCCAGCGCCTCGTCCAGGCCGCCGTCGGCGATCGCGTCCGTGCGGGCGACGAGAAAGAAGTCGGCGTCGCCCTTTGCATCCACCGCGGCGCGGATCTTGGCCAGGTACTCGCCGCGCGGGACGACCCGCTTGCCGCGCATGTGCCCGCAGCGCTTCGGCCACACCTGGTCCTCCAGGAAGCAGCCGGCCGCGCCGGCCGCGATCAGCTCGCGCACGGTGCGGACCACGTTCAGCGGATTGCCGTAGCCGGTGTCGGCGTCGACGAGGATCGGGATGCCGACGCTGCCGCAGATGCGCCGCGCGCGGTCGATGACCTCGCTCTGGGTCAGCAGGCCGACGTCCGGCTCGCCGATGGCGGTGGCCGAGACCGCGTACCCCGATACGAACGCGAGCTCGAAGCCGGCGCGCTCGGCCAGCTTCGCCGACAGCGTGTCGTAGACGCCGGGGAAGACCAGGCTGCCCGACCGGTCGAGAATCGAGCCGACGCGCGTACTCATCAGTCGTCCGCGATGCTTCGTGACGCTCGGTCGCTGAGAGACTCGAGGCGTTCGACGCCGGCCGCCTCCGCGTTCACGCGACGCGGCCGCAGTGCGGCGCCAGTATAGTGGACGCCATGACGGAACGCCCGATATCCGCCGCGATGTCCTGCGAGTCCAGGTTCGTCGAGGTCGAGGGCTGGCGCATGCACTACGTGGAGGAGGGGAGCGGCGATCCGGTCCTGTTCATCCACGGCAATCCCACCTCGTGCTACCTCTGGCGCAACGTCATGCCGCACCTGGCGTCCGATGCGCGCTGTCTGGCGCTGGATCTCATCGGCATGGGGCGGTCGGACAAGCCGGATCTCGACTACCGCCTCGTGGACCACGCGCGCTATGTCGACGGGTTCATCGCGGCGCTCGGCCTCGAGCGGCTGACCCTGGTGCTGCACGACTGGGGGTCGGCGCTCGGCTTCCACTACGCGCGGCGGCACGCGGCGAACGTGCGCGGCATCGCCTTCATGGAGGCGATCGTGCGGCCGCTGACCTGGGACGAGTGGCCCCGCACGGTGCGCGGCCTGTTCCAGCAGCTTCGCACGCCCGAGATCGGGTGGGACCTGGCCGTCAATCGCAACGCCTTCGTCGAGCAGGTGCTGCCGGGGGCGATCATGCGGAAGCTGACCGCCGCGGAGATGGCCCGCTACCGCGAGCCGTTCGTCGACCCCGCCGCGCGCCGGCCGGTCTGGCGCTGGCCCAACGAGATCCCGGTCGACGGGAAACCGGCCGACGTCACCGCCCTGGTCGACGAGTACTCGGCGTGGCTCGCCGCGTCCTCCGTGCCGAAGCTGCTGCTGCACGCGCGGCCCGGCGCGATCCTGCGCAAGGATCTCGTGGCCTGGTGCCGCGACCACGTGCGCAACCTGACGGTGGTCGATGTCGGCCCGGGGCTGCACTTCATCCAGGAGGATCGCCCGCACGAGATCGGCGAGGCGATCGGGAAGTGGTACCGGGAGCTGGACGGATGAGTGTGCGCCGCGGGAATCATCGCGGACGGCGCCGAGCCGGCGCCGGCGGGGCGCGCCCGGGCGCGGGGCCGCCCGGTCAGCGAACCGGGGCGGATTCGAGCGCCGGCGCGAAGACCGCGAGGTTGCCGGCGACTTCCGGGTTCGGCGTCAAGCCGAGCAGGTGCGCCATGAGCGGGTAGACGTCCACCGCGTCGACCGCCGGCAGCGTGACGCCCGCCGCGATTCCGGGTCCGGCCGCCAGGAAGATGCCGTGCATCTCCGGCAGCGTCGGATCCCAGCCGTGCATGCCGGACGGGGGCGAGTAGTCGGCGTCCAGCAGCACCATTCCCAATCCGGCCGGCACGACCACGATGTCGCCGAAACGGGGGCTGCCGCCCGCGTGCAGATGGTCCGGTAGCTCCTCGCGCAGGTAGGCCCGGGCATGCGCCAGCCGGGCGTTGAGCCGGTCGCGCAGCGTGCGGGCGCGACCCGGGTCGCCCACGTGCAGGCCGACCGCGGGGCCGGCGTCCACGAGGCGCACGCCGCGCAGGTTCGCCACCTCGGGCAGCACCGTCGTCGCCGCCGGGTCCGGCGCCGCCATGCCGTGGTCGGAGACCACGACGAGGGCGACACGCTCCGCGTGCGGCAGCGCGTCGATTGCCTCCAGCAACTGTCCCAGGAGCCCGTCCGCGCTCTCCACGCTTTCCCGCATCCGGGGATGGTCGGGGCCCAGCCGGTGGCCCGCGCTGTCGACCAGCGAGAAATAGAGGGTGATCAGATGCGGGCGTTGCGCCGGCGGCAGGGACAGCCAGGCCCGGACCTGCTCGATCCGTTCGCGGTTGGGGACGCGGCCGTCGTAGGGGCGCCAGTGGCTGGGCCGCACGCCGCCGATGTCGGCCTCGGTGCCGGGGAAGAAGAACGCGGCCGACACCAGGCCCTGCCTCTCGGCCGTGACCCAGATCGGCTCGCCGCCCCACCAGGAGCCGTCCTGCGCGTCCTCGCGCCGGCGATAGCTGAACTCGGCCCCGCGCAGCGGATCGAAGAACCGGTTGCCGACGACGCCGTGCGCTTCCGGGTACAGGCCGGTGGCGATGGAGTAGTGGGCCGGGAAGGTCAGCGAGGGGAAGACGCTGACGAGGCCCGCCGCGCGCATGCCCCGGGCCGCGAGGCGGTGGAAGTGCGGCGTGTCGTAGCGTTCGAGGTAGCCGGGGTGAAAGCCGTCGAAGGAGACCAGCACGACGTACGGCCGGGACTGTACGGCGGGCCGGTTGACCCCTCCGGTTCCGGGCCGCTGCCCGGTCGATTCCGGCGCGGCGCCGGCGCCGCACCCGGTGATCGAGGCGGCCAGGATGACGAACGCGGCGA
>WTFV01000082.1:83228-84558 GCA_011523845.1 Acidobacteriota bacterium | reverse complement strand
TGAAAGGACTTGTCTCCTATTCGGCTCATATTATAAAATGAGGGGATCTCTGAGACCTGGAATATAGATTTTCGCCGCCATACGCCTTCGGCATGGTCAACCGCGCCGCTCTTTCGCGGCGGAATCCCGAACCTGATGATCGGTGGCACACCATCATGGCGTACTACTCGTCCTGCCAGGAACAGTTCGACGCCGGCTGTACATCCTTATCCTACTTTTCCAACCCTGCCGTCCTGGCTCCGGACGGGTCTCGTGACCCCCTCGGGGTTCCCGGTTCGGACCGCACCTCGAGCCTGGACGGGCCAGCCGACGTCGCTCGTCTCCACAACGTCTACTCGCCTGTGATTGCAGGCGTCCGGAAGTCGCGCTGCGTCCGCCGCGGGGCACGGGTCCGGCTGCAAACGTGGCTCGGCACCTGGATCCGAGCAGAGCACGGCGGAGGTGGCCGGGTTCTCGCGGACCGGCTCCAGCCGCTTGGACAGGAAACCTTCACCCTGGACGCTGACCACCCGCAGTGCCTGGCCTTCGGAGAGCAGATTCGTCTGATCGCCAGCTCCCAGTATTACCTGTCGACCGAGTCGGATGGTCTCGTGCACGCTCGTGTTTCGTCCCGCCGCGACGCGGCGGGTCCGCGCGAACATTTCACCCTGCATCAGCTCGGCAGGGAAGACGGTGGCGCCATCGCGTTCCAGGCGGACGTCGGGGTCCGCGCAGCGGACGGCCGGTACCTCCAGACGCGGTACCATGAGCGCCATCCCCGCGCGGTGTGGGCGTCCGAGGACTTCATCGGTCCTTGGGAGCATCTGGTCCTGCGTGTCGTCGAACTGGACTAGGCGGATTGAATGGCGTTGAAGGGGGCTACGAGGAGAACGGCAAGGCCACCTGGGCGCGGTTCCAGGTGGTGGTACAGCGATCCATTGTTCGGGCTTGGGTCCGATAGGGGTGCCTTTCATGAGGGCGCGCACGTGTCGCTTGACTACGACTACGATAGGTCGCCTGGGTGGATTTCGGCGCAGGAAGAAGATGGGCTGTTCATCTCCGACTACGCGGAGGAAAACCCGGAGAGGATGTCACTGAATCGTCGCTCGCGTGGTGGGCAGTTCGGAACGAACGCCTGTCAAGATACAACAGCGTTCTTGTCGAGAAGACAATTCCGGCGAGGATGGACTGCTTTGATAGGGAGTGGTGAGAGGAGAAGCAAATGAAGACGACACTGATCGCTTTGTTCGCCTTCTTGCTGTTGGTGGCGGTTGCCAATGCGCAGACCACAGCTACTTGTAGTGCTACTTGCACCTGCGATTGTGCTGCGGGTGAGTCTCCAGCAGCGCCG
>WTFV01000082.1:59776-83128 GCA_011523845.1 Acidobacteriota bacterium | reverse complement strand
ACTAGCCCTCCAGCAGCGCCGACTAGCCCTCCAGCAGCGCCGACTAGCCCTCCAGCAGCGCCGACTAGCCCTCCAGACCGCCCTTGGTGGAAACCCAAGCTCGCGGGACTGCGTCCCTCAACTTACCGCTTCTTCGATTCTCCGCCAGAAGATGGGGAGATCGACCCTTGGCCAAAGTTCAGCGCGCAGCTTGGCGCGGCCGATTGGACTTGGAACATTACGGACAGTTGGTTCCAGACTGGAGCCACTAGCGGTGTCGGGCCACTGGGAGGAGAGGCTTTTGGCACAGGAATCGTCGTCAGCTTCGGATGGTTCATACAAGTAAGAGAGAAGGTGAGGTTTGAGGCGGGCTGGGCTTACGCCCGTTCATTCGACAAGAAGCTGGACTCGAAGCAGAATGACAAGAACGCGTTCTACATCGGATCCTCGTTGGTTGGGCTGCCTTGAGGTGCTACACCGCCCTCTTCGTCTGGCCGTCTGTTGGCGCTCTTATAAAATCGAATGAATCTGCCCTCGGGTCGACCCCAAGATGTTGTGGCCTCCGGTGGCATCGTCAGACCACCAGGGTGCGCGTGTGCTCGCCGTCGTCAAGGCTCCTCGCTACGCTCGGCCCCCGCTTCGCGGGGCTGACGGCCTTGACGACGGCTCCGCGCACGCTTCTCCGGACTGGCTCTTGTCTGTCGATGCCCAATCGCACAACCCCAAGATGTTGGGGTCGACGATCTGTCTAGATTCCCGCCGTTTCGGATGAACGTTGACACGTCTTCATTTAGGGCGCCGTGGAAGGCGTCGTCATCCAGCAGGCGGAAGTCCTGCCGGAGGAGTTGACGGTTCACCTCGGTAGCTGAGCTCGATGGGCTGCTCGATGTCAACGCCTTGCCGAGCAAAGGATACCTTTCGAAGGCCAACCGGGAGCGGGAAGCGGACGAGTCGTTTGTGGCGGCGCGGCGTGCGCATCCGGCGGTCGAGTCTGCCATCAATGGATTGGAGCATCGCGGACTTGGGGTTGACCCGAGGTCCCGTCTGCGGACGAAGCGGGATCCGACCAGCCGCGGGCCGGAATAGGCCGGAATAGGCCGGCAATAGGCCAGAATAGGCCGAGTGGTGTGTCTATAACCTCGTCCACCGGGCGCCGCGGCCGTGGCCGGAAGGTGCGATCAGGCCCTTGGCCTTCAGCCCGGCGAGATCCTCCCGCAGGCGGCGTTCGTCGACCTGCTCCGTAAGACCGGCTCGGATTTCACGCAGCGCCAACGGCTGGCCCCGATCCAGCAACGCAAGAATCGCTCGGAGCCGGTCGTTCAGGCGTTCCATCCTGCGCCGGCCCGCTGGCGCGTCAATGGCGGGGTTCTTCGCCCCAAGCCCGCCATCCGAAGCGGTCACCACCTTGCCGTGCCGGAAGCACACCGTCACGCTTCCGCCATCGTCCCCGATCTCGGGGCGGGGGAGGCCCGCCGCGGCCGTTTCCTCGGCCATCCTCAACGTGCCGCGACCCCACTCCTCGATGAGGCCCCGACGGTAGAACGTTCGGGCGATGAGCGGATTCCACGGCCGCGACTGGTGCGGTGCGAACAGCTTTTCCGGCGTCAACCCGAAGTGCAGAGTGCCGGGCGAGGTCACCTCCAGGCGGTCGTCGTAGACCGCCACACCGATCGACCCGCCGCCTGTCGCGTAGTCCCGATGACACAACGCATTGGCGAGCGCCTCCCGGGTGGCCAGTACCGGATAGAGCGGTTCATCGATCCGATCCATGCGCCCCGGCTCGAATCGCCCCGCGATCGGCAGCGTTTCGCGCAGGAAGCGCTCGGCCGCGCTGAGCAGCGCGAAGGCGTTGCCGTAGAACTGCCGGTTGTCGAGGAACTCCATGCGGTCGGCCCCCCGGAATCGGGCGACGCGAAGCCGGCACTGCGGCATCTCGAACTCGATGCGCGACTCGTTGCCGAACAACGCGACCGCCGCACGCCACGGGACGCCGTCCCGGTAGAGACCCAGCCCGCGCAGCAGCTCCGCGGGATCCCGCGTGCCGGAATCCGCGAGTCGGCCCCGTCGGATCGCCTCGTCGACGGTGCGCCGTATTTCCTCCTCATCGAGATCCGCGACCGACCAGCCGACAGCGGGTTGGTTCTCCCAACGCTGGTCGCTGTGCATCCGTTCCAGGAGCACGCGGTTGTACTCCTCGGCCGGCATCGCCACGGTGGTGTTGCCCACGCGTCGGTAGGCCGTCCCGCGGTACTGGTACGGTTTCGCGGGACCCGGACTCACGTCGATCAGCACGAGTTCTCGATCCTCGCTGATGGGCAACCGCTCGATGCTCGGAAATGCCGGCGGGTCGATCCGGCCAAGCTCGGCGCTCAGCGCCTCGATGGTCCGCTCGCTCACCTGCTGCCCGGTGGCTTCACCCTGCGGAGTCAGGCCGAAGACGACGCGACCGCCTCGCTGGTTCAGCATGGCGCACACCGTAGCGGCAGCCTCACGGCGTGCGCCGGTCGTGCTCTTGAACTCGAGTGTCTCGGACTCGCCGGCCGCAGCCAGCGCCGTGATCCGCCTGATGCTCATGTCTGTCGCCAGAATGCTTGTCCGTCCTATTCGCCGGTGTCGTCGCCCACCGCCTCGCAGGCCGCCAGTTCCCAGCCGTGGAACACGACCGCCAGGCCGATGTGCCGCACCGCCGGCTGCAGGCGGCGCAGACGCGCATCGGCCAGGTAGCTCCGCAGTTGCGTCCGCGCCTCCCGCAGGCGCGCCTCCACGGCAGCCTGGTCCGTCGTCTCGCCGCGCTTCAGGTACTTGATCTCGATCACGTAGCCGTAGCGGACGTCCGGATAGCGGGCGAGGAACGGCTCCAGGTGCAGGTCGGCGTAGCCCTTGTTCAGCTCGCGCTCCGAGTGGATCACGAAGTGGCCGACCAGGCTGAAGTGCGCGGCCAGGAACGCCTGCACCACCTTCTCGCCGTCCAGGTAGTCGCGGATGCCGGTCTGCGCCGCGATGGCCTCGGCCAGGAACGCCAGCGCCGGCCGCCACGCCCCGCGGCAGGCCATGTCGACCGCCAGGTTCGAGAACCTGTAGTGGCTGATGGAGAAGACCCCGACGTCGCGGTACCCGTCGCGCAGGTAGCCGTACAGCAACCGCCGCACGGTCTGGTTGGGGATGCCGAGCCGGGTCCTCCCGTTGGCCGACCCGCGGATGCTCAGCAGACCGAAGTAGTAGAGCAGCGACAGGAAGTTCTCCGGCTCGACGAGCTCCTCCAGCGGGAAGCTGAGATTGACGTCGGCGTCGGCGCCCCCCTCGCCGGCGATGCGCCGCAGCAGGTCGAAGTTGCCGTTCAGCCGGGCGCCGGCCTCCCGGTTCGCCACCAGCAGATGCCGCAGCTTCCCGTAGTCGATGCGCACGTTGACGTCGATCAGCTCGTCCGGTATCGGCTTGTTGGGCACCGACTCCGACAGGTAGTAGAGCACCATGTCGGTGTTGTACAGATCGCCCTGCGCGCTCCTGGCGAACCGGTAACCGTCGTACCACTCGTGCATCACTTCCAGGGTCGTGTCCACATCCTGATCGAAAGCGCCGCGGTCCTGGTACAGCGCCAGCAGGTCGCGCACCTCTTCCTCGGTGAAGCCGAGCAGGTCGCTGAACTCCGGCCGGAGGCTGACGTTCCTGCCGATGTTGAAGCCGCTGGTCACGTCGTCCATCGTGATGGGCGAGACGCCGGTGATGAACAACCGCTCCAGGCCGCCGCCGCTCTCGCCGGCCCCCGCCTTGAGCGTGGCGAAGAAGTTGCGGTAGAAGCCGCCGCCGTGCGTGAACGATTCGTACGCCTCCCGCCCGTGGTGGACCAGCACCGTGTTGGCGAAGTTGTCGTACTCGTCGATCAGCCCATACAGCGGGATGCCATGGTCGCCGGCGTAGGTGAACAGCTCGCCGAGCCGGCCGTCGACGGCGGGAGGGGCGAGGATGCGACGGATGGCCGCGTCGGGGAACAGGTCCGCGTTGCGTTCCAGCGCACGGCGGATCACCATGCTGCAATAGGCGTCGAAGCGCTCGCGCAGCGTCTCGAGGGTGTCGTCGAAGGCGGAGAAGTTGAAGCGCAGGATGACGTAGCGCGACCGGTCCTCGGTGGGTCGCCGGCCGATGTCGGTGCCGTCGAAGACGGCATGCCAGTCGTCGGCGCGGGTGCGGTCGTAGTAGTTCTCCAGGACCGACACCCAGAGGCTCTTGCCGAAGCGCCGGGGACGGATGAGGAAGGCGTAGCTCTCTTCTTCGAGCCGGCGGAGGAACCGGGTCTTGTCGACGTACAGCCAGCCCTTGAGGCGGATGCGTCTGATGTCGGCTTCGCCGTAGGGGATGCGGGGGTAGGCGGCGGGCATCCGTGCTCATCCTCGGCGCGGTTCGGTCGACGTCGCCGGACCCATGGATCGCCGATTTCGAGGCGCTCTGCGTCGCGCCGCCCGCGTGGAGTCGGCCCGCCTCGGTCGCCGGGCCGGCCTCAGTTCCGGCGCGGGGTTTCCCCGACCTGCGCGGCGTTTGCGCGCGCGAACAACTCGTCGGCGGTCCCGCACTGCACGATCAGCTCTCCGACCTCGGCGATCCGTTCCGGATCGGCGATGGGCTCCAGTACGCGCTCCAGGCGTTCGGCGGCGCCGGGACCGAAACGCGACGCGGCCAGGCGGCGCAGCAGGGCGCGTTGCTGTTCGAGTCCCTGTTCGAGTCCCTGTTCGAGTCCCTGCTCGAGTCCCTGTTCGAGTCCCTGTTCGAGTCCCTGTTCGAGTCCCTGTTCGAGTCCCTGCTCGAGCCCTTCCCGGCGCCATTGCCGGGGCCACTCGCTCACGCGTTCTTCCAGCGTCATCCTCACGTCCTCCAGGGTGTAGGCCGGCGGCGGCATGTCGCCGGGCGCGAGCCGTTGCGCCAGCCGCCACACCCATTCGGCGAACACGCGCTCCAGCTTGCGCTCGCCCGGGTCCCAGGCGCGTTGCGCCAGCGCCGTGACCACCCGCTGCAGGTCCTGCGGCGAACGGCTCTGCTCCAACTCGACGACGGCCGCCATCAGATTGCGCTCCACGGCATCGTCGCTCCGTACGTGCCGCTCGTCAAGGACGACGTAGCGT
This sequence comes from Acidobacteriota bacterium, assembly GCA_011523845.1. Taxonomy (GTDB): domain Bacteria; phylum Acidobacteriota; class Vicinamibacteria; order Vicinamibacterales; family UBA8438; genus WTFV01. Next base: position 78,035 of record WTFV01000082.1, on the reverse strand, counting down.
TGCGCGGGCTGATACGGCGCGAGCGACGGGGCGCAGGGCGCGATGAGGTCGCCGACGTCGCGCGCGGCGCGCCAGGGCGCATCGCCGTTGTAGAGCACGACGGGCAGCACCGGGGGCCGTCGGCCGTCGGGTTCGAGGGCGCGGTTGCGGGCCAGCTCCTGGTACAGCAGGGTGGTGTACTCCAGGATGCGCAGCGCCATGTCGGGGTCGTCGTTCGACTGGAACTCGAGCAGCACCAGGACGTGCAGCCAGGCGTCTCGGTGGCGTACGCGCCAGACGGTGTCGCCGTGGCGGGAGCGCCGCTCGTCGCTGACGTATTCGGCGGACAGTTTGTCGAGGGTGGAGAAGTCTACGGCGTCGATCCAGTCTCCCCGGACGAAGCCGCGAAGCAGATCCTCGACCATGCGGGGGAAGGCGAAGAGATGCTTGTAGTGCTCGTCGTGCATGCGCCAGCATACGCGGGAGCCTGGTGGGGCTCTGCGACGTAGCGCCGCTGCAGGTCGATGACCGAGCGGAAGTCAGGGTCGGCATCCGATTGACGCTCGGCGCTCGGGCGGCCGCGCTGCATCCCGGTTACATCCCCCACACGGCGATCGTACGGCCGTTGACGTTCTCCTTGCGGCGGAAGATCTTCTTTTCCCACGCCTTGCCTTCCGAGCGATCGAAGACCACCAGATGGCCCTCGCCCGCCGCGCACCGGTCCATGTAGGCTGCCGTCTGCACGAGCCCTTCTGCGATGGTGCGCTCCAGGATCCCGTGCAGCACCTTGCACTCGATCACGATCCGGTCGGTCGCGTCCTGCGGTCCGCCGGCGCCCTGCCGGGGCCAGACGACGAGCAGGTCCGTACGGCCCCGGCCGAGGCCGTACTCGCGCTCGATGCGGCCGCCGCTGTTGACGATGCGCTGCAGGAACGCCTGCAGCAGCAACTGCGGACCCGCCTCGCGGTAATCGAAGCGTTCCACCCAGTGCTCCGAGTGCTCCCGGAAGAACGCCTGAAAGGCGGCCAGCAGCTTGTCCACGTCGAGCCGGTTGCCGGCGTCCACGTACCAGGCGGCGTCCTGGTTCAGCGTCGCCTGGACGGCGTAGGTGAGCTCGCGCGGCACGACCTCCGCGTAGATTGGATTGGCGACGCGCGGCGGGTCCTCGCGGGCGATGAGTCCGAGGTCGCGGACGTACTCCAGGTCCCGGCTCGACGACCGGTTCTCGCCGGCGCCGCTCAGCAGCGGTTCGATGACGCGTCGCACGCGGTCTTCCTGCAGCTTGTCGGCGAGCTGGTCCAGATGGACCTGCCGGCTCCGGATCAGGTGTTCCCGCGCGTCGACGATGTCGTCGACCTCGATGGGCCGCGCGCGGTCGCGCCCGGCCTTGTTGTCGAAGCAGGCCCGGCGGCAGAGGGCGTTGACCAGCCACGGCTGGCCGCAGGTGCCTGTCCACACCGCTTCGACCGCGGCGGCCGAGAACGGCTGTCCGGTCTCGGTGGTGTGCTGGGTGAGCAGGGCCCGCAGCTCGGCTTCGGTGAAGTCGCCGAGGCGCAGCGATTCCGCCCGGATGTTGAAGGCGCTGCCGCCGGCGATGAGGGTGTTCTCCGCGCTCGAGCGGATCCGGTAGTCGCGCACGTCGCGGACGCCGCACAACATCACGCTCTGCGGGTAGTCGCGGGGGCGGTTCGGGTAGCCGGCGCGGAGCTGTCGGAGTACGGCCAGCAACGTGTCGCCGATGAGCATGTCGATTTCGTCGATCAGCAGCACCAGCGGCCTGGCGTCGGCCGCCGCCCAGCGGCCGAGGGTTTCCTGCAGGGCCTCGTGCGGGCCGGTGTCCGCCAGCGCCTCGCGCCAGATGTCCTGCAGATGCCGTGCGTGCAGGGTGATGCGTTCCTGGCGGGCGAGGGCGGCGAGGACGGCCTGCATCGCCGCGCCCACGTTCTCGCGTGCCGACTGGGCGGTTTCCACGTTGACGTAGATGCAACGGAAGTCGCCTTCCGCGCCGCTGTTGAGCAGATCGCGCAGCGCCAGCAGGGTCGAGGTCTTTCCGGTCTGTCGCGGCCCATGCAGCACGAAGTACCGTTCGTCCCGGATCAGTCCCAGGACCTCGTCGAGGTCCACCCGCTCCAGCGGCGGAATGCAGTAGTGCCTGTCGGCGACTACCGGACCCTCCGTGTTGAACTTGCGCATCCCTGACGATAGCGCAACCCGCTTTCGGTCCTTGTGCTGTCGGTGGATGGGCTCAACCGCGGCGGCCCGTGATCGGATTGAGCCACCGTACGCCCGGAAACCGGGCGAAGTCGGCATCGGCGGTGTGAATGACGGCGCGGTGTCGAATCCCGAGGGCCGCGATCAGCGCGTCCGTCGCCAGCCCGCCGCCCGTCCCGGCAAGCTCGATGAAGGTCAGCGCCTGCTCCATGTCCGCGGTGTCGGCTCCGATGACCATCGTCACGGTTCGCTGCAGCCAGCGCTGGACTTCCGCTGACGCTTCCCGCGGCGTCAATGGATAGCGGAAGGCCGCGGCGCTGGTGCCTGTACGGACGAACGCCAGCAGCAAGACCGGAACCAGGCCCACCGTCTCGTTGCCGCTCAGACACCCGGACCACCAGCCGGTGGCGGCGCGATGGAACGGACTCGACGAGTCGCTGGCGTACAGCAGGAGATTGGCGTCCGGGATGATCACGGCGTCTTCGGTTCCTGCTCCAGCCGCTGGCTCAGGCTCTTGAAGGCCTCGATCTCCAGCGCCGCATCGAGATCGTGCAGTCGGGACGGATCGACTCCCGCCCGCAGGTGCATCGCCTTGGCCGCCGGCGCGAACCGCGGCTCGGCAGCAGGGGCGTGCTTTCCGAGACCCTGTCGAATCGCCGCGTTGAGGGCGGCCTTGAACGTCAGGTTGCGCTCGCGCATCGCGGCGCGCAGCAGGCGTTCCGTGTCTGCATCGAGGGTGACGGTGGTTCTCACCGAGGCATCATGATGCTCCCCTTGTCTGCTGTCAAGAATGCTCACCCGTCCGGCCACCGTTCGGGAGGGTCGTGCTGCTGGAGGCCGCTTCCAAGGGCGCCACGCTGAGGTTCGCTACGGCGGCAGCATGTACGTGTTGGCGAAGTTGTCGTACTCGTCGATCAGCCCGTAGAGCGGGATGCCATGGTCGCCGGCGTAGGTGAACAGCTCGCCGACCGACCGTCGACCCTCTGGCCAACCCTGTCACTGCGTTCCGCGTAGCCGGCCGGGGGCCGTCACCAACGGGCCGCTCGGGATTCGTGTGATACTGGCGGGTGCCGGACGCGGAGACCAGTGCTCATGAATGCAGAAGTCGTCACCAACCCGATCGGGCCCGCACGGGCCGGGATGCGGCACGCGCGCATGCGAGCGAACGCATGGGGCCGCTGGATGCTGCTTGCCGTGCTGCTGGCCGGTGTCGTCCCGGTGGCGGTCCAGGCGCAGGATGCGGCGCCCTGGATCGAGATGACGATCGTCGGCGTCGACCCCGGTCGCGTCGACGAGTTCCTGGCGGCGCAGCGCGAGCTCTCGGACCTCGACGAGGAGGCGGGCGTGCCCTGGCGGAGCGTCAGCCGCACCGCCGTCTTCGGCGACACCTATCGGTTCGTCGTGATGACCCCGCTCGCGAACTTCGCGCGCTACGACCGCGCCGCCGACGCCGATCCGGCGCGCGCCGCCATCATCGGCCGCATCCGAGGTGTCATCACCAGCCGCACCACCTACGCCCTGCGCACCACGCCGGGACTCGACAACCCGTTGCCGGACGACGTCGAACCGTCGTTGACGATCGTCCAGGTGGTCTCGGTCGCCTCCGGCCGCGAGCAGGACTACCTGCGGGTGATGGCCGAGGACGTGCTCCCGCACTTCGCGGACGTGGAGATGCACCACACCTCCGGCGCCCTGACCTTCGGCGGCGAGAGCGGCTACGTCCACTTCTTCCACGTCGGCGACTTCGCGGCGCTGGACCAGGGCTCGCCGCTGGCGCGCGCCCTCGGCGCCCGGGGCGCGCAGGAGGTAATGGGGAAGCTGTCCGGCGTCGTGCGCCGCAACGAGCAGTGGCTCGTCCGTTACCTGCCCGACGCGAGCTTCCGGCCGGAGGTCGATGCCGAAGATCCGCGCTGACCGCCGAGCGCGGCGCCGAGGCGCGCCTCGGCGCTGACCTCGGACGGATCGACTCGACATGAGCCTCGGACTCACGCCGGCCGGCCACCTGCGGTGGGTTTCTCGCGACGGCGATCCCGTTCCGTCCCGCGTCGCCCCATTGGAGTCCGCCTTCGCGGCCGACTGGCGAGAAGCGCTCTTCACCCTCGCCGCCGATCGCAACGACACGGAGGGATCGCCCGCTGCGCGCTTCTGGCAGCAGATCGCGGAACGTTACCTGACCGCCCTGTGCCAGCTTCCCGAGCACGAGACGAGCATCGCGGTCGAGGCGCCGACGCCGGCCGACTGCGCCGCCTGGATCCTGGCCGCCCCGCCCATGCACGGGGGCGAGTATCTCTCCGAGGAGAGCCTGCAGGGCGTCTGGAGCCACCTGGACGAGTGGGTGCGCGAGGCGGTGGAGACCACGAGCGGCGGCCTGCCGGCGTTCCTGCGCGCCCGCGCCCCGAGCTGGCATCAGGTGGGGCGGGTCTGCTTCCACCTGGCCGAGAACCGCAACGACGAGGCGCGGCCGTTCGCCTTCATGGCGACGTATGCCTCCGGTTTCGGAACGGCCGGGAGAGTGAAGCACCTGCCGCTGCGCCGGGCCCTGGAGCAGTACGCGGGGGCGAGGAACCGGGCGGTGCTCATCGCCCTGCTGTCGCCGATCCAGCAGGCGGCCGAAACGTGCGACTGGGTGCGGGAGCTGGTCGACTCGGCCGACGTCTACCAGGCGCTGGCGTGGACGCCGGAGCGCGCCTATCGACTCCTGCGCAGCGTGCCCGAACTGGAAGCGAGCGGCCTGACCGTGCGCCTGCCGAACTGGTGGCGCAAGCGGCCGCGCCCGCAGGTCAGCGTCACCATCGGGGGCGCGACGCCGTCGATGGTGGGCGCCGACGCCATGGTGGACTTCGACGTGCGCGTTGCGCTGGGCGGCGAGTCGCTGTCGCGCGCCGAGCAGGAGACGCTGCTCGCGGGCGACGGCGACCTGGTGTTGTTGAAGGGCCAATGGGTCGAGGTGGATCGCGACCGCCTGCAGCAGGCGATCGAGCACTGGGAGGCGGTTCGCCGGGTCGCGGGCGACGACGGGATCTCGTTCATCGAAGGCATGCGCCTGCTCGCCGGCGCGTCGGCCGACCTGCGCCACGAGGAGCAGGCCGAGGCCGAACGCCCCTGGGTGCACGTCGACGCCGGCGACGGGATGCGCCGCTTGCTGGCGGGGATGCGCCAGCCGGACGCGCTCGATCCGGTCACGGTCGGCGGCGCGCTGCAGGCCACCCTGCGGCCGTACCAGCGCGACGGCGTGGCCTGGCTGCGGCTGTTGACGAGGCTGGGGCTCGGCGCCTGTCTGGCCGACGACATGGGGCTCGGCAAGACCATTCAGGTGCTGGCGCTGCTGCTCTGCGACCGCGGCGGGGAGGCGCCGCGGCCCGCGCCGTCGCTGCTGGTCATCCCGGCGTCGCTGCTCGGGAACTGGCGCCGGGAGGCCGAGCGGTTCGCGCCGTCGCTGGCGTTGCGGTTCCTGCACCCGGCGGAAGCCGACCGGGAGATGCTCGCTGCGATCGCCGCGGCGCCGGCGCAGCAGCTTGCCGGGGTCGAGCTGGCGGTGACCACCTACGCCATGCTGCAGCGGCAACCCTGGCTGGCGGACGTGCAGTGGCGACTGGTGATTCTCGACGAGGCGCAGGCCGTCAAGAACCCGGCGACCCGCCAGAGCCGGGCCGTGCGCGCGCTGCCGGCCCGCGCCCGCATCGCCCTGACCGGCACGCCGATCGAGAACCGCCTGGGCGACCTGTGGGCGCTGTTCGACTTCCTGAACCCCGGCCTGCTCGGCTCGCGCGACGTGTTCAACGCCTTCGTCAAGGAGCTGCAGGAGCGCGACGAGCAACCGTTCGCGCCGCTGCGCCGGCTGGTGGCGCCGTACATCCTGCGGCGTCTGAAGACGGATCGCCGCATCATCGCCGATCTGCCGGACAAGACCGAGACGACGCGCGACTGCCACCTCACCCGGAAGCAGGTCGCGCTCTATCAACGGGTCGTGCGGTCGATGCAGCGCGAGCTGGAAACGACCGAGGGCATCGCCCGGCGCGGCGTCGTGCTGCGGTCGCTGATGCGGCTGAAGCAGACGTGCAATCATCCCAGCCAGCTCTCCGGCGACGGCGACTACCGGCCCGGCGACAGCGGCAAGTTCGCGCGCCTGGCCGAGATCTGCGAGGAGCTGGCCGAGCGCCAGGAGCGGGCGCTGGTCTTCACGCAGTTCCGGGAGATCATCGATCCGTTGTCCGAATACCTGGCGGCGGTCTTCGGCCGGCCCGGCCTCGTGCTGCACGGCGCGACCGGGATCCGCCGGCGGCAGGAGCTGGTGGATCGGTTCCAGCACGACGACGGGCCGCCGTTCTTCATCCTGTCGCTCAAGGCGGGAGGCACGGGGCTGAACCTGACGGCGGCGTCCCACGTCGTCCACTTCGACCGCTGGTGGAACCCGGCGGTCGAGAATCAGGCCACCGACCGCGCCTTCCGCATCGGCCAGCGGCGCAACGTGCTGGTCCACCGTTTCGTCACGCGCGGCACGATCGAGGAGCGGATCGATGGGATGATTGCCGAAAAGCGGCAATTGGCCGATGATCTGCTCGGCGGCGACGGAGAGATCAATCTCACCGAGCTGTCCGACGACGAGTTGATCGATCTCGTGCGTCTCGACGTCACGCGCGCGAGTCCGCAAGCGGAGGCCTGACGGGATCCGAGGTTGGACTGGTATCCGCCCTACGTGCCGGTCGGCGTGCGGCGCGCCCGCGCCATGCTGGAAGTGCGCGAATTGCGCGCGCAGGGTCTCGACGTCCAGCCCATCGAGATCAAGGGACGCACCATCGCCCGGAGCTTCTGGGGGCGGCGCTGGTGCGAGCATCTCGAGTCGTTCTCCGACTACGCCAACCGCCTGCCGCGCGGCCGCACCTACGTGCGCAACGGCTCGGTCTGCCACCTGGCGATCGAGCCGGGCGGCGTCGAGGCGCTGGTCGCCGGCCGGGCGCTCTACCGCGTCGTCGTGCGCATCAAGCGGCTGAAGCGGCCGGCCTGGAAGGCGATCAAGAGCGCGTGCGCCGGGCAGATCGGATCGGTCCTCGAGCTGCTGCAGGGCCGGCTGTCCGATCGGGTCATGGAGGTCGTCACCGATCGCGACACCGGCCTGTTTCCGAAACCGGGCGAGATCAAGCTGGCGTGCGACTGCCCGGACTGGGCCACGATGTGCAAGCACGCGGCGGCGGTGCTGTACGGCGTCGGCAGCCGTCTCGACAGGAGCCCGGAGCTGCTCTTCCGGCTGCGCGAGGTCGACGAGGCGGAGCTGATCGCCGCCGACATGGCGCTGCCGCAAGGCACGACGTCGGCCGACACCCTGGCGGACGACGATCTCGGGGGCATCTTCGGCATCGATCTAGATGCCGAGGACGGCGTTCCCGCACCGAAAGCGCGGCGGCGGCCGGCGCCCGGCGCGCGGCAGCGGAAGCCTCCCGCGCCCGGTGGGCGGAAGCTTCCGGCGTCCACCGCGCCGCAGCAGGAGCCTCCAGCGTCTACTGCGCCGACGCGCAAGGACACGAGGAAGACGCTACGACCGCGATCATCGAACGCGGCTGTAGCGTCCGTGCTTCCGGCCCCGGAGGACACCGTCGCCGCGGGGTCCCGGTTCCGTCCCTCCGGCGCGTCTATCGCCGCGCTGCGCGAGCGGGGCGGGTTCTCGGTCGCCGAGTTCGCCGCGCTGCTCCGGGTCTCCGGGGCGACGGTGCGTCGCTGGGAGGCCGCGCCGGGACCGCTCGACCTGCGCGCCGGCCCGCGAGACGCCTTGCTGGCGCTGCGCCTGGAGATCGAGAAGCAGGAAGACTGACGGTCTCGAGAACGGGATGCTCTGAAGGGCGTCTCCACTGACTGCGTCCGGTCGCGGCCTGGACGAAGTCGCCGATCCCGTGCAGAGGCGGGGCGTCGCAGGGCCGGCGGGACGACGGCCGGGAGCGCGGGCGCCGACCCGTGCAGAGGCGGGGCGTCGTCGGCGTGCTCACGACCGAAGGTACGACGCCCCGTTCACGTCGATGATCGTCCCGGTCGTGAACTCTGCTCCCTCCGAAGCCAGGAAGGCCACCGCGTAGGCCACCTCGTCCGGCGTCGCGACGCGCCCGAGCGGGCTCTGCCGGCGGATGTCCTCTCCTTCGGGGCCGTCCAGCCGCCAGGCCACCCGATCGGTGGTCACGAAGCCGGGGGCGACGGCGCCGACGAAGATGCCGTGCGGGGCCAGCGCCAGCGCCAGGGACTGGCTCATCGCGTTCATGCCGGCCTTGCTGGCGCCGTAGGCGGGGGCGTCCGGTTCGCCCCGGAACGCGCCGCGCGACGAGACGTTGACGATGCGCCCGCCGCCCTGCCGGATCATGTGCCGCGCGGCGCACCAGGCGGCGTTGGCGGCGCCGAGGAGGTTCGTGTCCAGCGTCCGTCGCCAGCGTCGCTGCCAATCGTCGTAGGAGACGTCAGCCGGGGGGTGCGCCTCGTAGATGCCCGCGTTGTTGACCAGGATGTCGATCCGGCCCAGACCGGTCACCACCGCTTCGACCATCCGCTCCACCGCCCCCGCGTCGGCGACGTCGGCCTGGACGATCGAGTGCGGTCCCCCGGGCAGCACCGCCAGCGTCTCCTCCGCCGCGTCCCGGCCTTCGCGGTAGTGGACGGCCACCCGTGCGCCGCGTTTGGCGAACTGGCGGGCGATGGCGCGCCCGATACCCCTGGAAGCGCCGGTTACCAGCACGGCCTTGTCGTTGAAGTGCATGTTCTCGATTGTCTCCTACCGGTCGGACGACGTGATCCGGTCCGTTTCTCTCGATGCGTCGCCGCCCCCGGGCGCGCGCGGCCCGGGGTGAACGTGGACGGCGGAAGGCACACACATGGACGGCGGCTGTCGCGGCACGCCGCGACGACACGTGCTCCGCCGCGAGCCGCCACCCTGCCCTGCCGTGCGCGCCACCGCGGGCTGACACCGCGCCCACCGGCGTGTAGTATGCGATCCCTGCCCGGCCGATCCGCAGCCGGCTCCGGGATCGCACGCCCATGACCACACACGTCCCCGTTTCGCAAGCTGTCACGCTGCACACCGTCTCGGCGGCGGACCGGCTCGAGACCCACGCGGTCGAGCTTCCCGACTACGACCGGGAACGGTTCCACGACGTCGCGTTCATGACCGCGATGAGCCTGTGCATGATGGGCAACTACGCCCAGACCGGGCACTTCGGCGGTCCGCTGGCCTACACGCCCTGCAACGTGGCCTGCCACCTGGCCGGTCCGGCTCTGGGCGGCCTGCGCTACGACCTGCGCGAGCCGAAGTTCGCCTACGCCGACAAGTTCATGCTCGCGGGCGGGCACTGCATTCCGACCTGCTACGCGCTCTGGATCATCCTGTACGAAGCGCTGCGGCGGCAGCACGAGGCAACCGGCGACGCGCGTTTCGCCTGCGACGCGCGAGTGGCGATGCTGCCGATCGACGCGTTGGGGTTCCGCCGCGGGGCCGGGGCGCTCGCCACGCTGCTGGAGGACAACGGCCTGACCGGGCATCCCCTCTTCTCGGACGCCAGGGATCGCGGCATCCGCGCCCTGTCGGGGCATGCCGAGTCCATCGACGTGACGAACGACGTCAACGGCGGTCCCTCCGGCATCGGCATCGCGACCGCAGCGGGCAAGGCGCTGTTCTGGGACTACGTGGGCGCGCCGCCGGGACTGAAGGTGGTCGCTCTCGAAGGCGAGTTCGCGCTTACCGAGGGGCACGCGCAGGAGCTGAAGAACATCGCGCTGGCGCAGCAGGTGGGCAAGCGGCTGCGGGTGATCGTGTCGCAGAACAACGCCGGGATCGACGACAGCCTGATCGGCGGCGTGGTCAAGCCGCGCTACACCGACTACGACATCGCCCGCCAGTGGGTCTCGTGGGGCTGGAACGTCTTCACGGTCGACAACGGCAACGATTTCGACCAGGTCCTCGCCGGATTCAAGGCGATGGAGGAGTGGCCGGCCGACGACCGGCGGCCGATGATCCTGGTCGGTCCGACGGTCAAGGGGTGGTGGCCGGCGGCCCGCGACGGGCGGATCGGGGGCCGCGATCAGATCGTCGGCCATCCGTCCCATCCCTACGCGTTCAAGATGAACAGCGACTACTTCGTCGCCCTGGCCGAATCCTTCGAAGAGGCCTACGGGGTCCGGTTCGAGGGCATTCGCGACGGGGTCCCGGCGACCGAGCCGGAGCGCCTGATCCAGTTCAAGACCAACGTCGACACGGTGATGTCGGTGATGGAGAGCCGGCCGGGGCTGCGCGCGTGGATCGCGGAACGGGTGCTCGACGTCGCGGGGACGCTCGACCGGTCGTTGACGCTGGGCATCGATCCGCAGACCAACCCGTTTCTCGACGAGCGCCTCGAGGTGGAGAACCTGCCGGTCGAGCCGCAGGACGTGGTGGTGCACAACCCGCACACCGGCGAGGACGTGGAGCGGCGCATCGCCCTGTTCCTCGAGCCGGGGGAGAAGAAGGGACCGCGGCGGGCCGTCAGCGAGATCGGCGCCTGGCTGAACTACGTCACCGGCGGGCGCTTCATGACGATGGCGGCCGATCTGTCCGGCTCGATCAACGTCGAGAAGGCCAACCTCTTCGGCCACTACGACCCGGTCGACAACCCGCACGGCACGCGGCTCAAGGCGGCGATACAGGAAGCCGGCAATGCGTCGACCGTCATCGGGCTGGTCAGCCAGAACGCTTCCACCGATCCCGGCCGCTATGCCGGCGTCTGGGGGATTTCCGGCACCTACGGCGCGTTCACGCCGCTGATGTACACCCCGGCCCGGGTGTTCTCGCAGATGAACCAGGACAGCCCGTTCGAGCTCGGGGTCCTGCACGTGCTGGCCGGCCACTCCGGTCCGGAGACGGCGGCCGACGCGCGCACCCACTTCGGGATCTTCGCGCCGCAGGTATGGACGCTGTTGCCGCGCGGGCAGGTCGTCAACCTCTATTTCTGGGATTACAACGACGTGGCCCCCGGCTATTTCGCGGCGGTCCGGCGGGCGCTGGCGGTCAAGGAGATCGGCATCATCGTCATCCACGTCGCGCGGCCCGACTTCGAGGTGACGGATCGGTCCACCTTCGCCGACACCGACCTGAAGGCCGCGGCCAAGGGGCTGTACCTGATCAGGGAGTTCGACCCCGGCGTACCGCCGATGGGAACCGTCTTCGTGCAGGGATCGAGCTCGACGAAGAACCTGGTAAACGTCATTCCCCGTCTCGAGGAGGCGGGTCTGAACGTGCGCATCGTCTCCGTCATCAGCACCGAGCTGTTCGCGGCCCAGCCGCGGGAGTACCGCGCGAGGCTGCTGCCCGACGCGTCCCGCTACGACTGCATGGTGGTCAGCACGATGACCAAGCGCGTGCCGCCGATCCCGAATCTCGGTGCGTTGACCGAGGAGTACTCCCTCTACGCCGACTTCGACGACCGCTGGCGGAGCGGGGGCACCGAACCGGATGTCATCGCCGAGGCGCACCTCGACGAGGAGTCGATCACCGAGGGCATCGCCCGTTTCACCCGGGACCGCGAGTCCCGCCTGGAGCGGCAGCGGCGCGCGCTCGGAGTGCTCTGACCGGATTCGCCGGAGCGTTGGCGCGCCGGCCCGGCGGGGCGCTCACCCCCGGTGGTTCCGGGGCGCCCGTCACCCTGTCCGGCGGGGCGCTCACCCCCGGTGGTTCCGGGGCGCCCGTCACCCTGTCCGGCGGGGTGCCCGTCACCCTCGGTGGTTCCGGGGCGCCCGTCACCCCCGGTCGTCCGGGGCGCCGGGTCAGGTCGTCGCGCACGACAGGCGGCGTTCGTAATAGCAGAATCGTGCTCGCACGGAAGGGGAGTCGCAATATGAGAGCCTGCACCGCATCGCGGCGTGTCCTTTTGCCGGTGGTTGCCGTTCTGTCGCTCGCGGCAGGCGCGGCGCCGACTCACGCGCAATCCGACGACGACTTCGTGCCCGTCACCGACGCCATGCTGCAGGCGCCGGCGCCCGAGGACTGGCTGACGTGGCGCCGGACGACCGACGGGTGGGGCTACAGCCCGCTCGATCAGATAGACCGGGAGAACGTCGGCGACCTGCGCATGGTCTGGACGCGGGGGCTCACCCAGGGGTTCCAGTCGGGCACGCCGCTGGCCTACCGCGGGGTGCTGTACATGCCGAACCCCAACGACGTCATCCAGGCCATCGACGCGGTGACCGGCGACCTGATCTGGGAGCACCGGCGCGACGTGCCCGACGACGTAGGGGAATACCTGCTGGGCAACCTCACGACCAACAACCGCAACATCGCCATCTACGACCGCCTCATCATCGACACGAGCGTCGACACCCACGTCTTCGCTCTCGACGCCGAGACCGGCGAGATGGTGTGGGAGACGCAGGTCCTCGACTATCGCGAGAACGCGGCGATGCAGGGCGCGGGGCCGATCATCGCGGGCGGGAAGGCCGTCTCGGGCCGGAGCTGCCTGCCGCGGGGCGGGCCCGAGGCGTGCGTGGTCGTCGCGCACGACGCGCTGACGGGTGCCGAGGTGTGGCGGCGGCGCCTGGTTCCGGCGCCCGGCGAGCCGGGCGACGAGAGCTGGGGCAGCGTGCCGTTCGAGGAGCGCACGCACGTGGGTGCGTGGATGGTCCCGAGCTACGACCCTGCGCTCGGTCTCATCTACGTGGGGACCTCGGTCACCTCGCCGGCCCCCAAGTTCATGCTCGGCGGAGTCGACCTCCAGCACCTCTACCACAACTCGACGCTGGCCCTCGACGCGGACACCGGCGAGATCCGCTGGTACTACCAGCACCTGAACGACCACTGGGACCTCGACCATCCTTTCGAGCGCATCCTCGTCGACACCGCGGTGGCCCCCGACCCGTCGCAGGTGAGCTGGATCAACCCGCGGCTGCAGGCGGGCGAGACGCGCCGGGTCGTCACCGGCGTCCCCGGCAAGACCGGCGTCGTGTACACCCTCGACCGCGCGACGGGCGAGTTCCTGTGGGCGACGCCGACGGTGGCCCAGAACGTCATCAGCGGCATCGACGGGGCGACCGGCGCGGTGACCGAGAACGCCGAGGTCACCTTCACCGCGGTGGGGCAGCAGGTCTTCGCGTGCCCGACCTGGAACGGCGGCAAGGACTGGGAGGCCGGCGCCTACAGCCCGCTGACCAACACGATGTACATGCCCCTGCGCAACACCTGCGCGCGCATGATGGCGACGCGGGTGTTTCCCGAGGACGCGCCGCCCGCCGAGCGCAACGAGAGCCGCTCGGAGCTGTACGCGATCGCCTACCGCCACCAGCTCGCGCCGGGCAACGAGAACGCGGGCACGGTGCGGGCGATCTCGGCCGAGACCGGGGCCACGGAGTGGCTCCACGAGCAGCGCGCGGCGACGATGTCGCTCGTGGCGACGGGCGGCGGGCTCGTCTTCGGCGGCGACGTCAACGGCCGGTTCCGGGCCTTCGACCAGGAGACGGGCGAGGTGCTGTGGGAGATCAACCTGGGGTCGGCCGTAACGGGCTTCCCGATCACCTACGCCGTCGACGGCCGCCAGTTCGTGGCGGTGAGCACCGGTTCGGGGGGAACGTCGTCGCACTTCACGGGACTGACGCCGGAGCTGCGTCCGAGCGCGGGGAACAACCTCTTCGTGTTCTCCCTGCCGGCTCCCTGAAACCGGCACGCCGCTTGCGTCGCAGGAGTGCTACGATGGCGGCGGATGGGCGCGCATCCCGCGCGCCGTCGCCGTCCCCGTGGGGTGGAAGGCGACCATGCGAACCGGGCAAATGGAACAGCGTATCGAAAACGTCGAACGTCGGGTCGATCGGATCGAGCAGATTCTGCCGACTCTCGCGACCCGCGAGGATCTGAAGAGGGAAATCGCGCCGCTGGCGACGAAGGCGGAGCTGCGGGCGGCGATTGCGCCGCTGGCGACGAAGGCGGAGTTGCGGGCCGCCATAGCGCCGCTGGCGACGAAGGCGGAGCTGCGGGAGGTGGAGCAGCGCCTGCGCACGCACTTCGACGTGGTCACCGAGAGCCTGCGGGACGACATCCGGCTGGTTGCCGAGGCCGTGGTCACGCTCTCGGAACGGGTGAAGTAGTCCCGACCGTCGCGCGCCGCCCGCAGGTTTCGCCCGTCCCCGACTCGCCGGCACCCGAGCCGGGTGGGTCTGCGGCCGCAGCCGGCGCGACGTGGATCTCCCTCTCGCGGGGCTCGGCGACGCCGGGTTGTTTCCGCTTGCCGGCCCGCTTACCATGCGGATGAATCCGTTGCACGACAGGCAAGGAGGTCGAGATGAAGGGTTGCCGTCTCCCGTTGCTGTGCGTTGCAGTCGCCGTCGTCGTGCTGTCGCCGAACGCCGCCGCGGGGCAGGACCGGCCGGACGGGTCCGGCGGCTGGACCGCGCCCCTCATGCCCTGGGGCGACCCCGACCTGCAGGGCATCTGGGACTTCCGGACCATCACGCCCATGGAACGTCCCGCCGAGCTGGCCGGCAAGGCGGTCCTGACGGCCGAGGAAGCGGCGGACTTCGAGGCGCGCGAGAACCGCCGCCTGAATCGCGATCTGGTCGATCCGAAGGTGGGCGGAGCCATCTATCCGCCCGAGTCGGAGGGCGGGGTCGTGCCCTACAACGAGTTCTGGTACGACCGGGGAAACGCGCTGGTCGAGGATCGGCGGACGTCGCTGATCGTGGATCCGGCGGACGGCAGAATCCCGTCGCTGACGCCCGAGGCGGCGGAGAGGACCGCGGCGCGGAGCGCCTACCTGCGTGACCACCCGGCCGATTCCTGGGAGGACCGCAGCCTCGGGGATCGGTGCATCCTGGGGTTCAACGCCGGGCCGCCCATGGTGCCCTCCGCGTACAACAACAACGTTCAACTGCTCCAGACGCCGGACCACGTGGTGATCCTCAACGAGATGGTCCACAACGCCCGCATTGTGCCCCTCGACGGGGGGCCGCACGGGGCCATTCCCCAGTGGGTCGGCGACTCGCGCGCGCATTGGGAGGATGCGACGCTGGTCGTCGAGACCCGCGGCTTCGGCGAACAGGTCGGCTTCAGGGGCGGGGCCACCGCGAGCCTCCGCGTGGTGGAGCGCTTCACGCTCGTCGGCGCGGACAGCCTCCGGTACGAGTTCACCTTGGAGGATCCCGACACGTGGACACGGCCATGGACCGCCGTGGTACCGATGAAGCGGACGCCGGGGCCGCTGTTCGAGTATGCCTGCCACGAGGGCAACTACTCGATGGCGGGTATCCTCGGCGGGGCGCGCGCCGAGGAACGGGCCGCGGCGGAGGCGGGCGTGCCGGAATCACGATAGGATGTGAGTGAATCCCATGCATGTTTTGCTGTCGCTCGCGTTGATGGTTCCTGGCGTGCAGGCGCAGGATCCGTTGCGGGAAACCCAGGTTTCCACTCCGGAGGTGGTGCGGACCGTGTACGACATGCCCGCGGTCGTCACGCCGCCGGCGCTTTCCCAGGATGCGCTGGCGGGCTGGAAGCTGTTCGTGCAGCGGTGCGCGATCTGCCACGACCCGCTCGGGCAGCCCTCGTATCCCGACACCCTGGGGCCCGTGCTCGGTCAGGGGAACGTGCGCGAGCTGGGCGAGGAGACGGTCCGCGAGATCATCATGGTCGGCTCGGTGCGGATGCCGGGCTGGCAGTACACCCTGTCGCAGGAGCAGATCGGTCAGGTCATCGCGTACCTGAACACCGTGACGCGGGAATAGGGAACAGCCGTAGAGGCATCCGAGTCTACGCGCGCAACGACGCCGGCGCATTCGAGACACGCCCCGAGGTCGGACGGCCGAGGTCGGGCGGGTGGCGATGCGCGAAGGAGGCCGACATGTTCGAAAGCCGATCGTCCGTGGTGCTGGCCGGAATGATCCTGGGCGTCTGCGTGCTGCTGGCGGGAGCCGCCGCGCCCGCGGCGGCGCAGGAGCCGACGCCGCTCGCCGGGACCGTGACCGCGCCGGGCGGCGAGCCGATGGCGGGCGTTGCCGTCTCCGCGCGCGCGGAGGGCACGCCGATCACGACATCGGTCTTCACCGACGAGGCCGGCCGGTACTACTTTCCTCCGCTGGCGCCGCCGCTCGAAGGCGGACGCTACCGGGTCTGGGCGCAGGCGGTCGGCTACGAGAGCGCGAGCGCCCACGTGGTTCTCGATCCCGCCGACCAGATGGCCCAGGACTTCACGCTGGCCGACGCCGCCGACTTCACCCACCAGTTGTCGGGCGTCGAGTGGCTGGACGCCCTGCCCGCCGAGACGCGCGAGGATCGCCGGCTGAAGGAGGTGTTTCGCGTCACGTGCACGGAATGCCACCAGGCCGGCCTGGTGCTGCAGAACCGGTTCGACGAGCGCGGCTGGCGAGCCATGATCGACCTGATGGCGAACGTCAGCTACCACGGCTGGCGCGGCCGGAACGCCCGGCCGTCGATCACGATCGAGTACTACCGCGACGAGCTCGCCGCGTATCTCGCCCGGGCGCGTGGCCCGGAGTCGCCGCCCCTGACGTTCGACCTGCAGCCGCGCCCGACCGGCGAGGCCGCGCGCCACGTGGTCACGGAGTACGACATCCCCATCGCGGAGCTGCCGACGGAGCTGACCTCCATCAACGGCAGCGATTGGTCGGAAGGCATTCCCTCGGGGATGCGCGGCGGCGGCGGCATGCACGATGCCGCGGTCGACGACGACGGCAACGTGTGGATCACCGACTCGGTGCCCAACGACTTCCGGACGCTCGCCAAGGTCGATCCGCGGACCGGCCAGGTCACCGGCTTCAAGCTCACGGCGCCCGACGGCAGGCGGGCGCGCAACTCGCACGGCATCACCAAGGCCCGCAACGGCATCCTGTGGTTCGACACGGCGGGCAGCCTCGGCCGGCTGGACCCGACGACGGAGACCTTCACGCTCTACACGCCGCCGCGGCCGTTGCGCGTCGGCGGGAGCCTCCAGGAGGACGGCCAGGGCAACATCTGGGTCGGCAACCGCCACGGCGCGCTCAAGTTCGATCCCGGGACCAACGACTTCACGTACTACCAGAACAGGACCATCGGCGACGGCCAGACCTACGGCACGGCCGCCGACCGCCTCGGGAATGGCTGGTGGGCGCAGTTCAACATGGACATCGTCGGGCACGCGAACGGCACGACCGGCGAGGTCGACGAGGTGCCGATGCGGCCGCCCGGCGCGCTGGACCGCGAGCAGTTGCTGACGCCGGAAGACCGCGACTTCTTCCATCGCATCGGCGCGATGCGCTTCTCCGGGAGCGTGTACAACCCCGGCGGGCAGGCGCCGCGCCGGCTCGCGGCCGATCCGAACGGCGACACCGTGTGGGTCGCGAACTGGTGGGGCTCCAACCTGGCGAAGATCGACATCCACACGCTCGAGGCGACGTACTACCGGCTGCCGGTCGACGCGCATCCGTATGCGACGGTGGTGGACCGGAACCACATGGTGTGGACGAACCTGTCGTCGGACGACGCCGTCGCCAGGTTCGATCCGAACACCGAGGAATACACGATCTTCAGGCTCCCCAGCCTCGGGGCCGAGTTGCGCCACATCGCGGTGGACGACGCCGGCGGTCCGGACGTCTGGGTCGTCTACCGGGAGGCGAGCCGCGCGGCGCGCATCCAGCTCCGGACCGAGGCGCAACTGCAGGCCGCCCGCGCCGCCAGTGCAGTCGCGGCTCCTGCCGCGGGCGGCGGTCAATAATAATTGGAGACCGTGGCGATCGAGTAGGCGCCGGGGACCACTCCCCGGCAGTCTCCTCGGGCGCGCATCGCCGACGAGGATCGCCTGCGGCGCGTCGATGGCCGGTGGCGCATCGAGCGCCGGCGGATCTTCACGGACTGGATCGACCCGGTCGTCGCGGAAGGCGTAGCGCTCCGGCACGGCCCTTGCTCCTTGAACGGTGCTACGATGGCGGTGATCGTTGGACTGGTCTGCCAACCGCCGCCCTCGTGGGGTGGAGGACGACCATGAGCACCGTGCGGATGGAGCAACGTCTCGAAAACGTCGAACGCCGGGTCGATCGGATCGAGCAGATTCTGCCGACTCTTCCGACCAGGGACGACCTGGACGCCAGGATTGCG
>WTFV01000082.1:35308-59676 GCA_011523845.1 Acidobacteriota bacterium | reverse complement strand
CCGCTGGCGACGAAGGCGGAGTTGCGTGCGGCGATTGCGCCGCTGGCGACGAAGGCGGAGTTGCGTGCGGCGATTGCGCCGCTGGCGACGAAGGTGGAGTTGCGTGCGGCGATTGCGCCGCTGGCGACGAAGGTGGAGTTGCGTGCGGCCATCGCGGAGTCCGAGCAGCGCATGTGCGCTCGCATGGACGCGATGGCCAAGGGGCTGCGGGAGGACATGCGGGAGGATATGCGCACCCATGTTGCCGCGGCGATCGCTGCATCGGAGCAGCGCGTGCGCACGCACTTCGACGTGGTGGCCGAGAGTCTGCGGGACGACATCCGGCTGGTCGCCGAGGCGGTCGTCACGCTTTCGGAACGGGTTGATCGAATTGCTTCGAATGAGGACTCGCAAGCACCAGGAGGGTGAGATGAGCTATCGAGGTTTCGCGGCGGCGTGCGCGGTGATCGCGGTCGTTACGCTGGCGGCGGCGCCGGCGGCGGCGCAGATGCCCCGAACCCCGTGGGGGGCGCCGGATCTGCAGGGCATCTGGGACTTCCGCACCATTACGCCGCTGGAACGGCCGGAAGATCTGGGCGACAAGGCGTTCCTGACCGTCGAGGAGGCGGCGGAGGCCGAGGCGGCGGAGATCCAGCGCAACATCGATCTGTGGGAGGCGGAGGCGCGCCGGACCGAGACCGGCGGCAACGTCGGAGCCTACAACAACTTCTGGATGGATCGGGGCACGAACCCGGTCGAGACGCGGCGCACGTCGCTGATCATCTATCCGCCCAACGGCCGGTTCCCCGAGCTGTCCGAGGTCGGAGCCGAGCGGGCCGAGGCGCGCCGCGCGTATATGGCGGAGCACCCGGCCGACTCGTACACGGACCGCAACACGTCCGACCGCTGCATCGTCGGTTTCAACGCCGGCCCGCCGATCACGCCGCTGGCCTACAACCAGAACATGCAGCTCTTCCAGACGCCGGACCTCGTCGTGATCTACACGGAGATGGTCCACACGCCGCGCTTCGTGCCGCTCGACGGCCGCGCGCCGCTCGATCCGGGCATCCGACTCTGGTCGGGCGACTCGCGCGGGCGCTGGGAGGGCAACACGCTGGTTGTCGAGACCGCCAACTTCAACGAGAAGCGGCAGTGGATCCCGCTCACCTCCGGCGGATCCGGAGTGACGTCGACGGAGAACATGACGCTGGTCGAGCGTTTCACCCGCCTCGACGACGATACGCTCGAGTACACCTTCACGGTCACCGATCCCGATACGTGGGCCAGCGACTGGACGGCGTCGATGCCGATGCTGCGGACCGAGATGCCGCTGTTCGAGTACGCCTGCCACGAGGGCAACTACTCGATGGAGGGCATCCTGTCCGGGCACCGGGCCGACGAGCGGAGGGCGGCGGAGCAGCAGTAGCGATCGGTCGTCCGTGCCACCGTTGCGGAGGGAGGCCCGCGGTGATCCGCGAGTCTCCCTCCGAGGACCTCCGGGCTGAGTCGCCTGAGCCGGTCTGCCGCGGCACTCCCGGGAGCCACGGGCGCGTAGTCGTTGAGCGTCTGCATCCTTGGGCCATTCAAGGGCACCCTCACCTGCGCTGCCGGCTTGACAGGCCACGACGAGGTCCGATAATCGGGCGAATCATGTATTCGCGAGTCTGTGTGGCACTGGCGGTCGCGGCGTTCGGCCTCGGTTGCCAGGAGCGACAACCGTCGCCGCCGCCGGCCGAGCCTCACGCGTGCGCCGACTTCCTGTCGCGCACCGACTTCGACGTCAGCGTCATGGACGCCGAGCTGATGAACGCCGGCACGGAGGCGGAGTACTGCTGGGTCGACGCCATGATCCGGCCCAACATCCGCTTCGGCGCCAGCCTGCCGGCGAACTGGAACGGACGGTTCGTCATGCGCGGCGGCGGGGGCTACGCCGGCCAGCAGCCGGTGAAGGGGCGCGACGACCCGTTGCGCGATCAGGGCCACGTCACCGCCTCGACGGACACCGGCCATGACGCGGCCCGCTTTCCGCTGGCGACGTTCGCCTACAACAACCGCGACGGCGAGATCGACTATGCCTACCGCGCGGTTCACCTCACCGCGGTCGCGGTGAAGGAGCTCATCGTCGAGCATTACGGCCGGCCGGCGGAGTACGACTACTGGCTCGGCTGCTCGACCGGGGGCCGCCAGGGGCTGATGTCCGCCCAGCGCTTCCCGGAGGACTTCGACGGCATCGTGGCCGGCGCACCGGTGCTGGACTTCACGAACACGCAGATCGGCGGCGTGTGGTTCTCGCGGGCGTTGCGGGAGAACCCCGTCAGCCTGGAGAAGATCGCCCGCGTGGGCGAGGCCATCTACGCGGCCTGCGATCATGTCGACGGGTTGGAGGACGGCCTCATCGATGATCCCCGGCGGTGCGCCTTCGACCCGCGCACCGACTATCCGCGGTGCGGAGCGGAGGATCGCGTCGACTGCCTGACCGACGGGGAGAGCACGGCGCTGGCGAAGATCTACGGCGGCGTCGTCAGCCGCGGCGAGCCGTACTTCCCGGGCCAGCCGTTCGGCGCGGAGCTCGGCGACTCGCTCGGCTCGCCTGCCGCCCGAACCAGCGGGTGGGGACGCTGGTTCGTGGACCCCGGGGCGGACGCCCCGCTTCTCGAGCGTTTCGGCGTCACCTTCATGCGCTACATGGCGTTCGAGCGCGACGATCCCGACTGGCAGCTCGAGCAGTTCGATTTCGACGAGGACCCCTACCGCATGGACGCCATCCGCCGCATCCTCGACGCGACCGATCCCGATCTGACCCGGTTCCGCGACGCGGGCGGCCGGATGATCACCTACCACGGGTGGTCGGACACGGCGCTCAATCCGCTGATGGCGGTGAACTACTACGAGGACGTGCTCGCGGAAACACCGGAGGCGGCGGACTTCTACCGTCTCTTCATGGTGCCGGGGATGTTCCACTGCGCCGGTGGGCGCGGCATCAACCGGGTGGATGCCTTCCCGGACCTGGTTGCCTGGGTCGAGACCGGTGAGGTTCCGGACCGGCTGGTGGGCGAGCGCGTCGACCGGGACGGCGAGGTGCTGATGACCCGGCCGGTCTGTCCGTATCCGGAGGTCGCGCGTTACGACGGGACCGGCGACGTCGAACAGGCGGCGAGCTTCGCTTGCCGGCCGCCCGAGGCGCCGGCGAGTCGTTGAAGCAGGCTGGCGTGGTCAGCGGTTGCCGCGAAGAGAGGGGCGTGCGCGTTCGGGTGGCTTCGCGCAGGGCGAAGCGTGTGGTGGAGGAAGCAGCGCCGCTCAGGTGAGATGCAATCGCCGCTCGAATCGGGCGGAGCTTTCGCCGCGGACTCGTTGGCGTCATACTTACGGTTCCATCGACATCACGTGGCTCTGGAATGAGGTGCAGAAGATGACCATCCGACCGATTCTGAAAATCGCCGGCAGCGGGGCGCTCGTGCTGCTGCTGGCCGCCACCGCCGCCGCGCAGTCCGCGGGCGACACCACGACGTTGCGCACTTCCCACGGTCACCCGGATCTCAGCGGCATCTGGGACTTCCGCACCGTCACTCCACTGGAGCGCCCGGAGGAACTCGGCGATCAGGCGTTCTTCTCGGAGGAGGAGAGCGCCGAGTATGCCGCCGAGCGGGTGCTGGCCAACAACGCCGACCGGGACCGCGAGGAGCGGAAGCAGATAACCACCGACCGCGGGACCGTGAACGGCACGCGCGAGAGCCGCGACCTTGCCCTCGCCTACAACGACTTCTGGTGGGACCGCGGGGACAACGTCGTCGAAACCCGGCGTACCTCGCTCGTCATCGATCCGCCGAACGGCCGCATCCCGGCCCTGACCGAGGGGGGCGCGCAGCGCGCGGCCGAGCGCGTGCGGCTCAACCAGCGGCCGACCGAGGGGCCGGAGGACCGCCCGCTCGGCGAGCGCTGCATCACCGGCTTCAACTCCGGTCCGCCGATGCTGCCCGCCGCCTACAACATGAACGTGCAGATCTTCCAGACCCCCGATCACGTGGTGCTGCTGAACGAGATGGTGCACAACGCGCGGATCATTCCCCTCGACGGTAGCGACCACGGCACGTTGCCGCAATGGACCGGCGTCTCGCGCGGGCACTGGGACGGCGACACCCTGGTGGTCGAGACGAAGAACTTCCTGCGCGAGACCAGCTTCCGCAACTCCAGCAAGAACCTGCACCTGGTGGAGCGCATCCGGCGGGTGGACGGGGACACGCTGCTCTACACCTTCACGGTGACGGATCCGACGACCTGGACGGCGCCGTGGACGGTCGAGCTGCCGATGCGGCAGAGCGACCTGCCGATCTTCGAGTACGCCTGCCACGAGGGCAACTACGGCATGGACGGCACGCTGACCGGCGCCCGGGCGGTCGAGCGGCGCGCCGCGGGCCAGTAGCAACCGCGATCCCGGCGCGGTCGCGTGCAAGCGCCCGCGCCGGGAAGTCCCGGGCAGCCCCGGGGCCACGCTACGACGTCCGATTGCAGCGGAGCGGACGGCACCGGGCGGTCCGCTCCGCCCCCTTCCTGTCGACTCCTTCCGATATCAGCTCCAGCAGGATCAGCCGCAAGCCAGCGCGCCAGGGCATTGGCGCTGCGGAATCACTCCGGCGGCAGCGCGAACACCTGCAGCACCGACCCGGATCCCGGCGGCCGCTGCATGGTCTCCGGGAACGCGATGCGAGCGTTCCGCCACGAGATGCTCCAGCCTGGGCCGGACGGGATGGCGACGTACTGGCGGCCGTCGACCGCGTAGGTGATCGGGAAGCCGTCGGTCGCCGTCGGCGTGCGCGTGCGCCACAGCTCTGTGCCGTCGCGCGCGTCGAAGGCGTACATGTAGCGGTCGATGTCGCCGACGAACACCAGTCCGCCCCCGGTGGTGAGGACCGCCGTTCCGTACTGCCAGCGGCTTCGCCGGCGCCAGAGCAGCTCTCCGGTGCGGCTGTCCATCGCCACGAAGTCGCCCAACTGTTCGGGACTCTGCGGATGCACCGTGAACCGCCGGTCGTTCGGGCCGACCCCGCCGCCGCCGAGCTCGGGCGGGGGCATCGCGCCGAAGACCGAGTGCGCGCAGCCGGGCGTGAGCGGGACGTAGAACGCCTGCGTCTCCGGATGATAGGCCATGGCCCACAGGTTTTTCAGGCCGCCGGGGCCGGGGCAGTAGTCCACCGGCACGTCTATCTGCGGGATGCGCTCGCGGACCAGGATGCCCTGTCCGCTCACCGGGTCGATCTCCACGATGTTCTGGTAGCCGAGGTCGAACGCGTTGCGGAACGCGCCGGTCCGGGGATCGAGCTCCCACAGGACGCCGATCTTGCCCATCTTGAAGAGCGAGAGCCCGTCGCCCCGATCGACGAGGACGATCTCGAAAACCTCGTCGAGGTCGTGGGTCTCGGCGGGAATGTGCTGGAAGTACCAGCGGAGCTCCCCGGTCTCGGGGTCCAGGGCCAACGTCGAGTTGGTGTACAGCGCCGCGCCCTCGGTGCCGCGCTGCACGATGGCCCACGGCTTGGCCTGGGCGGTCGACCAGTAGATGAGATTGGTGTCGGGATCGTAGCTGCCCGGAATCCACGCATCGGCTCCCGCGCGCCAGGTCAGCGGCAGGTCGCCCCATGTGTCGCCTCCGGGATCGCCGGGGCGCGCGACGGTCGACGTGCGCCACAGCTCGGCGCCCGTGTCGGGATCGTGGGCGGAGATGAAGCAGACGTCGTTCTTGTACCGCTCGCACCCGGTCATGCCGGCGACCACCTTGCCCTGTACGACGATCGGCCCGCTGGTGTACCGGTAGCCGAGGGCGCTGTCGGCCACCTGGTGCTGCCAGACCAGCTCGCCCGTCCGCGCGTCGAGGGCGATCAGCTCGGCCCGGCTCGTGCCGGCGAAGATCTTGTCGTCGTAGATGGCGATGCTGCGCCGTGCCATGCCGGGACGGCGGTTGATGGGCAGGTTCTCGTCCTCCGGGACGGCCTGCCGGCGCGAGTGCTCCCAGAGGAGGTCGCCGGTGGCGGCGTCGAGCGCCTGAACCCCACTTCGGCTGGGGACGTACATGACGCCGTCGTGCACGAGCGGGGTGACCTCGTCGGTGCCCGGCTGCATCGCCCACGACCAGACGAGTTGCAGATTGCGAACGTTCTCCCGGTCGATCTGGTCGAGGGGGCTGTAGCCCTGGCCGTTGAGCGTCCGGCGCCAGTTGATCCAGTCGGCGTCGTCCGGGGCGAGCAACTCCTCGGTCGTGACGGGCTCGAAGTCCGCCACCTGGGCGCGAGCGACGGGCGCCAACGCGCCGGACAGCATTGAGACGAACAAGGCGAGCGTCACGCGGGTCATGACCATTTGTCCCTTCTCACGCTGGCAACGTGGTCTGCGTCGGCGCGGTCTTCTGCGGCGCACGCTGCAGGGCTACGTTGTCCAGGGTCCGCATACAGCGCAGACCGCTGGCACGGTGCGATCCAATTGCCGAGTCCCCGAATCCACACCACAGTTCACTTCCAAGTCAACGGATGCGGCTGAATCGTCAGCTTGAGTCGGGAGGGAAAGCGGCGCTGCGGTCAGAGCAGCGACTCGTAGCGGCCGCAGGCTCCTGCGGGCTCGCCCAGCTCGTCCCGCACGGCTCTCAGTCGTCAGCGTCGCGCCCCCGCGGCGAGGACGGCGCTGCGCGCCGCCGCGTTCGCCGCCGTCAGGCCGCCGTTCGCGCCGCCGAAGTTGAAGATCCGGTAGCCCTGCTCCATGCGGAGGGCGGCGTTGGCCGGCGTCACGGTGCCTCCGCAGGCGAGGTCGCGTGTCCGGCAGACCTCCAGCAGGTGCTCGAAGGCGGCCGCCACTTCGGGATCCTCGGCGCTCTCCGCGCCGTAGGAGGAGCTGAGGTCGCCGCCCGCTCCCAGGTAGAAACCCCCGACGCCGGGTACCTGCGCGATGGCATCGGCGTTCTCCACACCTTCACGAGTCTCGATCATCGCCCAGAACAGCAGATCACCTCGCGGATTCAGCGGCCAGAGATCGGCGCGCTGCCGGCACTCGGCCCGCCCGATGCCCCAGAACGGGCATTGCACGGTGCCCCGGACGCCCGGCGGATTCGGGATGGCCGACGAGCGGAGCTGCCGCGGGCGGATGGTCCGGACGATGTTCTCCGCCTGCTCGGGGGTCTCGATGTTGTTGATGAGGATGCCCATCAGGCCGAGGTCGAGCGCGTGCTTGACGATCCACTGCGTCTGCTCGCGGCCGTAGGGGGGAAAGCGCGCGAACACCGGCGGGCGCATCTGCGCGTTGCCGCGCTCGACGATGCCGGCCTTGTCGCCGGCGACCAGATACGCCACGAACTTCTCGAGCTCCTCGAACCGCAGCGGGTTGTGCTCCATGTCGACGTACACGTAGTCGATGCTCGGATCGCCCGCCAGGGACAGCGCGTTCTGCAACGACAGGTCGGCCGTGCTCACCCCGAACACGTGCCTGCCCTGCTCGAGCTTCTCGATCACGGGGTTCAGGTGGAGGTACGACTCCTGGGCCGACGGCACGGAGGAGAGCAGGGCGGCGATGACGATGCCCGCCGCGAGAAGCGGTCGGGCGAGACGGTGACGGAATACAAGCGCCATGGGAGACCTCCTGCGAAGAGTCGCCGCCGCAGAGTGCCTGTCTCAGAATGCAGGCCTGCAGATGGCGGCAAGGTCGAGCGAGAACCCGGGCAGCACCGCTTCACCGGTGACGACGTCCGGTTCGACGCGCCGTTCGAGACTGCCGTCCGCACGGTAGATGGTGAGCTGCCGCCGCGCCGGATCGATCAGCCAGCCCAGTCGAGCGCCGTTGGCCCGGTACTCCTCCATCTTTCGCTGGAGGACTGCACGAGAATCGGACGGCGAGAGCAACTCGATGACGAAGTCGGGGCACAGCGGCAGGAATCCCACCTTGTCCTCGGCAGGAAGGCGGGCAAGGCGTGTGCGGAGAACCCACGCCGCGTCCGGCGAACGCACCGCGCCGTCGGGAAGCTCGAAGCCGGTCGAGGAATCGAAGGCAACGCCGGTCCCGTCTTCTTCGGCCCAATGGTAGAGGGCAGCCAGCAGGAGAACGCCCCGCGCCCCCGTTTCGCCGCCGGTGGGCGCCATCACCGCGACGCTTCCTTCCGCGTTACGCTCGATCCGCACGTCGCGATTCAATTGGCAGAACTGGAAGAACTGCTCTCGGCTCATGTCGATGGCCGGCTGCATGTGCAACTCCAGGGCCGGCGGACCGGAGCGGTGATCGACGACCGCCATGACCCAAGGCTACCGCACGCGCCTTGGGGGAATCAACGGGCCAGGATCGACCCGCGGGCCTCCTGCGCGCCGCCGTTCCCGCCCGGCAGCGCGAACACGTACAGCGCATTGCCGGTCTGCGGGTGGTGAACGTCGGGCGCCGGGGCGCGCGGGGCCGCCCGCGCTGCCGCCGCCACCGGCTCCATGCAGGTCTGCGAGAGCGGAAGAGGAGCCCTGACCCGCACTTGACAACAAAATTGCTTGTAAGCATTATTGATGGCAACGAAACTGTTGGGAGGTGCGGTGCCGGGGTTGAAGAAGGCGGAGTCGAACTGGGTCGATGGGGATCGCTTCTTCGACCGGGATGGTGAGCTCGGGGTTCTCAGGGCGCGAGCGGAGAACGGAACCCACACCTTGCTGACCGCGCAACGACGAATGGGCAAGACGAGCCTGGTTCGGGAACTGCTGCGCCGCCTGAAGGAGGAGGGGCGTTTCGAGACGGTCTTCGTCGATCTGGAGGATGTCCGCACAGCGGCGGACGCCGTGGTCGAAATCGGCGTCGAGTCGCGGCACGTGCATGGTGCTTGGGACCGAATCAGGTCCGGGTTCGCCAACGTCCTGCGCGGAATCGATGAGCTGGCCGTCGCCGAGGTGCGCGTGAAGCTGCGGGCGGGGATCGATCCCGGAAACTGGCGGCAGAAGGGCGACGCGGTCTGCGCAGCTTTGGCGAAGGACGAGCGACCCGTGGTGCTCGCGCTCGACGAGCTTCCGATCCTCGTCAACCGAATGCTCAAGGATCACCACTACCGCATCACGCCTGCAGGAAAACGCGATGTCGACGAATTCCTGAGCTGGTTGCGCAAGATCGGTCAGGACCACCGGGATCGGATAGGCCTGATCCTCTCCGGCAGCATAGGTCTGGAGCCGATCCTGCACCAGGCGGGGCTCAGTGCGCACGCAAACATCTTCTCGCCCCTGGAGCTGAAACCCTGGGACGAGAAGACCGCGCTCGGCTGCCTCGCCGCGCTCGCGGACACATGCGGCCTCGACCTGCCCCTCGCCGCGGGCAAGGAAATGTGCCGCCGGCTGCGGTGTCTGGTTCCCCACCACGTGCAGCGGTTCTTCGACAGCCTGGACGAGGATCTGCGCCTGAGAGGTCGCAACCATGCCTCAGTCGAAGATGTCGAACGCGTATACACCGACGAGATGCTCAGCGTGCGCGGGCAGGCGGATCTGGACCACTACGAGAGCCGGCTGAAGCTGATCCTCGGACCCGATGGCTATCGGGCCGCACTCGCTCTGTTGACCGAAGCCGCGGTCAACGACGGCGTGCTGCAGCGCGCTGCCATGGACCTGTATCGCGAGCAATTCCGGATCTGGACGCTGAGCGATCATCCGGCGCCGATCGACGACGTACTCCGAGTGCTCGAACACGACGGGTACCTGGAGCCATGGGGAGACGACGAATACCGTTTCGTCTCGGGTCTGCTCGAAGACTGGTGGCGCGCCCGGCATGGCCGGCATTTCATCCCCGTCGCGCGGCGCGCGGGCTCGCAGGGGGCATGACGCGATGGTCCCACCCACGCGCAAGTTCAACCCGGGGTTTCTCACCGACGACGAGCTCGTGGCGTCGTACTGCGTACGAACGACGGAGTTCGATCTGCTCGTCGAGGTTCTGCGCGAGTGCACCGGGCGCTCGAACGCGCACCAGATCGTGATCGGCCCGCGGGGCAGCGGGAAGACGAGCCTGCTTTTGCGCGTCGCGGCTGAAGCGAGGCGGGACACGGTGCTAAAGACGCGCTACTTCCCGGTCACCTTCGCGGAGGAGAGCTACGAGGTCGGGACAGCAGGTGAGTTCTGGTTGGAGTGTCTCGCCAATCTGGCGGCGCAGGCGCCGCGCGGGGACGATGCCCCCGACCTGGACCGTGCTGTCGAGGAGCTGCGCGCGATCCGCGACGACCAGATGCTGTCCGATCGTTGTCTCGGCGCGCTGCTGGATTTCGCCGATCGGGAGGGCAAGCGGCTCGTGCTGTTGGTCGAGAACCTGAACATGTTGTTCGGGGATATGGCCGATCCGCACGCCGGGTGGCGGTTGCGAAAGGTCCTCCAGACCGAGCCGCGGATCATCGTGTTCGCGAGCGCAACCAGCCGCTTCGACGAGATCGACAACCCGGAGTGCGCCCTGTACGACCTGTTCCGGGTCCGCACGCTGCGCCCCCTTGACACCGAACAATGTGCCGTCCTGTGGGAAACGGTCTCCGGCCGCCCTCCAGCGCGGGCAGCCGTTCGTTCGCTGGAGATTCTCACCGGCGGGAGCCCTCGCTTGATCTCGATCGTAGCCAGCTTCGGGGCCGGATTGTCGTTCCGCGACCTGATGGCCCGTCTGCTCGATCTGGTCGACGACCACACGGAGTACTTCAAGGGGCACCTCGAATCGCTTCCGCCACAGGAACGGCGTGTCTATCTCGCGCTCGCTGCGCTGTGGAGGCCAGCGACCACGCGGGAGGTCGCGGGCCAAGCCCGGCTCGAAACCAGCACGTGCAGCGCCCAGCTTGCGCGCCTCGACGGGCGCGGAGTGGTCCGGGTTGCGGGCGGCAGCGCGAGGCGCAAGCAGTACTACCTGACCGAGCGCCTGTACAACATCTACTACCTGCTGCGGCGTCGGCGTGGGCCGGACCGATTAGTGGAGGGACTCATCCACTTCATGGAGGCGTGCTACTCGCCGCCCGAGCTGAAGGACATCAGCGCTCAGATGGTCCGTGACGCGGGCGGACTCTCTATGGAGATGCGCTCGCTACACCGGATCGCACTCAAGGGGTTGATGGAGTCGCCGAGCTTGGCCGCGTATCGCGACGAGTTGTTGGAGATGATACCAGCGGGTTTCCTTCCGGTTCCTGGTCGTGGCTCGACACCAGCGGAGGTGAAGCAAACGACTGCGGAAATGGCGTTCGAAATCGATCGGGCGGAGCTGTTTCAGGGGGGTACCAGCGAGTCGGCCGCGAGTGTGGCGAGGGAACTCTTCAAGAACGCTCTGAACGTTCGGAACGGTTCGGAAGATACCGTGGCGGCCTACGAGGAGGTCATCCGTCGCTTCGGAGAGACTGAGATTCCCGCGGTTCTGGAGTGGGTCGCCAAGGCTCTTGTGAACAAAGGGGTCGTCCTCGGTACGCTGAGTCGACCGCAAGAGGCACTGGAGACATTCGACGAGGTGGTCCTTCGTTTCGGGGAGAGCGACATTCCGACCCTTCGGGAGTCGGTGGCGAGCGCCCTCTTGAACAGAGCGAAACCCCTCGACGCGCTGAACCGTTTGCACGACGTCCTTGAGACCTGCGACGAGATAGTCCGTCGCTTCGGGGAGAGTGACATGCCCGCTCTCCTGGAGTCGGTTGCGACCGCTCTTGTAAACAAAGGGATCGGCCTTGATGCGCTGAACCGACCGCAGGACGCGCTGGAGTCGTACGACGAGGTGATTCGCCGTTTCGGGGAGAGCGAGGTTCCCGCTCTTCTGGAGCAGGTCGCCAAGGCTCTCGTGAACAAAGGGGCCGCCCTCGGCGTGCTGAACCGACCGCAGGACGCGCTGGGGTCGTACGACGAGGTGGTCCGTCGATTCGGGGAGAGTGAGGTTCCGGGGCTCCTGGAGTCGGTTGCGAACGCCCTCGCGAGCAGAGGTGGCACCCTAGGCGCACTGAACCGGCCGCAGGACGTGCTGGAGGCCTGCGACGAGGTGGTCCGTCGATTCGGGGAGAACGAGACCCCCGCCTTTCTGGCGCCGGTTGCGACCGCCCTCATGAACAAAGGGGCGGCCCTCGGCATGCTGCAACGGCCGCAGGACTCGCTGGAGACCTGTGACGAGGTGGTCCGTCGATTCGGGAAGAGCGATTCCCCGGAACTTCTGGCGCCGGTTGCGACCGCGCTCGTGAACAGAGGACGCGCTCTCGGCGCGCTGAACCGGTGGCAGGACGCGCTGGAGGCTTTCGACGAGGTGGTCCGTCGTTTTGGGAAGAGCGATTCCCCGGGGCTTCTGGAGCCGGTTGCGACCGCGCTCGTGAACAGAGGAGGCGCTCTCGGCGCGCTGAACCGGCCGCGGGAAGCGCTGGAGGCCTGCGACGAGGTGGTCCGTCGATTCGGGAAGAGCAGTTCCCCGCGACTTCTCAGATCGGTTGCGACCGCGCTCGTGAACAGAGGAGACGCTTTGAGCGCGCTGAGCCAGCCGCAAGAAGCGCTGGAGGCCTGCGACGAGGTAGTCCGGCGCTTCGGGGAGAGCGAGATTCCGGCTGTTCTGGAGAGGGTCGTGCAGGCTCATGTCGACAAAGGGGTTGCCCTCGTCGCGCTGAACCGGCCACAGGAAGCGGTGGAAGCCTGGCACGAGGTGGTGCGCCGCTTCGGAGAGAGTGAGATTCCTGCTGTTTGGGAGTGGATCGCGAAGGCTCTCTTGAACAGAGCACGCGCTCTGAGCGCGCTGAACCAGCCGCAGGGGGAGCTGGAGTCCTGCGACGAGGTCGTCCATCGTTTCGGGAAGAGCGAGACACCCGCTCTTCTCGAGTCCGTTGCGACCGCCCTCGTCAACAGAGCAGGCGCTCTCGTCGCGCTGAACCGGCCCCAGGAAGCACTTGAGGCCTGTGACGAGGTGGTTCGTCGGTTCGGCGACAATGAGAATCCCGCCGCTCTGGAAAGAGTTGCGACCGCCCTCGCCAACAAAGGGTACGTCCTCGGCGCGCTGAGCCGGCCACAGGATGCGCTGGACGCCTACGACGAAGTGGTCCGCCGCTTCGGGGATAGCGAGACCGCGGTTCCTCTTGAGCCGGTTGCGGACGCTCTTGTGAACAGAGGAGTCGCACTCGGCGCTCTGAACCGGCCCGAAGACGCGCTGGCGGCCTACGATGAAGTCGTCCGACGCTTCGGCGAAAGCGAGGTTCCAGCACTCCACGTGCGTGTCGGGGTGGCACTGCTCGGGATAGCTGATATCGAGGTCAAGGGGCGTCAATACGAGAAGGCCGCCAAGACGGCGACACGAGTTATCCAACGCCAGAAGGGGGTGCCGGGGCAGCGATTTCAGGGCCACGTAATCCGGGCCAGGGCGATCCTCGCGGGCGGCGCCGCGCGGGCCGCATGCGAGCCTGACGTCGGGACGGTTCTTGCACTTCTTCCAGAGTTGGGTCCTATCCCAAGGGAGGCCGTAGCGGCCGTGATGGAGTTCAGCGTCGCTCTCGGACCGCAGCGCATGCTCGATCTCATCCAGGCATCGCCGTCGCCGCATCTACTGTTGCCGTTGACGACGGCGCTGGAACGGGAGCTTGGACTCGATCCCCGCGTGGCGCGCGAG
Source organism: Acidobacteriota bacterium (assembly GCA_011523845.1). Lineage (GTDB taxonomy): Bacteria > Acidobacteriota > Vicinamibacteria > Vicinamibacterales > UBA8438 > WTFV01. The sequence goes on along the minus strand of WTFV01000082.1, from coordinate 46,131 downwards.
GTCGACGCGGTTGCTCAGGACGTCCAGCGGACGCTGGCGGAACTGACAGCGAGCCACACGGGTCAAGGTCCTCCATCCGCGATGGCGATCTCGACCGCGCGGACTCGATCATCGAGACCCTGAATGCGATCCCTGGACCGCACGAAGGTCCTCGCGGATGTTTTCATGCAGCGTCAAGACCAGTGCACATACACCTGCGCCGGTGTCGACTATCGTCGCCACCAGCACGCCGAAGGCGATCCACGGTTCCCGGCTCGCGTGATCGACCATGCCACCGAGCGGCGTTCAACGGTCAGTGAATTCAGTCCGCTGCGCTGCGCCGGCACTCAGTCCCGAAGTGCGAACACGTACAGCGCGTTGCCCGTCTGCGGGTGGTGAACGTCGGGCGCCAGGGCGCGCGGGGCCGCCCGCGGGCTGCCGCCGCCGAGGCCGGTCGCCACGGCGATGTACTGCTTGCCGTCCACGGCGAACGAGATCGGGAAGCCCTGCACCGACGTGCCCAGCCGGGCCTGCCACAGCACCTCGCCCGTTCGCACGTCGAACGCCCGGAACCGCCGGTCGAGGTCCCCCGCAAACGCCAGATCACCGGCCGTCGACAGCACGCCGGTCAGGAACGGCGCTCGCTGCTCGACGCTCCAGACTTCCTCCATCGTCTCGGCGTCGAACGCGGCGAGCTTGCCGAGCCGGCCCTCCGTATCGGGCATCTCGAAGAAGGGGCGCGCGCTCATCCCCACGCCGCCCGAGCCGATCTCGAAGGCGACTTCGCGAGCCGACAGCTCCATGCAGGTCTGGGAGAGCGGGAGGATCAGCAGCCCCGAGCCGGGGTGGTAGCTCATCGGGTGCCAGTTCTTGCCGCCGGCGGTGCTGGGGCACGCCGGGACGAGCTGCTCGAACTGCGCGTCGATGATGTCCTGGCGGTAGGTGACGGCGCCGGTCTCCGGGTCGATGTGGTCGAAGACGTTCTGGAAGACGGTCTCCTTGTGGCCGAGGAACTCGCCGGTCTCGCGATCCAGCTTCCAGAGGATCCCGTGCTTGCCGGCGCTGAAGACCACCTTACGGTCCTCGAGGTCGACCAGCACCCGCTCGAAGACCTCGTCGAGGTCCAGGCTCTCGCCGGGGACGTGCTGGAAGTGCCACTCGAGCAAGCCGTCGTCCGGCCGCAGGGCCACCGTCGCGCTGGTGTAGAGCGCCGGGTCGTGCACGGTCATGCCGCGGCTTATCGCGACCCACGGCTTCGCCTGCGCCACCCCGAAGTAGACCAGGTCGAGCACGGGATCGTAGCTGCCGGTGATCCATGTCTCGCCGCCCCCGCGCAGGAAGTTCGGCAGGTTGGCCCAGGTGTTGCCGCCGGGCTCGTCCGAGCGGGCCACGGTGTTGAACCGCCAGAGCTGCTCGCCGGTGGTCGCGTCGTAGGCGCTGATGAAGCAACCCTCGCGGGTGAACTGGCCGCAGCCGCCGAGCCCCTGCACGATCCTGCCGCCGACGATGACCGGTCCGCTGGTGTTGCGGAAGCCCTGGGCGTCGTCGGCGATGCGGGTGGTCCAGACCTCCTCGCCGGTGCGCGCGTCGAGCGCGATCAGCCGCGCGTCGGCCGTGGCGAGGAAGAGCTTGTCCTGATAGATGGCCAGGTTGCGGCTCGAGCTGGCGAGCTGGCCCTCCTCGACGCTCACCTCGTGCTCCCAGATCAGGTCGCCGGTGCGTACGTCGAGCGCCTGCACCACCGGGCCGAAGTTGGCGAAGTAGAGCACGCCGTCGTGCGCGATCGGCGAGGGCGCGTTCCGTCCGCCCTCGTTCATGGCCCACATCCACTGCAGCTCGAGCTCGCCGACGTTGTCCCGCGTGATCGAGGTAAGCGGGCTGTGGCTCCAGGCCTGGTAGTTCCGCCGCACCATCAGCCAGTCGCCCGGATTCGGGTTGCGCAACAGCTCGTCCGTGACCGGCGTGAAGTCCTCCACCTCGCCCGCGACGGTCACGCCGCCCGCCACGGCCGCCGCCGCCGTGCGCGTGTCGGGTCTCCGCGCCCGGCCCTGGGCTGCCGCTGTGATCGTCGGCGCGGATCCTGTTGCTCCCGTCGCCACCGTGCCGATCGTGACGTCGGTGGCCGCGGTCAGCGCCTGGTCCCCGGCCGGCGCGCCGTTCGCCTGCAGCAGGTACGCGACGATGTCGAGATAGGTCTGGTCTCCGAGGCGGCCCGGCCGATCGGGGGGCATCGTGAGCCGGATGCGCTCGACGAGATCCTGCGGGGTGAGGTCTCCCCAGAAGTTCAGGAAGTTGGGGCCGGCCAGCGGCGGGGACTCGAAGTTGCCCCGCAGGTCGGTCCGATGGCAGATGGCGCAGCTCCGGGTGTAGTCGGCGCGGCCGTTCTCGGCCTGCTCCGCGGTATGGATGCCGTCCTGCGCGGGCTGCCCGGCGGCGAGGGCGACGGGGGCGGTGAGACCGCCGGCGATGCACAGTGCGGCCGTCGCTACGAGCAGGCGTCGGTGCGAGTCTTGCGCTGAGATCATCTCTTTGTTCCTTCCCTCACTGCCGCCCGCCGTCGTTCGCGAAGGGGGTGCCGGGCTACGAGTAGATCATGAACTCCAGGAGGTTGCCGTCCGGGTCGCGAACGTAGCGGCTCATTCCACGCACCGTCCCGAGGGCGCGTCCGCCGTCCCGCATGCCCGAGCCGATGATCTCGGCCCCGGCTCGATCCAGGACGCTCGTAAGCGATTCCTCCGAGCCCGACCATACGAAGCAGAAGTCGCCGCACGGCGGCGTCGCGGCGGGCGCCCGCAACGACGCGGGGGTTGCCCGTTGCCACGATGTCGGCCGGTGGAAGTTGATCTTCTGGTCGCCGAAATGGACCGAGACCCGGCCGGCGGTCTCCATCACGTGCAAGTCGAGGGCCCGATAGAACGCGATCATCGCCTCGGTGTCTTGCATCGGGACGGCGACGTGATCGAACCTGCTGATCGCACCTTCCTGTGCGTGCGCGGCCGACTCGCGACCAGAGGAGGCGGAAGCCGCGACGGTCGTGCCGGCGACGAGCTGCTTGAGGAACTTTCGGCGACCATGGCGTTGTCGAGTCGGTTGCACCATCGCTAGCGTCTCCCATGACGAAGCAGCCCGTGGCTCTTGCCACGGGCTGCTGGACGAACGGTCAAGACGGGTGCGACGCCGCGTCTTGGAGCGGACGAAATCTCCTCGAGGTCGGCGCCGTCCGCACCAGCACCGTTTGCGGCACAGGCGCTCGGCGGCGCAAATTCGCGGAACAGCGTCGTCTGCGCCGGGCCCGTTTCCGCGGCGCAGATTCCCAGCTCAGCGCGCCCCCAATCCGTGAAGGAGATCCCCGGTCGCCCGAGTTGCCTCGTCACTGACCTCCGGGCGGCGGCGGGCGAACCTCGTGAGCGGCGTCTGGCCGCGTCGGTTCTCCACGTTCACGTCGGCGCCGCTCTCCGTCAGGAACGCCACGACGTCGGGGAAGCCCTTGTCGACGACGTAGTGCAGCGCGGTGTTGCCGTCCTCGTCGACGGCGTTGACGTCGCTACCCGCGGCGGCCGCGATCTTGACCGCTTCCAGCGTGCGGCGTTCGTCGTACAGTTCGTGCTGTGCCGCCGGAAGGCGGATCAGGGCACGGTCCCGGCGGTCCCACGTCCCGTACCGCCAGCCGGCGCCCGCCGCCAGCGAAACCGGCGTCCAGCCGTTCTTCAGCGGAAGCGCGGCATCGGCGCCTGCGTCCAGCAGGACGCGCATGATCTCGACCTCGATGAACTTCGCCGCCAGGGCGAAGGGGGTCGCGCCGAGCAGGTGCTCGCCCAGATACAGCACCTGCCCGTTGCGGGCGACCCGGGTGCCTTGCGTGATCTGGGCGTTCGGACTGGCGCCATGGTCCAGGAGCGCTTCGACGACCTTCAGGTCGCCCTGCAGCACGGCGGCATGCAATGCGGTATAGCCGACGATGGCCGCATTCGGGTTCGCACCCTCGTCCAGCAGAAACCGCGCGAGCGCTCCGTGGCCGCTGTGCGTCGCCACGACCAGGGCGCTGGCGCCGTCCGGGCCCGTGTCGTTGACGTCGGCCCCCGCCGCCAGCAGGAGATCCGCCGACTCGACGTCGCCCACCCTTGCCGCGAACAGCAACGGCGTGAAACCTCCGATGTCGGTCTCCTCGGCATCGCTCCCGAGGCTTCTGCTGCGCTCGCCGTAGCGGAGGTCCGATTGCAGGCGGCGGCTGATCACCTCGCGCCTGATGCGCGACCGCGCGTTGGGGTCGGCGCCGTGCTCGAGCAGGAGCCGCACGACCGCGGGGTGGCGTTGCGCAGTGGCCCACATCAACGCGGTCTGGTTCTCCGACGCCTCCCGGGCGTCCACTTCCACGCCGCGGTTCAGTAGCGCCTCGACGGCGTCCACGCTCCCGGTGCGCGCACAGGCCATCAGCGCGGTCTCCCCGGACGTCAGGGTCGCCCTCGCGTCGGCGCCCGCCGCCAGCAGCCGCTCCACCATCGGCCCGCTCGCGTTCGCGCAGGCGAGCCAAAGAGGCGTGACCTCATAGGCGTTGGCGGCGTCGACGCCGGCGCCGGCGCGGATGAGCAACTCCGCCGTCTCGTGGTCGTCCCAGTAGACGGCCCAGTGAAGCGCCGTCGCACCGTCCCCCTGCGTCGCATTCACGTCGACTCCGTGCGCCAGCAGCGGGCGCACGGCTTCCCATCTCTGCGCCTTGACCGCCTCCACGAGGCGCAGGTCGTCGCTCGCGGCCTGGAGGAGACCCCCGCCGCTCAGGGTCACGAGACCGGCGACGGCCGCCAGCCGGTATGTCCATGAGCGGCCCCGCCACCCGATGCGCTTGCGCGTCGTCATCGTCCTTCTCACTCTTCAGGCGTTCGACCAGCGATCCCCGGGAGCCCCGTATGGGCTCCCGGGTCGGGTACGCGTTCGCGTCAGACCCCGACCAGGCGCTCGCGTCTTGGCCCGGCAGAGATCCTCGGCAGGCCGCCGGTGCTGTTGCTCACCCGCTCCACGGGCATGCCGAACTTGTCCAGCAGCGCCACGTGCAGGTTCGCCAGCGGCGCACCGTCCGGGTACACAAGGTGCTGGCCGCCCTTGACCTGGCCGCCGCCGCCGCCGAGCAGCAGGATCGGCAGGTCCCGGGGCGAATGGGCGTTGCTGTCGCTGAACCCGGCGCCGTAGACGATCATCAGGTGGTCCAGCAACGACCCGTCACCGTCCGGCGTCGAGCGCAGCTTCTCGAGGAACGACGCGAACAGCGACATGTGATAGGTCTGGATCCTCGTCAGCTTCTCCAGCGTCTCCGGGATGTTCTTGTGGTGCGAGAGCGGATGATGCGCCTCGAACACCCCGGCCTCCGGATAGGTCCGGCCGCTCAGCTCGTGGCCGATCATGAAGGTGATGACCCGCGTCCGGTCCGACTGGTACGCCAGCAACTGCAGGTCGTACATCAGCGCCGCGTGCTCGGCGAAGCTCGCCGGGACGCCCAGCGGCCGCGTAGCCGTCGGCGCGTCCTCGTCGTCCTGCCGCCCGGCCAGCTCGATGCGCCGCTCGACGTCGCGGACCGCGTCGAGGTACGCGCCGACCTTGACGCGGTCGCTCGGCCCGAGGCGCCGCGACAGCCGCGCCACGTCCTCGCTCACGGCGTCGAGAATGCTGCGCTGCTCGCGCATGCGGGCCCGGCGCACCGCCGGATCCGTGCTCTCGGTGTCGCCGAACAACCGTTCGAAGACCGCCCGCGGATTGTGCTCCATGGGCAGCGGGGTCGACGCGCTGCGCCACGAGACCGTGTAGGAGAACGAGCAACTGAGGTCGCCGCTGCACGAGCCCGCGAAGTTGGCGCCCTCCAGGCCGATCTCGAGCGATGCCAGCGGGGTGTGCTGCCGCAGTTCGTCCGCCAGCCGCTGATCCAGCGAGAGGACCGCCTTCCGGTTCCAGGCCTCCGGCCGGTCCGGCATCTCGGCCGTCAGGAACCAGGTCGAGGCGCGGGCATGCGGCCCGCGGCCGGTTCCCCTCGGCGTCTCGAGCCCCGACAGCACGGTCAGCCGGTCGCGAAACGGCGCCAGCGGCTGCAGGATCGGCGTCAGCTCGAAGCCGGTTCCCGCGGTCGCCGGCGTCCAGTTCTGCATCACCATGCCGTTCGGCACGTAGACGGCCCCGAACCGCAGCGCCGGCTTGGCCGCCGATCTGCCCAGCGCGGTCAGCGCCGGCACCATGCCGTCCAGCAACGGCAGGGCCAGGGTGGCGCCGATGCCCCGCAGGACCGTCCGCCGAGGGATCGCCTTCTTGGTAACGAACATCATGACTCCGACCTCCTCATCTGGAACGGCATGCTCTCGACGAGCTCGAGAATGATGGACGACCAGCGGTAGTCGTCGTTCGCCGCCGCCGCGACGATCCGCCGGACGGCCGGCTGATCGGTATGTTCGACGCCGCGCCCGAGCGCGTACGTCAGCAGCTTCTCCGTGACGGTGCGCATCACGCTGACTTCGTTGCGCAACAGCGCGTCCCGCAGGCTCGCGGCCCCTTCCACGACGCTCCCGTCGACGAGCGTGCCCGACGCGTCGATGGGCGTGCCGGCGTCGCTCGTGGTCCGCCAGCGCCCGATCGCGTCGAAGTTCTCGAGCGCGAAGCCCGGCGGGTCCATCATCCGATGGCACGCCGCGCACGCCGGATTCGCCCGGTGCTGTTCCATCTGCTCGCGGATCGACAGCAAGGCGCGCCCGCGGAGGTCCTCCTCCAGGGCCGGCACGTCGGGCGGCGGCGGCGCCGGCGGCATGCCGAGGATGTTGTCGAGCAGCCACTTGCCCCGCAGGACCGGGGAGGTCCGGGTGGGATAGGCGGTGAGCGTCAGCAGGCTGGCGTGTCCGAGCAGACCCGCTCGACCGCCGCCGTCCACCGTCACGCGCCGGAACCGCTCGCCGTACACGTCCGGAATGCCGTAGTGGCGCGCCAGGCGCTCGTTCACGAACGTGTAGTCGGCGGTCAGCAGCTCCATCAGGCTGCGGTCTTCGCGAAGCTGGCTCCGCAGGAACAGCTTCGTTTCCCGCTCCATGTCCGCCCGGAGGTTCTCGTCGAACTCGAAGAAGACCTCGAAGTCCGGCTGCACGCCGCCCAGGCGGTCCAACTGCAGCCACTGACTCGCGAAGTTGTCGACGAGCGCCGTCGAGCGAGGGTCGGCCAGCATGCGCCGCACCTGCCGCTCGAGCACGGCAGGTTCGTGGAGTCGGCCCTCCTCGGCCACGGCGAGCAACTCGTCGTCCGGAATGCTGCTCCACAGGAAGAACGACAACCGGGAGGCCAGTTCCAGGTCGCTCAGGGGGTAGGCCGTTCCGGCCGCGATGTCCACCGGGTCGGCCTCCACCCGGAACAGGAAGTCGGGCGCGACCAGGAGGCGCTCCAGCGCCTTCTGCATGCCTCCTTCGAAGCCGTGTTCATCCCGGTTGGTTGTGTAGAAGGTCAGCAGCCTCGTGACCTCGTCCTCCGTCACCGGGCGCCGATACGCGCGCCGCGCGAGTGTCGACAGAATCTGCCTGGCGCACGGCTCGTCGCCCGTTCCGTCCGCCGGCCGGCAGGTGAAGATCCGCCGCCGGCTCGGCGTGTCGCCGGGGCCGGTGGCGTCGTACGGGCCGGTCAGATCCACGCGCTCGACCGCCGCGTTGCCGTAGTAGAAGCCCTCGCCGCTGAGCGAGAAGCCCGACAGGCGCCGCTCGAGGATTCCCGTCGGCTCCGCTCGGACGTTGGCGAAGGTCACGCCCAGCACGCGGGTCCCCGCCTGCGCCGGGAAGCGGACCACGAGGCCCTCGTCCGCGCCGCCGGACAGGTAGTCTTCCCATTCGGGGTCGCCGCGGATGGTTCCGAAGAACGTGTAGGCCGACGGGTAGCCCTTCCGGTCGGCATCCCCGATCGTGAAGCGCTTGACGAGCGCGCCGTCGAGACGCACGTCGAGTTGCTGGGGCTTGCCCATCCCGATGATGTAGTCGTAGATCTGGCGCCGCAGCCGGATCCGAACCTCGTACTGGCCGTCGAGCGGGAAGTGGTAGCGGATGGCCATTCCGCCTCGCGACCCGAACGGCAGGTCCTCGCTCATGCGGTCGTCCTGGTACAGCAACCGGGGGGTGCTGTACGTGGCCGGGGCGAATCCGGGCCCGATTGTCGGGTCGCCCACGGCCAGACGACTGATCCGGTTGGCCGCCACGAGGTAGCGCTCGAACAGCGCCGGCGACACCGACAGGACGTCGGCGTTGGTCGCGAAACCCTGGTCGTCGACGTCGTCGGCCGGAAAGAGCAGCCATTCCTCGTCGACTTCGAGCGCCAGCAGATCGCGGATCGCGTTGATGTACTCGGCGCTGGTCAGCCGCCGAACCGCGGGTCGGCCCGGATCGGGCTTGGCCGCAGCCGCGCGGTCCAGCTCGGTTTCCAGCCACGTGACGAAACCGTCGTAGGTTTCCTCGTCGGGCCGCGGCCGGCCCGCGGGCGGCATCGCCCGGGCGTGCAGCTTGCGGACCACCTTCTCCCAGACCTCGGCGCCCGCACCCACGTCCGCCACGGTGAGTTCCTCGAAGGAAACCGGGACCGTGCCCCGCGCGAGCAGCCGTTCGTTGTGGCAGGCAAGGCAGTACCGGCCGAGGAACGCGTCGTGGGGAGTCGCCGACTCCGCCGGCGCCCGGGAAGGTGGGAGCTGAGGACCGGCGGCTTGCGCGTAGGCGCCGGTCCCGGTGAGGACCAGCAACCCCGCAGTCCATACGGTGAGGCGCCACGTCATCGTAGCCTCCTCTCGCATGCCCGGCGAATCGGGTCCGCGATTGCGCGTGCCCCCCCGGCCGGACAGCAGAGAAACCGCGTGGCCGGATGCGAATTCCCCCGCGATGATGGGCGAAGCTCGCAGGTCTGTCAAGGCGCGTGCGGCGTGGGGGTGCACGACAAGAAAGTGAGAGACGCCGCCGAGAACGACACCGAAATCGCTGGACCGGGAGTGCCAGGGCGGCCATGTCGCAAATCTGTCGTGCGCCCGTCGCGTGGGGCCGGGTCCGGAAAGCGCCCGTCGCAGCGAGGAAGCACCCGCCGCCCTTTACCGGCATGCGGCCTATCGCATTGGCCACCACGGAAAGCGCCCGTCGCAGCGAGGAAGCACCCGCCGCCCAGCGAGTGGGAGTGAGCACCGGGCTCCTCCTGACTCGGAGAGGTCGTCGCAGCGAGGAGGCACCCGCCGCCCAGCGAGTGGATGTGCGGGCGGAACCGGGGCCGAGCGGTTGTGACCCTGCGACCGCCGGTCGGGCGCGTCTTGAATGCGGGATCAACCGGTGATAGCGTCGCTCCCATCATGAGAACTGGACTGACTCGGCGGAGCCTGTTGCAGAGCGCGTTCGCGGCCGGCGGTTTCCTCGGGGTCGGCGGCGCGGCGCCGTTCGCCCTGGGCGCGCCGCAGGCGCAGCGCGGCGGCACATCCCGACCCGACCCGGCCGCATCCCTCAGCCGCCAGTTCGCGCGGTGGGTCGTCGGCCTGCGGTACGAGGATCTTCCGCCGGAGGTGGTCGACCGCGCCAAGGGCCTGACGCTGCACGGCCTCGCCTCCGCGTTGCTCGGCTCGCAGCTCCCGGCGGGCCGCGATGCCATCGCGCTCGTCACCGGGGAAGAGGCCGGGGTCCCGAACGGCGTCACCGTCATGGTGAACGGCGCGACGGCCACCAGGGCGGGCGCCGTCTTCGCCAACGCCGAGCTGATGCTCGCCGGCGGCAAGTGGGACACGTTCCGGATGCTCACGCATCCCGGCACGTGCATCATCCCGTGCGCCTTCGCCGCCGCGGAGACCGGGGGAGCCTCCGGCCGGGACTATATCGTCGGAATGGTCGCCGGCTACGAGGTCATGGCGCGGATGGCCGCCGACTTCATTCCGACGCTGATGGCGCGCGGCTTCCACGCCGGTCCGGTGTTCGGCATCTTCGGCGCCGCCGTCGCGGCCGCCAAGGTCATGCGCCTGACCGAGTACGAGCTGACGAACGCCATCGGGCTCTGTGCGAACCTGGCGGGCGGCAATCTCGAGAGCCGCGGCCTGCGGGAGAGCGCCGCGGCGCGCAACGCCATGCTCGCGGTGGCGCTGGCGCGGCAGGGCCGTCAGGCGGGCGAGGCCGCCCTGGAGGGCGACGCCGGCTTCTACCACGCGTACGCCGGCAACAACCGGGGCGATCTCACCTACAGCTTCGTCGGCGACACCCGGACGAGCCTGGACGCGCTCACCACCGGGCTGGGCGAGGAGTGGCTGTTCCTGGAGACGCTCTACCGCATCTACTCCACGGCCGGGTACAACATCGCGCACGTCGACGTCACGGCGCAGCTCTGCGAGGAGCACGACATCCGCTACGAGGACGTCGATCGCGTCGAGGCGGTGGTGAACTGGCTGGAGACGCAGTACCCCAGTCCCGCCTTTCCCGTCCGGCGAGAGGACCTCGGGGAGGCGACGGTGGGCAGTACGCGCTACCACACCGCGTACGGCGTCGTGCGGCGCGGTCTCCCGGTGCTGCCGGGGGCGCCGGACCCCCCGGAGGTGCTCGATCTGATGACGCGGGTCACGATCATTCCATCGCACGAGATGACGCTGTTCGGCCCGCGGATCACCATCTTCACGAAGGACGGACGGAGCTACACGAAGCAGGCCACCGGACGGGAGTTCATCTGGGACTTCGACGAGGAGGTGCGCCGCATCAGCGACGTCGTTCCGGGCATTCCGATTTCGGCGGCGCAGTTCGAGGAGATCGTCGCGACCTGCCGCGATCTGGACCGGGCCGACCGGGCCGACCGGCTCGTCCGGTTGACGGTGGCGTGAACGGTGCGCGTACATCGCG
>WTFV01000082.1:0-35208 GCA_011523845.1 Acidobacteriota bacterium | reverse complement strand
GTCGACGCCCTGGGTACAGACGGACCGGCTCGTCCGGTTGACGGTGGCGTGAACGGTGCGCGTACATCGCGGTCGACGCCCTGGGTACAGACGGACCGGCTCGTCCGGTTGACGGTGGCGTGAACGAGGGCGGGGCTTCCGGGCGGCCGGAAGTTCTGCCGTGCGGTTCGAGATCGCACACACGGGCGCGTCGCCGAGGATGCATACTTGGGAGGACTCGACCGCCCGGCGCATGGCCGACGCGTCCGGTCAGACGGGTTCGGTCCGTGGGCCGGAGGAGGCACGATGGAGAAGCAGCGCGTAACGAATCGCCTGACCGTTGCGGTGGCAGCCGGCGTTGTTCTGGCGGTGGCCGGGACCGTCGGTGCGGCGCCGGCAAACCAGAGCGCGCAGAGTGGAGACCCGGGTGAGGTGACCTGCCGGATCGAGCAGGCGCCGATGCGCGACGGCGTCGAGCTGGCCACCGAGGTGTACCTGCCGCCGGGCGAGGGACCGTTTCCGGTGATCCTGCAGCGGACTCCCTACAACCGCCGCTCGCCCGGCCCCGGCAGCGACTGCGACGCGGCCGTAGGCCGCTACTTCGCCGAGCGCGGCTACGTGCTGCTCAACCAGGACACGCGCGGGCGCTACCGCTCGGGGGGCGAGTTCGACGCCATGCGGCAGGAGCCGCCCGACGGCCACGACGCGGTCGAATGGGCCGCGGCCCAGCCGTGGTCCAACGGCAAGGTGGGGATGATCGGCGGTTCCTACGTCGGGCTGACGCAGTGGCAGGCGGCCGGCGAGACGCCGCCGCACCTGGTGGCCATCGCGCCGCACTACAGCTCGTCCGACTACCACAAGGGCTGGACCTACCAGGGCGGCGCGTTCGACCTCTGGTTCGCCCAGAGCTGGACGGCGCAGACGCTGGCCCCGGATACCCTGCAGCGGCGGCTCGAGGCGGCCGGCACGCCGCTGGAGCAGGTGCTGCAGGAGGTCGAGGCGTTCGTGGCGGAAGGCCGCGAGAACCTGCTCGACGACTGGCTCTGGCAGCTTCCCCTGAAGGACTTCGCGGCGTTCCGCCGGGACGGCAACATCGCCGCCTACTACGATGAATGGCTCGCGCGACCCGGCTACGACGACTACTGGGCCGGGCTCGACGTCGAGACCAAGTACCCGCGCATCACGGTGCCCGCGCTCATCACCGGCGGCTGGTACGACATCTTCCAGGAAGGCACCATCCGCAACTTCATGGGGCTGCGGGAGGAGGGCGGATCGGACGCCGCGCGCACCGGCACGCAGCTCGTCATGCGGGCGCTCTGCCACGCCTGTCCGGCCGACACCACGGCGGGCGAGATCGACTTCGGGCCCGACAACGTCCTGGACCTGAACGCGGCGTGGGCGCGCTGGTTCGACTACTGGCTGAAGGGGATCGACAACGGCGTCGCCGACGATCCGCCGGTGCGGCTCTTCGTGATGACCCCGCCGGACGAGGGGACGGCGGGCGGCGGCTTCTGGATCGAGACGCACGAGTTCCCGCTGCCGGATGCGGTCGAGACGCGCTTCTACCTGCGGAGCGGCGGCCACGCCAACTCCGCGGCCGGCGACGGCGTGCTCGACACCGACGGTCCGGGCGGGGAGCCGGACGCCTACGTCTACGACCCGCGCGAGCCGGTGCCCACCGTCGGCGGCAACATGTGCTGCCGCAACGACATGCTGGCCTCCGGCGCCTTCGATCAGCGCGGGGTGGAGCGGCGCGGCGACGTGCTGGTCTACACCACCGAGCCGCTGGAAGAGGACCTGACCGTCATCGGCCCGGTGCAGGTGGAGCTGTGGGCGGCCTCGTCGGCCCGCGACACCGACTTCACCGCCAAGCTGGTGGACGTGCACCTGGACGGTTACGCCCACAACGTCTCGGAGGGCATCGTCCGGGCGCGGTTCCGCAACTCCGACTACCTGGAGTCGTGGATCACGCCCGGCGCCGTGCACGACTACACGATCGACATGGGATACACGGCCACCGTGTTCCGCAAGGGGCACCGCATTCGGCTGGAGATCAGCTCGTCCAACTTCCCGCACTTCGACCGGAACCTGAACACGCCGACCGTCTTCGGGGAGGGCGCAGAGCCGGTGCCGGCCACCCAGCGGGTCCTGCACGACGACCTGCACCCCTCGCAACTCGTGATGCAGGTTGCCCCGGATGTGCGCGTGCCGTAATCGGGCGGCGCTTCTCGCCACGCTCTGGCTTCTCGCGGGGAGCGAGAGCGCGGCCCAGCCGCAGCCGATTGTCGAGCGGGTCGACGTCGCGCGCGTCATCATCGACGTGCGGGTGGTCGACGATGACGGCCGGCCGATCCGGGGGCTGGAGCCGGACGATTTCGAGGTCCGGATCGACGACGAGCCGGTTCGCGTCGAATCGGCGCTCTGGGTCGGAGACGATGCTGCGAACGCCGATCCGTCCGGCGTGCCCCTCGAGTCGACGGAGTTCGCCGGCTTTCTCGAGCCGCAGGACCGCGGCCAGTTGATCGTCTTCGTGGTGCAGAAGAGCCTGGTGCACAGCCGGGCGGTGGGGCTGCTGCGTCTGTTGATGCACAGCGACCGGCTGCTGGCGCGGGTCGCGCCGGCGGATCGAGTCGCCGTCCTGTCGTTCGACTCCCACCTGAAGATCTGGCTGGACTTCACCGACGATCTCGATCGCGCCCGGACCGTGCTTGCGGACGAGATCATGTTCGGCCGCCCGCCCGTCCTCGAGCCGGAAGACGAACCGTCGTTGCTGGCGACGCTCAGCCAGGACGAGGGGCGCCGCACGTGGGAGATCCAGGAAGCACTGCAGCTCCTGGGGGAAGCCCTCGAGCCGTTGCCCGGCGCCAAGTCGGTCGTCCTGATCGGCTATGGCTTCGGGGAACTCCGGGTAGTGCTGGGGATGGTGGGGTCGAGCCTCGACGACCGCTACGTCGAGGCGCGGCAGGCGCTGGAGGCGGCGCGCGCGTCGGTGTTCACGCTCGACGTCGCGCAGGCCGACTATCACACGTTCGAGCACGGGCTGCAGATGGTGGCGGAGGACACGGGCGGGTTCTACGTGCGCACGTACCGGCGGCCGCCGCGGCGCGCGGTCGATCGGGTGGCCAACGCCATGGCCGGCCGTTACGTGCTGTTCACCGAACGGCCGGACGTCGAGCCGGGGGAATACCCCATCGAAGTCGACGTGGGCGACCTGGATGGGACGGTGCTGGCCCGCAGCACCTACGTGGCCCGGTAGTGGCCACCACGCTCACGTCGTGGCGCGTCGGGCCTGCCCGTCAGTTCGCCGGCAGCGTCTCGATCCAGGCGACGATATCGGCCGCGTCGCGCGACGCCAGGTCCGCCACGCTCGCGCGCATGGAGGCGCCCGACGTGTCGTCGGGATGCGAGCCCCGGACGCCGTCGACGAACTTCCGGAGCTGCCGCGCGGTGTACCAGCTCGCCTGCCCGGCGAGCCGCGGCGCTCCCAGGGCGTCGTTGCCCTCCCCGGACTGCCCGTGGCAGACCGCGCACGCCGCGTAGAGCGTCTGTCCGCGCGCCGGGTCGCCCCGCGACGCCTCGGCCCCGGTCGCCGCCGGGTCGGCGGCCGGCCGTGGCGCGGGCAGGGACGCCAGCCACGCCCCCACTGCCGCGAGGTCCGCGTCGGTGAACCCCTCGACCATGGGACGCATCTCCCGGCCTTCGATGTCTGCGGGGTGGCGGCCCCGGTAGCCGCGGCGAAAGCCGTCGATCTGCCGTTCCAGGTATGCGGCGCTCAGCCCCGCCAGCACCGGTGCGTCAATCCGCGGATTGCCCCTGCCGTCGGCGCCGTGGCAGGACGCGCAGGCGTCCACGTACAGCGCTCTGGGCGCGGACGGGGCGGCGTCGGGCGCCTGGGCTCCCGCCGGCCGCGCGCCGGCGGCGAGAACCGCCACGACGGCCAGCGCGGTTGCGGCGGCCAGCCCCGTAGTTCGTCGACGACTCCGCATTGCCTTGCCGGCTCCTTCCCTCGACCTTGGCAGCCCGTGGCGAAAGTCCCCGCTGCATTCGAGCGGCGATGCATCCCGCCTGACTGCGTTGTTCGTCGGCTGCACATGCCCAATATGCGCCCTCCGCACGCCGGGTACCGGGTGTCGGCGCGCCTCGCCGCTCTCGGTGCGACGCGGGGTTTTCACCACGGCTGTCAGCCGGCGGCTGCCGCCCCCCGCTCCCGCCGCTCGATGTCCCGCAGGGCATGGTAGGCCGACTCGATGGCGCCTTCCTGCCAGCCCGGGTGGTAGCTGATCTGATCGCCCACCATATAGTGCCGGCCGGTGGGGTTCTGCAGCGTCGCGAAATGGTCGCGCATCGTCTCGTCGGTCCAGCGGGTCGAGCAGCCCAGCACGTGGTTCATCCGGTACCAGGCCACGCTGATGCCGTGCTCGACGAGCTGCCGGTAGCCGGGGTGGACCTTCTCGCCCTGGGCCAGCGCCGCCTGGATGCGTTGGGCCGGCGACAGCCCGGTGAGCCGCCGGCCGGGGCCGTCGTCGAAGGCGTAGGCGCCCAGAATGACGCCGGTCCCGGCGTGGATGCCGTGCGGCGGGTACCAGATCTGGGTGATGTCCTGGTTGGTCCAGGAGATGCCGCCGTAGATCTGCTCGTCTTCCCAGAAGCGGCGCCTGGCCTGGAACGCCAGCTTGACGAGACTGCCCCGCCCGGGGGCGGACAGCGCCCGCACGTACCGAGCGGGCAGGTTGTGCCGCAGCCCCACCACCAGGTGGGCCGGCATGCTGTTGAGACAGTAGTCGGCCCGCACGGTCCGCACCTCGCCGCGGTCGCCGGTGCAGGCCACCTCCACGCCGGTCTCCTCCAGCCGAATCTCGTGGACCGCCGCCCGCAGCTCGACCGCGTCGCCCACGCGGCGCATGAAACCGTCGACGATGCGGTCCATGCCGCCGACCGGCTGCAGCATCGGCGCCGCCTGATCCGCCAGCTCGCCCCAGTGCATGTACTCGCGCCAGAAGTTGGCGTCGAGCAGCGCCGGGAAGTCGCGCACCGGCTTCCTTACGCCGGGCGACGTCATGCCGCCGCTCGCGTAGCCGGCGCGGTCCGAGCCGCGATAGGCGAGCGTCTCGTCGAGATCGCCGTACGCGCGCGCAAACTCCCGCAGCCGTTCGTGATCGTCGGCGTCGAGACGGGCGTCGAGCGCGCGCGGGTCGACCGACTTCGCCAGCAGCTCGGCCAGGAAGCCGCGGGCGTCCGCCATGTACTCGCGGCTGCGGATCGGGCGCCCGCCGAACGCGGCGTCGTCGTGGACCCAGGCGTTGCGGTTGTCGTTGACGAAGATCTCGAGCGGGACGTCGAGCTCGCGGCAGTAGCGCAGCAGGTTGACGTGGGTGCCGGGAATCCGCGCCGGTCCGGCGTTGAAGTAGAGGTGGGGCTGGTCGTCGAAAGCGCAGACCTGCCGGGCGCCCAACTCGTCGACCACGTCGCCGCGCCGGAGCGTCAGGCTGCGTCCTCCCGGACGGTGCGATGCCTCCAGCAGCGTGCAGCGGTGGCCCGCCTTGCGGAGCTCGTACGCCGCCGTCAGCCCGGCGATGCCGGCTCCGATGACGACGACGTGCCGCGGCCGGTCGCCGGCCGGGCGGAGGTCGAGCTGTCCGGCGCGGGCCACCGCCGGCAGGAGTCCGAGGGCGGTGGCCGCGGCGTGCACCGCGGCGGCGCCGCCGGCGGCGCCGACCGCGTTCAGCAACTGGCGGCGAGAGATGGGCCTGTCCACCGGCGTCCTTCCCATCAGTCCGTTACGGCAGGGAGAAGACGAACAGGTTGTTCCCCGTCCCCGGCTGCAGCTCGGTCGTCAGGCGCAGGTTGTCGCGCGTGCTGAGCGACGAGCCGGTGCTGATGGCGACGTACTGCGTGCCGTCCACCGCGTAGGTGATGGGGAAACCGGTCACCTGGGAGCCGAGGTTGACCTGCCAGAGCACCTCTCCCGTCTCGTGGTCGAGGGCGCGGAAACGGCCGTTGCTGTCGCCGCCGAAGACGAGTCCGCCGCCGGTGGCGACGAGCGACGTGGTGCCGGCGCGCTGCTCGTGGAGCCAGGTGGTCTCGCCGGTGGAGGCGTCGATGGCCCGGACGGTGCCCACCTGATCGGTGCCGGGGGCGTTCACGATCCGTTGCGACAGGTTGTACAGGCTGCCGTCGGCTATCGCCAGCATGCGGGCGCAGGCGTTGCGCAGCGGAAAGTACATCATGTTGGTGAGCGGGCTGTAGGCGCCCGATTCCCAGTCCTTGCCGCCCGTGACGAACGACGGGCAGATCAGCATCTCGTTGTTCTCGCGCGTGAAGATGAGCTCCGGGTTCTCGGTGACCGCGCCGGTCGCCCCGTCGATGTGGGTGATGACGTTCTGCGCGGTGGTCGGCGTCGCCCAGAGGAACTCGCCGGTGGCGCGGTCGAGCGTGTAGACCACGCCGGTCTTGCCCGGGATGCCGGTCATCACCCGGTACACCTCGCCGTGCCGCAGCCGCGGGTTTATCCAGGAGACGTGCTCCGGATCGGGCGTCATGGCGGTGTCGACCAGCAGCCGCTCGTACGGATGGTCGAGATCCCAGTGGTCGTTCAGGTGCTGGTAGAACCACTCGATCTCGCCGGTGTCGGCGTTCAGGGCGAGCGTGGAGTTGTGGTAGAGGTGCGTGTTCTCGACCCCGCCGATCATGAACTTCGGGGCCGGCGAGGTGACCGACGTGCCGATGTAGACCAGGTTCAGCGCGGGGTCGTAGCTCGGGACCATCCACGCGCCGACGTGCTTGCGCTCCTCGAACGGCACGCCGCCCCAGGTCTCGTCGCCGAATTCGCCCGGGCCGGGGATGAGGCGGCGGCGCCACAGCTCGTCGCCGGTCGCGGCGTCGTGCGCGACGATGACGCAGGCGTTCGGGCCGCCCCGCGGCGAGCAGCTCCGCCCGGAGATCACCTTGCCGTCGGCGACGATCGGGCCCGAGGTCTGGTTGGCCGGGTTGACCGTGTAGTCGAGCACCATCGTCTCCCACGCCACCTCGCCGGTCCGCGCGTCGATGGCGATTACCCAGTCGTCCGACGTGCTGTCGAACAGGTAGTTGCCGTGGATGGCGATGTTGCGGTTGGTGTCGATCAGGCTGCCGATCATGTAGTCGGCCAGGTCGTCGGGCCGCTCGCGGCGGTGCTCCCAGACGAGGTCGCCGCTCACCGCGTCGATCGCCTGGATGATGTCGCGCGGGTTCGGCATGTAGAGGACGCCGTCGTAGACGAGCGGCGTGCCCTGCTGCAGGCCCGGGCCGAGCGGACGCGTCCAGACCAGCCGGAGGCCGGCGACGTTGTCGCGGTCGATCTGGTCGAGGGGGCTGAAGCCCCACGTGTTCAGCGTACGTCGCCACATCAGCCAGTCTTCGGGATCGGGATCCTGGAGCATGGCGTCGGTGACCGGGACGAACTCGCGGTCGCCCTGCTGCGCCTGCAGGGGCGCGGCAAGCAGCGTGGCGGCCGCGATGATGAGGAGCAGGAAGAGCGCTGGCGTCGAGACGTGGTGCTGGAGCTTCATGGGGGGAGCTTAGCCGGGACGCGAAGCGCGTTCAATCAGGTGGACGGCTGCCGGGGCTGGCACACGGCAACTTTCAGCGACGAATCCGGGGCCCGAGCACCGACAGCCCGGCCGCCGCGGCCAGCTTGTGGTCCCTGCGCCACGGCGTCCCCGCCTCGCGGCCGAAGCGGGCGATGAGCGAGGCGACCGCGGCCGCGTCGACGCCCATTGCCTCGGCCGCGAGCACCGTCGGGTCGGTCTTGCGAGGGTAGCGCCGGACCTCCATGCCGAGCTCGGCGGCGGCCTCGGCCAGCGACTCGCGGTAGAGCATGCCGTCGGCCGCATGGGTCAGGGGACGTGAGCGCAGCACTTCTTCCAGCGAGTCGGGCAGGCTGTCGTACGGACTCGCGGGCAGGATCAGCACCCGGGCGCGACAGGTCGCCACCAGGGTCGAGATCGCCGCGTTCGCATGTCGCGTCACCGATCGTTTCACCCGGTTCACGAGGTCGATCGCCGCGCCGATGTTCAGCTCCAGGGCCTCGTGGTGGTAGGGCGCGGTCGGAAGGCCCTTGTCGATGAGCTCGACGCGCCGCCGATCGAGGAAGACCGGAACGCCGTCTTCCAGCGCGAGGGTGACCAGCTCGGCCCGCGCGTAGTGGTCGGAGGCTCCGATGACGGCTTCGGCGACGCGCATCGGCCGGCATTGTCGCAGGTCGTCAGGCGGCGTCCAAGTCGATGCGAGCGCATATCGCGCGTGGAGACTGCGCCGAAACGGCTGGCTCGCCGGGCGACATTCGGGTATAACCATCGGCATGCTGCTGCGGGCCATCGGCGTTGCAACCTGCCGACTGGCGCTGGCGCTCACCGCGGCCGCCGCACAGGCACAGGTGGGCGGTAATCTGGCTGCCGGACCGCCGCTCGACATTCACCTGGAGATCGCGACGGGCCCGGACGGCCCGGTGCTCTCGCCCACCGGGTTCGAGCTCGTCACCGGCGAGTACTACCGGCTGAACGTAACGAGCGACGGCGTCGAGCCGTGGCGGTTCGAGGTCACCGACCTGCTGCGCAACTCGCACCTGCGTCTCGTCACCATCAACGGTATCGAGGTGCACCTGCAGGCGCTGGCGTTCCGCGCCATCGAGTTCGATGTCGGCGGCACGGCCCAGTTCAGCTTTACGCCGATCCGGACCGGCGCGTTCGAGTTCACGGTCGGCGACGTCCCCTCGGTCCGCAGCCGGCGCGCGGACGGCGGGCGCACCGCGACGGGAACGTTCACCGTCGAATAGCGCGATCCTGCGCTTCGGAACTCGCTTTGTTGCGTTCCATGGCGCCAGCTCCTGGCTGCGTAGCGGGAGTTCCGGCGCCGCGTGGTATGGTCCCCGCCATGGGCTGCTGCGAGGCGACGAATCCGAATCTCACCGGGGTCGTATCCGGGTCGCGGGCCGAGTCGAAGCCGGGTGCGCGGCAGTGGCCCGAGCCCGGTGTGGCCTGGGATCGGCGCACTACCCTCAAGAGCCTGGTCGGGGCGGCCGGGGTCGTTGCGGTGAGCGGTTGCGCCGGCGAGCCGCGGGACGGGATGACCGGCGTGCGCCTCGCCTTCTGCGGCCAGTTGCTGTGCGTCGTGCCCTACGAGGTCTCGCGGGTACGGGGACACTTCGCCGAGCAGGGGCTGGCCGTCGAGCTGGTCTACACCCGCGGCGGCAACGCGGCGATGCAGGCGCTGGTGGGCGGCGCGGTCGACTATGCGGGCACCTCGTTCGACGTCGCGCTGCAGGCGGCCGCCAACGGGGCGCCGATCCGCCGCGTGGCGTCCACCGGCCGGCTGCCGCTGTTCGCGCTCGCGGCGGCTCCTGCGCAGGCGGGCGCCATCGACTCGGTGGCGGCGCTCGAAGGCAGAACGGTCGGCATCTCCGCACTGGGTAACGCCGACCACGCCCTGCTCCTGTACCTGCTGGATCAGGCCGGCGCAGACACGGGCGCCGTGCAGTTCGCCGCCATCGGCACGAACGTCTTCGACGCGTTGCGGATCGGCCAGGTGGACGCGGCGATGCTCCAGGAGCCGGCCCTGTCGCTGATCGTCGAGGCGGGCGGACGCGAGCTGGTCAACTTCATGGAGATCGAGGCGGCGCGCCGGCACCTGGGCGGTCCCTACGCGTTCATGGGGGTCTCGGTACGCGCCGCCGAGCGCGAGGCGCGCCTGCCGGAGATACGGAGGCTGGCCGCGGGCCTGGCCGCGGGCCTGGTCGATACGCGCACCCTGCCGCCGGCCGAGATCGTGGCCGCGCTGCCGGAGGCGCTCGTCGCCGGCGGCGACGTCGACCGCCTCCGGAGGGTCATCGAGCGCTACCGCCAGTCGCTGTACCCCGAACGCGTCGACGTGGACGTCGAGGCGGCCGGGCGGGTGATGCGCGCCCAGGAGGTCGCCGGCCTGCTGGAGCCGGGACAGGTGGATCTGGATATCCTGCTGGACGCTGGCGCCCTGGCCGGCCAGGAGTCTGCGCCGCAGGACGCCACGGAGTGAGTCTTGCGGCGAAGACTCCTGGGGCGGTGGGGGCCGGGGCCGAACACGGCGCCCTGGCGACGGGTTTGGCGGCGTTAGCGAGCACACGGACGACCATGCTGCGGGTCAGCGGGCTGGCGGTCGGTTACGGGGGAGAGCCGGTCCTCGAAGGTATCGACCTCGACGTGGCGGCGGGGGAGTTCGCCACGCTCATCGGTCCCTCCGGCTCCGGCAAGACGAGCATCCTGCGGGTGGTGACCGGCCTGCTGGAGCCCCTGCGCGGCACGGTCGATCTCGACGTAGGGGTGCGTGACGTCGGTTTCCTGTTCCAGGACGATGCGCTGCTGCCGTGGCGCACGGCGCGCCAGAACGTGGCGCTGGGCCTGCGCATTCGCGAGGTCGCACCGGAAGCCGCCGACGAGCGGGCCGAGCACTGGCTGAAGGTGCTGGGGCTGGCCGGCTACGGCGACCGCTATCCCGGCCAGCTCTCCGGCGGCCAGCGCAAACGGGTGGCCATTGCCCAGGTGCTGGCGCTGCGGCCCCGGCTGCTGCTGATGGACGAGCCGTTCGCGGCACTCGACGCGATCGTCCGGACCCGCATCACGCAGGAGTTGCTGGAGTGGGTCGAGCGCGAGCGGCTCACCGTGCTCCTGGTGACGCACGATCTGGAGGAGGCGATCAGTGCCTCCGACAGGGTGCACGTGCTGGGCCAGGGGCCGCGCGCCGCGATCCGCGCCAGCCACCGCGTCGGGATCCCGAGGCCCCGGCGCGTGCTCGAAGCGCGGGGGCACCCTTCCTTCGGACCGCTCCTGAAGCGCCTGTGGGACGAGCTGGCCGCGGAACGGTCGCAGGCACGGTCCACGGAGGCGGTCACCCCATGAAGGTCGGGCGCCGGTCTCCAGGAGTGGGCTGTCATGAAGCCGACTTCCCGTCGGCCGCCGACGCCAACCCTGCAACCGCCGCGGCCTGCGGCGGCACGGACAGCTTCGTGCAGGACATTCCAGCAGTGGTGGATCCACGAGGCCGCGACGCCGAACGGCGGGTGACGTCATGACAGGCCGCCACGCGTCTCCGTCGGTCCGCCGAGGGATGGCGCTGCTGTGCCTGCTGGCCGTGTGGGAGGCGGCGTCGCGCGCCGGCGTGCTGGACCCGTTCTATGCGCCGCCGCCGTCAGCCGTCGCGGAAGTCATGTTCACCCTGGCCGCCGGCGGCGACCTGTGGCCGCACCTGGGCGCGACCGCAACCGCCGCGTTCGCCGGCCTGCTCGTCGGCCTCGTGCTCGGCATCGCGCTCGGCTTCGCCGCCGCGCTGGTACCGCTCGTCGCGGACCTGCTCGAGCCGGTGATGATCCTGCTCAACGCCATACCCCGCGTCATCCTGGCGCCGCTGTTCGTCATCTGGCTCGGCATCGGGCTGGCGTCGAAGCTGGCGCTCGCCACGATTCTCGTGACCGTGCTCATCTTCTTCGCGGTCTACAACGGCGTCCGGGAGGTGGACCGGCGGCTCGTGGAACGGGTCCGGACCCTGGGCGGCGGACGGCGGATCCTGGTGCGCGAGGTGTACGTCCCGTCGGTCACGAGCTGGGTGCTCGGCAGCTTCAAGGTCGCCGTCGGGTTCGCCTTCACCGGCGCCGTGGTGGGCGAGTTCGTCGCGTCCAGCCGCGGGCTGGGCTACCTGCTGCAGTTCGCGCAGAGCACCTACAACGCCGCGCTGACGATCGCCCTGATCCTCATCATCATGGCCGTCGTCCTGCTGCTGTTCGCCTGCGCCGAGCGGATCGAGCGGCGCCTGCTGCGCTGGCGCTATCTGTGACCGCAGCCTTCGAAGGCCGCGTTCGTCAGCGGCCGGCGATGGTCGCGCCGGCGAGCCCGGCGATGGCGGCCAGCGTCGTCTGTGCCGCGTTCAGCCCCAACCGGAAGTCGTCGTCCGTGTAGGTGTGGTAGACGTCGGTGGGCTGGTGCCAGTGCGGGTTCCAGCCCGCCCCGATGTGCATGCCGCGCTCGTTTTCCCGCAGGCTGATCGACGGCGTGACGTTCATGAACGGCGTCGAGTCCGTGTTGGTCATGTGCGGGCCGACCGTCGCCGGGTAGTCGGTGGCGTAGGCGTCGTTGGCCGCCTTGAAGCGGAACGCCAGGTCGCGCGACTCGTCGGCGAGGTCCGAGTTCGACTGGAACTCGATGTTGACGTCCGCCTCCGGCCGCTGGTCGCGGCTGACCACCCCGTGCGGTCCGGGCGCGCCGTGATCGAACAGCATCATGTCGTGCTGGATCATCCCGAGCCAGCGTGGTTCGGGGTACAGGCCGGAGCCGGGAGGATTCTCCAGGCCCTGCCGCTCGCGCCGCTGCTCGACGTAGGCGCGGCTGCCGTTGAGCCCGGTCTCCTCGTTGTTCCAGAGCGCGAAGCGTATCGAGACCGCCGTTCGCACGTCCGGCGCGCTGAGAATGCGGGCCAGCTCCATCACCAGCGCGGTGCCGGAAGCGTCGTCGTCGGCCCCTTCGCCGAAGCCGTGGCCGTCCATGTGGGCGCCGAGGATGTACATCTCGTCGGGCCGCGCGGTTCCCACCTTGGTGCAGTAGACCTGCGAGCGGTCGCCGTTGACCGGCTCTTCCATGTTGAGGGCGCGCAGCACCTCGTCCGGCTGCATCAGCGGGTCGCGCACGACGCCGGTGCGGCGGCGGTAGCCGAAGATGGAACTGCCGCCGGGACCGCTCCCGTTGCGTCCGATGCGCCCGCCGGTCGGTGTCGGCTCGGTGGGGTTCAGGGGCGTATTGCGCCGGGCGCCGCCTCCGCCGGTGCGCGGTGGCGGATCGTAGGTGTAGTACAAGCGCTCGGTGGGGCAGCCTCCGGCCTGGAGCTGCGCTTCGATCCAGTCGACGGCGTCGCGGTTGCGCTGCGTCCCCTGGCGGCGGTCACCGAACTCCGTGAGTCCCTTGATGACGGCCTTGTAGCGGTCCAGGTCGAGGCGGCCGACCAGCGTTGCGATCGGGTCGTCCGTCTGCTCACCCCCCGCGGGCTGTTGCCCGCGGACGTCTCCGTCCGGGCCGAAGCCGATCGCCAGCACAAGTACGACAGCGAGCCCTGTCACGGTCGCGCGCATCGGTGTTCTCCTTGATCTCATTTGCCGCTCGATACGAGGCCGAGGTCTATTGTACGTCTCCGTGCCCATCTGCCGCCGATCGAGGCCGCGGGCGGGATTCACGAGCCCTCTCCCGGGAGTCGGGTGTGCGACTTGACCGGTCGGCGGGATGACGACCATAGTGCGCGCATGAAGATCTCCGCCACCGTGGCGACCCTGAAGGAGCGCCTGAACGAGTACGTCGAGCACGTGAAGGCAGGCAGCGAGGTGGAGGTGATCGAGGGCGGCGTGCCGGTCGCCCGCCTCACGGCCGTGGAGCCCGGCGAGCAGACGGCGAGTCGCCCGCAGGACCCGGGGCCGATCGCCGCCGCCGAGCGCCTGTTTCTGAAACCCGCGGCGCAGGGGGCGAGTCGCCGCGATCGGCTCGCGCGGGCCGGCGCGTTGAAGCTGGGACGCGGATCCCCGCGCGCGGAGCTGCTCGTGCCGCCATCGGGCGAGAGACTCGGCGATCGGATTCTGGCGGCGCTGCTCGCAGAGCGCAACGGGGAGCGCTGATGTTCTGGGACAGCTCGGCCGTCGTGCCTCTCATCGTGCCTGCGGTCCAATCGCCGAGGCTGGCGAAGTATCTGGTATCCGACAAGGACGTGTCGGTCTGGCGGGGCACGCCGGTGGAATGCGCGGCCGCTCTCTATCGCTGCCATCGCGAGGCGTCGATCGGCCAGGCCGCGCTCGACGCGGCGCTCGTTCGACTGCATGCGTTCACGGAGGATGCGGACACGGTGGCCCCGAGCGAGTTCGTCCGTCGCCGGGCGAGCGAGCTGGTGGCGGTTCATTCCCTGCGGGCGACCGGCGCCTTCCAGCTCGCCGCGGCGAAGGCGTGGTGCGAAGGACGTCCGCGGGGCGAGTGTTTCCTGTCGCTCGACGACCGGCTGAGCGAGGCGGCTCGCCGCGAGGGATTCACGGTGCTGCCGTGAGCTCGGGCTGTCGTCGGCCCGTGGTGAAACCCCGCGTCGCGCCGAGACCGGCGGGGACTCTCGCCACGGGCTGTCATGGTTGCGCGGGCGGCTCCACCGGCTCCATGCGGAGCAGGGCTCCATCGTCCGCGTCGGTCAGCACGTAGAGCAGACCGTCGGGGCCCTGCCGCACATCGCGAATCCGCTGCCGGAGCTCGGTCAGGAGCCACTCCCGGGCCAGCTCCTCGTCGTTCTCGTTGAACACGATCCGCTCCAGGTGTCCGGTGCCCGGGATCCGGCCGGTCTGCATCGCGCCGACGAAGAGGTTGCCCTTCCAGGCGGGAAAGCGGTCGCCGGTGTACCAGGCCAGACCGGACGGTGCGATCGACGGCACCCAGAAGACCAGCGGCTCGTCCATGCCGGGGGCCCAGAACCCGTCGCCGACGGGGACGCCGGTGTACTGCCGCCCGTAGGAGACGACCGGCCAGCCGTAGTTTCTGCCGGCCTCGATCAGGTTCAGCTCGTCGCCGCCCTGCACGCCGTGCTCCACCGTCATCGGCGCGAACGTCTCCGGATGCAGGGTCAGACCGTTCTGGTTGCGGTGTCCCAGCGAGTAGATCTCCGGCTTGAAGCCGGGGCGGCCGGCGAACGGGTTGTCGTCGGGGACGGTGCCGTCGTCCCGCAACCGCAGCAGCTTGCCGGCGTGCGTGCCGGGGTCCTGGGCGCGCGAATCGAGGGGGTCGGTGCGGAAGGCGCCGCCGACCGTGACGTACAGCAGGCCGCCGGGAGCGAACGCCATGCGGGCTCCGGCGGTGGTTCCGCCGAACGGCTCGGCGACGAACACGTCCTCCATGTCGCGCAGCGCCATGCCGTCCAGGCGTCCCCGGACGACGGCGACGGTCCCGGTCTCGCCGGGCAGGGGCCGCGTGTAGCTGAGGTAGACGAGTCGGTTCTCCTCGAACCCGGGATGCAGCGCCACGTCCATCAGGCCGGCCAGGCCCCTGGACAGCACCTCGGGTACTCCTTCCAGTGGTTCCGGGTCGAGCACGCCGTCCCGGATCATCCGCAGCCGTCCCGCGTCGCGCTCGGTGACCAGGATGCCGCCGTCGGGCAGGAAGGCCATGCTCCACGGATGCGACAGTCCCCTGGCCACGACGACCACGCGGACCTCGGCTATGGCGTGCGTGTTGAGCACCAGCGGCTCGTCCGGCAGGGGGACGGCAGGCAGGCCCGGAGGCTCCGCGTCCTCCTCCTGTTGCGGCGCGGCGCCGGCCGGCGCGGCAAGGAGCAGGACGCCGGCGAGTGCGATCCAGGGGGCGAGGCGACGACAGGCGGTCGGCGTGCTGTTCATTATGGCGACCTCCAGGCGGCGTGACGGGCCCGCGGCTCATTCTACCGAAGCCGCCGCCGTTGCGCGGGTTCGGTTCGACCGCGCGTGCAGGGACGCCACAAGAGTGCGAGGTTGGATGCCGTGGGCATTGCCGATGGTCGATATCCGGACTCGCCAGGAGGTAGAGTGAGCAGATGATGACAGCGAGGGAGAGTCGACGACTCGGGTTTCTCGCGGGAGCGGCGGTGGTCGCGGTCCTTGCAGGGGGCCTCGGCGCCTGTGGGACGACGTCGTCGTTGCCGGAACCGGACGCGCCCGACGGAATCGAGGTTCCTGAAGCTTCGGTCGACGACCGCGACCAGGGTGCGCGTCTGGTGGGAACATGGAGGCTGGCGCGGGTCGAACGCTACGACCAGACCGGGGCGCCGCTTTCCCATCTCATGCATCCGACGATCGGCCTGGCGCCGACTCTCGGGTTCGTGATGTTCGACGGCGAGCGGATGGCGATGGTCATGCAGGAGGAGGTCGACGCAGCGGACACGGACAGTGGATCCGCGTCCGACGACGTGCTGGACGCTGTCGAGCGCTACACCTCGTACTTCGGTCCCTACGTGGTCAACGAGGCGCGCGGCTTCGTGTCGCAGCAGATTGCGGGCAGTCTCAACCCCCGCCTGACCGGCGGCCGGCTCGAGCCGTTCTACGAGTTCGATGCCGGTCAGCTCGTGCTGCTGCCCGGGCGGCAGTGTCCGGACTCGTACGTCACGGATCGCGGATGCGCCTACGGCACCACCGGCATCGAGTTGCGCAACGTCTGGGAAAGGCTGCCGCCGCCGGCGGACATCGGTGACGAAACGCGGCCGTTCCTCGGGTTCTGGGAGATCGACCGGATCGAGCGGCGGACCGTCGACGGCACGGAATTGCCGACCGGGCAGTTTGCTGCGGGCTACCTCGTCTACATGCCCTCCGGCTACATGGCGGTGCATCTGATGCGGCCGGATCGCCGGCCCTACGAGGGGCCCCGGCCGACGGTGCTGGAGGCCCACGCCGCGATGGAGAGCTACGCCAGCTACTTCGGTCCGTTCACCGTCGACGCCGAGGAGGGGGTCGTCGTGCACCACCGCGCGGGGCACCTCGATCCGGCCAGCATCGGCGTCGCTGCGCCCCGCGCCTTCGAGTTCCGCGACGGCCAGCTCATCCTGCAGCCCCCGGTCTCGACGGTCGACGGCCAGGAGGTCCGCACCAGCCTGTTCTGGAACCGGCTGAGCGCGCTCGATCCCGATGCGGGGCAGGACTGAACGTTCCGTGCCCTACTCACTTGGACCGGACGTCTCGTTGGATCGATGGAGAGGTTGCCCATGCCGATACGGTTTCGACCGAGGAGCAACGCCGTCCACGCGGGATGCCGCGCCGCTCGAATGCAGCGGGGCTCCTGCCGCGGGCTGCCAGGCCCGGTCGTCGTCTTCGCCGTCCTCGCCTGCCTCCTCCTGGCCGTAGAGCCGGCGCTGGCGGTGTGCGAGAGAACCGGCGTGCAACTGCAGATCCTGGGTTCGGGGGGACCAGGCGCGTCGGCGGGACGGGCCTCGGCGGGCTATCTCGTCTGGATCGACGGCGTCGGTCGCATCCTGGTCGACGCCGGCGGCGGAATCAAGCAGCGCTTTCATGCCTCCGGAGCAGACCTCGGGGACGTCGCGCTGCTGGCGCTCAGCCACCTGCATCCCGACCATGCCGCCGCGGTGCCCGCGCTCCTGTGGCCCCGGGGGGCGACGCTGCGCGTGGCGGGTCCCTCCGGGAGCGGTCTCTTTCCGTCGCTCGACGACTGGTTGACCGGCCTCTTCGGCCCGCAAGGCGTCTTTCGCGTGCTCGCCGGCCGCCTCGATCTGGATCCGGTCACGGTCGATGTCACCGGCGGCGCCGTCGAGGTCTGGCGCGACGGAGATGTACGAGTCACCGGCATCGGTGTTCCGCATGGCGGCGTGCCCGCCGTCGGCTACCGGATGGATGCGGGAGATGCCAGCGTCGCGTTCAGCAGCGACCAGAACGGGTCGGATCCGGCCTTCATCGAGTTCGTGAGAAACGTGGATGTGCTGGTCGTGCATCTGGGCCGGGCCGAAGACGCGACCGGACGGTCGGTCGAACTGCATGCCAGTCCGAGCGGCTGGGGTGCGCTGGCCGCCGAGGCCGGCGTCGGCCGGGTCGTCGCGTCCCACATCTCCACCTCCTCGCCGCGGGTCCTGGCGGACAGCCTCGGCTACCTGCGCGAGTCCTACGGCGGACCGCTGACCGTGGGGGAAGACCTGTTGTGCGTGGCGGTTCCCTGACCGACTGGTGGGACACGACGGACTGCCATACAATGCCGTCCGAAGCGCACCGGGCCGGCCGCATCGTTCGAACCGGCGCAGGTGCTGAATCCGGCTTTACTTCCAGAGGGGGATCGTGATGCGCACATTCGCACTCGCTGTCATCATCGGCTTCAGCTTCCTCGGCGTGGCCAACGCCGGGCAGGATGATCCGCCCGCGCCGTGCGGCCCGGCCGCGCAGTTGCCGGCCGAGCTGTCCAACAACGTGGGCGCCGACGCCCGCTGCTTCGAGATCCGCATGTACACGGCCCGTCCGCCGGTGGACGGCAACGGCGGCATCGACGAGCTGCACCAGCGCTTCCGCGAGGGCGAGGTCGCCATCTTCGAGAAGCACGGCGCCGAGATCGTCGCGGTCTGGCAGAACCTCGACAATCCGAACCGGCTGGTCTGGATGCTGGCCTATCGCGACCGCGCGCACCGCGAAGAGGTCTGGGCCGGGTTCCGCGACGATCCCGAGTGGGACGAGCTCCTCGCGAAGTACCCGGCGCCGCTCGAGGGGATCGAGGTCTTCATGCTGAGTTCCGCCGACTACTCGAACCTCAAGTAGTTCGCCGGTAGCGCTGTTTCCGGGAACCGGGATCGGGCGATGCGGGCCGTCGTGGGCGACCATGGCGGCCCGCTCGCTTTTGGACCCGGTTCGCCGCGGACGCTGCCTCGTTCCAAGGAAGTCACGCCGGAGAACGAGCCTCAGTTTCGCAAGCCCCTCACTACGTTTTCACTCGCCGGTTCGATGCCCAGGATTGCCTCGCCGCATGTGACGTTGCTCGCCCTGCTCATGCTCCTTCTCGGGGCGCGGCCGGTCGCCGCCGATGACGTCCAGTCCTGGACGGAGGTCGAGATCGGCGTCCTGACCGCCGACCGGATCGACTGGACGGTCGGCGGCGTGGCCCGCATCCGGGACTCGCTGGGAAGTGTATACGACCGGCGCGCCAGGACCGACGTGGAGTTCGCGCTGAGCGATGTCGCCAGCGTGACGCTCGGCTACATTCTGCTCAATCGGGCACGGAACGGCTTCGGCTCCGGCTTCGGCCGGGATCACCGTCTGCACGCCGCATTGACGTATCCGCTGCTTCGGCGAGGCGTCAGGATAGAGGGTACGACGCTCTACGAGCGCCACATCGGCAGGCGGGACAGCGGCGACTACAACCGCTATCGCCAGCAGGTGGAGCTCGAGCGCCCCGCCGCGCGCGTGTCGCCGTGGCTGCACCAGTCGCTGGCCTTCGAACGGCAAGGCTTCGTGCGGTCGCGGTCCCGCGTCGGAATCCGCTGGCGGCTCGGGTCCGGGCATTCCTTCACAGGCGCCTACCAGTTCGAGCGGCGCCGGTCCGGCGCGGCCTGGCGGCCGCGGCATGCCGTCCTGTCGGAGTGGAGTCTGGACCTCGCCGCGACGCGGTAGGAGTCTGCGCCGCAGAAACCGCGCAGACGACGCAGAGCAGGACGCTGCCAGCGCGCTCGTCGGCACCGGCCGGCGGCTATCGCCCCACCGTTGCGCGTTCCTCCTCGGACGGCGGTCGCGAACCGACGCCGATGCTGACGAACATGCGCACCCCTGCTCGTACCGCTCGGCGAGATTGGCCGTCCCGTTGATGCCGGCGGGCAGGCCGAACTCCCGCGCCGCGTCTATCACCGTGTCGAGGCCGGCCGCGACCGCGGCCTGGTCGCCCGCGTACGACACGCTCATGTCGCCCGATCCGGCCCAGAGGATCGCGCCGATGTTCCGCTCGCTGAGCGCCCGCGCGATAGCGCGCACGTTCTCGACGCCGGTCCGGTTCTCGATGATGAAGATGGGCATGAGACTCCCGGCCGGGTCCAGTCGCCAGATGTCGGCCCGCCGCCGATACTCGCCGCCGGACAGGCCCCAGTAGCGGGCGGCTATGGCCGGGCTGGATCCCCGAATGCCGGCCGGCTCGGAGTCCGCGACGCCCGGCGCCTGCGGATACCGCATCGTCTGTACGGCGTGCAGCACCTGCTCGACGGTCTCGGTGTGCGGGAAGACCAGTCCGTGCACGCCGGTGTCGAGGACGTTCTTGGCGACCCACTCGTTCATCTCGCGCGAGTTGACCGGCATGCGCACGAAGACGGTCTTGCTCGCGGTGAGCCCTTCCTCGGCGATCGTGCGGCGGTCGAGCAGCCATTGCAGGTACTCGGTCAGGCGCGGAATGTCGAAGGGCGTGTGCTCGAGGTCGTAGACGACGAAATCGAACGCGCGGTCGGCGGCATGGCCGACGGCGGATTCGCGGTCGCTTCCGACGCCCAGGTAGTTGACGAACTGGCCGAAGATCGGCTTGTCCGCGTCGAGCAGCGGCAGCACGTTGTTGACCGGAACCTGCTGGCCCAGAACCGTGGGGGCGGAGAGAGCGCCCACGGCGAACGCGACAAGGGTGGCGCCGAGTAGTCGAGTTGATCGCATGAACCTGCTCCTTCGGGTCGGCGGTAGGTGGCCCGAAAGGGGTAGGCTATGGGAACAACTCGATGACGCGCAACGCGCTGACCCGGAGGTTCCCATGACCGTCGACACCAACCGGCGCCGGTTCCTGCAGACGCTCGCGGTCGGCAGCGTCGTGCATCCACTGCTGGCGGGCCGTCCCGCCGCGGCGCAGTCGCACGCTGGCGAAGGGCTGGAGGCGCTCTGGGAGGAGGTGCGACGCCAGTTCGCGTTTCGCGACGAGCGCGTGCCGATGAACGCGGCCAACCTGTGCCCCTCGCCGCGCGTGGTGGCCGAGCAGGTGCGCGAGCTGACGCGCGACATCGACGTCGACTGCTCGTTCCCCAACCGGGCGAAGTTCGGCCCGCTGCTCGAGAAGTCGCGCGCGGCGGTGGCCATGCAGCTCGGCGTCACCGCGGACGAGATCGCGCTCGTGCGCAACACGAGCGAGGCCAACAACGTCGTCAACGCCGGGATTCCCCTGGCCGCCGACGACGAGGTCGTCGTGTGGGATCAGAACCACCCGACCAACAACGTCGCCTGGGAGGTGCGGGCGGCCCGTTACGGGCTGGCGGTGAAGAAGGTGACGACGCCGGCCACGCCGTCGGGCGTGGACGAGCTGATCGGTGTCTTCGAGCGTGCGCTGACGCCGCGGACCCGGGTACTCGCCCTGACGCACGTCTCCAACGTGAGCGGCCTGCGGCTGCCGGTGCGCGAGCTGTGCGAGGTGGCCCACCGCCGCGGGATCCACGTGCACGTCGACGGGGCGCAGAGCTGGGGCGCGCTGGACGTCGATCTGCGCGAGCTCGGCTGCGACTCCTTCACCGGCAGCGCGCACAAGTGGTTCATGGGGCCGAAGGAGGTCGGACTCCTCTACGTACGCGCGGACCGGGTGGAGGAGATCTGGCCGAGCATCGTCGCTCCGAGCTGGGGCAACGCCGTCGAGCCGCGAACGAAGGGCGCACGGAAGTTCGAATCGCTGGGGCAGCGAGACGACGCGGCGCTGGCCGCGGTCGGCACGACGGTCGCGTTCCACGACCGTCTCGGGATGAAGCGGATCGAGGCGCGCGTGGTCGAGCTGGCGACCATGCTGAAGGCCGGGCTCGAGGACGCCGGTTTCGAGCTGGTGACACCGATGGAGCCCGAGCTGAGCGGCGGCGTCGCGATCGCGGTGGTGGACTCGGCGCGGCGCGGTGCGTTCGTGAACGCGTTGT
Organism: Acidobacteriota bacterium; assembly: GCA_011523845.1. Lineage (GTDB taxonomy): Bacteria > Acidobacteriota > Vicinamibacteria > Vicinamibacterales > UBA8438 > WTFV01. Next base: position 13,848 of record WTFV01000082.1, on the reverse strand, counting down.
ACGAGCGGCACGGCATAGCCTGCGCCGCCACGGGTGGCCTGCGGATCTGCCCGCACGTCTACAACACCGCCGAGCACGTGGCGCGCGCCGTTTCCGGCGCCGCGGCGCTGCGCGAGGAACCGCTCTAGACGCTTCCCGTTCGCATTCCCCGGGGCGCGACACATCCTGCCGTGATGGACCGCGACGAGTTGCTCGACCTGCTGGCGAGCTTCGACTCGGTGGAGGCGGAGTTGAAGGAGATCGAGGGTGTGCGCGTGCGTGTTGCGACGCCGGCGGCGCTGCACCGGCTGAAGAGAGGAACCGTGCGGGCAATCGACCGTCAGGACGCGGCAGTGCTGCGACAGCGCTTCGACCTGGCCGATAATCGGGACGAATAGGATGGCCGTCGAGCGCTTCCGATCAATCGAAGAGATGAACGCGGCGCGTGGCCGGACCGGGTCGGACGATGGATTCGAGCGGTTCATTCGTCACTGTGCGCGGTACCGGTCCATGGTGCCGCGCGTCCGACCGCGCGGCGTGTTCAAGGTCCGGAGCCTGGAAGACGCGCAACGCGCCCGCCTGTCCCGCCACTCCGCGCCCGTGCGATCGGATCCGGATGCCGAGGCGACCGACTGAGCGCGACGGGCCACCGTCAGTGCCGGAACGCAATGGGCGAGACCGTCGATTCCGTGTATCGACGCCCCGGCGGTTCGGTCGAGTCCGGATCCCGTTTCGGCTCCTCCGTATAATCTTGCAGTCGAATCCGTTCGAGGGAGTGAGATCCATGCGCAAGCAGAGAATCATCGGGTGCATCTCGGCGGTCGCGATGCTGGCGGCGGGGATGTCGGCGAGCGTTCTGGTCGGAACCGCGCACGCGGCCGACGAGATCGGGATTACCGTGCTGTCGGGCCGGCCGGACACGGTGAGCGGCGGCGACGCGTTGCTGCAGATCGACGTCCCGGCGGACGTGGAACTGTCCGACGTGCGCGTGGCGGTCAACGGCACGGACACGACCGCGGCGTTTCGTGCCGATGCCGACCGGCACCGGCTGGCGGGCATCGTCGACGGGCTGTCGCGCGGGGCCAACGAGGTGTCCGTGACCGTCACCGGTGGTGAAGCCGGCGCGGCGCTGGAGCTGGTCAACCATCCGGTCGAGGGCCCGGTTTTCTCCGGCCCGCACGAGCAGCCGTTCGTCTGCGAGACCGACTCGTTCGAGCTGCCGTCGGGAGAGACGCTCGGCGACCCGCTGGACGAGCACTGCTCCGTCGCGCGCCGCGTCGACTACGCCTACCGCGGGACGGACGGGACGCTGAAACCGCTGGCCGATCCGGCCGTGCTACCCGCGGATGCTGCGACCACGACGACGCTGACCGGCGCCGAGGTGCCCTACGTCGTACGCATCGAGACGGGTACCGTCAACCGCGCCGTCTACCAGATCGCCATGCTGCACGCGCCCGGCGCCGGCGACCCGGACCCGGATGCATGGACCGGGTCGCCGGGCTGGAACCGCCGGCTCATCTACACGTTCGGCGGCGGCTGCGTGAACGGCTGGTACCGCCAGGGCGCGGGCACCGGCGGCGTCACCGACGACGTCATGCTGCGGCAGGGTTACGCGGTGGCGTCGGCGAGCCTCAACGTCTACGGCAACAACTGCAACGACCTGCTGGCTGCCGAGACGATGATGATGGTCAAGGAGCGGTTCATCGAGGCCTACGGCCCGCCGCGCTACACCATCGGCTGGGGCTGTTCCGGCGGGTCGTACCAGAACCACCAGATCGCCGACAACTATCCCGGGCTGCTCGACGGCATCATCCCGGGCTGCAGCTTCCCGGACGTCGGCTTCGGCACCATCCCGATGATCACCGACGCGCGGTTGCTCGACCGCTACTTCCGGGAGACGCCGGTGCCGTTCACCGAGGAGCAGAAACGGGCCGTCGCCGGTTTCCTGAATCTCGCGACGATGCCGAACGTGTCGGTCAACGCCGGCCGGGTGCAGGTGGGCGAGTTCTGCCCCGACGTGCTGCCCGAGGCCCTGCGCTACCATCCGACCGACAACCCGGACGGCGCCCGCTGCGACGTCTACAGCCACTACGTGAACGTCTACGGCCGGGACGCCGAGACCGGGTTCGCGCGCCGCCCGCTCGACAACGCCGGCGTGCAGTACGGGCTCGGGGCGCTCAACGACGGCGTCATCACGGCGGCGCAGTTCCTCGACCTCAACCGTCGCATCGGCGGCTACGACCAGGACGGCGGCTTCCAGGCCGAACGGACGGTGGCCGATCCGGAGGCGGTGCGCCTGGCCTACGAGACGGGGCGGCTGACGAACGGCGGCGGGGGGCTCTCCGAGACCCCGATCATCGACTACCGCGCCTACAGCGACGACCGCGAGAACGGCGACGTGCACGTCCGCTACCATTCGTTCTCCATGCGCGAGCGGTTGCGGAAGGCCAACGGCCGGACCGACAACCACGTGATGCTGACCGAGGACGACCGCTACGGCCTCTACAGCAGCAGCAGCCCCGTGCTACGCGGTGCGCTGGCGCAGATGGACCGGTGGCTGGCGAATCTCGATGCCGAGAATGGCGACGGTCCGCGGATCGACCAGGTGGTCGGCGCCAAGCCGGGCGATCTCGTCGATGCCTGCTGGACGCGGGACGACGATCCGACCCGCATCGTCGAGGAGCAGGTCCGCGGCAGCGGCCGTTGCGAGTCGCTGTACCCCTCGGCGCCGGCGCCGCGCGAGGTGGCTGGCGCTCCGGTTGCGAGCGACGTCATCAAGTGCGAGCTGAAGCCGATCGACCTGGGCGACTATGGCGCAACGTTCACGGCCGAGCAGGAGGCGGAGCTGCGCGAGATATTCGACGAGGGCGTCTGCGACTGGACGCAGCCGGGCGTCGGGCAGACCGGCCTGACGGGAACCTGGCTGAAGTACTGACCCGGCGGCTGGCGCCGCGAGCGCCCGCGGACGCGGGTTCGGGTGGACGTCGAGGCGGCCGACGGCGACACGGGACGGTCGACGCGGCCCCCCGGCGGGCGGAGGAGTGAGATGCGCAAGGCCGGAATCGCGGTCGTGGCGCTCGCGGTGCTCGGCTGGCTGTTCTGGCGGACGGTCCAGAGCAGCCTGGCGGAGCCGTACGTGATCGACCCCGGGCTGGTCTCGGAGTGGACCCTGGCGCTGCGTGGCCCGATGCAACCGGGCGCGGGTCTGCTCGTCCTGCAGCCGTCGGATCAACTGCGCGCCGAGCTCTTTCAACAGATCTTCGCCCGCACCATGGAATCGATGACCTCGCCGGCCGTGTCGGCGATGCCGCTCGTGCTGCAGTCCGAGTATCGCGACGCGCTCGGCAGCGTGCTGGCGCCGCCCGACGTGCTCGAGACGGCGGAGCAGTCGGGCCTGTCGGCGGCCGTACCCGTGCCGGTTTGCGTGGGAGTCGTCCGTCGGGAGGGCTCCGGCACGACGCGCCAGCTCTACTATGCGCTCTTTCGCGCGCCCGAGGTCTCCGGCTTCCGCGCGGATCTCGCGCGGCGGCACAGGGAAGCCGGCGGCAGCGGCACGTTCGAGCCCGCCGGCTTCCCGCTCGTCGTCCCGCTCGCCGCTTCCGATGCGGACTTCGCGAGCTGGTGGCCGCTCGACGTCAGCGCCGAATCCGACTGCCAGGCGCCGCTGGTCACGCGGGCGCCCTGATCGCCCCGGGGCGCGGCCTGTCCGCCGGCGAACGGCGCGTCCGGTGCGATGAACCCGCCGGTCGATTGACCGCGCCGCGGTTGCGCATCCGCGGCCGTCCCGGTGCGGATCGTCGCCGCATCAAGACTCGAACCGGCAAGAGCGCGAAATATCCGTCCTGCTTTACGGATCCGTTACAACTTTGACGTGTCAGAGATGACATTTACAAATCCCGCAAGCCACTATCTGCACATGTCACTTCACACAAACGGCGCAGGAAACGAGAGGGGGACTCCGGGCTCGCAGGACGGAAGCGGTCTGGCATCGTGGCTGTCGCTTCTGCCGGCCGCTCAACTGTATCCGGTGGGGACCGTGCTGATTCAGCAGGGGTGCGAGTCCGGTGACATCTTCTTCATCGAGGACGGGCTCGCGAAGCTGGTGCGCATCGACGGCAACGGGCGCGAACAGATTCTCGGCCTGCGCGGCGCGGGATGGTTGCTGGGCGCGGCTTTCGTCCTGGTGGGCCGAGCGCATCCGGCGAGCGTGGTTGCGGTGACGGCTTGCACGGTGCGACGGCTGTCGCGCGAGGCGTTCCTCGAGATGATGGCCGATCAACCGGGTCTGTCGTGGCACGTGCACCGGATGCACAGCCGGGAGGTGCTCAGCCAGTTCCATCACATGGCCGACCTCGGGGTCAAGACGGCGCGACAGCGGCTGGAACGGGTCCTGCGGCGACTCGCCACGGCCACGACGCCGGACGGGAACGGCAAGGACGTCCGCCTGTTGTCGCCGCTGAAGCGCTGGGAGCTGGCGAGTCTGATTGCCGTCACGCCGGAGCATCTCAGTCGACTTCTCAAGCGGCTCCGCGATGACGGCGTCGTTCGCGTGCAGAAAGGCTGGATCGTGATCCCCGACCTGAAGAGGCTTGCCAGCGACGACACCGACGGATTCGGGGTACTGACGACGCCCGTGGGAACCAATGAACTCGAGCTCGCGCATTGAGCGGATCCATGGAGAGGTTCAGCGCGTACCCAATCGTCGGTGAGAGCATCGAGGACTGGAGGACGCACCTGTCGCCGCCGGAGACGCATCCTGCCGGGGCGGAGATGCTGCGCCAGCATGTGGTTCCGGAGCACGTCTACCTGCTGTCCGACGGGATCGCCAAGTTCGAGCGCGTCGAATCGGGCCGCTCTCGGGCCACCGTCGGGTTGCGGTTCCCGGGCTGGTTCCTGGGGGCGGAGTCGGTCATCGCAGAGGCGAAGGCGCCGGTCTCCGTCGTAGCAGTGACCGATTGCGCCGTGCGGGGACTGCCGCGCGAACGGTTTCTGGGCCTCGTCCGGGTGGATCCGGACCTGTCGTGGCGGATCAGTCTGATGCACAGTCGCGAGTTGATCGACCGACTGGACCGCGATGGCGACCATGCGCAGGCCTCCCCGGCGGCGCGCCTGAAGCGGCTGCTGCACCGGCTGCTGCACGCCAACGACGCGATCCCGATGAACAAGCAGGTGCACCTCCGACTCCCGATCGACCGCCGCGAGCTGGCCGGGTTGATCTCCGTGCCGGTCACCCAGTTGTCGGCGCTGCTCGGCCAGTTTCAGCGCGATCGCCTGATCGAGTTGCGCCGGGACCGCCTGGTCATCCTGAATCCCCTCAGGCTGCGCGCCGTCGATCCGACCCGCCGCGACGTCGGCTGGCCGTTGAACGCGGGATAGTCGCGGCTGGACGTTCGACACGCCGGGGTGGCTGGGTGGACGGTTTGGGTCCTCGAAGATGCACCTGACTGGATGCCGTCGGAAGCAGGTTCGCTTCGTCACGTAACGCACATTCGTGTTTGCATGTTCCCCGCGGGATACGAGGATCGCGTTCGGCGCAGCCGCCGTGCGCGGTCTCGCTGGCAGGCTTTCCCTGGCCGACTCCATGAACATTCCGTGTCGGATGGTGGTATCTTGGCGTCGAGGAGTTCGCCCATGGGTCGATTCAGAGCGTTCAACGGCCGACACGGTCTGGAAATGGCGGTCGTGCTCGTTCCTCTGCTGGCAATTCTCGTACTGCAGTACGTGTCGAGCCGGCGGCTGGCCGAGGTCGAGGTCATCGCCCACCAGACCACGGTTGCGCGGTATCTGGAGGCCGTCGCGGCGAATGTACGAAGCGTGTACGAGAACGCCGCGCATGAGATTCTGGATGTATCCGGGGACGTCCTTGCCGCGAAGCGGTTCGATGAAGTGGCGCGGCACTTCGACCGGACGGATACTTCGCCGGCGCGACTGCTCTTTGCCGCGGCCCTCGACGGGTGCCTGTGTCTCACGCGGTACTACGATCCGAGGACGGGAGAGATGCGGGTCGGGGCCGAGCCCGACATCGAGGCGGTCGTGTTGCGCGCCAGTTCGCTGCTCTACATGCAGGAAGTGCTGCCGCTGGATCGTTCGAGACTCTACGTAGATGAGGCTGACCCGGACAACCGCGTCGTCTACAGGTTCGTAACGGGTGGCGAGGCGGAGCGAATCAGTATCATCGGTTTTGTCGTTGACAGTGACCGACTCGAGCGTGACTACCTGCCGCGGGCTCTGGATGGTGCGACCAATCTGTTGGCGGAAGACGTTCGAGACAACCTCATCGTGCGGGTGGCGGACGAGACGGGACGCGCCGTGATCGCCACCAACGAGGGAGCGGGTCAAACCGACCTGTTGGAGGGACACTTCGATTTCCTGTTCCGAGACTGGAATCTGTCGGCTCGCAGTCGTCACACGGCCGCCGCGCAGGTTCTCGAGTCCAATGCGCTAACGAGCTGGGTGCTGACGGTCCTGATGTCGGTCGCGGTACTCGGTGGAGTGCTGCGCACGTGGCGAGCTGCCAATCGGGAGCAGCGTCTTGCCCGGATCAGGAACGCGTTCGTGGCGAACGTTTCCCACGAGCTTCGCACGCCGCTCGCGTCGATATCGATGTTCGGGGAGTTCCTGCGCCGGGGGCGCGTCGCGTCGCAGGACAAGGTCGTCGAGTACGGCGGACGAATCGAGCGCGAGAGCGATCGCCTGGGGCACCTCATCGACAACGTGCTGGACTTCGCCCGGATCGAGTCCATGGAAACGCGCTATCGCTGCGAAGACGCGACGATAGAGGACGTTGTCGGTCCGGCCCTCAGGGCCGTCGATGCACGGCGGGAGCGTGACGGCTTCGCCATCTCGGTGACACGGCCGGACGAGCCCTTGCCCGCCGTCTCCGTGGACGCGCAGGCCATGTCGCAGGTCTTCGTCAATCTGCTGGACAATGCCATGAAGTACTCCGGCCAGGCGCGACAGATTCGTGTGGATCTGTCGCAGCGTGACGACGACGTCGCAGTATGCGTGACGGATTTCGGCATCGGCATCGCTCCGGGCGACCAGGAGAGGATATTCCACCAGTTCTACCGCGCGAACGCGGCGGTGGCCGGTCGCGTGACGGGTACCGGCCTCGGCCTGGCGATAGCGCGGCACGTCGTGCGGGCGCACAGTGGGCGTATTGACGTCGACAGCGGTCTCGGACGAGGGACGACCTTTACGGTTCGGATTCCTGTTGCCGTCGCAACGGCACGCGAGGCCACTGGCGTGTCGGCTTCAGTGCAAGGTGTTGGCCTGGGGGTGGGCGCCAAGGCCTGAGGGCTCATGGGCTCCGCCGCGGCTTCGATGACCGGCCGTCATCCTGACAGCATTCGGAGTTCGCGAAGAGTCCGGCGAGAAAGGGCGTCGTGAGCCGGATCCTGATCGTCGAGGACGATCTGTCCCTGGCCACCGGGCTGTCGGAGGGCCTGCACTACGAGGGGCACACGGCCGTGGTAGCGCGGGACGGAGCATCGGGTCTGCGTCTGGCCGGGCAGGGTGACTTCGACCTCATCGTTCTGGACATCATGCTGCCCGAGGTGAACGGGCTGGACCTGTGCCGGACGCTGCGGTCTCGGGGCAACACGGTGCCTATCGTGATGCTCACCTCCAAGGGCCAGGAGCTCGACAAGGTCGTCGGGCTCAAGGCAGGCGCCGACGATTACCTCACCAAGCCGTTCAGCTTCATGGAACTGCTGGCGCGTGTCGAGGCCGTCTTGCGTAGATCCCGACGGTTCGCGGCGCAGGCGCACACCCACAAGTTTGGACAGGTGACCCTGAATTTCAGAACCCGCGAGGCGACCAGGAGCGGGGCGTCGCTGCCGTTGCTGCCGCGCGAGTTCCGACTGCTCGAGTACTTCGTCGAGCATCGCGGTGAGGTGATCAGCCGGGATCAGCTTCTGGACTCGGTCTGGGGTCACGACGCGATTTCCCCATTGACCCGCACCGTCGACATGCACGTCGCCAAGCTGCGCCGGAAGATCGAAGACGATCCGTCGGACCCTCGCTGGCTGGTGACCGTGCACCGCGTGGGCTACAAGTTCACCGGATAGCTTGGTCCGTTCGTCTTTCGGCGCGGCAGGCTTGACGGGGATCAGTCAGCCGTTTGAGCCAGGACAATGCCAAATCCACCGTCAACTGCAATCCTGTATCGGCACTCGGGGTAGTGCTCGCAAAGGAGAACAGAAATGACCAACGACGAAGCTCATCCGCGACAGAAGAAGGTGTACGCGACGCCGCGCGTCGTCGATTTCGGAGCGATCGAAGTGACGACCGGCGATTGTATCGGCCTCTGCCTCGACGGCATGAATTTCGCGCGCATGGGCACCTGGCCTGCGCTGTGAAGACCGGGGCAGTCCGCATTGTTCGCCTGAGGCGCCCTGTACTTGAAGGCAGCTTCTCACCGCTCCGAACACAAGGCGATGAGGACGAACCTCACCAGTTCGCGTGTGGTCCTGGCGGGGCAGGCGATCCTGATCTTCGTTCTGCTGGACGCCTGTCTCCTCGTTTTCGGTTTTCGTCGGGTGTACCAACTTGTGCGGTGGTGCGGTCGCGGGCCGACGGACGCCGAACCGGTGGCCCGGCGCCTGGTCGTAGACCGGATTCTGGAAGCCGTGCGGACGGCTACACGCTACTACTTCCGCCGCCGGCTGGACTGTCTGCCGAGATCGTTGACCATCTACCTGCTGCTTCGGCGCCGGAGAATGCCTGCGTCGCTGCACATTGGCGTGAAGCGCTATCCGTTCGGAGCCCATGCGTGGGTCGAGTGTTTCGGCGAAGTACTGGACGACCCGGCGAATACCTGGCGCCACGAACCCTACACGCCAATCATGTCGATGTAGACGGCCCTCCCGGCAACTCCGGAGGCCGATGACCATGAACGCAATCGGCGGCGTGTACAGACTCGACGAGGGGCCACTCGAGCGGACGCTGGTCCGCAGAATCAACGCGGCCGCGCAGTTGTTGGTGTCTTCTCGCTCGACCCATTGGAGCGAGGGGCCGGTGGCGCTCGCCTCCGTGTCGCCCTGCGTAGACCGGGCGCGTCGGACGGATCCGTGCCGATCGATTGCGGGTGCCGGTCACTGCATGCTGGTCTTCGATGGTCGACTGGACAATCGCAGGGACCTGGTCGCCGAACTGCGGCGCCGAGGCATGGTTCCCCGGAGCCGGGACGTCGATCTCGTCCTGGCGGCGTACGAGGCCTGGGGCGACGAATGTGCGTCGAAACTGATTGGCGATTTCGCGTTCGGCCTGTGGGACGGCTTTCGACGGCGACTTCTATGCGTGCGAGACGCGCTCGGCGTTCGGCCTCTCTATTTTCGCGTCGCAAGTGACGTGGTCTGCTTCGCGACGCAGCTCAGACAGGTCCTGGCTGCGTCCAGGGACAACAGTCCGTCGCTCGATCTGGAGTTCATTGCCGACCGACTCGTGCAGGGCACGGAATACGCCGATTCCTCCACGACGCCGTATCGCGGCGTAACGCGCCTCAAGCCCGGCCATCGTCTAATCGCGGAAAACGGACGAGTCCGGACCGAAGGGTACTGGAGGTGGACTGCCGGGTGCGGAAACGCGAATCGGAACCACGAGAACTACACGGAACATTTCCGTGAGGTCTTCATCCAGGCGGTCGAGGAGAGGATGCGAGGTTCCGGCCAGGTGTGGTCGGACCTCTCAGGTGGACTCGATTCGTCCTCAATCGTGTGCGTTGCGGCTCGACACGAGAAGTGCCGTCCCTTGCGCACCATCAGCGTGGTTTTCGGCCAGTCGAGGCTGAGCGACGAGCGGCAGTGGATGAAGTCCGTCGCGCAGGTTCGTCGCGTCGAGGAGCACACTATCGATGGTGACGTTCACCACCCGTTCAGCCAACTCCGAAAAGCCGTGAGGTATTGGGAGGAACCCCACGGCGCGGCCGCCTTTTTCGGCGTTCACAAGGAGTACGCAAGGCTCGTCGCCGGGGTGGGGTTCGGCGTCCCCATTCTGTTGAGCGGCATAGGCGCGGAAGCGGTTGTGATGAGCAAGAGTCAGGTGCCGGTACATCTCGCCGATCGGCTGCGGCGGGGGGAGTTCGCAGGCCTCTGGGGGGAACTCGACCACTGGCAGCGTGCCTTGAGGGTTCCGTTGAGCAACCTCATACTGCGGTACTGCGTGCGCCCCCTGCTGACAGGACCGCTCAGTTGTTGCGACATTCTGCCGCAGGTTCACAACTGGATCGCGCGCCCCTTCGCGCGCAGATGGGGACTGAAGGAGCGCGCGAGGAAGGGCCATATGCCGTCGGCGCGCGGCGGTATGGCTGATCAGTGGCAGGTCGAGAGAATCGGCAGCATCACGGGCATTCTGTTGCGTGGCTATCTGGAGAAGACCTGCGACCTGCGCTATCCGTTCTTGCACCGACCGCTCGTCGAACTGGGTCTCAAGGCGCCGTGGAGCCTGAAGGAGATTCCCGGAGAACCGAAGGCGCTACTTCGGCGCGCGATGCGGGGTGTCTTGCCGGACGAAATCAGGCTGCGGTCACAGAACGTGTCGACGGGGCACGCGGTGTACAACGGTCTCCGCAAGGAGTGGCCGGTTCTGGAACGGATCGTCGCATCATCGATACTGGTCGAGCTCGGCGTCGTCGACCGTGAACGGCTGCTGAACGCGTTGCATCTCGCCCGCCAGGGGCACGCCTTCGATCTCGCCGGGCTGGGCTCGACCCTGACACTGGATGCATGGCTGCAGCACGCCGCTCACAAGGGGGGTACCGGATGGCTCGGCTCGGCAGCGTAGCGGATGGGGCGAAGGAATTGAGCTCGAATCGGGTCCTGAGGCTCTCCAAGCACGCCCATCACGTCCGAATGGACGACCAGATCATCGTGGCCGACATGCGGTCGGGCCACTACTTCGGCCTGGATGGCGTCGGGGCGAAACTGTGGGAACTGCTCGGCCAGCGCGCCACGCGGAACGGGATCGTCGACCGGCTGTTCGCGGAGTACGAGGTGTCCCGGGATGTGCTGGAACGCGACGTCGACAGCCTGCTTCAAGACCTGCTGGACCGACGGCTCCTCGAGCACGACTGAGATCAGCCGCGCGACGATCGCCATCAGGTGGCGCCGGGGTCGGCAGAGACTCCTGCGAACGTCGGTGCCGAGAGTCTTCTGGCAGCATCGACAGTCGGCACACGCGGTCAGTCCACAATCGCCCGGTACGCCGCCTCGATGAACCCCTCCCGAAAGCCGCCGCCGTACGCGGGGGACGCCGCCGCCATGATCACGGTCACCATGTTCTCCACCGGGTCGATGAAGAAGCGCGTTCCGGACGAGCCGTCCCACCAGTACGTGCCCTCGCTGACCGGGAGGGGAGAGGCGTCGGCGTCCATGACCGCAGAGAAGCCCAGCGTCCAGCCGCGGCCGGGCTGCGGGTTGCCGAAACCGATCGGCAGCAGTGCGTCGGGGACGCGATTGACGGTCATCAGTGCGACGGTGGACGGCTGGAGAACCCGCACGCCGTCGAGCTCGCCGCCGTTGAGGAACATCTGGGCGAACCGCAAGTAGTCGCGGACCGTGGAGACCAATCCGACGCCCCCTTCGATCAGCGCCGGCTGCTCGGTGAACGGAACCACCTCGATGGCGTAGGGGCGCAGTGCGCCGTCGGGACTGGGCCGGTAGGCGGGTCCGAAGCGGGCGGCGCGGGACGGGTCGACGCGGAACACGGTGTCGGTCATCCCCAGCGGTTCGAACACGCGCTGCCGGAGGAAATCCTCGAACGGCATGCCGGACCAGACCTCGACGAGGCGTCCGAGGATGGTGGTCGAGATGCCGTAGCGCCAGCGGGTGCCCGGGTCCTCGAACAACGGCACGCGCGCGGTGTTGCCGACCATCTCGGGCAGGGTGATGGAACGCAGCCGGACCTGCTCGGCGCGGTAGATGGCCGAGCCGCGGCTGCCGAGGCCGGAGGTGTGCAGCAGGAGGTGCTCGACGGTCATTTCCGTGCGCCGCGGGCGGGTCGCCGTCATGTCGGGGCTGGAGGCATCGACGAAGACCCGCTGGTCGGCGAACGCCGGCAGGTACAGGGAGACCGGATCGTCGAGCTCGAACCGGTCTTCCTCCCACAGGATCATCGCGGCCAGGCTGGTGATGGGGCGCGTCATGGAATAGAGGCGGAAAAGGGCGTCGTCGCGCATCGCCAGGCCCCGCTCGCGGTCGAGGTCGCCGAGCGCCTCGAGGTAGACGAGCCGGCCGTGCCGGACCACCGCGGCCACGACGCCGGCGATGTCCCCGGCATCTATATGGGCCTGCAGAAGGCGTGTCGCGTCCTGCAGCCGTTCGGAAGAGAGGCCGACCGTTTCGGGCGTTGCCGTGGACAGGGCCGGCGGGTCCTGTGCGCGAAGCGGTGCGCTGCCGGCGGCGAGAGCGCCGGCGGCGAGGAGAAAGACGGCGAGAGTCCGCCTGGGAGTCATCGGGGCGCTCCTTCCGGTCGGTGCCCGGTATGGCGAGCGTGAACGCACGATGCACCTGCCTGGATGCACGGTGCACCTTATCACCGTGACGACGGAGCCGGAGTCCGGGAACGGGCGGCGCGGGCCTGCGGGCGCGGAGGAACGACGAGTACGAGTCCGTGGTGGAACGCCGCGCGGCACCGGGAGCGGTGCGGCGCCCGCGTGGCAAGGCGCGATCCTCCGGTTCGACGGCGGCGCGGCAGAAAAATCCGGTTCGGGCTTGCCTTACGCGGCGGTAGGTGGCAGGCTGTGCGCAGCGCGCCGGGGGCGCCGTTGTGTTGATCCGCGAGGAGTCTGAGGAGGACCCTGACATGAAGCGAAAACTGATTGTGATGAGCCTGGGCGTCCTGGTGGCCGCGGGCCTGGTGTGGGGCGGGATCCAGAGCGGAGCGGTCGGGGCCCAGAGCATGATCCCGAACGCGCCGCTGTTCGAGGTCGACCCGTTCTGGCCGAAGCCGCTGCCGAACAACTGGCTGCTCGGCTCGACCATCGGGGTCTCGGTCGACTCGGACGACCACGTCTGGATCGTGCACCGCGGCAACCTCGCGCCGAACGAGATCCCCGCCGCGCTCGATCCGCCGTTCGCGGAGGCGTGCTGCTTCGCGGCGCCCCCCATCCTGGAGTTCGACCAGGAGGGCAGCCTCCTCCAGCACTGGGGCGGACCCGGTGAGGGCTACGATTGGCCCGAGTCGAACCACGGCGTCTGGGTCGACGGCATGGACAACGTCTGGATTGGCGGCAACGGCGGCGACGACTCGCACGCCCTGAAGTTCACCCACACCGGCGAGTTCCTGCTGCAGATCGGCGAGGACGGCTTCGCCGATCCCGACAGCAGCTCGACGACGCGCTACTCGCGGGTCGCCAAGGTCACCTTCGACAACGAGGCGAACGAGGCGTACCTGGCCGACGGTTACGGCAACAAGCGCGTGGCGGTGGTCGACGGCACGACCGGCGAGCTGAAGCGCTTCTGGGGCGCCTACGGCAATACGCCGAGCGACGACGAGCTGCCGCGCTACGACCTGGCCAACGCGCCGGCCCACGGTGCGGTCAGCAAGGACAAGTCCGGCACCCCGCAGTTCCGCAACCCCGTGCACTGCGCCGACCCGACCAACGACGGCCTGGTCTACGCGTGCGACCGTCCGGGCAACCGCGTGCAGGTGTTCACCAAGGCGGGCGAGTTCGTCGAGGAGATCTACCTGATGACGAAGACCCTCGGCGCCGGCGCGGTCTGGGACATCGCGTTCTCGACCGACCCGGACCAGACCTTCGCCTATGTCGCCGACGGCATGAACGAGAAGGTGCACGTGCTGCGCCGCAAGCCGCTGGAGTACATCTACAGCTTCGGCAGCGGCGGCCGCATGGCGGGGCAGTTCTACGGC
>WTFV01000061.1 GCA_011523845.1 Acidobacteriota bacterium | reverse complement strand
CACGGCGGAAGCTCATTTGTCCAGCATCAGATGTGGGTACAGGGTAGGCCTAGCCCTGCGGGCGCCTCGCCGCCCTCGGTGCGACGCGGGGTCCCACCACGGACTGCTAGTGCGCGTCCCCCGCGGCCGGCAGCGCCGCCGGCAGGCCGAATGCCGCCAGCCCGTCCGCGAGCTGGACCAGGATGACCTGGTGCCCGTCGTGCTCCCAGCTCGACATCCCGTAGCGCGGCAGGCTGGGCAGCTCTATCGCGCCGACGCGCTCGCCGGTCTCCTTGTCGATGGCGAAGAGCGAGGGCGTGTTGTCCGCCGCCACGCCGGTCGCGAACAGCAGGTTGGGCGAGGCCACCAGTGTCGCCTGACCGCCGCGCCCACGGTTGTAGATCGCCGCATCCACCTCCACCCCCTGCAGCAGCGGATGGTTGCGGATGAGGTCCTGCTCCTCCTGCGGCGCGTCGCCGTGGGGGATGGTCCACTTGATCTCGCCGCGGTTCAGGTCGTAGGCCACGATGCGCCCGGCCGGTCCCTTCCAGATGGGCAGCCCGTCGACGGTCTGGTCGATCCGTTGCGGGCGGGCGCCCCGGCCGACCGCGTTCGACCACTCGGAGTAGGTCCTGCCGGTCTGCGCGGGGCTGTCGAGCGGCGACTCGCTGGCGGGCATCAGCGAGAGGCGCCCGCAGCGGTTCGACGAGGGGACGAACATGACGCCGGCGGCCGGGTCGGCCGCCACGTTGCCGAAGATGTTGGCGCCGCCGCCGCCGCTCGGGCACTGCCAGGCCGGGCCGGCGGGATCGCCCATGACCGTCGGCGGATCGAACAGCGGCGCGAACAGGTCGTTCTCGCGCGCCACCTGCAGCGCCCGCTCGTGGATCTCCGGCGTGTAGTCGATCAGCATGCTCTCGTTACGGCCCTGCAGGTCGAACGGCGGGGGCTTGGTGGGGAACGGCTGCGTCGGCGAGAGCTGCTCGCCGGGCACCGTCGACGCGGGCACGGGCCGCTCCTCGATCGGCCAGATCGGCTCGCCGGTCTCCCGATTCAGGGCATAGAGGAAAGCCTGCTTCGTCGCCTGGAACAGTCCCTTGACGGGGCGACCGTCGACGACCACGTCCAGCAGCATCGGCGGCTGCGGGGTGTCGTAGTTCCAGATGTCGTGGTGAATGAACTGGTAGTGCCAGCGCCGCTCGCCGGTGTCGGCGTCGAGGGCGATCACGCTCGTGCTGAACAGGTTGTCGCCGGGGTGGTGCCCGCCGTAGTAGTCGATGGTCGCGCCGTTGGTCACCACGTAGACGAGCCCGAGCTCGGGATCCGCGGTCATCGGGGCCCACGACGAGACGTCGCCCGTCCACTCCCACGCGTCGTTCTCCCACGTCTCGTGGCCGACCTCGCCGGGCCGCGGAATCACGTGGAACTTCCACTTGAAGTCGCCCGTCGCCGCGTCGTACGCCAGGATGTCGCCGGGGACGTTCTCGACCCGCGTCTGGTTGTAGCCCTGTTCCGCCGAGTTGCCGACCACGATCGTCTCGTTCACCACGATCGGCGGCGACGACGACGTGATGTAGCCGATCGCCTGGGGGATGCCCATGTAGGGGTCGTAGCGTCCGTCCCAGGCCTCCCACGGTCCCCAGCCCCGGATCAGGTCGGCGACCATGTCGACGCCGCCGGTCCGGGAGAAGCCCGGGATGGCGATCGGCTGTCCCCAGTCGGCGAGCGGCTGGCCCGTGTCGGCGTCGAGCGCCCAGAGGAAGAAGCCCGGCGTGGAGATGAACACGACGCCGCCGCGGCCGGGCACCTCGGCGTAGGCCACGCCTTTTCCGTAGCCCTTGCGCATCGAGTACTCGTAGCGATGCGTGTTCGGCTCGGTGAAGCTCCAGAGCAGCTCGCCGGTCTTCGGGTCGAGCGCGATGACGTGCCGGCGCTCGCCGGTCACCGTGATCAGCTTGTCGCCGACGTAGGAGGGCGTCGCCCGCGACGTGCTGGGGCCGAAGCTCGCCGCGTCGAACCGCCAGAGCAGGGTCAGCTCGTCGAAGTTGTCGCGGGTGATCTCGGCGGCCGGCGTGTAGCGCGTGTGCCACGCGTCGCCGCCGAGATAGGACCACCGGCCGTCCTCGACGCCCGGCCCCTGCGCGCGCGTTGCGGCGGGAGCGAGCAGCAGGGCGGCGAGCACGGGCACGAGCCCGGCGGACCGAAAGGAACGAGGTCGCGGGAAACGGTTCATCTCTGTCTCTCCTGTATTCCGCCGGCGGGCCCCGGTCGGAGCTTGAAACTCTACAGCATCGGCTCGTCCGCGGCAGATCGACGTCCCCGACGTGCTGTGCCGCTGCTCGGCGATGGGCTGCGGACGGCGCCTGCCGTCACGTCGACTACGTGGTCCTCCCAAGGGGAGAGCGACAGGCGCCTGGCAGTCCGTGGTGAATCCCGCGTCGCACCGAGAGCAGCGAGGGGGCCCCGACACCCGGTACCCGGCGTGAGGAGGGCGCATATTGGGCATATGCAACCGACGAACAACGCAGTCAGGCGGGATGCATCGCCGCTCGAATGCAGCGGGGACTCTCACCGCGGGCTGCCAGGCCGGCGCACCCCGTCACGGCACGCGCCCGAGCAGCCGGAGCGTCGCATCGGTCGATGCGTCGAGCGCCTCCAGCAACCGGTTGCGCTCCCGTACGAGGGTGACCACCGCGAATCGATACGCGTCTCCCTCCGGATCCGACGTCGCCAGCGTCCGCAACGGCGACAGGCCGGGCAGCGCGCTCGAATCGAGGCCGGGGTCCGGATGAAACGGATCCGATGGCGAATAGAGCACGCGATGCAACGGTCGAAGGATGCGCAGGAGCGCCAGATCCAGCGGCGCGCCGGGCGGCAGGGTCGCGCCGGCGTCGACCTCCGACACCAGCTCCAGCAGGCGCCGTTGTCGTCGAATCGCCCCGGCGAGATCGAAGCGGTCGCCGGCCTCCTCCGCCCTGCGCTCGAGCGCCTCGCCCAACGCCCTGACTTGGCTCGTCAGGTCCACGGGCAGTCGCGGCGTGCTGAGCAGGCGGGCCAGCGCGTCCGCGTACAGGTCCGTATCGGTCTTCAGGACGTCGAAGTCGATCTTGTCGAACGTGTCGTCCGGGGTGTGCCACCACCAGTACCCGCCGTCCTCCTCGAGGCGCCGGTGATCGAGTTGCAGGAGCGGGAGGCCGACGCCGTTGAACGACTGATCGGAGTTGCGTCCCGGCCGCGCGGGCTCGACGGTCTCCCCGGTCCGTCGCGCCACGACGTCCGCCGCCAGGCCGCCGAGGGCGGCGCTCGCGGTGGCGCCGAAACGGCGCGCTCCCATCTGCCCCATGCCGTCGATGTTGAGGTAGGCGACGCCTCGCGTCCGCAGCTCGTCGAAGTAGTGATCGGCGAACCAGGTCGAGCCGCCGTAGCGGGCGTTGCTGTGTCCCGGCCACCAGGCCACGACGAGACCGCGCCGAAGACGCTGCCGATTTGCGTGGAAGGCGCGGGCGAGCTCGACCATCGCGGCGTTGGACGCCCCCTCGTCGGTGCCGCCGAAATACCAGGAATCGATGTGCCCGCCGAACAGGACGAACGGCGCGTCGGGATCGGGGGCCGGAATCCGCGCGACCGCGAGATGGTGCGGGCGCCATCCCACGTCCACCTCCGCGGTGATGCGCACGCGTGTCTCGCGCTCTGCGAGCCGTGACCGGAGCGCGTCACCGTCGCTGCGGCGGATGTGCACGGCCGGGATCGCCGGCAGCCGGTGGTAGTTGCGCAGCGAGGGGGTGCCCCACGTGCTCGTGACGATCAGATCGTTCAGACGCTCTTCCCAGTGCACGTACACGACGCCGGCCGCGCCGAGCATGGCGAGCCGATCGAGGGAGGCCCGTCCGGGATTGCCGTCGACCAGGACGATGGCCCCGGTCACGTCGGGGTAGCGGCTCCGGGCCGTACCGGGAGCGTCGATCTCCCCGGCCAGCACGAGGCGCTCGCCCGTGCCCGGTTGGAGGGCGGGAATGTCGCGGACGTCCCCGCCGTCGACCAGGTGGGCCTCCAGCCCGTCGGCGGGGGCCGAGAACGAGTAGGTGATCGCGTCGGGCGAGAAGGACGCGCCCACCACGTCCAGACTCGCCGCGATAGGGGTGCTCGCGTAGGCGTGATACGTGTGCACCTCGACATCGACGCCGTCGCGGCGCAACGTGTCGACGATGTGGGCTATCGCCGCCCGCTCGCCGGCGCTCCCGGAGGGGCGCTGGTGTCGCACGATCGCGGCGGCCTGTTCCTCGAGCCCGCGCGGCGTGACCAGCTCGCGCACCGCGGCGGACAGCCGGGACTGCACCGTGGAGGTGTCCCGGTCCGGCGATTGCGCGGCCGCCGGGCCGACACAGGCGAGCGACACGGCGAGTGCGGGGGTTGCCCAGTGTCGATGCATCTCGTGCTCCTCGGATGTCGAATGGTCACCGTCGGCGCCGAAGCGTGGCGCCAAGATGCAGGTTGCGGCGTTGCGGATGACCGGGCATTCTACACCCCGGCTTGCGGGTCTCCGATGGGCCACGTCCGCGGTTGACTCCCGCTTCCATTCCGGTATCGTGAGCTTGGGAGCACGTGGCGAAAGCCTCGTTGCAGGTCGGGTCCACCTCCTCAGCGGCGAGTACGATCCGACGGCGAGGAAACCGGCGGAATCCGACGATACCTCCTCCCGGTGCTCGATCGCGTCTACCGGGAGCGGGCATGACCGGGGGCTCACGATGGCTCGATGGATCGGGTGTGCGTGACAGAACCGCGTATGCGTGACGGAACGGGGAGAACCATGCGCCTGACTGAAGGACGTTTCATTGCCCTCGTCATCGGATCGGTGTGCCTGCTTGTTCAATCGCCCGCGATGGCCCAGGAAGCGGAGGCGCCCGCGGAGCTGCGGTCGCTCCTCGAGGGGACCTGGGAGCTGGTCGAGTGGCACGTCGACGGCGAGGTGCTCCGTCCGCCGCAGGCCGGCGGCCGCTGGTCGAACCACGATGGCGTCGTGGTGGCCACGTTCCACCGCGAGACGGCGGACGGGTTCGAGTCGTTCGTCGGCTACGGGACCTACCAGATGGATGCCGCGAACTGGAGCTATACGTACGAGCGGGTCCAGACGGCGAGCGGACCGTCGCCCGCGGAAGCTGCGGTCACCGTGCGGTCGGGGGGAGAGCCGCGGCGGTTCACGATAGTCCGCGAGGGGGACGCGATCGTTCTCGAGGGAACGAACGATCGACGCGAATACGCGGGCGGGTACTTTTCCTACATGCCGAACGGCAGACTGTTGCGCAAGTACCGCAAGGTGGCCGACTGAAGGGGAAGGACAGCCGCCGGCGCGGCGGCGTCCGGATGCGGGTGGGGTAGAATGCGACCTTGAGAGTCGACGAGATCGACCAGTGACCCGTTCGCCATCCTGAGAGGAGGGGCTCAGATGAGGAACAGACGAATCCAGTTGGCAGCTACGGCGGTCCTCGGTGCGTTGGTGCTGTCCGGGCTGTCGGTCGTGGCCCAGCAACAGGAACCGCCGCCGATGGGCTTCTTCGTCACCAGCGTCGGCCTCGGTGACGGCGCCAACCTGGGTGGGCTGGAAGGCGCGGACGCCCACTGCCAGACGCTGGCCGCCGCGGCGGGCGCCGGCGACCGCACGTGGCGGGCCTACCTGAGCACGCAGGGCCCCGATGCCGTCAACGCACGTGATCGGATCGGGGAAGGACCGTGGGCGAACTCGGAGGGCCTCGTCATGGCCACGAGCGTCGAACGCCTGCACTACGACAACTCCACCTTCAACTGGACCCACTCGTTGGACGAGAACGGCAACCAGTTCGCATCACGCATCGACGGCGACCCCGACTTCACGGAGCACGACGTGCTGACCGGCACACGGATCGACGGCACGGCGTTTCCGGAGGGCGACGACCGCACATGCGGCAACTGGACCAGCAACGGCGAAGGCAGCGCCATGCTCGGCCACGCCGACCGCTATTCCTTCACGACACCGGGTTCGCCCTGGAACACCGCCCATCCGTCACGCGGTTGCTCACAGGACGATCTGGTGGCTACGGGAGGGGCCGGCCTCTACTACTGCTTTGCCATCGACTGATGGACGACGTTCGATGAGAGGGCGACGCGGCGGCGCCCGTGGTGGATCCCCGGGCGCCGCGCGCCCTGACGCGTGTCGGGAGATCGCTCCGGAGCACGGCGGCCAGGCGCGCGGCACCGAGGGTCCGTCCTTCGTGCGCCGGGCGTCGGATCGCCAGTTGGGCGAACCGGCGACAGGGCCGGCTGCGTCGGGGCCGTTCGGTCCGCGCCGCGACGGCCGTTCGGTCGCGCGGCTCGAGTGTTCCAGCGCGTCAGTCGAGGGTCCGTCGTTCGTGTGCCGGGCGCCGGATCGAGCCATTGGCGAGTCCGATCCGGGGGAGCACCGCCGGAGGAGGTTGAGCAATGAGCGCAAAGCCGCGGGCCGCCGACCGGGCATTGGAGTTCGTCAGGAAGAACGTCCTCGGTATCGCCGGCGCCGTGGCGCTGGTGGTCGTTGCCGGGCTCGCCGTCTGGACCGTGAACTGCCCGTGCGAGACCACCCCGGGCTTCATCCTGCTGGGCGACACCCACGAGGAGCCGGTCGCCGACTGGACCTTCGCGAACGACGTCCCGCTGTGTGCGATCCAGATCGGGATCTGGGGGCGACCCCACTCGGTGAACGTCAACTGCATGGCGACGCCGGAGGGCGAGCTGTTCATCAGTTGCTCCGTCGGCGACCAGAAGTACTGGTGTCCGCGGGTGCAGCAGGACCACCCGGGCCGCCTCCGGCTCGACGGCGTCGTCTACCCCGTCGTCCTCAACCGGGAGATGGACCCGGCCCGGCTCGACCACGTCTGGGCCACGCGGATCCGCAAGCTGCAGAAGCCGGCGGTGCAGGCGCGGCAGCCCGGGGGCGGTGGCGAGCCGCCGCCGCTCGATACCCCGCGGCCGGAGCGCTGGTGGACGTTCCACGTCGAGTCGCGGGGATAGGCGCATGGCGCATGGCGATCCCGGCCATGAGGTCGCGCGAAAGGCAGCGCCGCGAAAGACGGCTTGGGACGGCGCTTCACGAACTGTTCGAGCCCCTCGGCGACGTGGCGGTGGAGATACCACCTCGCGAGCCGACGAGGGAGCCGCCCCGGTGCGAACGACTCGATCGGCTGGCAGAAGTCTGGCCCGGCGGCACGCCATCCTGTTGTTCGTCCTCGCGTTCCTGACGAGCATCGCGAGTGGCGCGGCTGCTCAACAGCCGGATCCCTCCGAGTCGAGACCGGCCGTCCGGTTGTTCACCGGCGGGCGCGTGATCGTCGGCGACGGCCGCGTCATCGAGGATGCCGCATTCCTGGTCCGCGGCGACCGCATCGTGCGTGTCGGGAGCGCGGGCGACGTGCAGGCGCCGCCGGAGGCGAGCGTCGTCGACCTGAGCGGGCGCACGGTGATGCCGGCGCTCGTCAACACGCACGCGCACCTCGGCTGGGAGCGGTACACGAGCTGGGGCTCGGAGCACTTCACCCGCGAGAACCTCGTCGACCATCTGCACCGCCACGCCTACTACGGCGTCGGCACGATCATCTCCACCGGCAGCGACCGCGAGGAGATTGCGCTCGAGGTCCGGCAGGCGCAACGGGTGGGCGAGGTCGCCGGAGCCCGCTACCTGGTGTCGCCCGGGATGGGGATCCCCGGCGGCGGACCGAACCCCCGGTTCACGAACGACGCCGGGTGGTGGGGGCTGCACGGCGTGAGCAGCCCGGCCGAGGCGCGCGAGGTGGTGCGGGCCGAGGCCGCGCGCGGCATCCGGATCCTGAAGATCTGGGTGGACGCGCGCGACGAGCGGCGGGGCGCGCGGGTGAAGCTCCACCCCGACATCTATGCCGCCATTCTCGACGAGGCCCAGGTGCAGGACATCCGGGTGATCGCGCACGCGACCACCCTGGAGGACCACAAGCGGCTGGTCGCGGCCGGCGCCCGGCGCTTCATCCACATGCCCTACGACGTGCCGGTCGACGACGAGTACCTCGAGCTCGTCGCGGCCCGCAACGTCTTCATCGTGCCGACCATCGGCATGGTCACCCGGCGCGAGCCGTACCGGCGGCCGGTCTACGACGACCCCTTCTTCCAGGAGCAGGTGCCGGAGGAGGTCGTCGCGATGCTGCGCGACGCCGCGGCCGACGACACCGGGGCCGACCGTCCCCGGACCGCTGCGGACGAGACACGGGCCCGACTGATCCGGAACAACTTCCTGCGGCTGCGCGACCACGTCATCCTGGGCACCGACGCCGGCGCGGTGGGCGATTTCTTCGGCTACGCGGATCACCTGGAGCTGGAGCTCTTCGTGCGGCTGGGAATGACGCCGGCCGAGGCGATCGCGACCGCCACGACCCGCGCCGCGCGGGCGTTCGGGCTGATCGATACCGGGAGCATCGAGGCCGGCCGGAGCGCCGACTTCGTGGTGCTCGATGCCAACCCGCTCGACGACATCACCCATACGCGGCGGATCGCGGCCGTGTACCTGCGGGGCGTCGAGATCGACCGCGATGCCTTGCGCGTGGGCTGGACGGAGTCGGCCGCAACGGCCGGCAGCCCGGCGCCCGTCGTGCAGAATCGCGGCGCGGGGGACCGCGAACCCGTGGTCTTCCGCTGGGTTGGAACCACTGCGCACGTCTGGGGAGCCTGGGTAACGCCCGGGGCCTCCGTCGAGGACTGGCTCGAGCAGGCTCTCCCCCTGTGCGCCGGAGACGACGTCTGCGAGATCAACGTCTTCGAGGGACCCGAGCACGCGACGCACGAGATTCCGGTTCCCGAGGCGAACCGGGCCGGCCTGAAATGGGTCCTGCGGTACCGGCGCGACGGGGCGCCGCGCGTCGTGGTCGAAGAGGTGCGAACGGATCCGGGGCGTGAGCCCCGCACATGGATCTTCGATCGCTGAGCGGGAGTCAGGCTTCCCCCCGGCATACAGAGGTGGCTGCCGCCGCCCCATCCGTCGCGAGCAGGCGTCCTGGCTTGCCTTCCCCGGAGTAACGCTCGAAGAATGACCGCCTGCTGGGCTCATGGGCCGCCGGTTACGTCCGCGGCCGCTTGCGGCGCCCGGTCTTCGCGTTCTTCTCGACGCGGAGCTTCCACGCGGTGCGAAGCGCGCCCGAAAGGGTCTCCTCGTCGGCCGCGGCCAGGCGGATGTGGGTCGCACCCATGCGTCCCCAGCCGCCGGCGATCGGCACGAAGGTCTCGGGCGCCTCGCCGACGAACATCGCCTGGACCTCCGGCGTGAGCATCAGATTGCCGTAGCCCTCCGCCTGGTGGGCCAGCGTGGCGAAGATCCGGCCGCCGACGCGGAAATCCGGCGAGCCCATATGCGAGCGCTCTTCCGTTCCGTCGAGGCCGAGCGCGAGCCGCCGGAAGTCGTCGACAGTCGACACGCCACATCCTCGCAGGTGAGCAGCGGTCGAGATCGCGCCGCTACCCGTCGCAGCCCCAGGAACGGGTCAGGACTTCCGGTCCGCCAGCAGGATGTTGTCGATGCGGGTGTTCAAGGCCGCGATCTCCGCACTCAGGCGGGTGTTCACGGCCGTGATCTGCGCACTCAGGTCGCGGCGCACGCCGTCCACGTCGCGCCGCACGCTTTCAACCATCCGCCAGACGCCGACCAGGACGCCGACGCCGGTGAGGACGGTGGCGATCACGTCGGGACTCATACCCTCATCACTACCCCACCGTCCCCACTCGATCAGCTCCTCACCGCGCCGCCTCGGCCTCCTGCCGCTCGATGTTGCGGTAGACCTCCTGAATGTGCCGGATGTCGTGATTGCCCTCGTGGCAGGCGTACTCGTACATCGGCCCCTCGGTGGTGGTCAGCGGAATCTCGGCGCTCCACGGCCGGTCCCATGTCTCCGGGTCCTCCACCGTGAACGTGAAGTGGATCCGATCGTCGGAGACGCGGGTGAACCGCTCGATCACCTTCAGGTGGCGGCTCGAGCCCTGCCACGCGGTCTTGTCGTTGAAGTGGCCGCTCTCGATGATCAGGGTGTCCCCCTCCCAGCGCCCGCGCGAGTCGCCCGGCCACTGGCGGATCTTCTCCGACACTTCCGGCCGCCCGTCGATCGGGATGATGCGCGGCCCGTTGGTGCTCTGCTCGGTGAAGATCACGACGTGCGTCGGCGTCTGGAAGATCTGGTGGATGTCGTTGTACGAAGGCGGCTGCATCGGCGGCGCGTTGTAGCGGTAGTTGAGGCAGCGCTCGCTGTGCGGCCGCAGCTCGTAGCCGTCGAAGGCCCCCCGGTCGCCGCGCGCCGCGCGCCGCGCCTCGGCCCGCGCCTGGGCCTGATCGTTCTGCGGGGGGATCCGGCCGTTCGGCGGATCGACGATCAGCGAGGTGCGCCGGGTCGACAACCCCTTGGGCACCGGGGTGGCGAGCCAGATGGCGTTGTCGTAGTGGACGTAGGTCTCGTCGCGGTGGGTCTGGTCGAGCTGCCGCGCCCGTTCCTCCGGGTCCTCGATCTCGATGACGAAGCGGGCCAGCGGGTCGGCCCCGTCCACCGTCAACTGCGACTGGAGCAGCGCGAACTCCTCCTCGGTGTAGAACTCCTGATCGCCCAGGTACTCGGGGCGCTCCATCGGCGTGAAGGTCTGGGTGGTCCAGTAGCCCTGAATGTCGGGCTGGCCATCCGCCAGGCGCGGCATCTCCCAGGCGGGATCCGCGGCCGCGCCGCTCCCGGACTGACTCTGGGCGGAGGCCGGCGCGGCCGCGAGCAGACCGACCGCGATTACGGTGACGACCGTTCGAAGACGAATGTCCATTTCAAAGTCCTCCCCGGGACGTTGCCGTCGTTATCCGGAATGCGCCCATCATCGCTCATGTGCCCGCCGGTCGCAAGCGCCGCGGACGTTGCGGGCCCGCCCCCGGGATGGGCTCCGGTGCGGCGTGGTGTAACGCCGCGGGCCTCCAACGTCGGAACACCGCTGTTTCTCGGATCGCGGGATGGGTGCCGGTGCGGCGTGGGGTACGCCACGGGCTTCCAACGTCGGAACACCGCTGTTCTCGGATCGCGGGACGGGCGCCGGTGGCGGCGTGGGGCAACGCCGCGCCGGCGGATGCATCGCCGCGCCGATGCAGCGCCGCATGCGCTGCGGGCCGGCAGGGTCGCGGCCCGGCGCCGACCCCGTACGGCCACGGCTGGTAGGATTGGTATCCGTGCAGCGATAGGAGAGGAACCATGACCATCGAACACCCCACGTCGTGCGCGCGCGTTGCCCTGTCGCTCGCGCTCGTGCTGGCCCTCGTGCTTCCGGGCGCGGTCGCGGCGCAATCTCATCATCCCCCGCCCGAGCCGCCCGCCGAGTGGGGGCCGATCTCGATCAACCTGGAGGGATACGAGTATCCGCATCCGGTCGAGTTCATGAACTTCCGGGTGTTCGGGCAGGACGTGCGCATCGCGTACATGGATGTCGCGCCGACGGGGCCCGCGAACGGCCGCGGCGTGGTCTTCCATCACGGCGGCAGCTACTACGGCTGGTACTGGAAGAGCCAGATCGAGGCCCTCACCGAGGCCGGCTATCGGGTCGTCGTCAAGGACCGGCTCGGCTGGGGCAAGTCGTCCAAGCCGATCCTGCCGTACAGCATGAGCCTGCACGCCTCGAACACGGCCCGGCTCATGGACCACCTCGGCATCGCCGAGGCCGCCATCGTCGGCCACTCGATCGGCGGCCAGATGTCGACCCGTTTCGCCTTCCTCTACCCGGAGAAGACGACGCACCTGGTCACCATCAACCAGATCGGCCTGACCGACAGGCGACCGGGACGCGGGTTCAATCCGTTCGACGGCGAGATCGACGCCGACCCGGACCTGCAGGCCGCCTACGAGGCGGACGTGCGGACCGACACGCGGCGCTACGTGGAGTGGAAGCCGGAGTTCCTCGATCACCTGCGGATCCGCCACGGCCAGCGGCTGAGCGGCGACTGGCCGCGGCTCGCCTACGTGCGGCGGCTCGGCGGCAACCTGCGGTCGATGGACACGGTGGTCAACGACTGGCCCCACATCAAGACGAAGACGCTCATCCTCGGCGGCGAGATCGACGGCCCCGACTTTCCCGACAACGCGCGGCGGGCCGCCGGGATTCTCCCCAACGGCGAGGTCTTTCTCATCCCGAACGTCGGCCACAACCCCCACGAGGAGGTGCCCGACATCGTCAACGCCGAGCTGATCCGTTTTCTCGCCACCGACCCGGTCGAGCCGGCGGGGGAGGGGGGACGCTGACGGCCCGCGGGCAGGAGGCCCGGCGGCAGGCGGCGGACTGGATCTTCGAGTGCTTGGGAGGAGGACCCGATGCCAGGCGAGGAGACACGAACCGGAACGGCGCACAGCCGGCGCGGCTTCCTGAAGGCGGCCGCGCTCGGCTCGGCCGCGGCGGTAGTCGCACCGGAGACCGCGGCGGGGCAGGCGCCGCCCGGCCGGCGGCTGGGCGCCGGGGTGGGCCCCTACGGCGAGCGCTCGGGGTTCGAGACGGCATTGCGCCGCGTGCGCGGGTCGCGTTACGACCAGGCCGCCGGCAGCCTGACCCCACTGCAGGATCTGAACGGCACCATCACCCCGTCGGCGTTGCACTTCGAGCGGCATCACGCCGGCATTCCCGACATCGACCCGTCCGCGCACCGGCTGCTGGTCGACGGGCTCGTCGACCGGCCGCTGGTCTTCTCGATGGACGACCTGCGCCGGATGCCGGCCGTGACCCGCGTCTACTTCGTGGAGTGCTCCGGGAACGGCCGCGTCAAGTGGTCGCCGGCAGCGCCGGACACCGACGTCCAGGCGGCGTTCGGCATGACGAGCTGCAGTGAATGGACGGGCGTGCCGGTGTCGGTGCTGCTCCGCGAGGCAGGCGTGCGGAGCGACGCCGCGTGGCTCGTGGCCGAGGGGGCCGACGCCTGCCGGATGACCCGCAGCGTGCCGCTCGACAAGGCGCTCGACGACACGCTGGTCGCCTACGGGCAGAACGGCGAGGCGCTGCGGCCGGCCCAGGGCTATCCGCTGCGGCTGCTGATCCCCGGCTGGGAGGGCAACATCTCGATCAAGTGGCTGCGCCGGCTCCGGGTCGTCGACCGGTCGTATCTGACCCGCGAGGAGACCTCCAAGTACACCGACCTGATGCCGAACGGCGAGGCGCGGCAGTACACGTTCGCGATGGACGCCAAGTCGGTCATCACCCGGCCGTCCGGCGGCCAGCGGCTCGCCGGCCCCGGCTTCCAGCAGATCAGCGGGCTGGCGTGGTCGGGCCGCGGCCGCGTCGCCCGGGTCGAGGTATCCACCGACGGCGGCCGGTCGTGGACCGCGGCACGCTTGCAGGATCCGGTGCTGCCGCTGGCCCACACGCGCTTCCGCCTCGACTGGCGGTGGAACGGCTCGGAGACCGTCCTGGCCTCGCGCTGCATCGACGAGACGGGCGACGTCCAGCCGACGCGCGCGGCGTTGATCGCGGTGCGCGGCACGCGTTCGAGCTACCACAACAACGCCATCCAGGGTTGGCGCATCGCCCGCGACGGCGCCGTGGAGAACGTCGATGTGTAGCGGTTTCAAGACGGCGCGAACGGTCTCGGGCGGCCGTTCCTCGGGGAGTGGTCGTCCCCTGCCCGGCCACATGCCACGTGTCGCCGGCTTCCGCGTCGCGTCCGGTGTGCGCGCCGCTTTCCGCAAACCGGCCCGCGCGGCCATCGTCGTGTTCCTGTGCGGCATCGCGTGGGTCGGAGGGGCCGGGGCGCAGACGCTCGGCCTCGGACGCCCCGCAACGGAGGCCGACATCGACGGCTGGGGTGCGATCGTGGGGCCCGAGGGCGCCGAGCTGCCCCCCGGCGGGGCTACTGCTGCCGACGGACGGGCGGTCTACGAGCGCCGCTGCGCCGCGTGTCACGGGCCGACCGGCACCGAGGGCCCGGACGATCGGCTGGCCGGCGGACAGGGATCGCTGGCGACCGACGGGGCGCGCAAGACCGTGGGCAGCTACTGGCCGGCGGCCACGACGCTGTGGGACTACGTGTACCGCGCCATGCCGTTCAACCAGCCCGGTTCGCTGACGGCGGACGAGGTGTACGGCGCGGTCGCCTACGTGCTCTTCCTCAACGATCTCGTCGGCGAGGACGACCGGATCGACGCCGCCGCGCTGCCGCGCATCGAGATGCCGAACCGGGACGGGTTCGTGCCCGATCCGCGACCGGACATCGCGCCGGTGGCGGGCGCGCAGGCCATCCGCATCGAGCGCCTGCTCGACGGCCCCATCATCACCCCCGACATGGACGGGCGGATGGGGAGCAACATCGCCGGGCCGTCGCTCATCCGCGTGCCCGACTGGGTGGAGAACCCGCTCGGCCGTTACTACCTGTACTTCGCCGACCATCGGGGCACCTACATCCGCCTCGCCTACGCCGACGACCTGACCGGACCGTGGACGATGCACGAGCCGGGGACGCTGCAGATCGAGCAGTCGCACTTCCCCGCCACCTGCCCGCCGTGCGGCGCCGACTCGCCGAACCCGGCCGGCGCGTACGCACACGTGGCGTCGCCCGACGTGCACGTCATCGACGAGCGGCAGCAGATCGTGATGTACGTCCATGGGCGGGAACGCGGGCCGCAGGTGACCCGCGCCGCGGTCTCGAAGGACGGGTTGCGCTTCGAGGGACGTCCCGAGATCCTGGGCCGGCCCTACTTCCGGGCCTTCCGCCACGACGGCTACTGGTACGCGCTGGCGATGCCGGGCGTGATGTACCGCTCGCGCGACGGCCTGACCGGCTTCGAGGAAGGGCCGAGCCTGTTCAACCCGAACATGCGGCACTCCGCGCTGCTGAAGCGCGGCGACCGGCTGTTCGTCTTCTGGACCGAGCGCGGCGACGCGCCGGAGCGCGTGTGGCTGGCCAGCATCGACCTGTCCGGCGACTGGAGGGACTGGAAGGCGACCGGGCGGGTGGAGGTGCTCCGTCCGGAGCGGCCCTGGGAGGGCGCCGACCTGCCGGTCGAGCCGTCCCGCGGCGGCGCCATCAACGTGCCGGTGAACCAGTTGCGCGACCCGGCGATCTTCGAGGAGGACGGCCGCGTTTATTTCCTGTACGCGGTCGCCGGCGAACGGGGAATCGCGCTCGCCGAGGTGCATCTGGAGCCGTAGTTCTGTGTGCCGGGTGCCGCGCGACTACCATTTCCCGGAACCGACGACGCTTCGGGCCTGGGCCTTTCGCAACGCCGGATCGAGGCCGCTCGGCTGATCGGCGAGCACTTCGTCGAGCTTCGCCGTGACGTTCTCATCGCGGTGCTTGGCCAGGTACTCGGCGAGCGCGACAGCGAACAGCTCGCTCCTCGATACCCCTTGTCGTTGCGCCAGGTCGTTGGCCGACAGGAAGAGCTCGTCCGGCAGCGAGACGGCAGTCTTCATACCACGATTGTACCAAGGTTGTACCC
>WTFV01000050.1 GCA_011523845.1 Acidobacteriota bacterium | reverse complement strand
AACGGTGCCGTTCACGGACCACCCGATCCAGCCCGGCATGACGCCGGTCAGGGCCGTCCACTTCGTGGAGTTGCGGACTCGGATCGATGTCTTGCGGAGCGACGAGGGGTTGGAGCCTTTCCCCTGGACGGACACGGTCCTTGGGCCGGGAATGACGCCGGTCAAGCTCGCGCACCTGCTGGAACTGCGGGCGGCCCTTGCCGCAGCGTACGTAGCGGCGGGTCAGGCGGCGCCGCGCTGGACCGATGCAGCGCCGGTGTCGGGGACACCATCGATCAAGGCGGCACACCTGATGGAGTTGCGAACTGCGGTGATGGCGCTCGAGTAGGCACGACAGCGGGCGATGGACTGTTGCTGAACCTCGCCGCGGAGAGTTGTCGAGGGACGTAACGACGCTCTGCCGCGGGGAACTTCAGGTGATGACGTGGCGAGCGTATGGCGGGCCGTGTACAGCGGCAGGAGCCGCGTCAATGGTACCAGCCGTATTCTTCATCACGGCCTCGTAGCCGGCCGGGGCGTTTGTCTCCGGCAGATCCTGTTTCGGATGGGAAAGCGCGCTCCGGGACGCCGCCTCCGTGCGGTCTGGCGGTCGAGGGCGCGTCGGCTCCCGGAAGGTCGCTGAGTGTTTGCGTGCGCAGGTGGATTGCGCGCCGTGGCGTCTCGCATTCGAGCACGGTGCAGTCTCGGCGGGTCTGCACGGCAGCGGTGAGCTCCGATCGTGCCGCCGCCGATCTTCCAACCGTCGCCGCCGGGCGTGTGTGGCGTCACGTGCCGGTCGAGAATGTGGTGGGTGCGCGCCAGAATGGTCGCCGCCGGTTCGGGAAGCGTCAACTCTTCCATGCGATCGGCGTCCGCTCAGTGGTCGGCGAATCCGTTCATCTCGGCGTTGCGTTCCGGGTGGTCGTCCTGGGCGCCGGCGGCGTGAATGGCGGCGACGAGCTCACGGAAGGAGTACACGTCCTCGGCCCAGGCCAGCACGAGCTCGTCGTTGGTGGCTTCCTGCCACCACATGTTGACCAGATTGCGCTGACGCCGGCTGGGTCGTGGCGCGCGGATGGCGTCGTGGAACTCTTCGCTGCTCGGCCTCACGTTCCAACCGCAGCAACTGCTGGCGATACGGCGGGCCACGGTCCGGCTGGCGCGTCCGATGCGCACGGCGTCGTCGTCATGGACGTATCGACGCCGGATGGCGGCTCTGGAACCCTCGTGCCGGAAGGCTTCCGGCGGAGCCAGCGTGTGCGGCTCGCGGTACGGGTTGCCGCCTTTGACCTCGGCGCGCAGCGCCTGCCATTGTTGGATGGTCATTCGCTCACGCCACACATGCCGTTGACTTGCCGCAACGGGTCGTTAGCGACGCACGCTGCCCGTAGTCGATTGTACTGGTTCTCGACCGGGTGCCGGCGGCCGCTGGCGGAGCAGTTTCGGGGGCCGATGCGGGTTCGCCCGGCCGGTCACACCGCCGCCGATCACCGTCTCCTCGTGGTCGCCTCACCGCCTGACGCGGGGACGCGACTTCAGGTAGTCGAGCACCTCGTCCTCGAACCAGCCGACCGCCTTGGGTCCGAGCCTGACCGCCGCCGGGAAGAGTCCCCGTTTGCAGATCGGTAGCGCCGCTCCTGATGCCGGCATCCACCACCGACCCGGCCCAGCCGGGCCTTCACCACAACTCACGCGCGGCGGGTCCGTACTTTCCAGCTCGGCCCTGATTCCGGCGCGCACAGCGCCTGGGCAATCGGTCCAGGGCAGCGGACCCCACTGGGAACACGACAGAAAACACATGGTATCCACATGCCATCGACACGCGAATCTCTCGATAATCTCAATGTCGATCCGTATGCCAGCCTGTTCGCGGTCGAAGCCGACGGCGCATGCAAGGCATACACTCTGAAACGTCCGGCCGGGTCGATACAGCCAACACCGCCGTGTCGGAGTTCGACCCCCGGACCTGCGGTTCCGGACCGGAGCGCTCGAAAGGAACACGATGCTGCTTCGCACAACGTTGGCGATCGCCATCGCACTCTGGGCCAGCTCCTGGGCGGAAGCCGGAACGTCGGGTGCCGCGGCGGGCTGCGTCGAGAGCGACCGCACAGCGACGAGGCACCCGGCCATCTGGTACGACACCTTCGCCGGGACGCGCGAGCTGTTGAACGTCTACGAAGGGGACCGGGTCGTGTTCTACTCGCCGGAGGATCTTCCGGCCGAGCAGTACTCCTGCATTCTTGCCCACCTCGACTCGTGCATGGAGATGTACAGCGCCTTCGCCGGCGGCGCGTATCCCCTGTGGTCGCCCGAGGGTTTCGAAGGGAAGGGCTCGGTCGCGCTGGTCGAGAACACGTGTGGCGCGGGCTGCGGCGCGGGCGGCCGCGCAGAAGTGCTGAAGGAGTACGCTGATCGCAGCGTTTCGCGCGTCGGGGGCGACGCCTCCGACCCGCGAGGCTGGCAGGTCTCGTACTACGAGATGGGGCGCGGAGGATCGAGCGAGCAGTTCCCGCTGTTCCCGTTCTACAACGCCCTCCAACTGTTCCCCGACCACGGCGCGATCGCCAGCGGTTTCCCGCATTTCGTGGCCCACGCGTGCATGCAAAGGCGGGGCGTCTCCTACGAGGACCAGGAGGAGCACTTCAGGAGATGGGAGCGCCAC
>WTFV01000196.1 GCA_011523845.1 Acidobacteriota bacterium | reverse complement strand
GTCCCACGCGGCCTGGTCTCCCTGCAGACAGGCCGCTATGAGGGCGTCCGTGGAATCGGTGGGCTCGGGCGGCCGGTCGGCGGACACAGGGCGCTAGTTTCGCGCGCACGCCCGTGTCGGGTCAAATGACGGGGCGGCGACGCGTGTTCGACAGGGAGGCCGGCCCCGCGTACAATGCGCCGCGCTCCCTTCGTCCTCTCGATCCTCCATGAGCGGCTTCACGTTCTCGTCCGGCGGCGCAACCTGCGACGGGGTCGATGCCGCGGCTGTCGCGGCGGCGGAGGGCACGCCGCTGTACGTCTACAGCGCCGCGCTGGTCGTCGATCGCTACCGGGCGCTGGATGCAGCGCTCGGCGCATGTCCGCACCGCGTGCACTACGCCCTGAAGGCGAACTCCACCCTCGGACTCGTGCGGCTGCTGCGGTCGGCGGGCAGCGCCGTCGACGCCAACTCCGGCGGGGAAATCGCCGTGGCCCTGCGGGCAGGCGTCGACCCCGTCGACGTGGTCTTCACCGGCGTCGGGAAGACCGCGGCCGAGCTCGAGGACGCCGTGCGCATCGGTGTCGGGGTGATCAATGCCGAGTCGGCCGGCGAGCTGGCGCGCATCGATCGGATCGCGACCGCGCGCGGCGTGCGGGCGCGTGTGGCCCTGCGGATCAACCCGGGCATCGAGGCCGACAGTCATCCCGGCATCGTGACCGGCGGTGCCCGGCACAAGTTCGGGGTGCCGATAGAGGATGCGGGCGCCGTCTGCCGCGATGCCGCCGGCTGGAGCGGTCTCGATCTGGTCGGCGTGCACGCGCACGTCGGTTCGCAGTTGACGAATCTGGACGAGGTGGCCAGGACGGCGTCGACGATCGCGCGGTTCGCGCAGGAGCTGCGCGCCGCCGGCCTCGCGCTCGAGCACGTGGATCTCGGTGGCGGGCTGGGAATCTCGTACGATGGGACACCGGCGCTGCCGGTCGAGGAGTATGCCCGGGTGCTCGTCGAGGCGGTGGCGCCGACGGGACTGACGCTGCTCGTCGAGCCCGGCCGCTGGATCGTGGGCCCGGCGGGCGTGCTGATCGCCACGGTGGTGGACGTCAAGCCGCAGCGCGGCAGCCGCTACTTCGTGGTGCTCGACGCCGGGATGAGCGAGTTGCTGCGTCCGGCCCTGTACGGCGCCAGGCACCGTCTCGAACGGTTGACCCCGCGGTCCGGACCGGAGGTGACGTGCGACGTGGTGGGGCCGATCTGCGAGACGACGGACGTAATCCGGCTGGGGCAGTCGATGCCGCTGCCCGAGGTGGGAGACCTGTTGCTGGTGCGGGATGCGGGCGCCTACGGGGCGGCGATGGCGTCGAACTACAATCGCCGCGCGCTGCCGGCCGAAGCGCTCGTGGAAGGCGGCGGCTGGCGGCTTATCCGACGCCGGCAGACGGTCGACGACCTGCTGGCGTGCGAGTCGTGACGGCGGGGCGACGAGGGCACGAGACGGGTCGGCAAGCGAGGAGCGAACGATGCTCGTAGCCGTTGAAGGGCTCGATCAGGCCGGGAAGACGACGCAGGCGCAGCACCTGCGGGATCGGCTCCGGGCGTCCGGGTACAAGTCGCGGGTCGTCTCGTTCCCGGACTACGACAGCTTTCTCGGCGAGGAGATCGCCAGGGCGCTGCAGGGCGAGCGGGACTACGGTCCCGAAGCGATGCAGTTGCTGTACGTCGCGAACCGCTTCGAGCGCAAGGCGGACATCGACCGCTGGCATCGTGCGGGCCTGATCGTGCTGTTCGACCGCTACGTCGCGTCCGGGATCGCGTACGGTGAGGGGCAGGGGCTGGATCCGGCGTGGCTGGAGACCATCCAGGGCTCCCTTCCCCAGCCGGAGCTGACGATCCTGCTCGACATCGCGGCGGACAGCACCGTCGCCCGCAAGCGGACCGGCCGCGATCAGTACGAACGCGACGCCGCCCTGCTCACCCGGGTGCGGGAGAGCTATCTGCGGCAGGCGGCGCAGCCCGGCTGGGTGCGCATCGACGCCGAGCAGGCGCCGGATGCCGTCGCGGCGGAGATGGCGGCCGCGATCGAACCGCGACTGCCAGAGCTGCGCTGACGGCTCGTACTTCCCTGGCGCCGGCGCCCCGCAGCACGGCCGCGCACGCTTCCACCGTCGCGCCGGTGGTAATCACATCGTCCACGAGCACCACGGAACGGCCGCGGAGCGCGGCGGCAACCGGATGTCCGCGGCGCCCGCCCACCGGCGCGAAAGCGTGCCTGAGCGCGTTCAGGCGGCGCGCGCGCGACAGATCGACCTGCCGGCCCGTGTGGCGCCGGCGCCGGAGCGCGGGCAGGACGGGGAGACCCAGGCAGGAGGCGAGGTCGTGCGCCTGATTGAAGCCCCGGCGCCAGCGCCTGAACGCGTGCAGCGGAACCGGCACTACGACGTCGGCCTCGCGGAGCCAGTCACCGGCGGCGCTTCGGACGAGTTCCGCCAGCGGCCGTGCGAGCGAGCGCCGTCCTTCGTACTTGAAGGCGTGGACGATCTCGCGCAGGGCGCCCGCGTGCACGCCGGCCGCCCGGCGCGCCGTGCGCGGGCCGCCGGTCCTTTCGCAGTCGCCGCACAGGATGCCCGCGGCGACGTTTCCGCTCGCGACCTGCGCGCCGCAGCGGCCGCAGACGGGTGGCCGGAGGCGGGAGATCCGACGCCAGCAATTCCCGCAGACGACCTCCTGCGACGGGGACTGCAGCAGGTCGTTGCAGGCGGCGCACCGCGGCGCCCAGACCACGGCCAGGACGGCATCGAGCGCCTTCCGCAGGGAAGACTGCAGCAGCCGGGCCGGTTGCGTCAGGCGTCCGCGCCGCGTTCCGGGCTGGGAGATCATCCGCCGGCCGATCGATCGGACGCCGCACCGTCCGTCGGAATCTCGATGCGGGTCGCGCTGCCCCAGAGGCGTTCCAGGTCGTAGAGCTCCCGCGTTTCGCACGTGAATACGTGGACGATGACGTCGAAGCAGTCGATGAGCACCCACTGCGCGTTGGCGTACCCTTCGACGTGGGACGGCCGCGCGTCGATGGAGCGGAGGCGCTCGCCGACGGCATCCACGATTGCCTGCACCTGTCGCGTGCTGCGGCCGGAACCGACCACGAAATAGTCCGTGAACGCACCGCTTGCGCGCAGATCGAGGACGGCGACGTCGATCGCTTTCCTGTCCTCCATCGCGCCGATGATCTGTGGGATCGGTTCCGGAAAGACGGGCACACGTGTGGTCATGCAAGAAGCTCGCCAGGTGCGGCGGCGCCGTAGAGTCGATGCCGGGAGATGTGAGCGGCAACGCTGTCCGGCAGCAGATCGCCGGTCGATTCCGCGGCGCCGAGCCGGCGCCGGATGCACGATGACGAAACGTTGCGCGTCTCTGCGTCGACGAGCCAGACGGCCGGGGAGTCGGGCTGGATTCTTCCCGTCGATTGGTCGTCCGCCGCGTGCATCCTGTCCGCCAGGTCCGGCAGCCGGCTGCGCAGTGCGGCCAACGGCGTTCCGGTGCGCGCGACGACCGCGAAATGGCTGCGGTCCAGTACCGCCGGATAGTCGTGCCAGTGCGCTATCTGCGAGAAGGCATCGCTGCCCAGGACGAAGAAGAGCTGCGAGGGCGCGTACCCCGCCTGCGCGAGCCGTTGCAGGGTCAGCGACGTGTACGAGGGCTCCGACGCTTGCAGCTCCAGGTCGCTGACCCGCAATCCCTCCCGCTCGGCGCACGCGAGGGCCGCCATCGCGAAACGGTGGTAGCCGGAGACGCGGGCCGGTGACGTCCTGTGCGGCTGCGTGCCCGAGGGCATCAGCACCACTTCGGTGAGCGCGAGGGCGCGGCGCGCCGCGTCGGCGGCGTCGAGATGGCCGTGATGCAGCGGATCGAAAGTGCCGCCCAGCACGCCGATGCGCAACGCGGCGGCCGTCACGCAGTCCCCTGCAACGGCCGGCCGCCGGCCCGGGCGGGGCCGCGCTGCACGGCCGCCCATACCGCGTCGAGGAGCGCCGGCAGCCCGTCGCCGGTGACGGCCGAGACCGCATAGAGGGGCACCGAGCGCGTCGCGAGGTGGCGCCGCAGGTGAGCGAGCCGCTCGGGGTCGTCGAGGGCGTCGATCTTGTTGGCGGCAGCGAGTTGCGGCTTTCCCGACAGACCGGACGGTCGTCCGGATGCCGGGTCGTCGCCGGCTCCGGCGTACCGGTCCAGCTCGGCGCGGATGGTGTCGAAGTCGTCGGCCGGGTCGCGACCGCTGGCCGAGGAGACGTCGATGACGTGCACCAGCACCCGCGTGCGTTCCAGGTGGCGCAGGAAGCGGTGGCCCAGTCCGTGACCCGCGTGGGCGCCGGCGATCAGCCCCGGCACGTCGGCGAGGACGAAGCTGCGATCGTCGTCCAGGCGCACGACGCCCAGGTTGGGTGACAGCGTGGTGAACGGATAGTCGGCGATCTTCGGACGCGCGGCCGATACCCGGGCGATCAGCGTCGACTTGCCGGCGTTGGGGCAGCCGACGAGACCGACGTCGGCCAGCAGCTTGAGCTGCAGCCGGAAGGTGCGCGTCTCGCCGGGCCGGCCCTCTTCGAAGCGCCGCGGCGCGCGGTTCGTCGACGTGGCGAAACGCCGGTTGCCGCGGCCTCCGCGACCGCCGCTCGCCGCCAGCCAGGTCTGCCTGTCGGTGGCCAGATCCGCGAGTTGTTCCGGCCGGCCGTCGCGCTCGGCCGCGTAGACCACCGTGCCGAGCGGCACGTCGAGATGCAGATCGCGGCCGGCGCGTCCCGTGCGGTTCGCTCCCGCGCCGTGGCCGCCCCGTTGCGCCCGGTGGAACGGATGGAACCTGAAGTCGACCAGTGTGTTCACGTGCGGGCTGGCGCGCAGGAACACCGAGCCGCCGCGGCCGCCGTCGCCGCCGTCGGGCCCGCCGCGCGGCACGAATTTCTCACGGCGGAAGCTGACACACCCGTTGCCGCCGTCCCCGGCCGCTACGTGGAGGTCGACTTCGTCGACGAACATGCGAGCTGGCTGATGGTTGGATGCGCGATCAGAAGGGCGCCCGCCCCGCGCTATCCCTCGACAGGCAGGACACTGATGACGCGGCCTCTCGATCCGTGATCCTCGAAGCGGACGCGGCCGGCCACGGTGGCGAACAGCGTATCGTCCTTGCCGAGCCCGACGTTGAGACCGGGTCGAAACCGCCGTCCCCGCTGGCGCACGAGAATGGCGCCGCCGGTGACGAGGTTGCCGTCGAAGCGCTTGACGCCGAGCCGCTGCGCCTGGCTGTCGCGCCCGTTGCGTGAACTTCCCTGGCCCTTCTTGTGTGCCATGGCTGCCTCTACGACGCGGATCCCTGCGACTCGGCGCCGCTGATGCCGGTGATGCGGATGCGGGTCAGGGCGGTCCGGTGCCCGAGGGTCCGTCGCCACGCCTTGCGGCGCCGCTTGCGGAACACCCGAATCTTCGGTCCCCGGTCGAGCGCATCCACCACGCCGGTCACCGTGGCGTCGGCGACGTACGGCGTGCCCGCCACGAAGCCGTGTTCGCCGGCGACGAACAGGACGCGATCGAAGGTGACCTCGTCCCCGACTTCCTTGTCCAGCCGATCGACGGTCACGAGGGCGTCCTCCTCGACGCGCACCTGCCGTCCACCGCTCTCGATGATCGCGAACACGCTTCGACCCTTTCTCACGCCGCGAGACCTCGCGGCTCGACCTCCGGGGAATCCGGAACGGATGATCGTAATACCGCTCGCGACGGCTGTAAAGTCGACCGCCTTCTACTTGAGCATGATGCGCGTGCCGCGGATGCTCTGATCGGCAAGCGCCCCGAGGAACGACGGCAACAGCCGGTCCATCAGCTCGAAGTACGACGACAGGGCCGGCGTGTTGTGGGTGACGTCGTAGAGCACCTCCTCGCGGTGGCGTTCGGTGTAGAGCGTAATCCCGGTGCGGCCGTCGATGAAGATGAAGGTCGGGCTCAGGACGAAACCGGAGCGGTCGCGGTAGGCCCGCATCGGCCTCACCATGCGGCGGCCGAATTCGTCGTAGATCTCGCGCTCGCGGGTCACCATGCCTGAACGCTGGTGAGGCGTGAAGTGCACCGTGCCGGTCACGATCAGCGGATTCTGGTGCTCCTCGCCGAGCTGCCGCCAGTAGCTGACGTTGGCGAAGATGTGCTCGTACGCCTCCAGGTCTTCCTCGCTGAGGTCGCCGCGCGCTTCGGCGTCGAGTCCGAGCGGGCCGCCGCCGTTCTCGTGCGTACCCTCGCCGTTGCCGTTGCCGTTCCCGACTTCGTCGAAGTCGTCGTCCTGCGACTCGGCAACCGCCAGCAGGTCCAGCACCTCGGCGTCGATGACCTCGAGGCGCGACTCGGAGCGGAGCTGGCTG
This sequence comes from Acidobacteriota bacterium, assembly GCA_011523845.1. Classification (GTDB taxonomy): domain Bacteria; phylum Acidobacteriota; class Vicinamibacteria; order Vicinamibacterales; family UBA8438; genus WTFV01. The sequence goes on along the minus strand of WTFV01000196.1, from coordinate 9,409 downwards.
CGCAGCAGCCGCGCGGTCTCCAGATTGGTGTCGACGTCGTCGGTGCCGCCCGCGACGAACCCGGCGATCAGAATCCGCTGAAACCGGCCCACGTCGAGCTTGGGCTGCAGCGGCGTCTCGATCGGCACCTCGTAGTAGCTCGAGCACGCGGCGGCTCCGAGCAGCAGCAGCGCGCTAACGGTCGCCCTGAAGAACGCGGTCATGGATTTCCCTGAAGAGATCGTAGTTCTGCTGGATGTTGAGGTTGTCCGGCTCGAGATCGAGCGCCGTCTCGTAGGCCTCGAGCGCTTCTTCGAACAGCCCCTTCTGCTCGTACGCGATTCCGAGATTGTTCCAGGCGGCCGCGTAGGTGGGATCGATCTCGACGGCCCGCTGCCAACGGTAGGTGGCTTCGTCCCACAGACCCGCCTGCGCGACCGAGATCCCGAATTCGACCTGCGCCGCCGCGTCGTCGCGCTCGTCGGCGAGGGCCGTGGCCGGAGGGACGGCGACGACCAGCACGGCGACGAGGACGGCAACCATTCGGCCCGGCACGGCTGTCACTCGCTTCCAGATCCTTACTACCCGAATATAGTCACGTCCGACGGCGCGACGCAAGTCCCTCGTTCCGTTGCCGGACGGCTGGTCCGATTCTTGCTTCTCCAGTGACCGATGACGGCAGGGGACGGTCTCGTCGAAGTGGTCGCGCTGTCGCTGTTTCTCGGCCGCGGGCGATTCCGCAGGGCGCTTCTGGAATCTCCTGCGGACGCGGCGGGCGACCAGCGTCAAGGCGTCGACCTGGAGCGCGCGGCGGCGCGTTTCCGCGAGCTTCCCTCGCCGCTGCGACCGGAGGGCCGGCGCTGCCGCGAGCGGGCGGCCCGGTTGCTGGAGGTCGGCGCAGCCGGCGGCATCGAGGCGATCGGCTGGAGCGATTCCCGCTACCCGGCGCGACTCGCGGCGCTCGATGACCGGCCGCCCGTCCTCTGGCTCAAGGGGGACGCGACGACGTTGGCCCGGCCGGCGGTGGCGATCGTCGGATCGCGCGCCGCCACCCGCTATGCCGTCGCCGTGGCCGAGCGGCTCGCAGGCGACGTCGGCGGCGCCGGCATCGCGGTGGTGAGCGGATGCGCCCGCGGCGTCGATGCGGCCGCGCACCGGGGCGCGCTCGGTGGCGGGGGGGCGACGATCGCGGTCCTCGGATCGGGCGTCGACGTCATCTATCCCGCCGAACATGCGCGGTTGGCGGCGTCGATCGCGGAGACCGGCGCGGTGGTGAGCGAGCTGCCGCCCGGGACGCCGCCCCGGCGCCACCACTTTCCGCGGCGGAACCGGCTGATCAGCGGCCTGGCGAACGGAGTGGTGGTCGTCGAGGCGGGCGCCCGCAGCGGGTCGCTCATCACCGCCCGCCACGCGGCCGAGCAGGGTCGGGAAGTGATGGCCGTACCGGGGAACGTGCTGAGCGGACGCAGCGCCGGCGGTCACGCCCTGATCCGCGACGGCGCGGCGATCGTCGAGACGGCGGACGATATCCTGGAAGCGATGGGCAGCGGCCGAATCGGCGCCGGCTCGCCGCCGGGCGCCGCGCCGACCGAGTCGCCGGACCCCGTGCTGCGCCTCATGGATCCGGGCGAGACCTGCGGCGTGGACGAGCTGATCGAGCGGAGCGGCCTCGACAGCGCGTCCCTGCTGCTGCGGCTCACGGAGCTGGAAATCGCGGGGCGCGTGGAGCGCGCCGGCGCCGGGCGATTCGTCCGGTCGCGCCGGGGGATGCTAGTGTAATGCCCGGTCGACGGCAGTAGCCCGTCGGCCAAGACAGGAGGACCATGGCCCGATCCCTCGTCATCGTCGAGTCGCCGGCCAAAGCCCGCACGATCAACCGCTACCTGGGCAAGGAGTACCTCGTCAAGTCCAGCGTGGGGCACATCCGGGATCTGCCCGCGGGCGGGAAGGGGAAGCAGGCGGGCGGGCGCGGAAAGGCCGCGCGCGGCCGGAAGGCGTCCGGCAAGCGCCCCGCGGACCCCCAGGCGCGGGCACGGCGCCAGCTCGTGCAGCGCATGGGCGTCGATCCGGATCGCGGCTGGCGGGCCATCTACGAAGTCGTTCCCGGCAAGGAGAAGGTGGTCGGCGAGCTCAAGAAGCTGGCCGGAGACGCGGAACACGTCTTCCTCGCCACGGACCTCGACCGCGAGGGGGAGGCCATCGCCTGGCATCTCACGAAAGTGATCGGGGGCGACCCGAATCGGTTCCGGCGCGTGGTGTTCAACGAGATTACCCGGCGGGCCATTCAGGAGGCGTTCGAGAGTCCCGGCGAGATCGACCAGAACCGGGTGAACGCCCAGCAGGCGCGGCGGTTTCTCGACCGGGTGGTCGGCTTCGAGGTGTCGCCGCTGCTCTGGGCGAAGGTCGCACGCGGCCTGTCCGCCGGACGGGTGCAGTCGGTGGCGGTGCGGCTGGTGGTGGAGCGCGAGCGGGAGATTCGCGCCTTCGAGCCGGAAGAGTACTGGGAGGTCTTCGCCGATCTGACGCGCGCCGGCGGCGCAGAGCCCTGCCGCTTCCAGGTCGTCAAGGCGGACGGCAACGCGTTCCGGCCCGGCAACCAGGCCGAGGCGGACGCCGCGCTGGCCCGTCTCCGCGGCGAGGCGTTCACGGTCGCGCGGGTGGAGAACAAGCCGACCACCGCGCGGCCCCCGGCCCCCTTCATCACCTCGACCCTGCAGCAGGCCGCGTCTACCCGCCTCGGATTCGGCGTGCGCAAGACGATGACGCTGGCGCAGCGGCTGTACGAGGGCGGCCACATCACCTACATGCGGACCGACTCCACCAACCTGTCGCGCGAGGCCGTGGCCGGCGTGCGCACGCACATCGAGGCCGAGTTCGGTTCGCGCTACCTGCCGCAGCGCCCGAACACGTATGCCAGCAAGGCGGGCGCCCAGGAGGCGCACGAGGCGATACGGCCGACGGACGTCGCCGCGCCGCCCGAGACGCTGGCCGTCGCCGACGCCGACGGCCGCCGCCTGTACGATCTGATCCGGCGCCAGTTCATCGCCTGCCAGATGCCGCCGGCCGAATACACGAGCACGACGGTGGCGGTCGCAGCGGGCGTGTTCGAGCTGCGCGTGCGAGGGCGGGTGCTGCGGTTCGACGGGTTCACGCGCGTGCTTCCCGCCGCCTCCCGCAAGGGCGAGCTGGCCGTCGTGCCGGCCTACGAGCGGGGCGAAGCGCTGGCGTGCGTCAAGCTCGAGCCTGCGCAGCACTTCACCAAGCCGCCGCCTCGCTACAGCGAAGCGAGCCTGGTGCGCGAGCTGGAGAAGCGCGGGATCGGCCGCCCGTCGACCTACGCGTCGATCATCTCCACGATTCAGGATCGGGGCTACGTCACGCTCAACAAGCGGCGCTTCTACGCGGAGAAGATCGGCGAGATCGTCACCGATCGCCTGGTCGAGAGCTTTGCCGACCTGCTGGACTATTCGTTCACCGCCGACATGGAGCGGGACCTCGATCAGATCGCGTCCGGCAATCGCGAGTGGCTGAGCGTGCTGGACACGTTCTACGGGGGCTTTTCCCGCAAGCTCGCGGCCGCCGCCCGCCCCGACGGCATGCGTCGCAACACCCCGACGGAGACCGCGGTCGCCTGCGCTTCATGCGGCCGTCCGATGCAGGTGCGATCCGCCAGCACCGGCGTATTCCTCGGTTGTTCGGGGTACTCCCTGCCACCGAAGGAACGTTGCACGCAGACTCTCGATCTGACGCCCGCCGACGAGGCCGCCGACGCGGAACGGGACGACGAGGGGGAGAGCCGGGCCCTGCGCGCCAAGCGCCGCTGCCCCGTCTGCGGCACCGCGATGGACAGCTACGTCGTCGATGCCGGGCGCAAGCTCCACGTCTGCGGCAGAAACCCGCAGTGCGCCGGGCACGAGATCGAGGAGGGGACGTTCCGGGCCGGCGTGCTCGCGGAGCGGACCATCGAGTGCGACCGGTGCGGCGCGGACATGCAGCTTCGCTCCGGGCGTTTCGGCAAGTTCTTCGGCTGCACCAACGCCGACTGCAAGAACACGCGGAAGGTGCTGCGCAACGGTGAGCCGGCGCCGCCGAAGGCCGATCCGGTGCCGATGCCCGAACTCCGGTGCCGGACCGTGGACGATCACTACGTGCTGCGCGACGGCGCCGCCGGGCTGTTCCTGGCCGCCAGCGGCTTTCCCCGCAACCGGGAGACGCGCGCGCCCGCCGTGGCCGAGCTCAAGGCCCATGCGGCCGAGCTGGATCCGAAGTTTCGGTACCTGCTGGAGGCCCCGGAGACCGATCCGCAGGGCAGGCCCGCCATCGTCCGCTTCTCGCGCAAGGCAGGCGAGCAGTACGTCACCTCGGAGGAGAACGGCAAGGCGACCCGTTGGCGCGCCCTCTACCGTGACGGGCGTTGGGTCGAGCCCGACCCGGGGGCGGCTTCGCGGCAACCCGCCGGGAAGCGCGCACCAGGCGCGACGCCGGCGACGGCGAGTGATGGCGAAGGGGCGGCTTCGCGGCAACCCGCCGGGAAGCGCGCCAAGGCGACGTCGCGCGGTCGATCCCGCCGCGAGGTCGCTTGACGGACGGCGTCCGCGGAGGTCCGATGGTCCGGATCGTCGGCGGCGGTCTGGCGGGCAGCGAGGCGGCGTGGCAGATCGCCTCGCGCGGCGTCCCGGTTTCCCTGCACGAGATGCGCCCGGTCCGTTCGACCGCCGCGCACCGGACGGATCGGCTGGCGGAACTCGTGTGCAGCAACTCCTTCCGCGGCGCCTCCCTGGAGAACGCCGTCGGGCTGCTCAAGGAGGAGATGCGGCGGCTCGGTTCCCTGGTGATGCGGGTCGGCGACGAGACCCGCGTGCCGGCGGGCAGCGCGCTGGCCGTCGATCGCGAGCGGTTCGCGAAAGGCGTCACCGAGGCGCTCGAAGCGGAGCCGCTGATCACGATCCGGCGCGAGGAGGTGCGGCGAATCCCCGAGGCGTCGAACCGCGAGCCGGTCATCGTGGCGACCGGGCCGCTGACCTCTCCGGATCTCGCCGCCGAGCTCACCGCGCTGGTCGGTCGCGAGCAGCTCTACTTCTTCGACGCCATCAGCCCCATCGTGCACGCCGACTCCATCGACCGCTCGAAGGTCTTTCGCGCTTCGCGGCGCGGTCGGAAGGAACGCGCCGCCGAGCCCCGGGTCGGTCGGACGTGCGGCGCCGCGAGCGAAGAGGAGGGGGACTACCTGAACTGTCCGTTGACCGCGGCCGAGTACGAACGGTTCCACGCCGCGCTCACGACCGCGGAGCTGGCCGAGCTGCACGACTTCGACCGCACGCCGTTCTTCGAGGGCTGCCTGCCGATCGAGGTGATGGCCCACCGCGGCGTGGACACCTTGCGCTTCGGGCCGATGAAGCCGGTTGGACTGACGGACCCGGCCACCGGACGCCAGCCGTACGCCGTCGTGCAGCTCCGGCAGGACGACCTGGCGGCCGACCACTTCAGCCTGGTCGGCTTTCAGACGCAGCTCAGATGGCCCGAGCAGCGGCGCGTGCTGCGCATGATTCCGGGACTGGAGCAGGCGGAGTTCGTGCGGCTCGGCACGATCCACCGCAACACCTACGTCAACGCGCCGTCCGTGCTGGCGCCCACGTGGCAGACGCGCAACCGCCCCGGTCTCTTCATCGCCGGTCAGGTGTCGGGCGTCGAGGGCTACGTGGAGTCGGCGGCATCCGGACTCGTCGCCGGCCTGAACGCGGCTGCGCTCGCAGCGGGCGAGGAGCCGCGCGTGCCGCCCCGCACCACGGCGCTGGGCGCGCTGGCCCACTACGTGTCGCACGCCGACCCGAGCCACTACCAGCCGACGAACATCGCGTTCGGCCTGATCCCGACGGTTGCGGATGCGCCGCGCGGCCGGCAGGCGCGCCGGCGGGCGGCGGCGCAGCGGGCGCTCGCGGACCTGGCCGCCTGGTGCGATGCCGAGCCGGTGGCGGCTGTCGGGGCGCGAGCCGACGCGAGGACCTGACGGGGTGGCGGACGGCGTCCCGACGGGATGCAACCACGCAGTGAGCACGAAGAACCATGAGCGAGCTGATTCCGGCGTTCCGGCTGTCGACTATATCCAGGGCATCGCCAAAGGGGTTGGCCCCACCAGGACATCCAGCGCGCGATCGTCTGCAGCCCGCCGAGACGCTTCCACGCGCTGGAGACGCGAAGATCAGCAGACGGCGCTCGATGGAGCGCGTGCCGCTGACCGGAACGCGCTGGGACGCGCTGCTGGCGGCCATGGTCGAGCACGTGGCCGCCCGGCACGACCTGGAGTCCGGGCCGTTCGGAAGGCGGAGACAACGCCGACTGCCAACAACAGGAGATCGACACGAGGGCAACGAGAACGCGGTGGACCTGCAGGTCCGCGTGCGTCAGAATCGGAGGACCGCGACCATGGGAGAGATTCGAGCCAGCGTGGCGCTGGAGAACAGGGACGACCGCGGAGAGGTGCGACGCGGGTTGCGCTCCGAGGCGGACGTCCGACGAACGACGGTCGAAGGCGTGGTCGACACCGGGGCGGTGAGTCTCGTCATCCCCGAGGAGATCGCAACGGAGCTGGGGCTCGAGGACTGGGGAACGCGAACCGCCGTCTACGCGGATGAGCGGCGCGAAGAACGGCCCGTGACCGACGTGACGATCGAGATCGGAAACCTCGCCACGCGGACCGAGGCCATCGTGGGACCGACGGGAAGCGAGGTCCTGATCGGCCAGTTGGTGCTCGAAGCACTCGACCTGATCGCCGACTGCAGAAGGCGAACGCTGGCGCCGCGCCATCCAGAAGGGCCAGTCCTGGCCATCCGCTGAGCCCACCCGACGAAGGGACCGACACCGGCCAGTCGGATCCTGGAGGAGCGGGCGGCCGTGGATACGCCACTGTCCCCGCGTGGTTCGCGAGGCAAACACAACCGGTCTGCCGCCATTCCAGGCGTTGCGCTGCGGTACGGTCACGTCGGGCGACCCCGCGGCCGATACGAAGTTGGAATGCGCCGGAAGCTCCAGCCCTTTCTCGACTACCTGCGCCTGAACCGCAACCTCTCCCGCCACACCGTGCGCGCGTACGGGAGCGATCTGACACAGTTCCTCGAGTTCGCGGCCGAGCGGCTGGGACGCGAGCCACGGCTGGATGACTTCGATCACCGTCTGGTGCGGGCGTACCTGGCCGAGCTGTACGAGCGGCGGCAGGCGTCGTCGTCGTCGGCACGCAAGCTCGCCGCGGTCCGCACCTTCGCACGGTATCTGCGTCGCGAGGGGCTGCTCGAAGGCGATCCCGGCACGCTCGTCTCCACGCCCCGGGTCGAGCGGCGCATGCCGGCGCACCTGGCCGTCGACGAGGTCGGCGCGCTGCTCGCCGCACCGGATCCGGCGACTCCCCTCGGTCTCCGCGATCGCGCCATTCTGGAGCTCTTCTACGCTTCCGGCCTGCGTTTGAGCGAGCTTGTGGGGCTCGACCTGGAGGATGTGAACCTGTCCGGGCGAATGGTCCGCGTGCTGGGAAAGGGGGGCAAGGAGCGCATCGTGCCGTTCAACACGGCGGCGGCCACGGCCATTCGCGAGTACCTGCCGGCCCGGCGCGGGCTCCTGCTGCGCGGCCCCGACGGCGGCGCGTCAGCGTCCGGCGATTCGCGGCGGATGAACGACCCGCTGTTCGTGAACCACCGCGGCGGACGCCTGTCGAGCCGCAGCGTCGCCCGGATGGTGGAGCGCTGCGTCGCGAAGGTCGGGGCCCAGCGTGGCATCAGCCCGCACGCCCTGCGGCATTCGTTCGCGACGCACCTGCTGGAGCGCGGCGCCGACCTGCGCGCAATCCAGGAGTTGCTCGGCCACGCCCGGATCACGACGACGCAGCGCTATACCCACATCAACGCCGCGCAGCTCACGGAGCTGTACCGCAGGACCCACCCGCGGGCGTGACCTCCGCGGCGGGGCGGGTGCACGACAGATTCGTGAGATGACCGCCGCTGCCGCGCGTCAGCGGGCCGCCGCAGCGCGGGGTCCCTGAGGTGCACGACAGATTCGTGAGATGACCGCCGCTGCCACTGTCAGGCTGGCGATTCGCTATCGTGCCAGGCGGGGGCTCACTTTCCTGTCGTGCACACCCCGGCGCGGCAGCGATCTTGCAGCAACGGTTCTGATGAACCATCATGGTCGTATCGCTCGTGTCGAGGGACCGTCACGGCGTCCTATCGGGAGCCGCGCTGTTTCCGTGCCACGCAGGGTCCTGCGGATGGCCGCGGCGGGCAACGCCGGTTGCCGGGAGAGACGACGGTCGTGGTCCCGAGCGGTCGGGCACGGTTTTCGGCAACGGGCAGTCTCACGGTGGCGGAGTGCGCAGATGGCTGAACTGTTCCGAACGGTGACTCTCGGCGACACGCTGGGGTTCAGCGTGCTGCTGTCCCTGGTGTGGCTGGTCGTCCGGTTGGAATGGACGCGCACGGACAACGCGAAAGCGCACGCTGCGATCAACGGAAGACTCGACGGTCTCGCCGTCAAGGTCGATCGGCTCGGCGAAGACGTCGCGTTCCTGCGAGGCCGGCAGGACGAACGCGATCGCTCGGCGCCGTAGCCCGACAATCGTCGCCTGCGGCTCCGCTTGCCGCCCAGCCGGGCCTGACCAGGAGTCTACTGCTGTGCCACGCCCAAATGTTCGCGTGCGCGATGCTGGGATTCGTCAGCGATTACGCGCTGTAAGCCCATGTCCGTGTCGGAAGATCAGGGCGTGACGGACGACTACGCGGTTCTGCGGCGCAGACTCCCAGCGCCGCCCAACGTACCCTCCTGCGACGGAACGGCATTCTGCTGCGATAGATAGCGGGGCCGATCACGCCAAGCGTGCGTGGAGGGGGAAGCAGGCGAATCACGACGGCAACGTCCGTTCCGCGGCTTCCTGCTCGAGCGCCTCCCACTGATTCATCAGGTCGCCGACCTCCCACATCAGCTCCTGATGGCGCTTGACCGCTGCGTCGGCCGACGTCTGGTCCGTGAAGAAGCCGGGGGCCGCCATCTCGGCTTCCAGCTTGCGGATCGCCTCCTCCCGCTCGGCGATGCGCCCTTCGAGGTCGGCGATACGCTTGCGCAGCCCATCGAGCCGGCGTTGCTGCCGCCGTCCTTCCACCTGCAGGCGCTTGTGCTCGGCGGCGCTACGCTTGGCCGGCGCCCGCTCCGACGCGGCGGACCCGGGCGCGTGCGCGGATGCGGAGCGGTCCCGCCGGTGAGGCTTCGCCGGTCTCCCCGCGGCGTCGGCGGCCGGGTCCGCCGCGCCTCGAGCCGCGTTCGGCCCCGAAGACGGCCTTCCTGGCGCTGCGGTCACCCCTCGTGCCGCGGCGGTGGGGCGCGCCGCTGCGCCCGGTTTCGCTCCGCCCCTGTTCGCCGCGGCCTGTGCCCTGGCCCCACCCGCCGCCGC
>WTFV01000113.1:5767-15821 GCA_011523845.1 Acidobacteriota bacterium | reverse complement strand
TTGCTGACCTGCGCAAGCGCCTTGATCGGCCGGCCGTCGACCTCGATGTCGATCAGGGTGGGCGCGGCGGGGAAGTCGTAGTCCCAGACGCCGTGGTGGACGGCCTGGAAGTGCCAGACCCGCTGGCCCGTCTCCGCGTCGACGGCGACGATGCTCTCTGCGAACAGGTTGTCGCCCAGCCGGTGGCCGCCGTAGTAGTCGCTGGTCGGGGTGCCGGTCGGCAGGTAGACGTAGCCGAGCTCGTCGTCGGCGCTCAGCGGCGGCCAGATGTTGGCGTTGCCCGAGTAGCGCCACGACTCGTTCAGCCACGTGTCGGCGCCGAAGTCGTCCGCCTGCGGGATGGTGCGGAACACCCACCGCACGTCGCCGGTCCGCGCGTCGACCCCCTTGACCCAGCCGGGCGGCGCTTCCCGGCGGATGACGAAGTCCGAGATGATGGTCGGCGTGACCACCACGTCGCGGGTGATGACCGGCGGCGAGGCGACCCCCACCAGGTTCCGCCCCTGGTAGTTGGTGCCGCCGCGCTCGGCCCGCGGGACGCCCTCCATCAGGTCGACGCGGCCGTTGTCGCCGAAGTCGCGGACCGGCTCGCCGGTGCGGGCGTCGACCGCGATCAGGTACGCCTCGCTCGTGCCCCAGAAGATGCGGGCGTCATCGCCGCCGTCGCTCCACCAGGCCAGGCCGCGCGAGCGGTAGGCGTGCGTCGGATCGCCGCCCCGGTACGCCTGCGGGTCGTGCACCCACAGGGTCTCGCCGGTGCCCGCGTCGACCGCCGCCGCCTGGTAGAGCGCGGTGGTCAGGTAGAGCACGCCGTCGATCATCAGCGGCGTCGCCTGCAGGCCGCGGATGGAGATCGGCCGGTCGTCCGCGCGCCGGGGCAACGACTCCAGGTCCACGTTGCCGTCGACGGACTGCCAGCGCCAGGCGATGCGCAGGTCGTCGAAGTTGCTCGCGTCGATCTGGTCCAGCGGGGAATACTTCGTGCTGCCGTTGTCGCCGGCGTAGCTGCGCCATTCGCCGTCGACGGCGCCGTACTGCGCGGCGGCGGGTTGGCCCGCCAGCACCAGCGCCGCCGAGACGGCAACGGTGAAAGCGACGAGACCTGCGTGTCGAGCGGACATGGGATCCTCCAATCGGAACCGCGCGGCCTGTGCCGCCGCTATCGTATATTGCCGTGATGCACGAGACGAGACGAATCGAGAGCCGGGCACCGGCGGTTGCGGCGCGGGCCGTTGCGGGACGGACCCTTGCCGCGCGGGCCGGCGTGGGAGAGGCAGTCGTGGTGCGGGCCGTCGCGCGCCGGGCGGTTGCGGCGTGGCTCGTCGCGGCGTGGCTCCCGGGTCTGGCGGCGGCGCCCGCGCAGGCGCAGGAGCCGGTCGACCTGTTGCTGCACAACGGCAGGGTGTTCACCGCCGACGAGCTGCTCTCCACCTACTCGGCGGTGGCCGTGCGCGACGGCCGCATCGTGGCGCTCGGCTGGAACGAGCTGACCGACCGCTACCGCGCGGCCCGCACCATCGACTTGGCCGGCCGGCTGGCGCTGCCCGGATTCGTCGACACGCACGTCCACATGCGTGGGAATCCGGAACGCTGGATCGACCTGGCCGGGCTGGAGAGCCTCGCCGAGCTGAAGGCGCGGGTCACGCGCAAGGCCGAGCAGCTCGGGGCGGGCGAGTGGATCACCGGCTACGGCTGGTCGGAGGACGAGCTGGCGGAGCAGCGCCGGCCGTTCCGACAGGATCTGGACGACGCGGCGCCGGCGAACCCCGTGATCCTGACCCGCGCCGGCGGACACAGCTCGGTGGCGAGCTCGCTGGCCCTGGACGCGGCGGGGCTGACCCCGGAGACCGAGACCCCGCCGGGCGGCATCATCGAGGTGGATGAGCAGGGCCGCGTGAACGGCATCCTCCGCGAGGGAGCCCAGGGGCTGGTCAGCCGGCTGGTGCCGGACCCGACTCCCGACGAGCTGCGGGCGAGCTTCGTGGAGAACCTCCGCGACCTGCTGCGGCTGGGGGTCACGAGCATCATCCACGCCGGGGTCGACATCGCCGGCTACGCCGCGTGGGAGGCGGTCTACGCGGAGCATGCCGGCGAGGTGCCGCGCGCCGCGGTGCAGCTTCGGGTGCCGCCGGACCCGGCGCGGGCCATCGCCATGCTGGACCGCTTCCGCCGCCGGACCGGGGACGGGGACGAGTGGCTGCGAGTCGGACCCATGAAGTTCTTCGTCGACGGCGGCTATACCGGCGCCGCGGCCTGGACCCTGGAGCCCTACAAGGGGCAGCCGGACTACTACGGCAGCGGCCCGCTGATCGACGAGGCCGGCCTCATGGAGATCTCCCGCGCGGCCCACGACCGGGGCTGGCAGATGGGCTTCCACACCATCGGCGACGCAGCGATCGCCATGACCGTCGACGTCTGGGCGCGCATGCTCGAGGAGTCGCCCCGCGCCGACCATCGCCACTACCTGAACCACTTCACGGTGCGGCCGCCGGCCGAGACCATGCGGAAGATGGCCACCTGGAACATCCACATCGCGCAGCAGCCCAACTTCACCTACACGCTGGAGGGCCGCTATGCCGAGCACCTCGAGGGCGAGCGGTACGCGACCAACAACCCGCTGCGCTCGCCCATGCGCCACGGCGTGTTCGTGGCGCTCGGCAGCGACATCCTGCCCATTGGTCCGATGGTCGGGTTACAGGCGGCTGTCACCCGGCAGGGGATGAGCGGCGCGGTGGTTGGGCCCGGCGAGGCGCTGACCATGCCCGAGGCCATCGTCGGCTACACGCGGCTGGCGGCGCACCTTACCTTCGAGGAGGAGGAGAAGGGCAGTCTGGAGGTCGGGAAGCTGGCCGATCTGGTCGTCCTCTCCCAGGACCTGCTGACCATCGACCCGGCGCGCACGATGGAGACCGAGGTCGACCTGACGGTGCTCGGCGGCCGGGTGGTCTACGAGCGGTAGGAGTCTGCGCCATAGATGCGGCGCAGACTCCTGGTCAGGCCCGGCTGGGCGGCAAGCGGAGCCGCAGGCGACGATTGTCGGGCCGGAGGGCCATGGTGAGACTCTTCACCTTCCCGGAGCGGGCTGGATCCTCGCCCGGCTCGAGGCCGCAACCGCTGGTCGTTTTCCGGCGAGCGGACGGCGAGGCAACCGCCGGATGCCTGCTTGCGGGCCCGCGAAGAGATTGGTTCGCGAGCTGCCATGTCTGACCCTCCGGTCCACCTCCGCAAGCTGCTCGGCCGCGGCGACGTGCTGGCCATCGCCTTCGGCGCCATGGTCGGCTGGAGCTGGGTGGTGCTCGCCGGCGAGATGATCGTTCGCGCGGGCGCCGTCGGCTCGATCCTGGCGTTCGGCGCCGGCGCGGTGATGGTCTGGCTCGTGGGGCTCACCTACGCCGAGCTGTCGGCCGCCCTGTCGCGCGCCGGCGGCGAGATCAGCTTCACGTTCGTCGCTCTGGGACCGGCGGGGTCGTTCGTCTGCGGCTGGACCCTGGTGCTCGCCTACGTAGCCGTCTGCGCCTTCGAGGCGGTCGCCCTGCCCACCGTCGTCAGCTACCTCGTACCGGGCTTCGAAGCCGGACCGCTCTATCCGGTGGCCGGCTGGGAGGTGCACGCCACCTGGGTGATCATCGGCGTGGCCGGCGCGCTCGTCATCGGCGTCGTCAACTACCGCGGCGTCCGCTTCGCCGCCTTCGCGCAGCGTCTGGCCGTCGGCAGCCTGCTGCTGGTGGGGCTGGCGTTCTTCCTGCCGGGGACGGTGCGCGGCGACACCGCCAACCTGGCGCCCTGGATCACGAGCTGGGAGGGAGTGCTGCGGGTCGTCATCATGACGCCTTTCCTGTACGTCGGGTTCGACGTCATCCCGCAGCTCGCCGAGGAGATCGACGTCCCGTTCCGGACGATCGGCCGCATCATCGTGCTCTCCATCCTGATGGCGCTCGGGTGGTACGGCCTCGTGCAGTGGACGGTCGGCCTGTCGCTGGATCCCGCGACGCTGGCCGGGCGGGCGCTGCCGACCGCTGACGCGATGAGCACCGTCTACGGCAGCCCGTGGGCCGGGCGGGTGCTGGTGGTCGGCGGGGCGTTCGGCATCCTGACGAGCTGGAACGCGTTCTTCCTGGGCGCCTCCCGGCTGCTGTTCGCGATGGCCCGCGGCGGGATGCTGCCGGCCGTGTTCGCCCGCCTGCACCCGCGCTACGGGTCGCCGGTGGCGGTGGTCGTCGTGTTGACCGGGATCACCGCGGTCGCTCCCTTCTTCGGCCGCCCCGCGCTGGTGTGGCTGGTCGACGCCGGTTCGCTGGCGACGGTCGTGGCCTACCTGCTGGTGGCGGCGGCGTTTCTCATCATCCGGCGGCGCCATCCGGACCTGCCGCGCCCCTATCGCGTTGCCGCGCCGGCGCTGGTCGGCTGGCTGGCGGTCGCGGCCACGGTCTTCTTCATCCTGCTCTATCTGCCGGGCAGCCCGTCGGCCCTCGTCTGGCCGGAGGAGTGGGCGATCGTGCTCCTGTGGGCGGGGCTGGGTGCTGCGCTGGCCGGCGGCATGCGGCGCCGGGTCGCGGCGCTGGGCCCGGGGCGGCAGGCGTTGCTGATTCTCGGGGAGCACGCGAGCCTTCGCCAACCGAGACATCGAAGTTCGGAGCACAACGGATGATTCGGCGAACGAGTGGCCCCGACCGTCGCCCGGGCCGCTTCAGCACCCGCTGGATCACTTTCTCTTCTTGAGCGAACGGATACCTGCATTCCGACCTGTGCGCCTGCCGGCGTATACTGCCAGTCGGTTTCGCGCCCCGGACGAATCGTCGAGGAGCCTGACATGCTGAAGGAGTTTCGCGTCGACAACTACAAGTCTCTGATCAACGGCGTATTCCGGCCGCAGGGAATGAATCTACTCCTCGGCATGAACAACTGCGGAAAGACGAGTCTCTGCCAGGCTCTGCAATTCGTTTCCGGGAGCGCATTGGCGCCGCTCGACAGGTGTGCGGACACGGTTGCCCGCGGGCGTTTCGGCATGACCAACTTCGCCCTCGACAAGGCCACGATAGATTTCTTCGTCAGAGTTCATGTGCCCTATCTCGAAGAGGCGCTGACGTTCGAATACGAGCTGACGATTTCACCCCCGCAGAGCAGCATCGGGGAAGCGGCGGTCAGGCTGAACCGCGAGGCCTTGAGCGTCACGGGAGGAGTGTTTACGGAGAAAACGATTCTGTTGGAAAACGTTGCGGGTCGGATTCGCTTTCTCGACGAACGGGAGTTCATGCACGCGCGTCGTTCCGCCCCGGAATACGGCGGAGGCCTGGGGCCTTATCGCGAAACGAGTGCGCCGACCGACGCCACGATGGTGCAGCGACTGTACGACGAGGAGTCGAGCCCGCGGGCTGCTCGGTTCAAGCGTTACCTGGCCGGGTGGTGCTACTATGACCTTTCTCCTGCCTCCATGCGAGGAGCCGTCTACAAGCCCGGCTCCTTCGTTCTCGATTCCAGTGGAGAGAACCTTGCCTCGGTGCTCTTCATGCTCAAGAGCGCGAGGGAACGGGACTACCGCAGACTTCTGGAAGTCATCCGGGCGATCGAGCCGAGTCTCGACATGATCAACTTCATGGGTTCGGAAAAGAACGTGTTCATGTATTTCGAAGACTCGGGCGGGAACTCCGTGCCCGCGGTGAACGCGTCGAATGGGACGTTGCGTTTTCTTGCGATGGCGTATATCCTGTTGATACAGCCCACGAACAATCTGTTGCCCTTGTACATGATCGAAGAGCCGGAAAACGGGATTCATGTCAGTTTCCTGAAGACCTTGATCGAAATGGTCGATCCGTCTCCTGGCCGACCTCAACTGGTATTCACATCCCATGCTCCCTACTTCATGGATCTATTTGATTCGTGTCTGGATGGTGTGTTTGTGCTCCGTCGAGACGAGGCGCACACGTCCATCACGCAGCCGGACATCGAGGCGGCGAAGGCGCAGTTGGAGAACTTTCCCCTGGGTGAACAGCATTTTCGGGAGATGCTGTGATGAAGATCGGATTCTACGTACAGGGCGACATGGACGAAGCCATTGTCCGTGGGCTTGCGGCGCGCTGGTGTCCGGAAGCGGAATTGGCCGAAGGGCGGTTTCGTGGCAGTTCGCGTATTTCTTTCCGGCGCGAGATTCGCAAGTCTTTGCGGGACTTGAGAGATGCAAAGGCGTGCGATGTTCTCGTCGTATTGACGGATGCAGATGCGGGCCACTGGCGAGAGGTCAAGACGCGCGAGTCGGCGAGGGTCCCGGACGATTGCAGACACATGACTGTATTCGGTGTGGCTGACAGAAACGCCGAGTGTTGGCTGGCGATAGACAGAGGTGCGCTTGCCGCCGTGCTGCAGTGCGGCGTGGAGGACATACCGGACGGAGATCCGTCCGGTTTCGTGAAGAGAAGCTTCGGATTGACCGACCGTGCCACGAGAGAGGCTGCTCGGGCGCGGGTTCGCGACTACGTGGCGCATGCGGAATTGAAATCGTGGATTGATGGCTCGGATTCGTTCGAGGAGTTCTACGGTGACGCCCGTCGTTTGGCGCGACGGACAGCGTGCCCGTTTCCGAACGAACGTGAGAACTGAAGTCGCGGCCCCACGCAAGCTGTTACACTCGCCCAATGAAGCTGGTCGCGATGGAATTCAGGGCACAGGATGTGGCTAGTGTTCGCGAAATGACGCCCGTCGAGCGTCTGGAGCTCGCGTTCCGTCTGGGCGACGAGGACCTCGAATCGTTCCGGGCTACGCATGGTCTCGACCGGCGGACAGCGATTCGACTCCTGGAGCGGCGGCGCCAGGCCACCCGCCAACCGAGCGCATGTCTCGAACGGCTTATCGGGTGAGCCTGCTCGAACGGGTCGCCGCGACTCTCGACCGGGCCGGCGCGCTACGCGGTGATCGGGGCCGCGGCGATGGCGGCGCACGGCGTCGGCCGATCGACGCGCGACGTGGACCTGCTGACTCTCTCGGCGGTTGGGCTCGAGGAGGTGTGGTGGATGCAGCTTTCCGAAGCGGGAGTGAACGTGTCGGTCGCTCGCGGCGATGCGGACGATCCGCTGGCCGGCGTCGTTCGTCTCGATCAGGAGGGAGAGCGGCGGGACGACCTGGTCGTCGGGCGCTATCGGTGGCAGCGGCGGGTCCTCGAACGCGCGGAGCCCGCGGTAATCGGCGGAACGAGTTTGCCAACGGCTTTGGCGCGAGATCTCGTCCTGCTCAAGCTCTATGCCGGTGGCTCTCAGGATGCCTGGGACATCGAGCAGTTGCTGGCGGGCCCGGACCGCGAAATTCTCATTACGGCCGTAGCGGCCGACATCGACGACCTGCCGGCCCGGTGTCGGAGGTTGTGGAAGCGGATCCTGGACCCACCCGATTGAACCCTCCGTCGTGATTTCGCCGCCGCTGCGTCGCAATGGCGCCCGCCCCGGCAGGCGTTCACCTGCGGTCGTCGAGCCGCCGGCCACAGCTTGGCCGGATGCAGTGGTACCATGACCACGGATGACGGCTACGGGCCGTTGATCGGCCTATCAGGGACCTGGACTCGGGCGACGGGGAGTTGGACATGCAGACGCAGTTTCGCGCGGTGGCGGCGGCGGTGGCGGTGGTTCTCATGCTCTTCACGACGGCGGCGGCCGGCCAGACGGAGCTGCGGACGCCTGGCGGCCAGCCCGACCTGCAGGGGGTCTGGGACTTCCGCACCATGACGCCGCTGCAGCGGCCGGAAGACCAGGAACGGGCCTTCCTCTCCGAGGAGGAGGCGGCCGCGGCCGAGGCGGCCGCCAACGCGCGGCGCGCGGCGCTGCTCGAACCGAGCGAGATCCGGACCGAGCTGCTGCCCGCGGGCGGCACCGGCGCCGAGCGGGGCCGGCGCGTGGGCGGCTACAACGACTTCTGGCTCGACTACGGCACGAACATCATCGAGGACCGGCGGACGTCGCTCATCATCGATCCGCCCGACGGCCGGCTCCCGGCGCTGACGCCGGAGGGTGAGGCGTTGCGTCAGATCGGCTCGCTCGCCGAGGATCTGCCGATCCCGAGCCCCGTGCGCGTCCGCAGCGCCGGCACGGGCGCCGACGACCCCGAGGATCGCGGTCTCGCCGAGCGCTGCCTGTTGGGCTTCAACAGCGGCCCGCCGATGATGCCGAGCGGCTACAACAACAACATGCAGCTCTTCCAGACGCCGGACCACGTCGTCATCCTCAACGAGATGGTGCACGACGCCCGGATCATCCCGCTCGACGGCCGCCCGCACCTGCCGGAGAGCGTGCGGCAGTGGATGGGCGACTCGCGCGGGCGCTGGGAGGGCGAGACTCTCGTCGTGGAGACCACGAACCTGACCGAGCTCACCGGCAGCTTCGATCCGTCGGCCATGCAGGCCATCGGCACCGGCCTGACGGTCACGCTGACCGAGCGTTTCACCCGCGTCGACGAGGACACGCTGCTCTACGAGTACACCGTCGACGACCCGAGCATTTTCACACGCCCGTTTACCGTGGCGGTCCCGATGCGGCGCAACGACGAGCCGATGTTCGAGTACGCCTGCCACGAAGGGAACTACGGCCTGCTGAACATCCTGAGCGGCGCCCGCGCCGAGGAGGCGGAGCAGCAGTAGCCCAGCGTCAATTGTAGCTGTGAGCCCGTGGCGGAACGCCGCGTTGCACCGAGAGCGGCGAGGCGCCCGCGTGGCAAGGCGCGACGAGGAAGCACTCCAACCAACCCTCCCCAGGGGTCTGCACCGTGTACGGCACGGACCCCTGGGGCCGTTCAGACCGTCAGTGCGAGGCGCCGGGCGCGGTCGGTGACGCGCTCGGCGCAACCTGCCAGAGCGTTCTGGTCGAGGCCCGGCCGGGCCTGCTCGGCTGCAACCGCGGTGGCCTGGACGGGCGCGAGATCGGCCAGCTCGCGAACGCGCCGCCGGACGAAGGGCGCACCGAGTCCGGCGTTGGTCGCGAATCGGTCCCAATCGCCCCGTCGCAGCTCCTCGAGGGTGGCGCGCCGCGCGATGCGCATGGCGAAGTTCGGAGACAGGTCGGGCCAGGCCACCGTCGAGAGCAGGTCGTACAGGGGTGCCAGCTCGACGCGTCCCCCCCGATGCAGCAGGCTGTAGTTCTTGCCGTGCGCGTCGGCGTTCCCCAACAACACCTGGACGATGGCCGCGTCGAGCAGCTTGAGCACCTCGACGGCCGGTCGCGAGCAGGCGCGTCGCACGAGGTCGAAGCACTGCCGGAAGCCGGGACCGCCATCGGCGGCGTACTTCCGGTCGGCGACGATGCCGAGCGCTTGGCAGAAGTCCTCCTGGTGCAGGCGTCGGATGGCACGGCCCGGTTCTTGCCGGCGGTCGTAGCGAGTCACCAGCAGGCAGACCAGACCGGAGGCGACATGCGGTTCGACCGGGGCTACGTCCAGTCCGAGTCTCGCGGCGAGACGCATGGCGAACGCCTCGTTCTCCGTCGTCGCCGGAAAACGGGCGATTGGCGGTTTGAGGATGTGCGTGGTCGGCTGGCCGCGTGCGGGAAGTCCGATCCGCCCCGCGACAAGAATTACCGGCAGCTTCGACTGCGCCCCGGCGAGCGACAGGCGCAGACCCCGGGTGCCGGCCAGAAGGGGCCGCGTCTCGAGGCTGGCCAGCAGCGCGGCGAGCTCGTCGTCGGCCATCGCCACCGCCGGTTCGGCCGCTTCGGATGGAGGCGGAATCTCGCCCGCCGGCCACAGGGTGAGCGCGCCCGCCACCTCGCCGCCCAGCCGTTCGAGCAGCCTGAAGTCGTTGGCTCGCGAGACGCCCAGGGCGGATGCGACCGCGTCGCGTTGCGCGCCCTCGGGCAGCAGCCCCTCGAAGAACGGCCGGCACTGCCGGGGCGGAAACGGCTCCGGGCGCTTGGGCAGCGAGACCGACAGGGCCGGCGCGTCCGCGTCCGCGAGCCAGCTCCCGTCGTAGGCGAACCGCATCGCGCCGTGACGGTCCGCGGTCAGCGAACCGACGACCGCGCCCTCCCGCCAGACGGTGAGGGTTCGCATCACGTTCGCGGCTCGTCGCCGACCGCACCCGGCG
>WTFV01000113.1:0-5667 GCA_011523845.1 Acidobacteriota bacterium | reverse complement strand
GGGTTCGCATCACGTTCGCGGCTCGTCGCCGACCGCACCCGGCGGCGGCTCCATCTCCCACCAGACGGTGAGGGTTCGCATCACGTTCGCGGCTCGTCGCCGACCGCACCCGGCGGCGGCTCCATCCGTGGAGGCTCGATGCGCAGGTCGCAGCCGAGCGCCGCGAGCACCGCGAGCGCCTTGCCGATCTGGGCGGTCGCTTTTCCCGCCTCCAGCTCCACCAGGAACCGGACGCCCACGCCGGCGGCGCCCGCCAACTGATCCTGTCGGAGACCCTGGGTGCGCCGCGTCTCACGAACGATCCGCCCGATGTCCTCTGGTGTCACGAGGGGATTCCCGCTCGGGAAATATAGGCGGGCAATCCGCACTTGGCAAGTGAGAATGTCCCGATCGGGAAAACCCGTCGCCTGAGCGACCCTCTGCACTCCGGACTTTCCCGATCGGGAAGACCGGGACGGGACGTGGGACGACGGTGTGCGTCAGTGCGGCGAATCCGCCGCCGGCGCCGATGTCGACGCGCGGAGGCGGTGAGGCGGGCGAACGAGCGGCGTCATCCGAACACGAACAGTCTCGGATCGTACCGGAACGTCTCGACCCGGGAGATCGTGATGCGGGTCAGGCGGCGGCGCCCCAGGCCATGCCGGTGAGCAGGTCCTCGATGACCCGAGCGCCCGCGTGCGTTCGGATCAGATCCATCGGCCGCCGGCCGTCCAGTGCGCTCAACTCCTTGTGGAGCCACCGGTCGGCCTTGTCTCTGTTGGCGAACGTCCTCCCGGCCAGCGCCACGATCCGGGCGACTCTGGCAGCGCGATCGGATTCTTCCACCGTCGGCCTGGCCCGTTTCGCTCGCCGATGCGACAGCGTGCGGGGTTTGATGATCAGGTTGCCGATCTCCCGATCCGTCACGCCCGTCTTGCAGAGCGCATCGATCGTGTCTACGGGGAACCCGAGCTCCACCGCCCTCGCCATGTCCGCGTCCGACAGCACGCGGCAGCCGAGAATGTCCAATCCACCGAGCTGTTCGGCGGCGGCTTCCGCCAGCCGGAAGGCCAGGTGCTCCAAGGGTCGATCGTGTGGCATCTGCCGATTGTATGCCGGCAGATTGCAGCGGCTACGCGAAGTGGTGCCGCCGGTCCGCGAGATGCTCCCGGAGGAACGCCGGCGTGCGCGGCCGCGCGCAGGCGAACCGTTGCACGCAATGTGGCGGGTTCCCGTCGTCCCGACCGTCAATGGGCGCGTGCGATACTGGCGCAGTGCCTCGCTTCTTCAACACGGCCGGCCCCGTCGTCGCCGCGAAGCACTACTGCATTCCGCCCCTCGACCGTCTGGACCTGCGCGATGTTCTCGATCTGATCCGGACCGAGCGCTACTTCGTGTTCCACGCGCCCCGGCAGACGGGCAAGACGTCCGCGCTGCTGGCGTTGCGGGACCTGCTCAACGACAGCGGGAAGGGTGACTACCGGTGCGTCTACGTGAACGTCGAGCCCGCGCAGGCGATGCGCGAGGACGTCGGAACGGCCATGCGGGCGATTCTCGGCGCGCTGGCTTCCTGGGCGCGGACGACATTGGGCGACGGCTTCCTGGACGAGGTCTGGCCCGGCATCCTGGCGAAGCACGGTCCGGCGGGCGCGCTCGGCGAGGCGCTGGCCCGCTGGTCCGAGGCCGACGCGAAGCCGCTGGTGCTGTTCGTCGACGAGATCGACTCCCTCGTCGGTGACACCCTGCTGTCGGTCCTGCGCCAGTTGCGCGCGGGATACGTACGGCGCCCGGAGGGCTTTCCCCAGAGCGTGGTGTTGTGCGGCGTGCGGGACGTATGCGACTACCGCATCCACTCCAGCGCGGAGCAGGCCGTGATCGCCGGGGGTAGCGCCTTCAACGTCAAGGCGCGCTCGTTGCGTCTGGGCGACTTCTCCCGGGACGACGTGACGGCGTTGCTCGCGCAGCACACCGGCGAGACCGGACAGGCGTTCGAACCGGAGGCGCTGGAGACGATCTGGGAGCGGACCCGCGGCCAGCCGTGGCTGGTGAACGCGCTGGCGGACGAGACCTGTTTCCGGGACGCATCCGGGCGGGACCGCAGCCGTCCGATCACGGCGGAAGGGGTCCGGGATGCGCAGGAGCGCATCATTCAGCGCCGCGAGACCCATCTCGACCAGTTGGCGGACAAGCTGCAGGAGGATCGGGTGCGCCGCGTGGTCGAGCCGCTGTTGAGCGGCGGCGAGGAACGCGATTTCTCCGCCCGCGACATCGAATACGTCCGTGATCTCGGGCTCGTCGCCAGCGGTCCGCCGCTCCGCATCGCCAATCCCATCTACGCCGAGGTCGTGCCGCGCGAGCTGACCGCGGCGGCCCAGGAGGGACTGGTCCAGGAACTCGCGTGGTACGTCGACGCCGACGGCGGCCTGGACGTCGTCAAGTTGCTCGCCGCGTTTCAGACCTTCTTCCGCGAGCATGCCGAGCACTGGGTAGCGCGCTTCGACTACCAGGAGGCCGGGCCGCAACTCCTCCTGCAGGCGTTCCTGCAGCGGGTGGTGAACGGTGGCGGCCGCATCGAGCGCGAGTACGGCCTGGGGCGGGGGCGCACGGATCTTCTCATCGTCTGGCCGCAGAGACACGTCGGTTCAGGCACCGACGGAGTGGACGGCCGGCGGACGCGCAAGTTCGTGATCGAATGCAAGGTCCTGCGCAAGAGTCTCGAGCGCACCATCCGGGATGGCCTGGAGCAGACCGCGGCCTACATGGACCGCTGCGCGGCCGAGGCGGGGCACCTCGTCATCTTCGACCGTAGCGACCGGGCGTGGGAGGACAAGGTGTTCCACCGGCGAGAGTCCGCGGCCGGCGTGGATATCCACGTATGGGCAATGTGAGGCCCCCGAACCGGCGGGCGACTGCTCTTGACACCGGCCGTCGTAGTGCGCAGACTGGATCCGTGAAGTCGGAGCCGGCAACCATGAGAGACTTTGAACTCGTCCGGAGCAACAGAGAAGTATCCGCAGACATAACTGTGGTGTCGCCGGATGGTGCAAGTCACCGCGTAACGAGAGTGCATGACGGGTGCGAAACCGAAGTCATGAAACTGACAGCGGGCGATTGGACGGCGCACAACCGGGGCAAGAACCCCGCCATCATCCATGCGCGTACGAGTTATCGGGACGAGTCGTTCTCGTCGAAGGGCTACTACCGGCTCGGAACTGTCGCGCCGGACAAGTCGTTGGAATGGAGCTGGAGTCGAACCTGGAGCTCCAGCAGCTCGGCTTTCCTGGAGGTCGTCGTTGATTCAAGTCTCGTGATGTTTCCGGACTTCGTCGCGCTGAACCGGAAGCGAGCGTCTGACGAGCGGCTGGGCGTGGACGAGCTTCTGTTCAAGGACTATTGCGGCCGGTTGGGGTTGTCCTGTAGTCGTATCGACGAGTCTCACAAGCACGGAGAAAAGACGCCGGATTATCTGCTCGACGTGGGAGGTCTTGAGATCCCAACGGAAATAAACGCCTTCGAACCGAATTCGGATGACAAGGAGAGCGAGCGACTTCTCGGCGAGGGAGGCTACGGAAACGCGACAGGGAGGACGGTTGGCCACCGTCTGGCGCTCCTGCTCGAGAGAGCGAGGAAACAGCTTCGCGCCTGGAACGATCGCCATGCGGCCGGGCCGGCCCTGTTGGTAGTCGCTGACTTTCACGGCCTCGGGGTGGCGGATCCCGTCGATATCGCGGCGGTGCTGGAAGGCCACATAACCGTGCAGATGGAAGTCCCGTCCGACAGGCACACGTCTCCCTACGCCGTCGGCACGACACGCGAACCCTCACGCGAATCGCCGCACTGCCGAAACGAATCGATCAGTGCGATAGGTGTGCTGAATCTGCAGAGAGACGGAGCCACGTCGCTGACGGTGTTTCACAATCCGCACGCACGGTACCCGCTGGACAATTGTGTCTTGACGGACACTGGAATAAAGCAGTACCGCCTGCATTGAGAGACACTCGGGCGCCGCCTGGCGAGTGTCGGTGAGAGCAAGACTGCGTCTGATGCCGATGGGAACCTACTGTATCGTCGCCGAGCTCGCACCGGGGCGCGTTCCTGGCAGTTGTCCACGTGTGGGGTATGTGACTGGCGTTCACTCCAACGCCGCCACCGCGGCACGCAGTTCCGAGAGGTGGGCCGCCCGAATAGGAAACGACCTCTCCACGGCCGCCGCGTCGGTCCAGCGCGGCGCGGTCCGTCCGGCTGCGGCGTACGCCGCGCCCAGCGCCTGCCGCAACTCCAGAAGATGCACCAGCAGTACCCGGGTCGTCCCCGCTTGAAGGACCGGGTCCGTCCAACTGAAGGCCGACAGGCCCAGCCCGCGCCGGAGTCCGTTGATCCGCTCCCGCAACTCCGTGAAGTGGACGGCCCGGATCGGCGTCACCCCGGGTCGTATCGGGTCGTCGGTGAACCGTCCTGTCACCCGCACGGGAAATGACTGCGCCGCGATCAGACCGCCGGGGTCGGTCGCCGTCACCGTCACCGTTGCCGTTCCGTCGGTCCACGGCGTCACCACCACCGCACTGCCCAACACCGACACCGACGCGACGCTCGATGCCGACGAAGTCGCCCGGTAACTCAGCGGATCCCCGTCGGGGTCCCGGAATGCGCCCACCACCTCCACCTTCGCCTCTTCTGCGCGGAGACTCAGCGGCGCCAGCATCCCCACCACCTCCGGCGGCCGGTTCCCCACCGCACCGGCAACGTCGAAGGCGATCAGATCCAGTGTTCGCGACTCTTCGATCAAGCGCGGGACCCACATGGTCGCGCCGTCGGACCAGATACCGGTATTGCCCCCAAAGGATCGCACTCCGCCTAGCCCCTCGCGCTCCGGGTGCAAGACATCCTTCCTGGGATCGCGGGCTCCGGTTTCCAAGTTGTAGGCGCGCACGCTGACCGCAAGATAGAAGGGCCCGCTGGAGTGGTCTTCCTCCATCCAGATGGTGATGCCATCGGACCACATGCTACCGATCATCTGGCCAGCCTCGCCGCGCCGCAGGACGATGTCTCTACCGGGATCGCGGCTTCGAGCCGCCAAATTGAAGGCATGCAGGCTCTCCTCGGTGCGGTGCGAGAGCCACATGGTCGTACCGTCGGACCACATGCCCGTGTAGCGCTCGCCGCGGTCGGGCCCCAAGTCAGGCCAAGGACCAAGAGACCGGCCGGTGGCCACTTCGAAGGGATGCACGCGCATGCCGTCCAGATAATTGCCCTCAAGCACCCACATGATGGCGCCATCGGTCCATATATCTGTTCCCGAGACGCCAACTATATCCTTGAAGTAGTCCCGGCTTCGGGTGGCCAAATCGAAGGCCAATAGATCGTTGGCCGTTGCCACCCACAACGTGGTGCCGTCCGAAGCCATGCCCCTCGACCGGTGCGGCACAGTCGCACCCTTCGCCTCGTGCCCAGTGATCGTTCTGGAGGGATCCGGGGTCCGAGTTGCCACGTCGTACGCGAAGATGCCGACGCCATAGCTGTCGAACGGGGCGCCGTTGACCATCCACATGGTGACGCCGTCCGACCAGAGACTGGAGGGAATAAAGGGCACATCCTGGCCTGTCAACTTGTGGTGGTAACGCAAGTCGACGAAGTCCTTCGCAGGCTGGCGGGTCCGGGTGGCCAGGTCGTAGGCGTACAGGTCATCCG
>WTFV01000190.1 GCA_011523845.1 Acidobacteriota bacterium | reverse complement strand
ACGAGGGCTCGACGATCTGCATGGTGACCCACGACCCGCGCTACGCGGAGCACGCGAGGCGCGAGATTCACCTCTTCGATGGAAGGTGCGGTCTGCATCCCGGGAGCTCGGCTCATGACTAGCCGTCCACGTGCCCCATGGTGTGGGGCATGCAAGTGGATGAAACGGATTCTTGAGACAGCCCCTGGCGAAAGCCCCGCTGGATGCGAGCGGCGATGCATCCCGCGTGGACGGCGTTGCTCCTCGGTCGAATACGCCGGGTTGGACTTCCGGACTGGAGGATGCTGATGCCGAGTCAGGTTCGTGCCTTCGTATTCGGGCCGCTCATCGCGGGCTTGATGCTCGCGGCGGCGTCGCGCGCAACGCACGCCCAGACCCTGGACACCGTTGTCGGCAAGCGGGTTGCCGCCGTCGCAGGGCAGGCGAGCCGGGCCGGGCAGCCGACCTCCATGTTCGACGTGCTCCGCCACTCGTCGGCGAGCGTCGCACGGCAGGCGAGCGGGGCCGGGCAGCCGGCCCGCCGCTTCGACCTCACGCTCGACGATGCCGTAGAGCGCGCTCTCGAACGCAACCTCGACATCGCCGTCCAGCGCATCGTTCCGCTGGTGCAGGACCTGCGTGTCGCCGCGGCCGGCGCGGCGTTCCTGCCTGTCGCCTCGTCGGGCTTCGACTTCAACCAGGAGACCACACCCAACCGCTTCGTGTTCGACGGCGGCGGGCTTCGCGGCCAGCCCATCGTCAGCGACCGGGGCACCTACGACGTCGGGGTCGGCCAGCAGGTCAAATGGGGCGGCGGCCGGTACGACGTCACCTGGGACAGCACCCGGTCGGAGTCGACCAACATCTTCTCGACCTTCAACCCGAGCTTCGGCGCGAACATGACGCTGCAGTACACGCAACCGTTGCTGCGCGGCTTTCGGACCGATGCGCGGCGCACGCAACTGGTCGTCTCGCGCATCAACCGGGACATCTCCGACATCGACCTCGAGGAGACCGTCGTCAACACGCTCGCCGACGTGAGCTTGGCCTACTGGGATCTCGTCTACGCGCGCGCCGCCGTGGACGTGCAACGACAGGCGGTGGCGCTGGCCGAGCAACTCGTGCAGGACAACCGCGTTCGCGTCGAGGTCGGGACGATGGCGCCGATCGACGTCGTGCAGGCGCAGTCCGAGGCCGCGGCGCGACGCCAGTTGCTGGCGGTGGCCGTCGAGACGCAGCGCACCAGCGAGCTAGTCCTGAAGGAGCTCATTGTCGGGGGCACGTCCGATGAGCTGTGGAACGCAGAGATCAACCCGACGGAGCAGCCGCGGATCGAGGCGACGCCAATCGACCTGCAGGCGGCGATTCGCGGGGCGCTCGATCGGCGCACCGACGTCTCCCGCGCGCGACGCCAGCTCGACGTCAACGAAGCGACCGTCGAGAATCTCCGCAACAGCACCCTGCCCGCGCTCGATCTGGTCGGGAGCTACCAGTTGACCGGTCAGGGCGGTCCCCGGCGGGTTCCGGCGGGGAACAGCTTCGAGGACATCTTCGGCGGCGCCGGCGGCGTGATCCCGGGGGGATATCGGGATGCGCTCGACAGCATCGCCAACGCCGACTACCCGGTCTGGCGCGTGCAACTGCAGATGAGCTACCCGCTCGGCCGGAGCGCGGATCGGGCCGCGTACGAACGGGCCCGGCTGGAGCTGCAGCAGAACCGGACCCGGATTCGCCGCATCGAGTTGCGGATAGCCAGCGAGGTCACCAACGCGGCGCTTCGCATCGAGTCGATCCGGGAGCGCATCGAGGCCGCGACGGCGTCGCGGGAGCTGGCCGAACGACAGCTCGAGGCGGAGGAGAGCAAGTTCGAGGTCGGCCTGTCGACGAACTTCTTCGTCCTGCAATCGCAGCGCGATCTGGCTACTGCGCAGGATGCCGAGCTGCGCGCGATTCTCGACTACCAGCGGGCGCTGATCGAGTTCGACCGGACGCAGCGGGCTTCCCTCGGGGCTGCCGGCATCGCCGTGGTCGGTGGTGCGATGGGGGGCGGCGCCGGGCCGAGCTATTGACATTCGATACGACAAGGGGCTAGACTTGTCGATATTCGATAGGGCTGCCCGGCCTCGCCATTGTGGCCTGCCGGACCGCCGGAGGAGATCGTCATGAGCCGCTTACGGGATTCCGCCGTTCGCCTGGTGAATCTGCTCCGCCGCGAGCGCATCGAGCGCGAGCTCGACGCGGAGCTGCAGGCGTACCTGGAGCTGGACGTCGAGGAGAACATCCGCCGGGGCATGACGCCGAAGGAGGCGCGCCGCACGGCGCTCGCCCGTCTGGGGGGCGTGGAGACGGTCAAGGAGCAATGCCGCGACGTACAGCGTTTCCGGGCCGCCGAGGATCTGTGGCGGGACCTGCGGCACGGATTTCGCCGGTTTCTCGCGCGCCCGGTTCTGGCGGTCGTGGCGGTCGCGGTCCTGGCCGTCGGCATCGGTGCGAACGTCGCCATTCTCGCGCTGGTCGACGCTCTGCTTCTGCGTCCACTCCCCGGCGCGGAGCCGGATCGTCTGGTCGCGATGTTCACGAGCGACTACTCCAGCGGGCGGCCGGGAGCAAATTCCTATCCGGACTTCCTCGACATTCGGGACTCCACCCGCGACGTGTTCGAAAACGTCACCGCAGCGTCTCTACCTC
>WTFV01000168.1 GCA_011523845.1 Acidobacteriota bacterium | reverse complement strand
GAGGTCCCGCCTGAGAGACTCGTTTCTCGGCATCGTCGAGCCGCCCCGCGGCGGCTGGGTGCTACAGCGTGAGCGCTGGGCCGTGTCAATCGACGACCGCCCTACGGAGTCACCTCCCACGGCTGCTCCCGGGGCCGGTCATCCAGGCAATCTCGGGCGAGGGTGTTTCCTTATGCACCTGAAGGCGTTCGGCTGTCCCGTCACTGCATGATCGCGCACTTTGGGTGGGCGCGTCCCATAGCGGATCTTCGGTCAACTGCATCGGGCCAGTGTTTCCGGAGGTTCCGCCCGGCGCTCGAACCTGTCGCCTCAGTGGACCGAGGCGCTGGCGGACGCGGGCATCGAAGCCCACCACTGGAGCGAGGTCGGTGACGGCTCCCCTTCTCCCGCCTGCTTGAGATTCCCTGCCGGAGCGCGACGGACCTGCCGGACCACTCGACCACGGGCGGATGGGGATGCTGCATGGCGAACCGGCAGAAGCCGCCGGCCTCAGCGGGCGGCGTGCGCGTCCTCGACGCGAGCACCGCGCAGCACGTTTACCATCGCATGGTTTCCCTCGTGGCAGCCATACTCGAACAGGTGCCCCGGGGTCACCCCCCGCCCCGCCTGGTCGTTGGACAACACGAAGCGGACGGTCCACGGCCGGGCGAAACGCACCGGGTCGGTGATCGTTGCTGCGTAGTCGATCGTTTCCGCATCGACCCGCGTGAACCGCTCGACCACATGCAACGTCGAGGCGGGGGCGCGCCAGAGGTGACGGAACCGGTCTTCCGGCCGATCGGGGAAGTAGCGGCTCTCGACCACCAGCGTGCTGCCTTCCCACCGGCCGCGCGGCTCACCGTTCCATTGCGGGATGCCCGTCTGCGGGCGGCCGTCGACGGGAATGATCCGCCTCTGTTGGTACATCTCGTGCAGGATCACGACGTCGGTCGGGGTCTGGAAGATCTGGTGGTTCGGGTTGTCGCCGAACCAGATTTGCGGAAACCCGTCCCCGAAGCACCGCTCGCCCGTGTCGAGGTCGAGGTGCGAGTTCCAGGGACCCGTCCCGTACGGCCGTTCGTGGTCGCGCGCCGTGGGCAGATAGGGGATGCTGCCGCTCGGCGGATCGACGATCAGCGACGTGCGCCCGCTCGGCTGCCAGGTGGTGCCTTCGTCGAGCCAGAAGGCGTCGTAGCCGAGGCTGCCGTCAGGCCGGTAGTCGACATCGCCGCCTGCCGGCGCCCGCTCCGCGGGCCGGTTCTGCTGGCGTTGCTCTTCGACGCGTGCCTCGGCCTCGAGCGCCGTGACTTCGGCCCGGGTCAGGAACTCACGTCCCTGGTACTCGGAAGGCCGTTCGAGCGGCGTCAGCGTCGAGGCGACCCAGATTCCCTGCAGGTCCGGGTCGGCCCAGGACGTCCTGGGGACCTCCTGGGCCGAGGCGGGGCGGCACCCGAGGGCCGCGGCCAGCGCGATGACTGCGTACGAGGACAATCTGCATCCATTGCTCATTGTGTACATTCTGTTCGGACCGGCAAGCCGCACTCATGAGGGTCACCGAAGGCGGTCCATGTCGTCCCGTGCAGACGCGCTGCGCAACTGGCGCGGGCGCCGGCGGGCTGCGGACCCGAACAGCAGCACGCGCTCCGGTTTCGTGACCTTCAGCACCGCATCGACGATGTCGCGCAGGTCCTCGGGGTGCGGCGATCCGTCCTTCAGCCGCCGCCATCCCGGCACGCCATCAAGGCCCGACGGCTCGCGATCCGGATCCTGGAGCGCCGTTTCGATCTCGCTTCGCAGCATCGTCCTGCTCCACTGTCGGATTCCGCCCACCGCAGTGTCAAGCCCACCCGTCACCATCCTTCGCTTCTGCCGGCCGTCTGGTCTGATTCCCGCGCTGCTGACGATGCTCGCCGCGGCGGGATTCGAGTCGACCGGCTGCTACCGGCAGCACTGAACGCCGGTTCCCGGCTACACTGGCGTCGTGCGTCCGTGGACGACGTCCGCGTCACCGCGTTGACGCTGGCGATCCTCGTCGGTGGCCTTCCCGATACGGCCGCGACACCCCAGCAAGCGCGTGTCGCGTTGGTCGGCGGCACCATCTACCCCAGCCCCACCGCGCCGCCGATCAGAAATCCCAGACACCGACCACGACCGGTTGCAGCATCAGCGGGTAGTAGAGCGGCGCAACCCGGACGCCGCCCCGGACTTTCAGTTGCTCCGACACCCGGCGTGTGAACAGGACCTCCGTGTGCACCAGCAACGTCGCGACCGCGAGCTTGCCCTCCACCGCCTGCGGTCTCCGGTCCATCGTCCAATAGCCTCCCTCCGAATCCCAGACGCGCGGACGGTTGCGCTCCCAGAAAACGGCCCAAGGGCTCCCGATGCCGACCGACCAGACGTTGCCGTTGCTGTCCGGCCGGAACCGGTACCGCACGGTGACGTGCCCATACACCGGCAGCCGCCGCTCCACCGTGTAGTTGCCTTCGCGGACATCCACCCGGCTGAGCACGCCGGAGACACCGAAGGCGGCGCCCCAGCGCTCACGCCACCGGACCCACGTCAGGTCGACCGTCGGCCCCGTAGGGAAGTCCGAGAAATCGTAGTGCTGCGCCAGGTTCCACAAGTGGAGCCCACCGCCGAACTCCAGCTCGCGTGCACCTTGGGCGTACACCCCCGTTGTGACCATGAGCATCAGAACCGACAGGACCGTCGTGCGCATCGTCTGAATCCCCCCGTCGGATGGGAATGCGCAGACGGTCGGAATACTGGCTCACCGCCGATTGGCTGGCCGCCGCAGTTTGCGCGGGTCGGCCGCAGCAAGCTCGGAGCACGGCGACGACTGGCCGCCCGAGCGATCGACGTGGTCGCCGGCCAGCAGCGGCACCGACGGCCCTGGCTCAACGAACAGGACTCGGAGCACCGCGCTTGCGTCGACGTACTTCATCGGAATCCTCGCGGACGGCGCGGAGCGACGACTGGATATCCACGTGCCGCTCGATGGTGGAGATGCTCAGAGCGCCCCAGTCCTGAGTCCCAAGCTGGAGCCGGCCCTCGCGCACCAGGCGGTCACGCCAGGAAAGCGGCTCCCGCGAGCGGGTCCCAACTCGGCGATCGGGTTGTCCCGATCCCTGACGGTTATCCTCTCCCCACGGGAAGCCTGTCGCAGATACCGGCTCAGTTGGGACTTCAGCTCGGTGACCTTGATGGACTGCATGACCATATTTTAGGACCACCATGGCCAGCGTCCTTACCGCCCGCTCGAAGGCGCACCGTGTGGTCCCGTTGTCGGCGCGGATGATCGGGTTGCTTGATTCACGGCCGCTGCGCGGAATCCTGCTCCCGCAGAATCTGCAGGACGTCTTCGAGCGGCTTGCGGCGCAGGTCCGGTACCCGCGCGTCGGCGGCAGGATAGCCCACCGGCATCAACAGGCACGCCGTCTCGTTGTCCGGACGCTTCAGGATCTCCCGGAGGAATCCCATCGGGCTGGGGGTGTGCGTCAGCGCCACCAGTCCCGCCTGGTGCACGGCGGTCAGGAACAGGCCGGCCGCGATGCCGACCGACTCGGACACGTAGTAGTGGCGGACGTGCTCGCCGTCCGGCCCCAGGCCGTAGTTCTGGCGGAAGAGGACCACCAGCCAGGGGGCAATCTCGAGGAACGGCTTGTGCTCGTCCGTGCCCAGCGGCTCCAGCGCGCGGAGCCATTCCTCCGGCATCCGCCCCCCGTAGTTCTCGTGCTCCTCGCGCTCGGCGGCGATGCGGATGCGCCGCTTGATGACCGGATCCGAGACCGCAACGAACGTCCACGGCTGCCGGTGCGCGCCCGACGGAGCCGTGGATGCCGCACGCACCAGGTCCTCGATCACCCCGGCCGGCACCCGCGCCGGACTGAAGTCCCGCACCGTTCGGCGCCGGTTCATCACCTCGAAGAAGCTGCGCGCCCGCGCGGCGACCTCCGGGAGCGAGGGCTTCTCATACTGCAGGGGAATGAGTTTCGGCTTCATGGCAGGATGCGCGTGCCGCCAATCGCGCGCGATCATCCCTCTTCGGAACGTAGCGGACAACGAGGGGACGCGATGCCGCCGACATCGTCCGAATACACTCGGAACTGCGCCGTCCATCCGGGGGGTACGACGCCGCCCGTCCGGCATGATACTGTGAAGGCTCGACGTCTGGAGGAGCGACATGCCCAACCCGAGCGCCCCGCAGACCGACCGGCGCCAGTTCCTGCGGATGCTGGCCGCCAGCCCCGCCCTGCCGTACGTCGCGCTCTCCCCGAAGATCCTCCACGCGCTCGGCCAGGAGCCGTTCCGGGAGGGCGGCCCCGCAGGCGAGCTGATCGCGTCGCCGGAAGAGGCGCTGACGGTCTTCGACTTCGAGGCCGTCGCCAAGGAGAGGCTGCACTACGGGCACGTGGCGTTCCTCGGCGGCACCGAGGACGAGGCGACGTACCGCGCGAACCGCGAGGGGTTCACGCAGTACCAGCTCCGCGTCCGGCGCCTGGTCGACATCAGCCGCATCGACATGTCGCTGTCGCTCTTCGGGTCGAGCGCGCACTCCCCGATCCTCCTCTGCCCCTGCGGCGCGCTCAGCGCCTTCCACCGGGGCGGCGAGGTGGAGGTGGCCCGCGCGGTGCACACCCGGGGCCACATCATGACGCTCTCGAACGCGGCGAGTCAGCCGATCGAGGACGTGGCGGCGGCCCGCGGCGGGCCCGTCTGGTTCCAGCTCTACCGCGACCCCGACTGGAGCCGGACGCTGGCCATGATCAGGCGGGCCGAGGCGGCCGGCTCGCCCGTGCTGGCCTGGACCATCGACAGCCAGGGCGGCGGCAAGCGCATCGTGCACGCGCGCGCCCGGCGCCGCGACCGCGCGTTCTGCGGCACCTGCCACACGCTGAACCCGGACGATCGGGGCCTCGCGCTCCCCGGCTTCCTCGGATCGACGATCAACCCCGACGGCAAGCCGATGACCACCACGCCGCCGCTCGGGCCGCCCCGGCTCGACGGTCGCATCGCCACCTGGGACTACGTCAAGCGGCTGAAGGACGCCACCTCCATGAAGGTGGTGCTCAAGGGCATCGTGACGCGCGAGGACGCGGAGCTCGCCCTGGAGTACGGCGCCGACGGCATCTGGGTGTCGAACCACGGCGGCCGAATGGAGAACAGCCTGCGCTCGTCGGTCGAGTGCGTGCCCGAGGTGGCGGCCGGCGTCGCCGGGCGCGCCCCGATCATCGTCGACGGGGGCTTCCGCCGCGGCACCGACATCTTCAAGGCGCTGGCTCTCGGCGCGACGGCCGTGGGCGTGGGGCGCCCCTACATCTTCGGCCTGGCCGCGTTCGGGCAGGCCGGCGTCGAGACGGCGCTCGACATCCTGGACAGCGAGCTGCGGATGGTGATGCGGCAGGCCGGCACCCCCAGCCTCGGGCGCATCACGTCGTCCTACGTGCGCGATCGCCGGATGCCGGCCTGGTAGGTCCCGGACGGGAGGCTCGACGTGCACAGCGGCGCGGTGGCGAGCCGCGCGCTCGCCCGCTCACGTGCTCGAGTGCGGGCCCCGCAGCTTGCCAACAGAGGACGCCGTGAAGCAGGTCTCGACTCCAGTCTCGGGCCGCCGGAAATGGCCGGTTTCGAGGTGGCGACAAATGGCCGGTTTGACCCGTCCATCGAGGACGCCGCGGTGGCGACGAGAGCGCAGCGTTGACAAGGAGGCCAGCGAAAACTGGCGTACAGTAGAGGGGCAACATGGAGAGCGCGGGAATCATCCCGACAGTGCTGACCGCCATGGGCGCGGTCGCGGCAGTGCTGCCGGGCGTGTGGGGGATCGTGGCACGGTACGACAGCCGGCTGCGAGACCGGATCGACGCGCAGGGCAGGGAGACCAGCAGGCAGCTCGGAGAACTCCGAGACCGGATTGACGCCCAGGGAAAAGAGACGACCGAGCAGCTCGGGCAGCTCCGGGAACGAATGGCCAAGCTCGAAGGCCTCCTGGAGGGGCTCCGTGAGGCAATCACGGGAAAGCGGGCCGCATAGGCCCGGCGATCAACACCCACCCACCCGAGAGACCTCGTACTGGCGGAGCCGTACTCGGTGGCGACCTCGATCCCGCTGGCTTGCCCGAATATCGGTCCGAGGATGTCGAAGGCCGCCCTGAAGCCACCGGACGCGATCACCTCGACCCCGGGGGTTCGTCGAGAGCGACGGGCATCAAACCCGTGGACTGAACGACCGTGGCGGCCGCATCGGAAGAGAGAAACTCGACGAGCTTCCGGGCCGCTTCGGGATTTTCCATGTGCTCCGTCATGACGACGACCACCGTCGCCACTTGCTGCAGCTCATCGGGTAGCAGACCGGCCAACTCCGCGCCCTCGATCGGCAGGATCTCGCTCATCGCCTGAAAGCCGATCTCGGCCTCCCCACGCGCCACGACACTCGCGACCCGCTCGGTCACGACGCGTGTGGTCTTCGGCTGAATCTCTTCCCAGATCCCGAGTTCGGGCCATGCCACGGTCGACAGATACGTGCCGCTGACGCTAGCCGAATAGGCGATGGACTCCGCGGCCCGCAACGTCTCGACAAACGCTTCGACGGTGCTGATATCCGGCTTCGGCGCGCCCGCCCGCACGGCCATGCCGGTGACGGAGCGCGCCAGGTCGACACGGCTCGCGGTTCGCAGATGCCCGGTGGCAGCCAGGTCATCGAACGCCCTGCCGTTGAAGATCAGTAGATCCGCCGTCTCACCGCGCGCCAGCCGAACCGGGATGGATTCCGGTCCCCCGCCCATGGAGGAACCGTATTCGGTGATCACCTCGATTCCGGTCGCCTGCGCGAACATCGGCCCGAGGATGTTGAAGGCCGCCGTGAAACCGCCGGAGGTGATCACCTTGACTTGCCGGGTCTCCCTCGTTGACGCGGTGCGCGCAACCGAGTCCTGCGCGGGGCTCGGGTACGCGACGACCAGAAGCACCGCGAGGAAGAACAGAACGGACACGGATGACTGTTTCATTGCGTGCTGGGCTACTGCCCCGTGCCGAGGGGTCCGATGTGCTGGTTCTGGTCCGCGAACTCGAGGTGGATCGAGACGCGAGGTGCGTTGCCGACGTTCGCCGTCGTGTGCCCCTGGCCTGTAAGATCGTCGATGTATTCGACCGACCCTGCGGGCAAATCGACCATGCCTTCCGCCACGCCGAGCTGTCCGCCACCCGTCAGATTGATGATGTATCGGCGCGATGGAGCCACATGCCAGTCGCTGAAGCTCCCCGGCGGTGACACACGCACCCGCATGCCGGTGACCTCCTCCATCACCGACCCCGCGTTCAGCGGGATGTTCTCGACATGCGACCGTCCATCGGTGCCGGTGTAGATCCGCTGCATCATGAACGGAGCGTCTGACGCCTGCGCCTCCACCACACCGTCACCGCCCTTGACCGCCCACCCGAGGCCGAACCCGACCACAAAGGCTCCGGCCACGAACAACCTCGTCCTCGTCATGGACCCCATCTGGACTTCCTCCCGCTGACGACCGAGCAACAGGCACGATGCCGATGATCTGATCGAGCACTTCGCCGACGATCCGCCGCCGGAGGGACGCGTGCAGGCGCGAATCAACGACAGCACGGACTCTCGTCGACACGGCACCGCGCAGACGGCTGTCGCCCATCGAGCCCGTCGAGCCCCCAGATCTCCACGTCGAACAGACTGCACATCTCGACGATGCTTCCGGACGCCTCCGGACGATGTGAATATGGGGGAAGCCGCCTCCCCCGTATTTCTCGGCGCTGACCTTTCCGTCCAGGAGTCTGCGCCGCAGAACGCAACGGAGTGAGTTCTGCGGCGAAGACCCCTGGGGCGGTGGGGGCTGGGGCCGAACACGGCGCCCTGGCGACGGGTTTGGCGGCGCTAGCGTGGGAAGCGGGCGATCCCATAGCTGCCCCTGATCCCGCCAATCCAGATCTCGTCGTTCGCGTCGATGGCCACGGTGCCGAGCCTGAAGAACTCGTTTCCCTTGTAGTCCACCAGTTGCCGGACTTCGAACGTCGTCGGATCGACCTCGGCCACGCGAGCGGCCGACAGCTCACAAGGATCGATGTCTTCACACTGGGTCAGGTGGCCGGCGACGATGACGTTGCCAGCGGTTCCCCAGCGCACGTTGTCGACGTTGAAGCCAACCGGAATCCGGTCGACGCGCACCGGACTCCGGCCGCGTGACAGGCGCACGAGCGCCCGATCGCTCCAGCCCCCGATGTAGAACCACTGCCCGTCTTCCGAGGACACGAGACCGTTGGGACCGGGCATCCGGCTACCGGGCACTTCGACCCAGCCCGTCGTGGGATGCCATTCCCAGAGCTCCCCACCTGCGCGGTCGAAGTTCGTCGCGCCGAGATAGCCGTCCGGCAGCGCCGTAATGGAGTTGATGCGGGCGGTGCCCTCCGGCGCCGGGATGCAGCCGATCCACTTCATCGCGGGCACGGGGCCGCCGACGTCCAGCGCGAAGACTTCGATGGCCTCGCGCGCGCCATGACCAACCACGTAGAGTGTATGCACATCGCCGCCGCCCTCCCGCAGCGTCAGTCCGTGTGGCTGGAACACGTTGTTGGGACCGGGGCAGGCGCGATAGGTATCCCGGTCGTGCTCCGGCGGCAACGCTCCCGCGGGAAAGATCTCCTGGACGCGGTGATCACCAAGGCTCACCGCGTAGACGGGACCTTCCGAAGCAGAGTATCGTCCCGATGCGATTACCCAGGGGGCGCCCGGAACCGAGTAGAGATCTTCCGGATTGGTCGTGCCGCAGACGAACTTCACATCTCCGTCGGGATCGCAGGTCTGGGCGCCAAGAGGGTGCCCGCCGACGAGACCCAACACACCCAACACCGACGCGAGGAGCACGAGCACTCGCCACATGGCGCACCTCCAGACATTCGTGACACGTTGAAGTATACCAGCGCCGGCCAGCCCGATGAGCAATCCGAATCCCGGCGGAACGGCATTTTCGACTCCAGGCTTCACCTGCCGCCCCGCAGCGACCGGCGCATGACGCCATACTCCTACCGTGCCACGTAGGTGCTGCGGGCCAGAACCGTCCCGTCCACGTCGGCCGCCACCTCGATGGGGTACTCGCCCGGCTCCAGGGCCGGTCGCTCCGTGAACAGCACGTAGTGGCCCGCAATCGCGTTGGTCACCAGGCCGAACGCCCAGAGTGGAGGTTTCTCGAAGGTGCGCACGAAGAAGCCGCCGGTGTCCGCAGACACGGCCTGCAGGCCGTGCTCGAACGTGTGATAGAACGCCTGCGTGACGTCGAGCGTGAACACCGACGCGCGTGCCGCCTGCAGCGCGGCCTGCGCGGCTGCGTAGCCGTCGGTGTCCGACTCGAAGCCGTGGCCGATCAGGATGACCGACTTCGAGCCGGGAAGGGGCTCCAGCGCTTCCCCGATCCGGCGCAGGGCCTCCTGAATGTCGAAGATCTCCCGCCCCTCCTCCTGGCTGAGGCTCGCCAGCAGGGAGATCTCGCCCCGCGGCTCGAGGACCGGCGGGCGTCCAGTTCTGACCTCGCCGGCAAGGAGGGTTCGGACGCGGTCGAGATCATCCGTGAAGTCCACCCAGACCTGCAGGTGGAAACCGAACGACAGCACGGCCACCCGATCGGACGGCGTGACGGCCGCCAGCAGCCCCTCGCTCTTCCGCAACAGACGCAGCAGGCCATAGACCCGGCTTTGCAGCAGGCGCGTGCTGTTCTGCACGACGAAGACGATCAGCCGGCCGCCGCTCTCCCCCACGCGAGCGCCGGGGCTCTCCGGGTCGGGGCTGAGACCGTAGTAGGTATCGAGCATTTGGCCGATCTCCCCCACGCGAGCGCCGGGGCTCTCCGGGTCGGGAGAGTCGGCGGCGTCAGCCGCGCGGACGGCCTCTACGGCCGCGCCCTCGGCCTCATCGCTCCCGACCCACAACGCGGTCTCCACGCGGACCGGCTCTTCGTCGATCCGCACCTCGAAGTCCTCCGGCGTCAGTCCCGGAATGGGCTGGCCGTCGTCGTCGACCACCCGCACATCGATGACCACGCGGGCGACCTCCACCCGCTCGATGAACGGCTGCGGCTGGGCTGCGCTCTCGCCCGCCGCAAGCAACAAGAGCGCGGCCAGCGCCGCCGCCCGATTCAACGCCGCGGCGCTGTGTGGAGCAACTGGTCGAGTCGGCCTTTCGTCACGTCTGGTCATGGTGTGTTCCTCCTACTCCACGACGCGCAGGACCTCGGCGGGATCGATCCTCAGCGCGCGAGCGGCGGGCACGCCGATGGCAACCGACGCTACCAGCGCGAGGCACGCCGCCGCCCCCGCAAGCGTGACGAGGTCCACGCCTCCGGCGCCGGAGAACTGCGCCTGGAGCAGCGGCGCGAGACCGCTTCCCAGTCCGGCGCCCAGAACGACGCCGGCCGCCACCAGCTTCACGCTCGTCCCCCCGGCAACGAGTCGAACGATCTGAAGCGCTCGAGCACCGAGCGCGACACGCAGGCCGATCTCCGGGGCGCGCTGCGCCACGACGTAGCTCAGGGTGCCGAAGAGCCCGATACAGGCAAGCACCAGGCCGACGGCTCCGACGAGACCGCTCACGAACGCCGCAATCCGCGCCGGCAACAGTGCCGTGTCGACGGTTTCCGACATCGTTGTCACGCTCGCAACGGGCACGGCGGGATCTATTCGCTCGATGGCGCGTCGCGCAGCGTCGGCCGATACGCCGCGGATGTGAAAC
The DNA here is from genome assembly GCA_011523845.1 of Acidobacteriota bacterium. GTDB lineage: Bacteria > Acidobacteriota > Vicinamibacteria > Vicinamibacterales > UBA8438 > WTFV01. The sequence goes on along the minus strand of WTFV01000168.1, from coordinate 5,370 downwards.
GTGACCTGTGGGGAGTACACGTCCTCCATGGACTGGAACACGACGGGAATGGCAGCCTCTCGAAACGAAACGAAATGGGCATCTTCAACCACGCCGACCACGGTCGACCATCGAAGGTCGGGAGAATCCGAGCCCGGTGGCGGCGGGCCCACCGGCCTGCCCACTCGCCTGCCGACCGGATTCCGATCGGACCAGAATCGCCGAGCGAACGCTCGATTGACGAGCACCGCATTCCGCTCCCCGGGCTCGATGTCTCGACCTCGCACGAAAGGCACTCCCATCAGGCTGACGTATCCGGGACTGACAGTGTTCGCGTTCACCTCCATGTCCTCTCCAGCCCTGGGTTGATACCCATCGACAGCGAAGCCACGTCGTTGCGTCCGGAGAGACAGGAACGGCGCCCTCGATACTTCGGCCGTCGGCACCTGCTCCAACGCCTGCCGGAGATACGCGCGGCCGCGATCCTCGGAGAACCCGGCCGTCTCCAGATCGACCGCGACAAGCACCAGCTCATCCGGGTCGTAACCGAGCGGTAGTGCGTATGCACTCACGATGCTGCGTGCGAACATCCCGGCGATGATCAGGAGAAAAACGGCGGCGGCGGCCTGCATCGCCGTCAGCGCGTTACGGAACCTCGTGTGCAGGAATCTGCCGAGACGAAGCCTGGGTTGGGTTGCGTACAGTGCCGGAAGGAACCCCACCGCGAGGCCGACGCCCGACGACACCACCAGCGCGGCGACGAGCAGTCGCCCGCCGAGCTCCAGGTCGAGCTGCACGGGCAAGGGAAGTTCCGGCAGCAGCAGCGTCGAAAATCTCATGGCAGCCGACGCCGCGGCCACTCCCAGGCACCCCCCGACCAGACCCAGACCGAGGCTCTCGACGACAACCTGTCGGATCAGTCGCAACCGGCTCGCGCCCAGAGCCTGTCGAATCGACATCTCGCGACGGCGAACCGACGCGTCGGCAAGCAGGAGGCCGGAGATGTTGGCGCAGACGATGAGCAGCAGGGTTACGACCAGCCCGGTCAGTACGGCCAGACCGCCAACCACGGGCCCCGAGAACAACGATGGCAGGCGTGACCGGCTCGCCTCCCTGACCGTCAGGGCCCGCGGCTGCCCCGAACGCGCCGTCCACTCCTCGGGGTACGACTGATGGAGACGTCGACCGACGACCTCCAGGACGGTCCGTGCGTCGCCAATCGCGACGCCGTCGCGTAGTCGGCCGACTATGAAGTATGCACGGCTGCCGCGCCGCTGAAGTCTGTCGTCACCGAGACGCACCAACTGCTCGAAGGCCAGGGGCAACCGGACATCGACGCGCAAGGGGATGCCTTGCGCACCTGCCAGCTCGACCGGCGCCACGCCCACGACGGTGAAGGGCGACCCGTTGATGGTGATCGCGCGGCCCAGCACCGACGGGTCGCCACCGTACTCCGAAAGCCATACTCCGTTGCTGATTACCGCGACCGCGGCGTTCTCGACCGCCTCGAACCCACGCCCGTGGACCGGCCTCAATCCCATCGTATCGAAGTAGTTGGGCTCCACCATCTGGGCGGACATGACCCGGGTCTCGCCTCCGATACGTACGCCGACCGGACGAGGTAGAGACGCTGCGGTGACGTTTTCGAACACGTCGCGGGTGGAGTCCCGAATATCGAGGAAGTCCGGGTAGGAATTCGCTTCCGGCCGCCCGCTGGAGTGGCCGCTCGTAAACATGGCGACCAGACGATCCGGCTCCGCGCCGGGGAGCGGACGCAGAAGCAGAGCGTCGACCAGCGCGAGAATGGCAATGTTCGCGCCGATGCCGACGGCCAGCACCGCGACCGCCACGACCGCAAGGATCGGGCGCGCAAGCAACCGGCGGAATCCGTGCCGCAGGTCGCGCCATAGATCCTCGGCGACACGGAACCGCTGTACGTCGCGGCATTCCTCCTTGACTTTCTCCACACCGAGACGGGCGAGCGCCGAGCGGCGCGCCTCCTTCGGCGCCATGCCCCGGCGGATGTTCTCCTCGACGTCCAGTTCCAGGTACGCCTGCAGCTCCGCGTCGAGCTCGCGCTCGATGCGCTCGCGACGGAACAGATTCACCAGGCGAACGGCGGAATCTCGCAAGCGGCTCATGACGACTTCTCCGGCGATCCGGCAGGCCATATGGCGGCGCCGGACAGCCCTGTCGGCTCCGACTTCCAGGACGCCACCCCGTCCCGACCGGGGCGAGCATCACCGCACGATCGTGCTCCGAGCTTCTACTCCTGGCGCAAGGCTTCCATCGGCGAAACCCGGGTGGCCCGTCGCGCCGGGAGCCAGGAGGCCAGCAGGACCGATCCCGCCAGCAGCATCGGGGCCAGCGCGAATACCAGCGGGTCGAACGTGCGGACCTCGTAGAGGAGGCCGGCCAACAGACGGGCGGTCGCCACCGACAGCAACAGGCCGAACAGCAGCCCCGCGCCGGTCATCGCGAGCCCCCCGCGGAGTGCCAGCCAGAGCACGTCGGCACGCTTGGCCCCCAGTGCCATGCGCAGGCCGATCTCTCGCGTACGCTGGCTGACCACGTACGACTTCACGCCGTAGAGCCCGACCACGGCGAGAAACAGCGCCAGGCCGCCGAAGGCGGAGAACACGGCGGCGCCGGCCTGCACCGCCCAGAGACCAGCGCTGGCGGCTCGATAATCCTCGAGGGTCTGCAGGGACAGGATCGGCAGGCGCGCGTCGAACCCGCGCACCGCCTGCCGCACCTGCTGCAGCATCGCGGTTGCCGCCGCGCGCCCCGGCTCGGCCAGCCGCACGTGGAGGTTCATGTTGCCGCGATACTCCGCACCGGCGGGCAGATAGACGTGCGGCGTCGATTGCTGGTCGAAGATCCGGCTGCGGCGACCCGGCGCCACGCCGACCACCGTCAGCACGTCACCGAGCTCGCCGTCGAGTTGGCGCAACCGGACCACCTGCCCGAGCGGGTCGCCGTTCGGCCACAGCGCGCCGGCGAGGGTCTCGTCGACAATCACGGCCGCCGAGCCGCTGCCGCCCTCGGCCTCCGCCCGGGTGAATTCGCGGCCGCGCAGCATCGACAGACCCAGCGCGCGGAAGTAGTCGTCGGCCACCAGGGCGAACGATGCCGCCCGCTCTCCCCGATCGTCGGCACCTGCCGGGACGACCATACGGCCCTCGGAGAAGGAGCCGAACGGCACCATCGACGCCATGCTCACCGAATCCACCCCCGGGAGGGCGCGCAGGCGGGGCAGCAGGTCGCGATACACGGTGCGCCCCTGCACTTCGTCGTACCCGGCGAGGCTCGGGTCGGTCTCCAGCAGCAGACCGCGTTCGAACGCGAACCCGGGGTCGGCGCTCGACGCCGCGACCGCGCCTCGCAGGAAGAGACCACCGGCAGTCAGCAACGCGAGCGACAACGCGACCTGTCCCACGATCAGCAGATCGCGCGGCGCCGGGAGACCCCGTCCACGGCGGGGTTCAGGGTTCGACCGCTGCTTCAGGTCGCCGACAATCTCGCCCCGGGTCATCTGCCAGGCGGGCCCCAGCCCGAAGACCAGCGTGCCGAGGAGGCAGAACCCGAGCGTGCCGAGCAGGACGCGCCAATCCACGCCGATACCGGAAACCGCGACGGCGAACGGCAGGACGGACTCGATCGAGCGGACGAGCGCGCCGGCGGCCCACACGGCGACTACGAGACCAACGGCCCCGCCGCCGACCGACAGCACGAACCCTTCGGTCAGCAACTGGCGCACCACGCGGCCACGCCCGCCGCCCAGCGAGAGCCGGATTGCCATTTCCCGGCGCCGTGACGCACCCCGGGCCAGCAGCATGTTGGCCAGGTTCAGGCAGGCGATCAGCAACACCACCCCGGCCATCCCCAGCACCAGGACGGACAGCGCGGCGAACTGGCCATCGGTAGTGGGCCTGGTCGATACGTCCAACCGCGGCAGCGGGGCGGCACGCAGCGTCCGGTCCTCGTTGGTCGCCGGATAGGCCCGGGCGAGTCGAGCGGCGATCGCCTCCAGCTCGGGGGCGACCGATTCGACCGAGTGACCCGGCCCGAGTCGACCCTTCACCGTGAGCTGGTAGTTGTCGCGCTCGCGGAGCGAACCGCCGGGCGTGCCGGCGATGTCGTAGGCCACGGTTCCGTACAGCCCGAGCGGAAGCCATACCTCCGGCCGAAACAGCACGGACGAGCCGGTGAACCCGGCCGCCGCTACCCCCACGATGGTCAGCGGCTCGGCGTTCACGAGAATCGTCTCCCCCAGAACGTCCGGCCGCCGCCCCTCGCGAACCCAGTAGTCGTGGCTCACTATCGCCACGGGGAGGTTGGCTCCGGGCCGCTCTTCCGCCGCGGTGAACGCCCGGCCCAACGCGAGCGGCACGCCGAAGGTCTCGAACCAGTTCGCCGTGACGGCGTCGGCCCACACCCGCCGCGTGGTCTCGCCATCGCCGATCCCGACCAGGGTCAGGTTGTGCGCGGCCAGGTTGGCGAACGCGGCCGCCTGCTCCCGCAGGTCCTGGAAGTTGGGGTACGAGAAGGGACGGTAACCGCCCGGTGCGGTCGTCCGCTCCACGTAGACCCCGACCAGCTCGCCGGGCCGGTGGATCGGCAACGGCTTCAGCAGCATCGCGTTGATGATGCTGAAGATCGCACTGTTGGCCCCGATGCCGAGCGCAAGCACGACGATCGCCGTCGCGCTGAAGCCGGGATGCTTCAGCACCATGCGCACGCCGTAGCGCAGGTCCCGCCACAGATCGTCGGCGATACGAAAGCGGTGTACGTCGCGGCACTCCTCCTTGACCGTTTCCACGCCCCCCAGACGGGCGAGCGCCGTGCGGCGCGCCTCCTTCGGCGCCATGCCCCGGCGGATGTTCTCCTCGATGTCGAGCTCCAGATACGCCTGCAGCTCCGCGTCGAGCTCGCGTTCGACGCGTTCGCGACGGAACAGGTTCACCAAGCGAACGGCGGAATCTCGCAAGCGGCTCATGACGCCTCCTCCACGGTTCTGGTTCGCCATCCAGCGCGGGCGGACATCACGCTTCCCCTACTTCGCCAACGCCAGATCGATCGCGACGGAAACCCGCTTCCAGTTGCGAGCTTCTTCGTCGACGTGCCGGTGCCCGGCGGAGGTCAATTCGCAACAATGCGCCTTGCGATTGGTCTCCGAACACCCCACTCGGCCTTCAGCCACCCCTGCTGTTCGAGCCGATGCAGCGATCTGCACGTTCTGTCTGGTCATGGTGTGTTCCTCCTACTCCACGACGCGCAGGACCTCGGCGGGATCGATCCTCAGCGCGCGAGCGGCGGGCACGCCGATGGCAACCGACGCTACCAGCGCGAGGCACGCCGCCGCCCCCGCAAGCGTGACGAGGTCCACGC
>WTFV01000074.1 GCA_011523845.1 Acidobacteriota bacterium | reverse complement strand
GGGCGGGATGAGCGCGTCGCTGGCCGCCGCGCTCGGCGGCGCACCGGCCGGCGACACCTCCTGGGACGCCCTCTTCGAGTCCGGCGGCACCCTGGTCGAGGACGGCTGGACGGCCGAGATGGCGATCCCGTTCAAGAGCCTGCGCTACCCGTCGCGCGGGCGTGGCGAGCGCCATCGCTGGGGCTTCCAGGTCGTACGGACGATCCCGAGCAAGAACGAGACCGACGTCTGGGCGCCGATCTCCCGCGACGTCGCCGGCTTCCTGCCGCAGATGGGCCTGCTCGACGGACTGGCCGACCTGTCGACGAGCCGCAACCTGGAGATCCTGCCGACGGTCACCGCCATCCAGTTCGGATCGCTCGACACCGGCACCGGCGTCTTCGAGGACGGCGACCCGGACCCCGAGGGCGGCGTGAACGTCAAGTACGGTGTGACCCCGAACCTGACGTTCGACTACACCTACAACCCCGACTTCTCGCAGATCGAGTCCGACATCCCGCAGATCGAGGTCAACCAGCGGTTCCCGCTCTTCTATCCCGAGCTGCGGCCGTTCTTCCTGGAGGGACAGGAGATCTTCCAGGTGCCGGGACAGGTCAACCTGGTGCATACGCGCACCATCGTCGACCCGCGGCAGGGCGCGAAGCTCACCGGCAAGGTGGGCAACACCACGGTCGGCGTGCTCGTCGCCAACGACGAGGCCCCGGGCCAGGTGGAGGGCGTCGACCCCTCGTTGCACGGCCGGACGGCACAGGTGGCCGTCGCCCGGGCGCGCTACGACCTGTATGCCGAGTCGTACCTCGGCGTCATCGCGACGGATCGGGAGTTCGGCGACGGCTACAGCCGGGTCGGCGGCGTGGACGGCCGGTTCCGGCTCGGGCGCACCTCCTCGGTGAGCTTCCAGGCGGCGGCGGCGCAGCACCGCAACCTGGAGGACGGCGACAACTCGGGACCGATATTCCATCTCGCCTACGACCGGACCGGGCGCAATCTCAGCTACTCGGCCGCCGTCGACAGCGTCCATCCCGAGTTCCGCACCGACACCGGCTTCGTGCTGCGCACGGACACGCGCGTGGCGCAGGCCAACGTCTCGTACCGCTGGTGGCCCGAGAACTGGCTGGTCAACTGGGGACCGCTGGCCAGCTACAGCCGCAACTACGACTTCGAGGGCCTCCTGCAGGACGAGCAGGCCCAGGTCGGGGTGCGGGGGGTGACGGCGAACAGCATGATCTGGGTCGCCATGGCCAACCGCGACATGGAGCGCTACGGGGGCATCGAGTTCTTCAAGACGAACGCCTTCCTGGGGGGCGGCTTCGCGGCCAGCCGACGCCTGTCGGCCGGGGGCTTCTTCAACTGGGGCGACCAGATCCGCTACGGCGACGACCCGTTCCTGGGCACCGGCGCCACCGCCACGCTCTTCGCCTCGGTGCGTCCGATGTCGCGGCTCAACGCCGACCTGAACTTCATCACCAGCCGGCTGCGCGATCCGCGATCGGCGGAGCAGGTCTTCGACGTGAAGATCTACCGCGCGCTGACCACCTACCAGTTCACCAACCGCCTGTTGCTGCGCAACATCCTGGAGTACAACGCGTTCAGCGGCACCCTGGCCGCCAACCTGCTCGTCACCTACCGGGTGAACGCGGGTACGGTCTTCTTCGTCGGCTACGACGATCACTACCAGCAGGGCGACCTGATCGACAGCACGATATTCCCGACGACCCGCTTCGAGCAGACGAACCGCGCGATCTTCACGAAGCTGTCGTATCTGTTCCGGTTCTGATGGAGAGAGCCGTGACCGCGCTCTTTCGAGCAGACGAACCGCGCAATCTTCACGAAGCTGTCGTATCTGTTCCGGTTCTGATGGAGGGGTCGTGACCGCGCTCTCGGTCAACGTCAACAAGATCGCCTGGCTGCGCAACTCGCGCGAAGGAGCCCGGCCGAGCGTCCTCGACGCGGCGCGCACCGCCATCGCGGCCGGCGCGGGGGGCATCACCGTCCACCCGCGGCCCGATCGACGCCACATCCGCCCGGCCGACGTCGAAGCGCTTGCCGCGTTGCTGGCCGCCGAGGCGCCGCACGTCGAGTTCAACATCGAGGGCAACCCGGCCGCCGGCCCGCGCGACAACGGCTATCCGGGGTTCACCCGGCTCATCGAGACGGCGCGCGCCGACCAGGCGACGCTGGTCCCGGACGCCGACGCGCAGCTCACCTCCGACCACGGTTGGGACCTGTCGGACCCGGCCGCGGCCCGCTTCGTGCGGGAGGTCGCCGACCGCTACCGGGGGTGGGGCGTCCGCGTCAGCCTCTTCATGGACCCGGTGGCCGAGCAGATCGCGCGCGCGAAGGAGTGCGGGGCCGACCGGGTGGAGCTCTACACCGGCCCCTACGCGGATCTCGTCGAGCGTCACGGGATCGAGCATCCGGAGACCCGCGCCTGCCGGGAGACCTATGCCCGCGCGGCCCGGCATGCAGCCGGGCTCGGGCTCGGGGTCAACGCCGGCCACGACCTGAACCTCGACAACCTCGCGGCGTTCATCGCCATCGGCGGCATCGCGGAGGTCTCCATCGGCCACGCGCTGATCGCCGACGCGCTGGAGATGGGCCTGTCGACGGCGGTGCGACGCTACCTCGACGCCATCGCTGCCGGCGCCGCTCGCACGTGATCCATACGACGAGCACGGAATGGGCGACTCGCCGAGCGCCCCGAAACGCCTCGCTGGCTCGGCGTTTTCGGCCCATCCCCCTGCTCCATGACCCTGCGCCGCAGCACTTCGCTTCGCCGCGTTCTGCGGCGCGGACTCCTGGCCCTGTCGACGCGTCCTCCAGGCCCGGGAAGACGCCTTTGCGCCCGGCCGATGGCCGTTCGATCCGTGCTATGTTCGGTTCGGGCGCGCTCCTGCTCGAGGACGATCGATGGCCGCTGCCTATCCTCCGATTCCCTACGGTGACGCCGACTTCAAGCGCATCCGCCTGACCGGCTCGCTCTACGTCGACAAGACCCGCTTCCTCCGGCGGCTGGAGACGTTGCGTTTCGCGGTGCTGATCCGGCCCCGGCGCTTTGGCAAGTCCTGCTGGATATCGCTGCTGGAGCACTACTACGACCGCAAACGCGCCGACGCCTTCGAGCGCGTGTTCGGCGGCACCGACATCGGCCGGGATCCGACGGACCGCCGACACCGCTATGTCGTGCTGCGCTTCAACTTCTCCGCTTTCAACGACGCCCTGGAGACACTGGAGGGCAACTTCGAGGAGTACTGCAGGCTGGAGATCCGGCATGCGCTGGAACGCAATCCCGATCTGTTTCCCGGGCCGGCGGCGCGGCGGATCCTCAAGCCGGTTTCGGTCGCCGGAATACTGAACGAGCTCTTCGCGTACGCCGGCGACCAAGGCATCCCGCTGTACGTGCTGATCGACGAGTACGACCATTTCGCCAACACCATCCTCGCCCACCACGGCGAGGCGGCGTACCACGGCATCACCCACGGCGGCGGCTTCTACCGCAACTTCTTCGCCACGCTGAAGGCCGGCGCGGAGCGGAGCGACGGCGGCATCAAGCGGCTGTTCATCACCGGCGTGTCGCCGATCACGCTCGACGACGTGACCAGCGGCTTCAACATCGGCGACAACATCAGCCTGGAGGCCGACTTCAACGAGCTGCTCGGCTTCACCGAGCCCGAGGTGCGCGGGCTGCTGGAGACCTACCGCGACCGGGGCGTGCTCGATCAGGACGTGGACGAGGCGCTGGACACCATGCGGGACTGGTACGACGGCTACCGCTTCGCCGCGAACGCCGAACGCAGCGTCTACAACACCGACATGGTGCTGTACTACCTGAACAAGTCCGTGCCGAACCGGCCCATGCCGGAGTACCTGATCGATACGAACGTGCGGGTGGACTACGGCAAGCTCCGCCATTTTGTTCTTGCGAGGGGTTCCCCCTCGCGCTCCCCCGCTGAGGGCTCTCTGGTCGTCGGCCGGCAGCTCAACGGCAACTTCGACCTGCTGCGCTACGTCGCCGGCGAGGAGCGGGCGGCCTGCGACCTCCAGCCGGGTTTTCCCGTCGAACGACTGACCCGACGGGAGAACTTTCTCTCCCTGCTGCATTTCTTCGGCCTGCTGAGCATCCGCGAGGTGGTCGACGGCCGCCCCGTGCTGGCCATTCCCAATCAGACCGTCCGGGGCGGCTCCTCTACGGCTTCCTGCGCGACGCCTACGACGACGTGGGGACGTTCGCGGTCGATCTGTACGCCTTCGACCGGTTGACGAGCGCGATGGCCAACGCCGGCGCGTGGCGGCCGGTGTTCGAGTTCCTGCGCGACGCCATCGCGGCGCAGACCGGCATCCGCGACTACATCGCCGGCGAAAAGGTGCTCCAGGGCTTCCTGGCCGCCTACCTGAGCGTCAATCCCTACTTCGTGTTCCGCTCCGAGGCCGAGCTCGGCAAGGGCTACGCCGACATCGCGCTCGAGCCGCTGCTGGCGCGGTACCCGCACCTGCGACGCGGCTACCTGATCGAGCTGAAGTACTTCAAGCGGAGCGAACCGCTAGACCCCGGCCAGCGGGATGCGGCCGCGCGGACGGCCGCCGGCCAGCTCCGGCGCTATCTCGCCGACGACCGTCTGGCGCGGCAGTACCCTGGTATCCGCTTCATCGGCCTCGTCCTCGTCTTCCACGGCTGGGAGCTGGTGCACAGCGCCGCCGTCGAGCTCGAAGCGGCCTCGGCGGAGAGCTGACCCTCGGTCCAGGGGCCTGCTCTCAGCGTCAGCGAGGCTGTTCCTGTAAGTGTTTGAAAATAATGAGATTACGGGAGTGTCAAAGAGAGTATTCCATGGCGTATCCCACAACATCGGGTAGGCTCTTTCGGACGCATACAACAGGACGGTTGACAACAGCGCCCCCAGTGAACTAGTTTCAACGGAATGGTTGACATCTATGTCGTTGAAGGGGTGTGCGAATGAGACTGTCGACCGGCCGCTGGGTGAGCGGCGACGACTTCTTCGACCGCGCGACGGAGTTGCGACTGCTGGAGTCGCTGGTCCGGGACCGCAATCACGTCCTGCTCAGCGGCCAGCGACGCATGGGGAAGACGAGCATTGTCCGGGAACTCGGGCGGCGGCTCGAAAACGACGGTTGGATCTTCCTGTTCGCGGACGTCGAGGGCGCCGACTGCCCCGAAGATCTCGTCGCGACCATCGCCGAGGCCGCGCACCCGATCCGCTCGATCTCGGGGCGGGTTGCGGCCGCGATGCAGCGGTTCTTCGCCGAAAACGTCGAGGAAATCTCGGCTCACGAGTTTCGCCTCAAGATTCGTGCCGGACTGAGTGCAGGGAGTTGGCAGCACTACGGTGCCCAGTTGTTCCGCGAGTGCGCCGACGACAAGCCGGTGCTACTGGCCGTCGACGAACTTCCGATCTTTCTCAAGCGCCTTCATCGCGACGACGGGAATGCCCGACGGGTCGACGATCTTCTGAGCTGGATGCGCGGCGTCGTCGAGACGCTCGGTGAGAGGGCTCCGGTTCTCATCACGTCGGGCAGCATCGGGCTGGAACCCTTCGTGCAGCGCCTCGGTCTGCCCGACAGAATCAACTACCTCTACTCGTTTCGTCTGGGGCCGTGGCCCGCCGAGACCTGTGAAAGCTGCTTCAACCGCCTTGCCGAACGCTACGAACTGCAGATCGACGACGGCGTCGCGCTTGCCGTTTACGAGAGGCTCGGCGTGGGCATCCCCCATCTGGTGCAGTCGTTCTTCGCGCGCCTCCGGGACTTCGCCGGGTTTCGGGGACGGAATCGGTTGACGGTCGATGACGTGCACGAGGTCTACCAGACCGCATTCCTGGGGCCCGCCGGCCAGAGCGACATCGTGCACTACGACACGCGGCTCCAGGATGCCTTGGAAGACGAGGGCTACACCCTTGCCATGGAGATCCTCGCCGAGGCCGCTACGCAGGACGTGTTCTCGCCGGATGCCCGGCGGCGTCTCGAGCGCCAGTATGCCGAGAAGATCGAAGACGTGCGCGGCTGCGTCTCCGACGTCCTCGACGTGCTCGTGCACGACGGCTACCTCCAACCTGACGCCGGCGGATACCGCTTTCCGCTGCATCCGCTGAAGGACTGGTGGGCGGGACGCTTTCGCGACCACCATGTCCCCCTCCGGGACCGCCGCACGGATCACGATGCCGGGGAGCCATGAACATGGGCAGGATCTCCCGACGTCCGGTCCGCAAGTCGAATCCGGGGACGCTTCAGCCGGACACGGAGGTAGTCGAGCAGTTCGTGGTGCGTCGGCGCGAGCTCGGCGTCGTCCTGGAGACCGTCCGCGAGAACCTCGGTTCACCATCGTGCCAGCATGTGCTGGTCGTGGCGCCCCGGGGCCGGGGAAAGACCATGCTGCTCGCGCGCGTGGCCGCGGAGCTGCGCGTCGACCCCGCGCTGTCCGGCGAGCTGCTGCCGGTCCGGTTCATGGAGGAAAGCCACGAGATCTCGAATATCACGGATTTCTGGTTCGAAGCCCTGTTCCATTTCGCCGAGGAATGCAGCACCCGCTACCCGGAGCTGGCGCGGGAGCTGCGGGGCGCTCATGCGTCGCTGTCCGGCCGCTGGCTCGAGCAGGGGATCGAGGAGCTGGCCCGCGCCGCCGTGCTCAGCGCGGCCGACCGGCTGGGCAGGAGGCTGGTGCTCATGGTCGAGAACCTCCAGTCGCTGTGCGACGAGGTCGACCGGGACTTCGGGTGGAAGCTCCGCGCCGTCCTGCAGTCCCAGCCCGAGGTCATGCTGCTCGCCACCGCCACCAGCAGTTTCGACGGTGTCGAGAAGGCCGACGAACCCTTCTTCGAGCTCTTTCGCACCGTCGACCTGAGGCCCCTGGACACCGACGAGTGTCGCCGCCTGTGGGAGGCCGTCAGCGGAGACGACGTGCGGGACCGCGAGATCAGGCCGCTCGAGATTCTGACCGGCGGCAGCCCCCGCTTCCTCGTCATCGTGGCCGGTCTTGCTTGCCACCGGTCCCTCGAGCGTCTGATGGAAGAGCTGGTGAGCCTGATCGACGAGTATACGGAGTATTTTCGGGGCAACCTGGACTCGATGCCGAAGACGGAGCGGCGAGTCTACATCGCGGTCATCGACCTGTGGCGTCCCTCGAAGACCGGGGAGATTGCCGCCCGGGCGCGTGTGGATGTGCGCGTCGCATCGACCATGCTCGGACGCCTCGTGACCCAGGGCGCGGTGGTCTTCGAGGGAGGCGGCAAGAAGCGCCTCTACCGCGCTGCGGAGGGTCTCTACAGCATCTACTACAAGATCCGCCGCCAGCGCGACGAGGCCGCCGTCGTGCACGGCCTGCTCCGTCTCATGACTGTGCTCTACAGTGAGTCGGAACGGGAGGAGCTCTGGTCCGAATGGCGCCGGGAGGCGGCCGACTCGGCAGCGACAAGCTCGGCCCTGGACAGGTGGGCCGGGAAGGACCTGGAACCGGACGATGAGTTCCAGCGGCCGACGGCCGATTCGAAGGAAACGGAGCAGCTCTTGCTCAAGGTCAGTGAAGCCTCCTTGAATCGGGCCTACAGAAGGGTGGTCGAAATCGTGGACGAGGCCCTGGATTCCTCGGGCACGGTCTCGTCACCGTATGGGCCGGAGACCATCGGATGGGCATTGCTGGAGAAGGCGGACGCGAGTGAACGACAGGACGACTTCATCGCCGCCGCTGAAGCGTGTGACAATGTCGTACAACGATTCGGAGACAGCGAATCGGCGGATCTCCAGCCCCACGTGGCCGTCGCCCTGGTGAAGAAGGCCGACGCGCTGAGCAAACTCGGTCAATTGGAGGCTTCGATGTCGACTTGTGACGAACTGATTCGCCGCTTCGGGGCCAGCGAGGTACTGCAGATCCAAGGGCAGGTTGCAGCGGCGCTGCTTCGAAGAGCGAGCGTTCAACGCGAGCTTCGTAATTTCGAGGCGGCGATCGCGTCCTGCAACGAGATAGTGGAGCGCTTTGGTGCTGGTACTTCCACATTTGGCTGGGAAACGGTCACGGCCCTGAAACACAAGGGACTGCTGCAACGGGAGACGGGCGACTTGAGGGGAGCCATCGCGACTTGGGACGAGCTTATCGAGCGCGTCGAAAGGAGCACGTTGTCCGGTGCCAATCGACACATGGTCTCTGCATTGGCCGCCAAGGCATCCGTTTACAAGGAGCTTGGCGAACCTGAAGCGGCCACTGCCGCCTACGACGAGTTCGTGGCCCGCTTCAGTGGTGCTGGCTTTCGGGATTCCCTGTGGATGGTTTCCCGAGCCCTGATCCACAAGGGGCACATGCTCGTGGGCTGGGGCGACCGCGATGGCGGGATGGCGGCCTTCGATGAGGTGGTGGAACGCTTCGGTGAGAGCGACCAGCCGGAACTCCAACAGCAGGTGGCATCTGCATTGAGCAGCAAGATGTTCGCGCAGGCGGAAGTCGAGGAGCTCGATGCCGCAATCCGAACTTGTGATGAAGTGGTCGAACGTTTTGGGCGGAGCGCCTCTGAGGAGCTGTTGCGGGAGGTTGCGTTTGCCCTGGACGGCAAGGGTTACGCGTCCAGGTTGCTCGGGGATATGGAATCGGCCCAAGCGGCCTATGACGAGTTGATCGTGCGTTTCGGTAGCAGCAAGTTACCGGAGTTCCGGCGAATGGCCGCGGAGGCCTGGATCGACAAGGGCCGGATGCGACGTCGACTTGAGGATTTCGAGAACGGCGTGACTGTCTACCGCGAGTTGATTGCGGTTTGGGGTGATAGCAACTGGCGGGACCTCCCGCAGCAGTTCGCCTGGGCCCTTGTCGACATGGGTGCTGTCCAGTTGGAGCGCGGACAGACGGAAGATGCCTTGAAGACCTGCGAGGACGTGGAGGGGATGCTTGATTCCGTCAGGGCGGACGACCGGGTACTTCTTCTTGCGTGGAGGCTGCACGGGGTACGCGCGAGGGCGTGGGTGGCGCAGGGACAGCCCGAGGCCGCGCTACGTGCGTTCGCAGATGCCTTCGGCTCTTTCGTGCCGGACAACCCGGCGATGCTGCGGGAAATGATCGATTTGGTGACGGGGTCTGTCGCGATGGGCGTACCGGCCCGCGGTCTCGAGAGAATACTGTCGGCGGACGAGGCGAAGTCCGAGGCGCTGAGCCCGTTGGTTGCCGCCCTTCGGCTGGAAGCCGGCGATGAGGTTCGTGTGCCGGTGGAGGTACTCGAGGTGGCGGAGGATATTCGAAGCAGAATCAAGGGGTTCCAGCCCGGTCAGGGAGCCGATTCGCCGGCAGCGGAATAACCGGTGGCTGCGCGCGGTGCCGTGGTTGACCCCGAAGCGAATTCGCCGGTTGTTGCTGCCGTTGGCCGGACCGTTTCGGGGTCGGGCGCATGGACCCGGCGCGGGCGGCGTGGTGGTGAGCCGCCCACGTCGCCCCGACAAGGGCGTTCGAGCCGGCGTCGACCGCCGGTAACTGAGGTGGTCCCGCCCATGCTGAGCTTCGCATAGGCGGGACCAAGTCACGCGATGTACAGCCGGCCGTCGCTCGATGGGGCCATCGGCCGGCCGGTCGCGTCGGGATGGGTGAACCAGTAGCGTACATATGCGTGTGCAGGTAGTGGAAAGAAGAATCAGTAGTGCTAAAGTATGCGTATTGGTAGTGTAGAAGTCCTCGGACCGGAGGTGCATGTCCGTGGCGGACCCGGACGGATCGGCGTACCGGCGGCGTGTCGTGGACGACGAGCTGGATGTGTTCCTCGAGGAGTTGCCCGCCATCAGTCTGGAGGGACCCCGCGCGGTCGGGAAGACGTGGACCGCGCGGCGGCTCGCCCGGACCGTACACAATCTGGACGACCCGCAGACGCTGGCGCTCGTGGAGGCCGATCCCGGTCGGCTGACACGTGGTCCCGAGCCGATCTTCATCGACGAATGGCAGCGCTACCCGCCCGCCTGGGATCTGGTACGCCGCGCGGTCGACGACGGCCCGCGGGCGGGACGGTTCCTGCTGGCCGGCTCCACGGCGCCGGACACGCCGCCCACGCACTCAGGGGCGGGACGGATCGTTACCCTGCGCATGCGGCCGATGAGCCTGTTCGAGCGGGGTCTGTCCGAGCCGACGGTGAGCCTGCGGCGCCTGCTCGCCGGTGAACGTGACGGCATCGACGGCGAGACCGACACGACGCTCGACCGGTACGTCGAGGAAATCGTCACCGGAGGCTTGCCGGGATGGCGCTCGACCAATGCGCGGATACAGCAGGCGGCGCTCGACGGCTACCTGCACCGCGCCGTCGATCACGACGTCGCCCTCATGGGCTATCGGGCGCGGCAGCCCGGAGTGGTGCGGCGTTGGCTGACCGCGTACGCGGCGGCCACCGCCACGACCGCGACCTACGAGACCATCCGGGACGCGGCCACCGCCGGCGAGGGCGACAAGCCCGCCAAGACGACCACGACCGCGTACCGCAATCTGCTCGAAGCGATGTGGATGGTGGAGCCGCTGCCGGCCTGGTGGTCGCTGTCGAACCCGCTCAGCCGGCTCAAGCGCGGGCCGAAGCACCACCTCGCCGATCCGGCGTTGGCCGCCCGCCTGCTCGACGTCAGCGCGGAAGATCTCCTCGCCGGGCGCTCGCACGGGCCGCTGCCGCCGCGTGATGGATTGCTGCTCGGCGCCCTGTTCGAATCGCTCGTTGCACTGGACGTGCGCGTCTACGCCCAGGCCGCGCAGGCTCGCGTCAGTCACCTGCAAACCTGGAACGACAGCCGGGAGGTCGACCTGATCGTCGAGAAGGGGCGGCGGATGGTGGCTCTGGAAGTGAAGCTGGTCGCCACTCCGCGGCGGGAAGACACTCGTCACCTGCGCTGGCTGACGGACCGGATGGGCGACGGCGTCGCCGACGCCGTGCTCGTCACCACCGGGCGCCACGCCTACCGCGACCGCGACGGCGTTGCGGTCGTCCCGGCCGCGCTCCTCGGCCCCTGAATCACGAGGGCGGCCGGGCGTGCCGAGTGAGGGAATCTGAGATGCACGAAACGGGCTGGCAGCCCGTGGTGGAACTCCGCGTAGCTCCGACAGCGACGAGGCGCCCGCGTGGCAAGGCGTGAGGAGGGCGCATATTGGGCATATGTAACCGACGAACAACGCCTCGATGTACCCCACAACGTCTGGAAGGCTCTGCAAGCATCTGGACCAAGGTGGCCCCGCCTCCGGTCCGGTACCCATGCCGACGGCCCGCCCGGATCTCGAGGATCTGCGCGTCGCCCGCACGCCGAGTGCTGTGGCGACCGCTGGAGATCGCGTCACTCTACTCGCTCTACGGTCGGCTCTCCAGCGCCTCGACCGCCCGCCGCAACTCGTTGACGTGCTCGGCACGGATGGACCCGCCGGACTGCGCCCGCTCGGTGTTGAAGCCGATCGCCTCATCTGCCGCGTCGTACGCCTGCCGCAGCGCCTGCCGCAGTTCCGACACGTGCACCGCCGCGACCGGTGTGGTGTCGGCCTTGAGGGTCGCATCGATCCACAGGGATGGGGCCAGTCCGTGCGACACGCGCAGAGCGTCGATGCGCTGGCGCAGTTCGGTGAAGTGAACCGCCTTGACCGCCGTGACGCCGGCCTCGATCGGATCGTCGGTGAACGACATGTCACCGGTCACCGCGACCGCAACGGCCGCCGAACAGTTGTTCGTGGTGTTGCGCTCGCCGCTGACGCCGTCCACGCAAGCGCCGTAGTAACGCGTGCCCGCGGTCGAGGGGGCGGTCACGTCGATTGTCCGGACTCCTGCCCCGTTTCGTGCGAGACTGGGTACCAGACTGGAGCCGGCCTCCTCGTCGGACCTCGATATCACCGGATCCGCCGAGCGATAGGCGCGTATTCGGGTCGCATCCGCCGTTGCCGAACCCTGGTTCCGGACCACGACCTGCAGCGTGAAGGCCTGGCCGGCCATCGGCGTGTAGTCGCTGACCGGGGCATCGTGCAACTGCGCAATCAGATCCGGGAACCTCGGGCATTGAGGACATGTCGTCGAGGTGAAGGGCCAAGCATAGACGCGCACGGTACCGTACCCGTTCACGATCCACATCTTCAGGCCGTCCGACCAGATCCCCAGTGGCTCTTCTCGTGCCTGATTTCGCGGAAAGTGGAAGTGCTTGCGCCGAAGGGGCTGCCTGGTGACCACGTCATAGGCATACAGGGCCTGTTCCCCCCCCAACTCCGCCTCCGACCCACACCGTCTCGCCATCCGACCAGAGGTCTCTTGCCAAGTAGGTCTCCGCGGCGCTCAGATCGATGTCCCTGTCCGCGGTGTGCGCCTTCGTGGCCATATCATACGCATACAGTCTGTAGTTCCTCCAGTTCACGACCCACATCGTCACGCCGTCCGACCAGATACCGCGCGGCTCGGTATGCCCCGCGGCGCGTAAGGTATCGAAATCCCTGTCCGGGACACGCACCCTGGTGGCCATGTCATACGCATAAATCTTGTCGTCCAGAACGTCCGTGACCCACATCGTCACGCCGTCCGACCAGATACCGGCAGGGAGGCTGTTTCCCGCAGCGTTCAAGGTCTTGAAGTCCTTACCCGGGACTCGCGCCCTGGCGATCACGTCATATGCGTACAACCTGGCCACACGATGGTCCACGACCCACATCGTGGAACCGTCCGACCAGGCGGGTCCCGGCACACCGGTCCCGTCCTTCGCGAAGGTGAACAACTCCTTGTCCGGAACTCGCACCCTGGTGGTCATGTCATACGGAAACAGATTGGTCCTGTCGAACCTGAGGTCCTCCGGCCAGCCGGCTACCCACATCGTCGAGCCGTCAGACCAGATGCCGTACGATTCGGACCACTCTCGGACGCCGCCGTTCGGGTTCGTCCTGAGCTGCGGAACATCGAAGTCCCTGTCCGGATCGCGCGCCCCGGTGGCCATGTCGTACGCATGGATCTTGTGGTCCCGCCGATCCCCGACCCACATCGTCGAACCATCCGACCAGATACCGGCCATACCGCAATTCTCGGCGGCGCTCAAATCCTTGTCAGGACGGCGCGCCTTGGTGGGCATGTCATATGCGTACAACTTCAGATCGCAGATACGCTCACCCCCTGCCACCCACACCGTCGAGCCGTCCGACCAGATGCCGATTGCGTAGTAACCCTCGATGGTGAACTCCTCGTTCGGCTTGCGCGCTTTCGTGGCCAGGTCATACGCATACACCCGGCGATCATCGTTGTCGACGACCCACATCGTCGAGCCGTCAGACCAGACGCCGGATGGGCGAATGTTCCCCGCGGTGCGCGGGGTGTCGATGTCCTCGTCCGGCTTGCGCACCCTCGTGGCCATGTCGTACGCATACAGCACGCCGTCGTCGGGAGTATTGGCAACCCACATCGTCGAACCGTCCGACCAGAAACCTCCTGGATTGTTTGCCGTCGACTGGATGAGGTTCATGAAATCCCTGTCCGGAGTACGTACCTTTGCCTCCGTGTCGTACGCGTACAACCTGGCGGACGAACAATCCAGAAGGTACCAGCAATTCAGAATCCACATCGTTCTGCCGTCCGACCAGATGCTCGTCCACCTGGAATTCCACGCGACGGTCGGGATGTCGAAGTCCTTGTCCGGGGCGCGCGCCCTGGCCACCAGGTCATACGCATAGAGCTTGTAGGACGAACACTCATACCCCGAGAGCCTGCAGGTGAGGACCCACATCGTCCTGCCGTCCGACCAGGAGTCCCATATGCGGAGCGACGACAGCTCCAGCTCCAGTTCGAACTCCCTGTCCGGGGCGCGCATCTTGGTGACCATGTCGTACGCATAGAGCTGTATGCTGGAATCGGACCCGACGCCCCACAGCCACATCGTCGTGCCGTCCGACCGAAGGATGCCGCCGTAAGTCTCCTCCAGGTAGAACTCCTCGGCCGGGGCGGGGGCCTGGGTGGCCACGTCATACGCGAGCAGCATTGGCCCACCTATTGGTCTGGTCGCGCCTATCAGGACCCACATCGTCGTGCCGTCCGACCAGAGGTCGCGTGCGACGAGCGCACTGCCGCGGTCCCAGTGCTTCAGGTCGAAGAGCTTGCCAACCGCTTCCTTCTTGGTGACCAGATCATACGGAAACAGCCGGTCGCCGTCCGCGACCCACATCGTCGTGCCGTCCGACCAGATACGGTTTGGAGAGGACAGGCGCCCCGAGCGCAGAGCGAACTCATGCTCCCGAAGCCGTTCCTGTGCCGTCGCGACGTGGATGCAGCCGTGGCACACACACCAGACGATCGCCAGTGCCGTAGCGAATGCGCGAGCCGTTCGGGCGTCAATCGTCGACGTGATCGACATAGTGGATCTCCGTGTCAGGAATGACGCGACCAGCAGGTCGTGGTCGACGCCACTCTCAGAAACGACGACTTCGTCGACGTCCTGACGACCGGCGGGTACGCGACCAGCGTCATTCGGTGTCGCGTCCGAGCCGCGGCGCTCTACAAGCAGATCCAGGTCGCCTTCTTCGTGCATTTCCCCTCGCGCCGCGGAGCCGAAGAGAATGATCCGCTCGCGGTTGGCGGTCTCTGCCATGGACTCCACCACTGCGTTCAGGAATCCGGCGTCGGGTTGCCCCGAACCACGCCTTGCCGGCAGTCGCTTCCCGTTGCACGCCTTCTCATGTGCGTCCCGCCGTGAGATCAGTTCGTGGCACAGCTTCGTTCGGAAGCTGCCTGCCTTGTCATGGTATTCACGTCCGCATACGGGGCACCGCGCGGTCGCAGTTCCCCCGTCCTCGTTCAGTATGCATGGCCGATCCGCGGCCGGGGCGGCACTGGTTCCCTTGCCCTGTCCTGGCCCGTCTGGGCTGGCGCAGCGCACACGGCGCGCGGACTGGACGCATGTCGCAATATGTTCCTATGGAGATGCGGACATCTTGGCTGTCCAGGGAAGAACCTAATCACCTTCGGGCAATGTGAACGCCACCAGCCGCGGGCCGCCGCCGACGGTCAGCGCGATGTACTGCCGGCCGTCGAGCAGGTAGGTCATCGGGGTCCCGATGCCGCCGCTCGGCAGGTCCACCGACGCCAGCTCCGTGCCGTCGGTCTTGTCGTAGGCGACGATCCGCGGGCCGTTGTTCGTTCCGCCGGCGGTGAGGCAGTAGATGAGCAGCGTCTTCGTCAGCAGGGGACCGTTGCTGCCGTTGTCGCCGCCCAGCGGCGGCAGGTTCAGGTGGCGCAGGCGCGGGTGGTTGCGGTAGCGGTCGCCGTTGCCGGTCGGCACCCACCAGGCGTGCTCGCCGGTGTTCAGGTCGATGGCCGTCATCCGCGAGTAGGGCGGCTTGAGCAGCGGCAGGCCCTGCGGCATCTGCGGGCTGTCGCGGATGGCGCCGCGCCGGGCCAGCCGCTCGTCCTCCGGGGCGCCGTGGGTGTAGGCGACCGTGGCGCCGAGGGCCGGGTCCGGCTCGTACAACGGGATCACCGTGGCCTGGTTGCGCGACGGTATGTAGAGCATGCCGGTTTCGGGATCGACCGCCGCGCCGGCCCAGCCGGCGGTGCCGCCGTCGGGCGGACGCATCAGGGTGCCCCGCGTGACCCCCTCGATCGGCCGGTCCAGGGGGGTGAACAGCGGTCCGAGCCGGAAGCCCTCGACCGCCTCGATCGCCAGTTGCCGGATCTCCGGCGTGAAGTCGACCAGGTCGTCGAGGGTGACGCCCTGGTAGTCGAACGGGGCCGGCCTGGTGGGGAAGGGCTGCGTCGGCGACGGCACCTCGCCCGGCATGTTCGTCTCGGTCGGCACCGGGCGCTCCTCGATCGGCCAGACCGGATCGCCGGTCACGCGGTCGAAGACGTAGACGAAGCCCTGCTTGCTCACCTGCGCGATCGCCTTGACGGGCCGGCCGTCGACCACCACGTCCACCAGGTTCGGGTGGGTGGGGAAGTCGTAGTCCCACAGCCCGTGGTGCACCGCCTGGAAGTGCCATTCGCGCTCGCCCGTCTCCACGTCGACGGCGATCAGGGTCTCCGAGAACAGGTTGTCGCCGAGCCGGTCGGCGCCGTAGTAGTCGTTCGTCGTCGTGCCCGTCGGCAGGTAGACATGGCCCAGATCGTTGTCGCCCGCGAGCATCGACCAGACGTTGGCGTTGCCCGAGTAGCGCCACGACTGGTTCAGCCAGGTGTCCGCGCCGAACTCGTCGGCGCTGTTCGGCACGGTATGGAAGTCCCAGGCGTGCTCGCCGGTGCGGACGTCCCAGGCCCGCACCCAGCCCGGTATCGCCTCCTTGGTGATGCGCCGGTCGGCGACGTGCGAGCCGTGGATCACCTTGTCG
>WTFV01000182.1 GCA_011523845.1 Acidobacteriota bacterium | reverse complement strand
GATCACATCGTCACATGGGCATGGAGCCGCACCGAAATCACCAGTGCGATTGAGCGGCGTGCCCGCGACGGGTCACTGTCGAGGCCGCAGCGTCGCGAAGCGCTTCGGCGATTCGATGCCTTCGCCGAGAGCTGGGATGAAGTGACCGAATTGCTCGCCGTCCGGTCCCGGGCGAACGCCTTGCTCGCGAGGCATCCGTTGCGGGCCGCCGATGCAGGCCAGCTCGGCGCGGCCCTGCTGATCCAGGAACAGCTCGCGGAGGCGCTGACCTTCGTGTGCCTGGACCATCGCCTTTCGACGGCCGCAGAGCTGGAAAGCCTGCGCGTCATGCTGTAGACACGGTGCCCGACACAACTTCCAGGCGGACACGGACACGCCGGGATCGGATCCACCCCGGCCGAGGACCGCAGCCGAAGTCTCTGCTCTCGCGCCCGCGTCCATGCCGCACACCTCCGCGCCCTCCAACCGTGCCGGCGATGCCCGCAAGGCGCTGAGCCCGTCAGGACCGACAAGGAGAATCAGCCAGTGAACCTGCCCGAACCGTCATCCGTCCACCGCGTCGGCATCATCGGCGCCGGCACCATCGGGGCGTCCTGGGCCGCGTACTTCCTCGCACGCGGAATGGAGGTGCAGGCGTGGGACCCGGCGCCCGACGGCGAGGCGGCGCTGCGCGCGTTCGTCGCCGGCGCCTGGCCCGTCCTGGAGGGACTCGATGCGGTGGTGGACGGAGCGACCCCCGATCGACTCGCCTTCCACTCCGGTCCCGCCGCGGCGATCGAAGGTGTCGAGTTCGTGCAGGAGAGCGCTCCGGAGAAGCTCGACGTGAAGCGCGCGCTCTACGCGGAGATCGATGCCGTGCTGCCGGACGGCGTGGTCATGTCGAGCTCGACCTCGGGCCTCATCATGTCGGAGCTTCAGGCGGGTTTCTCGAACGCGGCGCGCTTCGTCGTGGGACATCCGTTCAACCCGCCGCACCTCATCCCCCTCGTCGAGGTGGTGGGGGGAACGGACACCAGTGCGACCGTCGTCGACTGGACCATCGGCTTCTACGACGCGCACGGGAAGAAGGCGATCCGGCTCAACCACGAGGCGCCCGGACATCTCGTGAACCGCCTGCAGGCCGCGCTGTGGCGCGAGGCGATGGACGCGGTGCTCACCGGACTCGCGAGCGTGGAGGACGTCGACGACGCCATCAAGTACGGTCCGGGGCTGCGCCTCAGTGCGATGGGTCCGTTCGAGCTGTGCCACCTCGCCGGCGGACCCGGGGGGTTCTCGAACTTCCTCGACCACTTCGGCGACGCACTCCAGCACTGGATGGACGACATGCGCACCGTCGAGCTCACGCCTGAGGTGCGCACGAAGCTCAAGGCGCTCGTGGCCGAGGCGATCGGCGAACGGGCGTTCGCGTCGGTCGCCGCGGAGCGCGATACCCTGATGCTGCCGGTGCTGAGCACGCTCGCCCGCACCCGTCGCGAGCACGGCCTCTACTGAAGCCGACGGGACAGGGGGCGCCTCGAGCCGGGCGGGTCCCGGTTGCGCAGGACTTGCCCCGTGCGGGATGCCCGACTGCGAATGGAGAAATCACGGATGAACACGGAGTTGGAAGGCAAGGTCGCCATCGTCACCGGTGCGGCCGGTGGAATCGGACGGGAGCTGGTGCGCGGCCTGCTCGGCGCCGGCGCGAAGGTGGCCGCGCTCGATGTCGACGAGAAGCGCCTCGACGAGCTGACGGCCATGCACGACGAAGCGGCGGGAGCGGGCCGCCTCGTTGCCGCCCGCACCGACATCGCGCGCTTCGAGGAGTGCGAAGCGGCCGTCGCGCAGGCCCGCGCGGACCTGGGAGGGCTGCACATTCTCGTCAACAACGGTGCGCTGGGCATGGGGGTCATCCGCATCGATCACATGACCGAGCTGGTCGAGATCCACGAGATCACTCCGGAGACGTGGGACCGGTTCGTCACCGTGAATCTGTCCGGGGCTTGGTACATGACCCGCGCCGCGATCGACGGGCTGCTCTCGCAGCGCTGGGGACGCATCGTGAACGTCACCACGAGTTTCTTCACGATGCTGCGCGGCAGGTTCCATCCCTACGGTCCGGCCAAGGCCGGGCTCGAGGCGATGTCCGCCGGGCACGCCGGCGAGTTCGAAGGCCGGGGTGTGACGGTGAACGTCGTGGTCCCCGGCGGGCCGTCCGACACCCCAATGGTGCCCATGGAGGCCGGATTCGACCGCAGCGCCATGATCCCGCCGACGGCCATGATGCCGCCGATACT
This sequence comes from Acidobacteriota bacterium, assembly GCA_011523845.1. Taxonomy (GTDB): domain Bacteria; phylum Acidobacteriota; class Vicinamibacteria; order Vicinamibacterales; family UBA8438; genus WTFV01. The sequence continues at coordinate 450 of WTFV01000182.1, read as the reverse complement.
CTGGCTCTGCTCCGAGGCCGGCGGCGCGCATACCGGGGATCGGTACGTGGCCGCGAACTGGGACACCAGGGCCGATCCGGCGGACGCGGCCGAGGGTTGCCGCGCCCCGATCGGGTGGCCGGATCTGGCGCAGAACCCGGTGTGGCCAGGGGGAAGGCCGGATGAATGAGGGGCTGCCTGTTCCGAATCCGCGTCGGGCTGCGTACGGCATCCCGTGCGTTCCCGCCCGACGCTGGAGCGCAAGCGTTGCACGGAGCCACCCCTGGGCGGGGGTCCCGCCTGCAACGGGCCGCAGGCCCGCGATCGACCAGTCGGGCGAGTGACGGTGCTGTCGGCCGCCGGCGGTGTACGGACACCCGAGGGATCGGACCTGTGGTGCCGCGTCCAGATCGCCGACGATGTTCCACACGATGACTGAAGGAGACGCTCGATGGATCTGAATCTCAGGGG
>WTFV01000065.1 GCA_011523845.1 Acidobacteriota bacterium | reverse complement strand
GCTCTCAGAAGCCCCATGGACCTCTCCGAGCCGCCGACGAAAAAGAGCCGCACCCCTCGTCGATTCCTGCTCCGCCGGTATCCGTTCAGCATCTTCTATCGAATCAACAGCGAAGTCATCGAAGTTGTGGCAGTGGCCCACCAGAAGCGACGGCCCGACTATCGGGCGACCAGATCGGATCCCACGGAGTTTCTGAAAGGCCCACGCAAGACGTGATTCCCGATTTCGGGGACATTATCTGTGACGGGTGCCAAGGCAAATGGCAGACTACGATTTCCGGTCGCTTTCGCCCCGTGACTTTGAGCTGCTTTGTCGGGATCTATTGCAGAGAAAACTGGGCGTCCATCTCGAGAGTTTCTCAGCTGGGCCAGACTCTGGCATCGACTTCCGCTACCAAACCGGATCCGAGAATTTGATTGTACAGTGCAAACACTACGCAGAATCTGGCTTCGCTGCGCTGCGTCGCGTTCTGGAGCAAAAAGAGCGCCCGAAACTCGCAGTGCTCAAGCCGACGAGGTATATTCTGGTCACGTCAGTTCCAATGACGCCTAAACGCAAGGATTCGCTCGCAGAGATTCTCTCGCCCCACTGTCGAGACACAGCCGACATCGTTGGCCGTGACGATGTCGATAATCTCCTGACGGGATACGGAGATATTGAGAACGCACATTTCAAGTTGTGGCTAACGAGCGCGGCAGTCTTAGAAAGAGTGCTCTCTTCGGGGGTTTTTTCCGATTCTGACGCGCACCTGGAGCGGGTCCGATTGCGGCTGTCCCGCTACGTACCTAACGACAGCTTCGATCGGGCTAAGGCGTGCCTTGACGAGACGCATTTCTGCATCGTCGCGGGAATTCCTGGCATCGGCAAGACAACACTCGCAGAGGTGCTATTGGCCGATCTAGTGGATCGCCAAGGATTTGCGGCGTTTCGGGTTGCTCACGACTTGGGGGAACTGCGGAAGGTAAAGAACCGGCAATCGAGACAAGTCTTTTATTTTGACGATTTTCTTGGCAAGACCTCTCTCCAAAAACTCCAGAAGAACGAAGACCAGCGACTCGTGGAGCTAATGGAGGAGGTGGCCGGAAATCGCAACTGGCGGTTTATCCTGACCACGCGGGAATATATACTCAACAACGCGAAACGCCACTACGAGGCTTTCGCCCAGCCATCCATAGACTTTAGGTTATGCGTTATTGGTCTGGGAGGTCTGGGAGACTATACGAGACCGATTAGGGCGAGAATTCTCTACAACCACATATATTTTTCCGACCTTCCGCGAGAGTACAAGCTCGCGCTCTTGGAAGATAGAAACTATGAAGCTATCTTGTCCCATAGGAACTACAACCCGCGGGTCGTGGAATACATGACGCAATCGCGACGTGCGCAGTCGGTTGGGCCGACCGTTTATCGTCAAGAGTTCGTTGACAGCCTGGAGAATCCAGCCAGGATTTGGGATCACGCTTTCCGCTACCAGCTCTCCGAGGCCGGTCGACATCTCTTGCTCGTGCTTGCTACGCTACCGGACGAGACTCGATTGGAAGACTTAGAGAAAGACATTCTGGGCATTCTATCAGTATCGGCAGAGACGTTTTGGGTTTGCGACGACTGCTGGTGATTGGAACGCTGCGTTGCGGGAGTTGGACGGCAATTTCATCAACAATGAGATGATAGGCAGCGACGTGGTTGTTTCCTTTCACAGTCCGTCCGTTAGGGACTTTATTGAACAATACTTGGCCACGTCTGATTCCGATGTTGCCAATCTAATTGACGCAGTGTATTTTTACGAACAGTTTACAGCTCTTTGGAGTGGCGCAGGAGGGCGGCGGTACGCGGGTGTCGATCGCGCGGGTGAGCAGTTTCTACGCGTGTTGGCGTCGAAGCTGTACGCACCGAGTGCTCGGGCGATTCGCGTGGCGTCAATGGGGGAAGTTACCGGAGTGGATGTGTATTCGCCGTCGAATGAGAGTCGCGTTGAGTTCTTGATTCGGGTCGCGGACGAACTTCGGAGCGCCGGCGCGCAGCCGCTGATGGAGTCGGTACTCCGTCCTCTGGAAGCCTTGTGGGAAAAGGGAATTGCAGATAGGCAGGGCCTGTTTCGTCTTCTCCAGGAGCTCACAGATAGAGGACTGAGAGAGGACGATGGCCCGTTTGCAGCGGCGCGACGGTGCCTGCTGACTTACGCGGAGGAGCTGGAGCATTTTCAGGCGGCGGTCAGCTTTTGCGAGGCGTATCCGAATGAAGTGTCCGGGCGCGATCGAGATGTGCTGCGGTCAAAGTTTGCGATATTCGCGTCGGAGTATGGGTATGAATTGGATGATGAAGACCCAGACTGGCTGAGAGAGGTGGCCGGAGATCTGGAGCTGGTTGGGCGGAAACTACAAGTGGAGGTCGACCGGTTCACGGCGCGCTTGTACGAGAGGGCTGAGGAGATTGAAAGTGAACGGGCGAAAGAAGAAGCGCCGGACAACGACGATGAACACTGGAGACCATCACGAAGGGAGGGCGACGATGTGCACGAGATGTTCGATGACCTTCGAAACTATCTGATTGATGGCTGAGTGGTTTGCGAGGGACGAGCATACCGTACTGTCAGTTGGGACCACGGAATGGGAAGTTCGGCGTGATCTTCACTCTAACGCCAACGCGATCAGTCCCGCGTCGTTCGCTGCGCCGTATGCGAGGACGATAAACTGCCGGCCGTTCTGCAGGTAGGTCATTGGCGTGCCGGTGGGCGCCACGTCGAGCTCCAGGGCGTGGACCGTCTCGCCGGTCGCCTTGTCGAAGGCGAGCAGATACGGCGTGGTCGACAGCGCCCGCGGGTCGACCGGCGCACCGGCTTCGCGGGTGATGAAGCCGAGATCGGGGCTGTCGCGGCGCCCGCGGAAGCCGAGGAACAGCAGCGTCTTCGTGAGTAGCGGCCCGGTGTACGAGCCGCCGCCGAGCGGTCCGGGATCGGGAATGCCGTGGTCGATCACTTCCTGCCGGGGTCCGTCGCCCAGCGGTACCATCCAGGCGCGCATGCCACCGTTCAGATCGAAGGCGCTGAGCCGGACGTAGGGCGGCTTCCACAGCGGCAGGCCGCGCGGGCCGCGCAGGCCGCCGGAGCGGGTCCTACGGTAGCGGAAGTCGGACGTGCCCGGGTCCGGGGGCGCGAGCAGCACCACGCTGGGCTGCGTGCGCGACGGCACGTACAGCCAGCCGGTTTCGGGGTCGACCGCCGCACCGTGCCAGTTGGCGCCGCCGATGGCGCCGGGCATGAGGATCGTGCCGCGCTTGCCGTCGTCGCCCGCGGCGGTGATCGGCTCGAAGAGCGGCCCGTAGGTGAACTCCTCGAGGATCTCGATCGCCTCGGCCCGCAGTTCCGGCGTGAAGTCGATCAGGCTGTCTATCGTCACTCCCTGCCGATCGAACGGCGGCGGCTTCGTCGGGTGCGGCTGCGTCGGCGACGTCCGCTCGCCGGGCACGGTGGATTGCGGGACGGGACGTTCCTCGATCGGCCAGACCGGCTCGCCGGTGACGCGGTCGAAGACGTAGGTGTAGGCCTGCTTGGTCACTACCGCCACCGCCTTGATCGGCTGCCCGTCGACCTTGATGTCCAGAAGCGCCGGGGCCGCCGTCGCATCGTAGTCCCAGAGTCCGTGGTGGACGAACTGGAAGTGCCAGACGCGCTCGCCGGTTGCCGCGTCGAGGCAGACGATGCTCTCGGCGAAGAGGTTGTCGCCCAGCCGGTGGCCGCCGTAGTAGTCGTTGGTCGGCGTGCCGATGGGCAGGTATACGTAACCGAGCTCGGGATCGGCGGTCAGCATGCCCCAGGCGTTGGTCGAGCCCGAGTACTCCCACGAGCCGTTCTCCCACGTCTCGTTGCCGAACTCGCCCGGCTGGGGGATGGTGTGGAACTCCCACAGTTCCTCCCCGGTGCGGACGTCGAAGCCGCGCACGTCGCCCGGCGCGTCGAGCTGGAACCGGGGGCCGTCGAACACCACCGACCCGATCACGACCACGTCGCCGACCACGATCGGCACCGACATCAACTGGTAATCCCGCCGCGGGATCGGCCGGCGCAGCCCCTGGGTGGCGTCGATCGCGCCGTCGGCGCCGAAGTCGGCGATCGGCCGCCCGGTGCGCGCGTCGAGCGCCCAGAGGTAGGCGTTGCCGGTGGGCAGGAAGATGCGCGCGTCCCGTCCGTCCGACCAGTAGGCCACGCCGCGCGAGTTGAACCCCGTGTTCGCCGGGCGCTCGCCCTCCCAGCTCCCGGGGTCGAACGTCCAGAGGGTCTCTCCCGTCGCGGCGTCGATCGCCGCCGCCTGCGACAGCGACGTCTTGATGTAGAGGACGCCGTCGACGAGCACCGGCGTCGACTTGAAGGCGTCGGGTATCGCCGGCAGCGTCCGACGGTTGGCGGTGACGATGGGGTTGTCGGGCGACTCCCACCGCCACGCGACACGGAGGCTGGCGACGTTGTCGCGGTCGATCCGGTCGAGAGGAGAGTACTTCGTGCTGCCGTGGTCGCCGCCATAGGCGGGCCACTGTCCGCCCGGCGCGCCCTGCTGGGCGGCGGCGGGGGAGAACGAGAGCAGGGCAGCGGCCACGACGGCAGCAGCGATGCGCTGCAACATTCCTTGCCGACCTGTCAATCGTAGCAGCATGGCGTCCTCCCGTTGGAACCGCCATTCTAGCGCCCCGAAACGCCTCGCAGGCTCGGCGTTTCGGCCCATCCCGTCCTCACCATGAGCTTGCGTCTCGGAACTCCGCTTCGCTACGTTCTGCGGCGCAAGCTCCTGGATGGCAGCGCCCTCTCGCGCAGCCTCTCCACGCGCGAGCACCAAAGGATGGAGCGCACGGATCGTACACGAATGTTCCTCATTCGTGGTACAATGGCGCCGCACCCCAAGGAGTACGCATGGCCAAGACGGCAACAATCCGCGCACGCCTGGAACCCGACCTCAAGCAGGATGCCGAACGGATCCTGTCGACGCTCGGCCTGTCGCCGACCGCGGCCATCACGCTGTTCTACAGGCAGGTGACCTTGCAGCACGGCCTGCCTTTTCCAGTGAGAATTCCCAACGCCGAGACCCGCGAGGCTTTGCGTCAGGCAGTCGAGATGGATGGTCTCACGGAGTACGGTGGCCTCGACGATCTCAAGGCGGCGCACGCTGATTGATGCGCCTCCTGACCACGAAACGTTTCGGGAGAGACCTGAGGCGGGCGAAGAAAAGAGGCAAGGACCTCGGCAGGCTCTGGGCCGTCGTCGATCGGCTGCTTGGCGGACAGGGGCTCGACCCGCGCCACCGACAGCATCGGCTGTCCGGGGCTTGGTCCGGATCCTGGGAGTGCCACATCGAGCCGGACTGGCTGCTGATCTGGATCCAGGACGATGACGCTCTGGTGTTGGTCCGAACCGGTACACATTCGGATCTGTTCGCCTGAACCGTCTCCGCAACCGGCGTGGGTTCGTTACTACCGTGCCACGGGAGAGACAATGGCCATCGACAGCGTGGCGAAGCTCCGTGCAGTCTACCGTCCTCCCCGCGCACGGTCCGGGCTCAAGGTGCTGGACCATCTTGACGTCCACTGCCGCAACTTCCTCGCCCTGTCTCCGCTCTGCGTGATCAGCTCGTCGCGGGCGGACGGGCGGGCCGACGCCTCGCCTCGCGGCGACCTGCCCGGGTCGCTCGCCCACGTCCTGGACGACAGGACGCTGCTGCTCCCCGACCGGCCGGGAAACCGCCAACTGGACACGTTGTCGAACCTGGTGGAGCGTCCCTACGTGGGACTGGTGTTCTTCGTGCCGGGCTGGAACGAGACCCTGCGGGTCAACGGGCGCGCGGAGATCGACACCGATCCGGAGTTGCTGGCGCCGCTGGCGAGCCGGGGCAAGCTGCCCATCGCGGCCATCAAGGTGACCGTGGAAGAGGCGTATCTGCATTGCGCCAAGGCGCTCGTCCGGGCCCGGATCTGGGAACCGGAGGCGCGGGTCGAACGCTCCCGGTTCCCGACCTACGGGCAGGTGCTGGCCGATCAGATCGCGGGCGCCGACGCCGCCGAGATCGACGCCGACTCGGCGCAGAGCGCCAGGACCGATCTCTATTGACCCCGACGGCGCCAGGCCGGACTGAGAGACTGTACCGCAGAGAATGGTGTCGGCGCAGACGACGCTAGTAGCGGCGCGCCGAGACCGCGCTGCGAACGGCGCTCACGGGTCCGGTGCGGCTGAAACTCACGGATGCGGCTCGATGCGCAGGAGCGCCCCGTCGTCCTCGTCCGTCAGCAGATAGACGAATCCGTCGGGCCCTTCGCGCACTTCCCGGATACGTTGCCTGAGCTCCGTCAACATCGACTCGCGCCGCAGCTCCTCCGCGTTGTCGTTGAACACGATGCGCTGCACGTGGCCCGTGCCCGAGATGCCGCCCGCGCGCAGGGATCCTACGAGCACGTTGCCTCGCCACGCCGGAAACTGGTCGCCGGTGTAGACGGTCATGCCGGAGACCGCGATGGCGGGCAGCCACACCACGAGTGGTGATTCCATCCCCTCGCGCGTAGGATGTTCGGAAACGCGCGAGCCGGGATAGTTGCGTCCGAAGCTGACGACCGGCCAACCGTAGTTGCGACCCGGCAGGATGATGTTGATCTCGTCGCCGCCGTTGGGGCCGTTCTCGTTGTTCCAGAGCATCCCGGTTTCAGGGTGGACGATGAGGCCCAGCGAATTGCGATGCCCCAAAGCGTAGATTTCCGGCCGATAGCCCGGCTGGTCCACGAACGGGTTGTCGGCCGGTACGGAGCCATCGTCGTTGAGGCGCAGCATCTTGCCGCGCAGGCTCGCGGGGTCCTGCGCGACGTTCCCCACATTGCCGCCGGTGGACATGAAGACCTTGCCGTCATGGCCGAAGGCGACGCGCCCGTTGAGACCCGAGTTGCCCTCGTGCGCGTCGGTGACGACAAGGTCCTCGACGTCGACGAGTGCGCCAGCCTCGAGCCGGCCCCGCGCGAGCGCCGGGGAACCCCTGCCGTTGCCGGCGCGCTTGGTATAGGTGAGGTATACGAGGCCGTTGTCGGTGAATCGGGGATGGAGGGCCACGTCCAGGAGCCCGCCGTTGCCGTCGGTTCTGACTTCCGGCACCCCGGAGATGGGTTGCGGATCGAGCACGCCGTCTCGCACGATGCGAAGACGACCAGGCCGCTCGGTGACCAGCATGTTGCCGTCGGGGAGGAACGCGATGGCCCAGGGATGCGACAGCCCCCTGGCCACGACGCTGACGCGGATCTCGTGCTGCTCGGCGGTATCGAAAACCCATGGCCCGTCACCCAACGGCGGCACCGGGACGCCGATGGGCCGTTCCTCCTGCGCGTGGCTGGGCGCGAGCATGCAAAGCAACAGCGGCGCCGCCAAGAGAACGGAATGTCGGATCCTCATGCGAACCTCCCGCGTGATTGGAACCCGGATCGATAAGCGCTGCCGCTGAATGCCGACGAAGCGCCGGCGACGCTCGCGTGAAGAACGACCTGCGCGGCCCGCGCGCGACCCGGCCATGCGGGGGCTCGCACGGCCGGGTCCGGTCATCGCCAGCGCGGATCGCCCAGGCTCACGGCGCCGGCTCGATGCGCAGCAGCGCGCCGTCCTCGACGTGGTCCGTAAGGACGTAGAGCAGACCGTCGGGGCCCTGGCGCACCTCCCGGATACGCTGCCGCAGCTCGGTCAGCATCAGCTCCCGCCGCAGCTCCTCCATGTCCTCGTTGAAGACGATGCGCTGCAGGTGGCCCGTCCCCGGGATGCCTCCCATCTGCAGGGATCCGACGAACAGGTTGCCCTTCCACGCCGGGAACCGGTCCCCCGTGTAGACGTCCATGCCGGCCGCGGCGATCGCGGGCAGCCAGACCACGAGCGGCGACTCGTAGCCGTCCCGGGTCGGGTGCGACGATACCCGCGCGCCGGGGTAGAGCCGTCCGAAGCTCATCAGCGGCCAGCCGTAGTTGCGCCCCGGCAGCAGCTCGTTGAGCTCGTCCCCGCCGTTGGGACCGTTCTCGTGCTGCCAGATGTGTCCGGTCCCGGGATGCAGGATGAGGCCGAGCGTGTTGCGATGGCCGATGGTGAAGATCTCCGGCCGGTGGCCCGGCTCGCCCACGAACGGGTTGTCGTCCGGCACCGACCCGTCGTCGTTGAGGCGCAGGACCTTGCCGCGCAGGCTCATGGGGTCCTGCGGGGCGCCGAGGAGATCACCGGCCAGGTTCCGGATCCGGCCTCCGGTCGACATGTACACCTTGCCGTCGCTGCCGAAGGCGACCCGTCCGTTGAGCCCCGAGTTGGTGTCGAAGGGCTCGGTCACCAGCAGGTCCTTCACGTCGCGCAACGCGTGACCGTCCAGCCGGCCCCGCGCGAGGGCGGGCGAGCCGCGGCCGTCGTCGTGCCGCTTCGTGTAGGTGAGATAGACCAGCCCGTTGTCGGCGAAGTCCGGGTGGAGCGCCACGTCCATCAGGCCGCCGTTGCCGTCGTCCCGCACCTCCGGCACCCCGGTGATGGGGCGCGGGTGGAGCTTGTCGTCGCGAACCAGGCGCAGCCAGCCGTCGCGCTCGACAATCAGCATTCCGCCGTCCGGCAGGAACGCGATGCTCCAGGGGTGCGACAGCCCGCCGGCCACGACGCTGACGCGGATCTTGTGCTGCTCGGCGGTGTCGATCACCCAGGGACCGTCGCCCAGCGGCGGCACCGGCACGCCGATGGGTTCTTCTTGCGCGTAGCCGACCGTGAGCAGGCAGAGCAGCAGCGGCGCCGCCAGGAGAATCGAACGTCTGACTTTCATGCCAACCTCCCGCAAGAGCCGATTCCGGCTCCAGAAATCACAGCCCGTCAATCGTCGCCTGCGGCTCCGCATGCCGCCCAACCGACCCTCACCGGGAGTCCGCACCGTTCTACGGCGCAGACTCCCGGCCCGAGAACGCTACGTTACCTGACCATCAGCCGCCCGCGCCTCTGTCGCAGGTTGGAGGCGGCAACCCGGTCACACACTCGTTCAGTCCGCTACTCCAACGGGAGGAGCGGCTCCACTCCCTCCGGAAGCTGCTGGTCGAAGGCGGCCAGCACGGCGGCGTCCGCCGCGTGGGCGCCCATCAGGCCCACGATGTCCACCAGGTCCTGCACGCCGAACGCCTGCTCGGCGCGCGCGTAGGTCTCGGCGCTCACGTTGTGGTCGCCGAACAGCTCGCGGCCGAAGGCGATCAGGATGGCGTCCTTCTCGCCGACGCCGTCCAGCGGCCGGCCGTGGCGGACGACGTCGATCAGCGCCGGCTCGAGGCCGGCTTCGAGCGCCTTCGGCTCGTTCATGGTCCAGTCGTACTGCGAGTCGTGGGTGCGCGCCGTCACCAGGATGGCGAGCTGCATCACGCGGCGTCCGACCCGTTCCTCCAGCGTGTCCTGACCGGCCCCGTAGCTGCGGATGACCCCCGGCCCGATGCCCGAGGGCGACAGCATGCGGCCGTAGAGCTCGGCCACCGACGTGCGGCTGGCCGGGCTCCGCAGCGGCAGGCGGCTGCGCGAATCGGGGTGGATGTCGTCCGGATGGGTGAAGGGCAGCGGCAGCGACTGCCGCCAGCCGGCCGGCATCCGCTGGTTGAACCCGGTCAGCGTGGCCGCGGTGCTCGCGTAGCGGCCCATCACGTCGACGATGTCGACCAGGTTGGTCTTGCCGTGCAGGGCCAGCGCGCGCGCGTAGGTGTCGGCGCTCAAGGCCCGCGTGCCGAACAGCTCCCGGCCGAGCTCGATGATGATCGCCTCGCGGTCGCTCATGCCGGTGATCGGCTTGCGGTGCCGCACGATGTCGATGATCTCCTCGTCGAGGCTGACCGCAATCGCCTCCAACTCGTGCAGCGCCCACTCGTACGGCTGGTCGTACTCGCGCGCCGTCGTCAGGATCGTCAGCTCGGTAAGCTGCCGCCCCATCGGCGCCTCGAACCGCAGGCTCGCGCCCGACCCGTGAAGCCGCAGGGCCGCGGCCCCGGTGGGGGCGCCGGCCGGGCTCGCCACCGCCGCGTCGTACGCCTCGCGGCGCGCCGGATCGAGCTCCTCCCGATCGATCGGGGGCAGGCGGCTGAGCGACTCCGGATTGATGTCGTCGGGCAACTGCCCGGCGTGCGCGACCGGCGACCCGGCCGGGAGGAAGCCGACCAACGCGAGCACGACCGCCGTTCCAACCCATCGCCTCATGCCCGCCTCCTCAGTCTCTCGAACGGTGTGTTGACGGCAAAGAGGGCCATCATAACGCCCCTGGGGCCGGCTCATCGTCGTCTGCGCGGTTTTCTCTGCGGCGCAGACTCCCGGCGTCGGCTCATCGTCTGCGCGTTCTTCTGCGGCGCAGACTCCCGGTCACGACGTCGTCACGACTCCGCTGGCCGCCAAGATGTCGCAGAACACCGCGATCATGCCACCCGCGTGGACCAGCGAAGTGGACGGCCCCGGCGTCGGCTCATCAGTCGTCTCGCGCGGCTTCCGCGGCGCGGGCTCCCGGCTCGACCAATTCACCAGCCGGCTGCGCTCACGGTTCGACGACCGCGATCCCCTCGATTTCCAGCAGCGCGCCGTCCGCGAACAGCGACTGGATGCCGAGCAGGGTCGCCGCCGGCACGGCCTCGTCCGGGAAGCCGTGCGCCTTGCGCGCCGCGTCGACCACCGCGAAGTCGCCCCGGGTGTACTCCGGCATGTAGATGACGGTCTTCAGCAGGTCCTCGGGCGCGGCACCGGCCGCTTCCAGTCGCCGCCGCAGGTTGTCGTAGACCTGGTCGGCCTGGCTCTCGAGCGAATCGCCCGGCTGTCCCACCTGGCCCGATACCTGGACGACCTTCGGCCCGGTGCCGCGCGCCGTCACCACCTGCGTGAAGCCGGTGGCCGGGTCGATGAACTCCCGCTCGACGGCGTTGCCGTCCACGCCGACCACGGCGATACCGTCGATCTCGATCCGGTACTGGTCCGCCGCCAGCTTCGGGATCCCGAGCAGCGTGCTCGCCGGCATGTCGTCGAGGGCGAGCGCCTGCTCGCGGCCCGCGCGGTAGGCCGGCAGGTCCGTCGCCGGATCGAAGTCGACGATGTAGGTGGTGGCCTTGATGAGGTCCGCGAGCGACGCGCCCGCCGCGTCGAGCCGCTGGGCGACGCGGCCCCACACCGTCGCGGTCTGCTCCGCGAGGTCTTCGCCGGGGCCGACCTGGCCCGCTACGTAGACCGTCTTCACGCCGTGCGCCGTCACCGCCACCGCGCCGCTGAAGCCGTTCGACGGCGCGAAGCGCTCGATCCGCAGGTCGGCGCCCGGCCCGGCCACCACCGCGATCGCCTCTATCTCCACGCGCAGCGGCTCGGCGGCCAGCGCCCGCACCCCGATCATCGTGCTCGCCGGCCACTGGTCCTCCGTGGGGAAGGCGGCCAGCCGCGCCTCGGCGATCGTCGGGTACTGCGCCGGCTCGAAGTCCTTCACGAAGATCCGGATCTTGACGACGTCGGCCGGCGTGGCGCCCGCCTGTTCCAGGCGCCGCACGACCCCGGCGAACGCCGATTCGACGTGCTCGCGCAGCGTTTCGCCTTGCCCGACCTGTCCGGAGACGAAGATCGTCTTCACCCCGGCGTTGGTGGTGGCGACCACCTGCGTGAAGCCGCCGGCGGGGTCGATGTACTCGACCTGCGCAGCGGCGGCGAGCGGCATCGCAAGCGCGATCAGGCCGACTAGGGTGGAGAGCGGAAGGCTGCGCGGCATGGTCGTTCCTCCATGGGCCTCGCGGGTGCTCGTTCCTGCCCGGGCCCGGCAGGATGATACCGCGCCGGTCCGGTGCTCCATCAACGGAACTTCGTATGCCGGCGGATGCACGGATCAGTAAGCGGATCCGCGGTGGGCTGCGGCGATCATCGAAACGACACGTTCGTCGTCGTCGATCTCGTAGAGGAACCGCCAGGAGCCGATCCGGTAGCGCCACGTTTCCGGCGCATAGCCTCTCAGCTTGCGGATGTGCTGACCGAAGTGGGGGTGCTCGCGGAGCCGCGGGTAGACCGACCTGCGGAGCTTCCGGAGGACCTCTTCGTGGCCGGACCTGGCAATCGATTGCAGGTCCTTCCCGAACTGCTCCGTTTCGAAGATCCGGTATTCATTCAACGAAGCGGCCCTTGCCTCTGCGGGCCTGTCGAGAACCGGTCTTCAGCCGGCTGACCAGCGCGTCGTTGCCCAGAATCTCCGCCATTTCCGCGTCGTCGACGAACTGCGCCTCCCTGATCCGCGCAAGAGCGGCAGTTTCGATGAGGTTCGACAAGGGCCGCCGCTCGGCCGCCGCGGCCTCTCGGAGCTCCTCGTAGACGCTCTCTCCCAATCGCAACGTGACCGTCCTGGCCATGCTTCTCCTGTATTCTTCTGAATTCTATCAGCTTCACCCCTGGGGTCGATTCGAGCTCCCACGGCAGCGCGGGCGACGACACCGGGACACGCCTGCGCACAGCGCCCCGGAAGCACTCGCGGCAGAGTCCGTTCGTGAGCGGAGCGGCGACGATGACGTTGGCGTCGAGGACGACGGCGTCGAGGACGACGGTCACGACACGATCTTGAAGACATCTTCGTCCGTGTAGATGCCCTGCGACCGGGCCAGCGGCACGAGATCGGCGCGGGCCGCCTCGAATGAGCCGAGCAACTCCTCGGCGTCGAGCGCCCGCCGGACGTACTGACTGAGCGTGAGCTTCTTCGCGCGCGCACGCGCCTCCAGCTTCCGTCGGGTGCCCCTGGGCACGCGGATCGTGATGACCTCCTGCATGCGTATGACTGTGTCTGACCGCACGTGTTCAGTCAATGGACAGCGACCCGGACACTACATCCCGCCGACGAGAGACGGTCAGCCCGCCGTTCAGAACAGCCGATGCGCCGGGACGGCCCAGAGGCCGGGCGCGAGCTCCTCCAGAGCCTCCCCCCGGTGGACCACGAGGCCGCCGGCCCACTCGTCGCCCAGCGTCCGGGCCAACGCTCGCAGGCCGGTGCAGTCGGTGCGGCCCACGCGAACGCGGTTCTTGACCTCGATGCCGATGATCCCGCTGCCCGCGTCGATCAGCAGGTCGACCTCGCGTCCCGAGCGCGTGCGGTAGAACCGCAGCGACACGTCGCGCCCGAGGGTGTCGATCCACTTGCGCGCCTCCGAGACGACCAGCGTCTCGAACAACGGCCCGGTGAGCTCTCCCCAGTTCCGGGTGCCGTGACGGAGCAGGCCGAGATCCATCCAGTAGAGCTTGGGGGTCTTCACCGTCGAGCTGGTGAGGTTGCGGGCGTACGGTTGCAGCAGCACGACCTGATAGGAGAGCCGCAGGTACTCCAGGTAGCGCCGTGCCGTGCCGGGATTGACGGCGGCGTCGCGCGCGAGATCCGCGTAGTTGAGCAATTGGCCGGTCCGGAGCATCGCCAGCCGCTGCAACGCACGGAACGGCAGCAGGTCGGAGACGCGCGTCAGGTCGGCGAGGTCGCGCTCGAGCCACGTCTGCTGGTAGGAACGCAGCCACTCGCGCCGGTCGTCGTCGTCGAGCGAGAGCAGCTCGGGCATGCCGCCCCAGGTCGCGAGGTGATCGAGCGCCTCGAAGCGCCGTGCAGCGTCGGCGCCCAGCAGGCGCGGCGGCTCGGCGCCCAGCGTCCTCGCGAACTCTTCCGGCGCGGTGACCAGGCGATCGAACAGCGGACGCTCCGGCGGGGCCTCGGCCGGGCAGCGCACCTCGGAGGCCATGAGCGGCCAGAGGTCGTAGACGAACGCGCGCCCGGCCAGCGACTCGCGCACGCGATCGAGGAGCAGCACCCGGGACGAGCCCAGCAGGACCGAGAACGCTATCTGCCGCTCGTCGTACGCCAGCTTGACCTTGTCGAAGACGCCGGGCTCCTTCTGCGCCTCATCGATCACGGCGGGTCCTACGGCGCGCCCCCAGCTCCCGCTGCGCAGACCGCGCAACGCCTCCCGCTCCTCGATCGCGTCGAGGTTCACGTACCGGAGATCGTGGTACAGGCGCCGAGCGAGCGTGGTCTTGCCGGTCTGGCGCGCGCCGGTGAGCACCACCAGTCCACGCTTGTCCGCGGGGGGAAGTCGCGTGGCCAGCCAACGAAAGAACTGTTTTTCAGGCAATATAGTTGACGATTTTACAGGTAATTGAGCTTCAATGGGGCGGATTCAGCAGATCCTCCACCTCGGCCCCCACGCCGGATCCGGCATGGCGGGGGCTTGCGCCGCCCCAGGAGCTTAAGCCTCGGAACTCGCTTCGCTGCGTTCTGCGGCGCAAGCTCCTAGAATCCAGCGGAGGTGACGTTCAGGGACATGCTCGGCACGGTGGTGTCCACGCTGGGCCTCGTGGCGTTCTGCTGGCTCGCGCTCGTGGCGCTGCTCGCGCTCCAGGAGCGCCGTCTGATCTTCTTCCCGACGCGGACCCTGTCCGCCGCGCCGGCCGACTACGGGCTCCGTGCCGAGGAGCTGTCGATCACGGCGGCCGACGGGGTGTCGCTCCACGGCTGGTGGATCGAGGGGGCCGGCGACCGGGTGCTGATCTGGTACCACGGCAACGCCGGGAACATCGGCGACCGGCTGCACAACGCCCGCTGGTTCGTGGACCGGCTCGGCGTCGACGTCGTGCTCGTCGACTACCGCGGGTACGGCCGCAGTCGGGGGACGCCCGACGAGGAGGGCATCTATCTCGACGGCCTGGCCATCTACGACGCCGTAGCGGCCCGTTCCGTGCGCGCGGAGGACATCGTCCTGTTCGGGCGGTCGCTGGGCGGCGCGGTGGCGATCGAGACGGCGCTGCGGCGGCCGGTCGGCGCGCTGGTGCTCGAATCGGTCTTCCGCTCGGTGCGGGCGCTGGCCCGCGAGCACTACTGGTTCGTCCCGCCCGCGGTCATCCGGACCCGGATGGACAACGAGTCGAAGATCGGGGGCGTCGCGGTCCCGACGCTCGTGCTCCACGGTGACCGGGACGGCATCGTCCCGCTGGCGCACGGCCGGCGGCTGTTCGAGCTCGCCGCCCGCCCGACACGGTTTCATGTCATCGAAGGCGCGGGGCACAACGACACGCATCTCGTCGGCGGCGAACCGTACGCCGAGGCGTGGACCGCGTTTCTGAGCAGGGTCGACGAATCCGCCCCGTGACGCGCGCCAGGGCCGGTCGCGGCGGTCCGACGTGTGCTCGGTGGCCGGACCGGCAACCGCGAGTCTGTCCGAGCCTCTCCACCGTCTGAGATAATCCGGCAGGCACGAAGCAGGGAGGCGACGATCGAGGCGCAGGTAGCCGGACAGCGCGGCCGCGACTCTTCGAAGGGCGCGGTCCACGTCGAGTTCGAGGGGGTCAGCAAGAGCTTCGACGGTCGCACGCGGGTGGTGCGCGACCTCGACCTGCAGATCCGCAAGGGCGAGTTCCTGACCCTGCTCGGGCCGTCCGGATCCGGCAAGACCACCTGCCTGATGATGCTCGCCGGCTTCGAGACGCCGACCGCGGGCGCCATCCGCGTCGGCGGGCGCGCCATGCAGCAGGTGCCGGCCCGGCAACGCGGCATCGGCATGGTGTTCCAGAACTACGCGCTGTTCCCGCACATGACGGTGGGGGACAACCTGTCGTTCCCGCTGGAGGTGCGCGGCATCGACCCCGAGCGGCGGAGCGAGCGGGTGCGGTGCGCCCTCCGGCTCGTGCGGCTCGACGGGTTGGAAGGGCGCCGGCCCGGCCAGCTCTCCGGCGGGCAACAGCAGCGCGTGGCCATCGCCCGCGCCCTGGTCTTCGAGCCGGAGCTGGTGCTGATGGACGAGCCGCTCGGGGCGCTCGACCGGCGGCTGCGCGAGGAGCTGCAGTACGAGATCCGGCGCATCCACCGCGACCTCGGGGTCACCGTCCTGTACGTCACCCACGACCAGCAGGAGGCGATGGTCATGTCGGACCGCGTCGCCGTCTTCCGGGCGGGACGCATCGAGCAGATCGCCTCGCCGGAGGCGCTCTACGAGGAGCCCGAGCGCGCGTTCGTCGCCCGCTTCATCGGCGAGAACAACCGGCTCTCGGGCCGGGTTGCGAGCGTCGACGACGATGACATCTGCACGGTCGACGTCGGCGGCGAGATCGTGCAGGCGCTGCGGGTCGCCCCCTGCGGTCCGGGCGATCCCACCACGCTGTCCATTCGCCCGGAGCGGGTGGCGATCGCGCCGGAGCAGGGGTTGTACACGAACGAGTTCGACGCCGGCATCGAGGACATCACCTTCCTCGGCGACCACCTGCGCCTGCGGTTGGCCGTCTGCGGCCGGTCGGACTTCGTCGTGAAGATCCCCAACATGGTGGGGCACGGGGCCGTGATCGAGGGCGATCGGATCCGCATCGGCTGGACGCCGACCGACTGCCGGGTGCTGGACGCCGACGACGAGGAGGCGCCGTGACCGGCAGCCGCGCTCGAACCCGCCCCGGGCGATCGCAACCGCGAGAATGCACGCAGGAGGCGCCGCGACCGGCGGAGAGGGGGCGTCATGACCGGCGGGGAGG
>WTFV01000167.1 GCA_011523845.1 Acidobacteriota bacterium | reverse complement strand
AGATCGATCTTGCCCTCGAACTGGCCCTCGATGGTCAGGTTCTCGCTGCCGCTCATTTCCCCCTTGATGATGACGGACTTGCCGATGTTCACCACGTCTCGCGAAGCAGGCCTTTCCGCGCCGGCAGGACGTCTCGGGCCGCCGGCGCTGGCGAGACCTGCGAGAGGATGTTCCTCTACGTCGGCGCTGTCGTCAGGCGGGCGGACGACATCGTCACGTTTCCACATGAATTTCCCTCCGCTCCCTGAACAACCACATGAAGTCGCAAAATCGGAGCGCTGATTTGCTGATGCCCAGTATACCGAAAGCCGTCTCGGTCGTGTCGAGTCATCTCGTTGATGGCCGCCGGCGCCACCGCACGGGCGACTGGGCGCTTCGGCTCCTGCGTCGTGTCGAGTCATCTCGTTGATGGCCGCCGGCACGGGTGCTAGGATCGATTGGATGCGGATCTACCTGGATCACAATGCCACGACGCCGGTCGATCCGCGGGTGGCCGACGCCATGGACGAGGTCGTCCGGGGGTGCTTCGGAAACGCCTCGAGCATCCATGCATTCGGGCAGTCCGCCAAGGCGGCGCTCGACGACGCGCGCTCGGCGGTCGCCGGCCTCCTCGGCGCCCGGCCCAACGACGTGATCTTCACCGGCGGCGGGACGGAAGCGGACAACCTGGCCATCCGCGGCGTCGCCGAGGCGGCGCTGCCGTCCGGACGCCGCCATCTCGTCGCATCCGCCATCGAGCACGAAGCGGTCCTGAACACGCTCAAGGCGCTGTCGAAGCGTGGCTGGACCTCCACGTTGCTGCCGGCCGGGGCCGCGGGCGTCGTCGATCCGACCGACCTGGAAGCAGCCGTCACCGACGGGACGGCGCTCGTCTCGGTCATGCACGCCAACAACGAGATCGGCACGCTGCAGCCGGTCGCGAAGCTGGCCGAGATCGCGCACCGCCACGGCGCCCTGTTCCACACCGACGCGGTGCAGACCGCCGGCAAGCTGCCGATCGACGTGGCGGCCCTCGGCGTCGACCTGCTCTCGATCTCGGCGCACAAGTTCAACGGCCCGAAGGGCGCGGGCGCGCTCTGGATCCGGCGCGGGACGCGCCTGGTGGCGCCCACGACCGGCGGCCGGCAGGAGCGAAACCGCCGCGCGGGAACCGAGAACGTGCCGGCGATCGTCGGGCTCGGCGCGGCGGCGGAAATCGCCGGGGGCAAGCTGGCCGCCGAGGGCGCCCGCCTCGCCGCGCTGCGAGACCGGCTCGAGGCGGGGCTGCTCGACCGGGTCCCCGACGCGACGGTCAACGGCGGCGGCGAGCGCGTGCCGAACACCACCAACATCAGCTTCCACGGCGTGGAGGCCGAGGCGCTGCTGATCGCGCTGGACCTGGAGGGCATCGCCGTCTCCACCGGGTCGGCCTGCTCGTCGGGAACGCTCGAACCGTCGCACGTGCTCAGGGCGATGGGGCTGACGCCGCGACGCGCCCAGAGCTCGGTCCGCTTCAGCCTCGGTCTCGGCAACACGGACCACGACGTGGAGCGGGTGGTCGAGGTGCTGCCCCCGCTCGTCGCCAGGCTCCGGGCGCTTTCGCGGACCGGCGCGCCGGTTCACGCCTGACCACCGCGCGACCCCGCCCGCCCTCGAATCTGTACACTGGAACGGGGAAACCGGACCGATGCGAATCGTTGCCGCGATGTCGGGTGGCGTCGACTCGTCCGTGGCGGCCGCGTTGCTCGCGGACGCGGGGCACGACGTGGTGGGACTCTCGATGCAGCTCTACGATCAGAGCGACGGGACGCGCTCGTTCGGCTCGTGCTGCACCCTCGACGATCTGCACGACGCGCGCCGCGTCGCCCGGCGCCTGGGCATCCCGCACTACATCGTCAACTTCGAGCGGCAGTTCGACGAGCGCGTCGTCTCCCCGTTCGTGCAGGAGTACGCGGCGGCGCGCACCCCGATCCCCTGCGTCCGCTGCAACAGCGACCTGAAGTTCGCCAGCCTGCTCGACCGGGCCCGCGGATTCGAGGCCCGGCAGGTGGCGACCGGCCACTACGCGCGCATCGAGACCCTGCCGGCAGGTAACGGGAGCGGTCCCGTCCGAAGACTTCGCCGGGCGGTCGACGCAACCCGGGACCAGTGCTATTTCCTGTTCTCGTTGACGCAGTCCCAGCTTGCCCGCGCCAGCTTCCCGCTGGGCCGGATGCTCAAGAGCGAGGTCCGGGACTACGCCCGCGAGCACGACCTGCTCGTGGCCGACAAGCCGGACAGCCGCGAGATCTGCTTCGTGCCGGACGGGGACTACGCGACGTTCGTGGAACGGCGGCTCGCCGGGGCGCCGCGCGGCGGCGCGGTCGTCGATGGGGGCGGACGCGTGCTCGGCCGACATCACGGCGTCCATCGCTTCACGGTGGGCCAGCGCAAGGGACTCGGCGTCTCGAGCGCCGTACCCCTCTACGTCACCGCCCTCGACGCGGCGACGGCCACCGTCACGGTGGGGCCTCGCGCCGCCCTGGAACGAAACACCCTGACCGCCGGGGGCGTGAACTGGATCGAGGAGCCGCCGCGGCCGGGGCAGCCGGTGACGGCGCAGATCCGCCACCACCACCCGCCCGCGCCGGCTCGCGTCTGGCCGCTCGACGGGGCCGCCCTGCGGCTGGAGTTCGACACGCCGCAGCCGGCCATCGCGCCCGGCCAGGCGGTCGTGCTGTACGACGACGACATCGTGGTCGGCGGCGGCTGGATCGACTGATCGCAGGCGTCCTGCGCCGTCGCCGGCGGCGAGGACGCCCCTGAGCCGGCACGAGCTCGACCCGCCGGCCCCGGCGAAGCCCCGGCAATCCGAGGGGACGATGCGAGGCGGCACGAGCTCGACCCGCCGGCCCCGGCGATCCGGGGAACGATGCGCCGCGGGCTCCTACCGGCCGGCGGCGGCCGTCTCGACGGCCGCGGCGTTCTCCGCGGGCAGGCTCTCCAGGTACCGCTCGGCGTCGATGGCGGCCATGCACCCCGAACCGGCCGCGGTGATGGCCTGCCGGTAGACGTGATCCTGCACGTCGCCGCAGGCGAACACGCCGGGCACGTTCGTGGCGGTCCCCCGTACCGGCACGATGTACCCGTTGGCGTCGAGATCCACCTGTCCCGCGACCAGCTTCGTGTTGGGCGTATGACCGATGGCGATGAAGACGCCATCGACGGCGAGCTCCCGTACCGCGCCGGTCTTGACGTTGCGCAGAACGACCCCGGTGACGACGCCCTGCCCCACGTCCTTCACCTCGTCGACCACCGTGTCCAGCTCGAAGGAGATCTTCGGATTGGCCCGCGCCTTGTCCTGCATGATCTTCGACGCCCGGAAGGCGTCGCGGCGGTGCACGACGGTCACCTCGGAGGCGAACTTCGTCAGGAAGGTCGCCTCCTCCATGGCCGAATCGCCGCCGCCGACCACCACTATCGGCTTCCCCCGGAAGAAGTAGCCGTCGCAGGTGGCGCAGGTCGACACGCCGTGCCCCATCAGCGCCCGCTCGGACTCGAGGCCGAGGAGCCGTGCCGAGGCGCCCGTCGCGAGGATCAGCGCGCGCGTCTCGTAGGCGCCGCCGCCGCTGGTGGCGACCCGCAGAAGCGGCCCCTGCAGATCGAGGGCCGTGACGTCGCCCCGCACGATCTCGGTGCCGAACCGCTCGGCCTGCGCGCGCATCTCGGTGATCAGGGCCGGTCCGAGAATCCCGTCGCGGAACCCGGGATAGTTCTCCACGTCCGTGGTCAGCATCAACTGTCCCCCGGACTCCAGGCCCTCGATGAGCAGCGGCTTCAGGTTGGCGCGCGCGGTGTACAACGCGGCCGTCAGGCCCGCCGGTCCCGACCCGATGATGATCACTTCCCGCATGAGTACGTTCTTCCTCCCGCGCCGTTCCACCGCGTCTACCGCGCGGAATCCCGGCCCGCCCCCTGCCGCGGATCGAGCAGGGAACGGCCCGTCGTCGACACCCAGTCGGCGAGGCGGCGGGCCTCGCTGAACCGTCCGGCGTTGGAGCCGGCCCCGAGCACGACCAGCACGACCGGTCCCGCGCCGGGCACCTCGACGACCGCGGTGAGGCAGTAGCCGGCCTCGCTGATGTAGCCGGTCTTGCCGCCCCGGACCACGTGCGGGGAACGGAGCAGCCGGTTCGTGTTGCGGATGTTCAGGCGGCGCCTATCGGTCCGCACACCATGCGTCCACTTGCGCATGATCCCCGAAATGGCAGGCGCCTCGCTGGCGACCGCGATGAGGCGCGCGACGTCGTACGGCGTCGACACGTTGCGCTCGTCGAGCCCGGAAGGCTCGACGAAGCGGGTCCCGTCGAGACCCAGCGCCGCCGCCTTCAGGTTCATCCGCTCCACGAAGCGGCGCGTGCCCCATCCCGAGGCACGAGCCAGAATCCGCGCCGCCACGTTGTCCGACGCTATCAGCGCCAGGTGCAGCAGCGTATCCAGGGTGACCCGTTCGCCGCTCCGCAGGTAGGTGGTCGAAGACCGCCGGGCGTCACGTCGCGACACCACGACGTCCCGCGAGAGGTCGGGATCCTGATCCAGCAGGACGAGGGCGGTCATCACCTTCGTGATGCTGGCGATCGGACGCTGGTCGAGACCCCGCCTCTCCCAGATGACCTCGTCCGAGCGCGGGTTGTACAGCATCGCGGCGGCGGCGCGGATCCGGGGTCGCCGCAGGTCGCCGATGTCCAGAACCCGCGGCGACGCCGGCTCGGGCAAGACGAGCGGGGCCGCTTCGGGGGCCGCGGCCGGAAACACCTCCGGGGCAGGAGCCGGAGCCGGCCCGGGCGCCGCCGCCGCGGGCGAGATGAGCGGGGCCGCTTCGGGCGCCGCGGCCGGGGACACTTCCGGGACAGGAGCCGGAGCCGGCTCGGGCGCCGCCGCCGCGGGCGGCGTCGCCGCCGGAGTCGCGCTCGGAGCCGGCAGTCGACCGATCCCGAGCAGGAACGCGCCGAGCGCCGCGAGAAACAGGACGAGCCCGGACGCGCCGGAGCCGCGTTCACGTCGCCGCATGTAACTTCATGTCCCTGTACAGCAAAGGCCCACCCGCGGTGGGTGAGCCTCTGTGCTTCTTTCTTCTTCCGCCCCCGTGCGCCCGATCACGGCGCCGGAGGAGCCGCCGTCTCGCTGCTCCGCGCGTACGTGTAGTGCGTGCGATGCTGCACCTCGACGCCCGCGCGGTTCACCTCGACCCGCAGTCGCCGCGTGCGGAACGTCGGGTCGGGGTTGCTGGAATAGAAGCCGACGACGTAGTAGTCGCTCGTCTCGGCGTCGATCTCCCTGAACGCATCGTCGAAGTCGTTCCGGTTCACGACGGCGCGGCCGCCGGTGAGCTCGGCCAGCGACCGGAGACTGTTCTGCGTGGTGAACAGGAAGTCGTTGAACGCCTCGGTCGGTCCGCTGTAGTCGGGGTCCGGTCCGGCGACCAGCCCGCGCGGATCCACCGTGTAGAACGAAGCGTTCGCCCGGTTGGCCGCCTTGGTCAGCTCGGCGATCTCCATCGCCAGATCCGCGTCGCTGAAGACCTCGCCCTGGCGCGATATCCGCTCGAAGGGATCCAGCATCGGATCCCCGATGCCTTCGTACAGGCCGGCCAACTGGTCCTGCCCGAACATCGAGCCCCAGCGGCCCGAGTTCCGCATGTCCTCGTAGATCGGCGAACGCCCGAAAATCCGCTCGTGGGCGAACGGGTTGAAATCGTAGCCGCTGCTGAAGTAGATGACGATCTTGCGCCGGTTCTGGACCCGCTCGAGGTTGCGGACCACGTCGCGCATCGTCTTGAACGCCACGTGGGCGCGCCACGAGAGCTCGCTCGGTCCGCGGGGCCCCGGGGACAGGAAACGGATCATCTCGTTCGGATTGAACCCGTCGCCGGTCAGGCGGTCCGCCGACGCCTTGATCAGACTGCGGTCGTAGGTCATGTCGACCCGGATCGACGACGGTCCCGTCGAGACGATGCCGAACATGTCCCCCTCGTGAATGAGGTTGTCCGCCAACTGCTCGAAGACCGCGCGCGCACGCGGCGTCTTGCTCGTCTCGATGTGGAGGTCGTCGACCAGGATGACGAAGATCCGGCCCGCCGTGTCGTTGACCGCGCGGGTCGGCGGCAGGATGATGCCCTCCTGCGCAACCGGCGGCGGCACGAGCTGGTTGAAGACCCGGCCCCCGTGCACCAGAACGAGCGAGGCCACGTCCTGCGGCTGCCCGTCCTCGAAGACCCGGAAGTCGAACTCGGTCAGATCGGGCACGAAGACGCCGGACTGGTCGCGCACGATGACGTCGGTCGTCACCAGCGTGACGCCGGACCGGAACACGGTTGCCGGATCGCCGGTCGACCGTTGATCCGGGCTCGACGATTCCTGGGACCGTACCGGAACGCCGATCAGGACGCCGAGCGCCACGATCAGCCCGACGGCGCGAGCCCAGCCGTAACGTTGCTGTCGGGGAATGCGCGTCATCATGCCTTGCATGATAGCAAAGCGCCCCTGTTCGCGCTAATCGGGCGCGGCGTCGCCGCCGTCGTCGGCCTGCCCGGCCGCGGGCGTCTCCGGCGGGACGCGTCGACCGCGGGACGCGCGCCGGCGACGGCGTCCGAGGGCCGCCCTGACCGCCGCGACCTCGGCCTCGAACCGCTCGATGCCGACCACGGCCTCCTCGCCCGCGCGCCAGGCATCCGGGTTCAGCGCCTCGACGCGGGCGGCCATCCTCTCGCGCTCCCGAGGCTCGGCGCGGCTCTCGGTCAGCCGCGCGCGGAGTTCCGCGTACTGCGCGCGCAACCGGGCGAGCCCGTCGTCGCCGACGAGCCCCGCGACCGGATGCTCCTGCGCCGGGGCGACCGGCGCTTCCGGCTCGCCGTCCGAATCGGCGCCGCCGACTTCATCCGCCGCGGGAATGTCGACCGGCTCGGCGGAGGCGACCGGCTCCGGCCCCGGTCGCGGGCGCCTGCGACGCGCCGCGTCTCCCGAGCGCGGCGGGCGAGCAGCAGCGTCCTCCGCCCGCGCCGGGGCCGCCTTCGGCTTCACCCGCAACATCCTCACCCAGTCGAACGTGAGATCCGAGTTGGCGTCCTCGATCGCGTGAATCGCGTCCTCGTCGAGCGGCAGCCGGCCGATGCTGACGTTGGGAGGCGTGCGAAACCAGTACAGCAGCCGCGGCCGGGAGCCGGTCCGGAGACCGTGGAGCAGGTACGTATGCTCGTAGCCCCGTTCGTCACGCGAGAATCTGAGATAGGGCATGGGCCGTAGTACGATCGTAGCGTGAACGACCGCTTTCTGCGCGCCTGCCGGCGCGAGCCTGTCGACCGCACGCCGGTCTGGTTCATGCGCCAGGCCGGGCGCTACATGCCCGAGTACCGCGCGATCCGGGAGCGGCACTCCCTGCTCGACATCTGCCGGCAGCCGGAGCTGGCGGCCGAGGTGACGCTGCAGCCGGTGGAGCGTCTCGACGTGGACGCCGCCATCCTGTTCTCCGACCTGCTCCTGCCCCTCGAGCCGCTCGGCATCCCGTTCGATTTCGTCAAGGGCGAGGGCCCGGTCATCCACGAGCCGGTCCGTACGGCGGACGACATCGCCCGGCTGCGGACGTTCGAGCCGCGCGAATCGCTCGGCCACGTGCTGGCGACCATCCGCCTGCTGCGCGTCGAACTGAGCGACCGCGTTCCTCTCATCGGTTTCGGCGGCGCGCCGTTCACGCTCGCGTCGTACGCCGTCGAGGGCGGGCCGTCGAGCCACTACTCCAGGACCAAGGCGCTGATGTACGGCGAGCCGGACTCCTGGCATCGCCTCTGCGAATCGCTGTCCGCGGCCGTGGCCGACTACCTGGTCGCGCAGGTGGAGGCGGGGGCGCAGGCCATCCAGGTCTTCGACTCCTGGGTCGGGGCGCTCAGCCCCGGCGACTACCGCGAGTTCGCGCTGCCCCATACCCGGCGCGTCCTCGACGCGGTGGCCGCCACCGGCGTGCCGGCCCTGCACTTCGGGACGGGCACCGCCACCCTGCTGGAGGCGATGGCCGAGGCCGGGGGCGACGTCATCGGCGTGGACTGGCGCGTGCCCCTGGACGATGCGTGGGCGCGCATCGGCACCGGGCGGGCGGTGCAGGGCAACCTGGATCCGACGCTCCTCCTCGGGCGGGTCGACCGCCTCCTGGCGGGCGCCCAGGACGTGCTGCGGCGCGCCGGCGGACAACCCGGGCACATCTTCAACCTCGGCCACGGCATTCTCCCGGAGACCCCCGTCTCGCATGTCCGCACCCTCGCCCGTTTCGTGCACCAGTACGGCTAGGAGTCAGCGCCGCAGAACGCAGCGAAGCGAAGTTCTGCGACGCAGGGTCATGGAGTGGAGGGGATGGGCCGAACGCCGAGCCTGCGAGGCGTTTCGGGGCGCTAGGCGCGCCGCGGCGGGCCGGCGCCGAGCGGCGGCGGACGACGGCCCCCTGCGCCGGCGGCGGGCGGCGGCGCCCCCGCCGTACCCGGACAGGAGCGGCACATGAGCCGCGTGGCCGTCGCCGTCCTCGGTGGGGGAATCAGCGGCCTGTCGGCAGCGTACGAGCTTCACCGGCGGGGCACGCCCTTCGTGCTGCTCGAGAAATCCCACCGTCTCGGCGGGATGATCCGCACCGAGCAGGTCGACGGCTTCACCGTGGACGCGGGACCCGACTCCCTCGTCACCCAGAAGCCGGCGGCGATCGCACTCTGCGAGGAACTCGGTCTCGGCGACCGGCTCATCCCGACACGCGCGCCCCGCACCGCGTACGTCGTACGCGGCGGCAGGCTGCACCCGCTGCCTCCCGGGTCCGTCTTCGGCATTCCCACCGGGCTCGGCCAGCTCGCGGCCCACCGGTTGCTCTCGTGGCGCGGCCGCCTGCGGCTCGGCCTGGAGACCACGGCGCCGCGGGACCGGGGAGCCCGGGAACCGGGAGATCGGGAACCGGAAGATCGGGAGCCCGGAGGGCAGGGACTGGGAGGTCGGGAACTGAAAAGTCAGGAACCGGGAGGTCGGGAGCCCGGAGGTCGGGACGCGGAACACCGGGACGAAAGCATCGGCGCCTTCTTCCGCCGCCGCTTCGGGCCGGAAGCGACCGACTACCTGGCGGAGCCGCTGCTGGCCGGCATCCACTCGGGAGACGTCGAGCGCCTGTCGATCCAGGCGCTCTTCCCCCAGTTCGTCGAGGCCGAACGGGTGCACGGGAGCGTGATTCGAGCCTTCCGCCGGACGGCGGCGGCGCGCGCCGGCGCGGCAGCGCGCCACGGTCCCTTCCGCTCGTTCGCGGACGGCCTCGAGACGCTGCCCCGCACCCTGGCGGCGTGCCTGCCGGAGCACGCGCTGCGCCGCGGGAACGGAGTCGCCGCCCTGACGGCCGGACCGCCGTATGCGCTGGAGACTGCCGACGGGACCCGCTTCACCGCGGATCAGGTCATCTGCGCCCTGCCGGCCCACGCGGCGGCGCCGCTGGTGGCCGGCGTCGACGAGACGCTCGGGCGCCTCTGCGAAGCCTGCACCGACACGTCGATCGCCATCGTGGTCCTCGCCTTCCCGCGTTCCGCCGTCGCCCACCCGCTGCGCGGCAGCGGGTTCGTCGTCCCCCGGGTGGAGCCGGCGCTCTCGATCACCGCCGCCACCTGGATCTCTTCCAAGTGGCCCGGCCGCGCGCCGGACGACCACGTGCTGCTGCGGGGCTTCCTCGGCGGGGCCCGGCGGCCGGACGCGCTCGCGCTGTCCGACGGCGCGCTCGTCGACATCGTGCGCGGCGATCTCACCCGGCTGCTCGGCATCCGCGGCGAGCCGGCGCTGGTGCGCCTCTACCGCTGGCCGCGCGCGAACCCGCAACACAACGTCGGTCACCTCGCGCGGGTGGCCGAGATAGACCGCCGCCTGGCGCGAGCCCCCGGTCTGCACATCATCGGCGCCGCCTTCCGCGGCGTGGGCATCGCCGACTGCGTGGCGGCGGGACGCGCCGCCGGCCGCACGGCGGCAGAGGTTGCCAGGAGCGCGGCATGAGAGAGGTTGCCAGGAGCGCGGCATGAGAGAGGTTGCCAGGAGCGCGGCATGAAACCGGTTCACCTCATCGGGGTGCCGCTCGACCTCGGCGCAGATCGGCGCGGGGTCGACATGGGGCCTTCCGCCCTGCGCATCGCCGGGCTCGGCGATCGCGTCGCCGCACTGGGCTACGCGGTGGCGGATCGCGGCAACCTGGCCGCGCCGATCCGGGAGACCATCCACCCGGGAGACGCCGGCAGGAAATACATCGCGGACATCGCCGCGGTATGCCGCCGCCTGTTCGAGACGGCCGAGGCGTCGCACGCCGCCGGGGCCATTCCGGTGGTCCTCGGCGGCGATCACAGCCTCGCGGCCGGATCCGTCGCCGCCACCGCCGCGGCCGCCGGACGGCGGAACGAACGCCTCGGGCTGATCTGGATCGACGCGCACGGCGACATGAACACGCCGGACACCAGCCCGAGCGGCAACGTCCACGGCATGCCGCTCGCGGCGCTTCTCGGGCCGGAGCCGGCCGAGCTGTCCGCCATCGGCCCGGCGTCGCCGGCGGTCGACGCCGCCCGCACCGCGCTCATCGGCGTCCGCAACCTCGATTCCGCCGAACGGGAGCGCGTGGTCGCCTCCGGCGTCCACGTCTTCACGATGAAGGACATCGACCGTCTCGGGATGGCGGCGGTCGCCGAGCGAGCCCTGGAGCTGACCGGCCGCGACACGGACGGCCTGCACGTCTCGTTCGACCTCGACGCCTGCGATCCCGGCATCGCCCCCGGGGTCGGCACCCCGGTCAAGGGCGGCCTCAGCTACCGCGAAGCGCATCTGGGCATGGAGACGATCGCCGACAGCGGGCGCCTGCGCGCGCTCGACCTGGTCGAGCTCAACCCCACGCTCGACCACCGCAACGCCACCGCCGAGCTCGGCGTCGAGCTGGTGCTCTCGGCCCTCGGCCTGCGGATCCTGTAGCGGCTCGCCGACCCGGCCGCCGACGCACACGCCGCGCCGGACCACGACTCCGGTCTGCGCCGGCGCCGTCCTGCGGGGCACCGAGGTCGGACCGTCCTCGACCGTGGCTGGCCCTTGGTTCGCCACGCGCTGGCTCCGGGGATTCGACCAGGGCCGGGTGTCGGGGCGGGCCTTTGCCACGCGAGAGCCTCCCGGCCCGCGTGCTATTCTTCCCTGATCTGCGCACGGAAGGGAGACTCGATGAACGTACGCAACGTACTGTACACCTCGTTCCTGGCGCTTCTGGCGCTGACCTTCGTCGCGGCCTGCGGAGGCGGCGGCGAGGCGCCGGAAGCCGAGGCGATGGACCACGAAGGTCCGGACACGGATGCCGCGGCGGCGGACGCCGGCGCCATGGAGATGCTCGGCGGCGGCCACCTGACGCCGGTCCACGAAGGCACCGGCGGCAGCCCCCACGTGAGCGTCCACTGGAGCGTCGACGGTGGGAACATCACGATCGACTACGGCCGGCCGTACCTCCGGGGCCGTGTCGTCGGCGAGAGCGTCGAGCCGATGGCCGACTCCGTCTGGCGCCTGGGCGCCGACGAGGCGACCACGCTCCGGACCGACCGCGAGCTCATGCTCGGCGCCGCTACCATCCCGGCCGGCGAGTACACGCTGTGGACCATGCAGGCGGGCGAGGAGGTCCACCTGATCGTCAACAGCGAGACCGGCCAATGGGGCACCGCGTACAACGCGGAGCACGACGTCGTACACGTGCCGATGGCGGTAGGGACGCTCGACCCGCCGGCCGAGCAGTTCGTCATTTCGATCGGCGACGGCAATCTCGGATTCGACTGGGGGACGCTGACGGCCAGCGTTCCACTGATGGTGCACTGATTCCGGCGGCAGCCGCTCGGCCGGCCGCCGGCCGTCTTCGAGAGGGTCGCGGCCTCCCCGGCCGCGGCCCGCCCGTCGGGCCGCTAGCTCAGTGGTAGAGCACCTGACTTTTAATCAGGGTGTCGCTGGTTCGATCCCAGCGCGGCCCACCAATAGAATCAACCGCGACGAACCCAGTCCGGAGGGACTAGCGATGACGCTGCCAGGTGGCGCGGCTCTCAACTCCGTCGTCACCCATCAGCGACAGCACCAGCGTGTCGCCGTCGTCCGCGAGGTCGTACGAGTAGTTCAGCGTCCTGCCCCGCACATCCGGTCGAGACCCGCCCTCGACCTCATGCTCGACGACGCTCCGAAAGACGTTCACGTCATATCGGCCGTAGTAGGCCAGATAGCTCTCACGGCTTGAAAGCTGGACCGACACCCGGCCGCTGGCGTCATACGACAGCATCCCGTCGGTGAACGCCGAACCGTCCGCGGCCGCCCCACCGACCCGCTCGAACGACGAGAGACCGAACGCGCCGACGAACCGGGCCTTCTGCTCGGTGGCCCGCGCGCCGTTCAACATCAGCGTCATGCTCCGATTGCCTTCGTGACAGGCAAACTCGTAGATCGGCTCCTCGGTGTTGGTCAGAGGGTACTCCGCCGACCACGGCTCCGTGAACGAGTCCGGGTCGTAGACGGTGTACTCCTGATGCATCGTGGCCTGGTCGATCCGCGTCAGACGCTGCACCAGACGCATACCCGCCCCGGACCCCGCAAAGGTCCAGCGCGGGTCGAAGTTCGTCGATTCGATCACCAGGGTGTCGCCGTCCCAGGAGCCGCGCGAGGTCCCGGTCCACTGCTGGATGGCGCTGGACACCTGCGGCCGGTCGTCCAGCGGGACCGTGATCGTGGCGTTGATGAACTCGTAGTGGATGACCACATGATCCGGGGTCTGGAAGATCCGGGCCGGGAACGCACTCCCTCGGAGCGGCAGCATCCCGCCCACCAGGCAGCGTTCGTCCAGTGCCCGGTCCTCGGGGCCCTCCGGGATGCCGCTCATGCGCCGACCTGGCATGCCCACCCGGTAGCGGCCTTCCTCGGTGCGTGGAATCCGCCCGTTCTCGGGTGAGACGACGAGCGACGTGCGCCCGTCCAGCAGCGGATGGTCGTAGATGGACTGGTCGACCCCGCCATCGCCCAGCTCGAAGTCGGCGCTCAGGGCCCGATCGAGCCGCTCGCGGATGCTGCTCCGCCGCGTGGCGAGAAACTCCGCCTCTTCTTCTTCTGTGAGACGAAGTCTGTCCTCGAGTTCGGCCGGTCGCTCGAGGGGCGTCATCGTGGGAAGCGACCAGGTCCCCTGGAGATCCGGCACGCCCCAGGGCGTACGGGGCGGGCCCGCCTCGTCGGCCGGCTGCGCCGGCGCCGAGCACGGAAGCGCCGCGAGGGCGCCGGCCAGCCCGAGGCATCGCAGGACGTACTGAGCCATGCTCATGGTCTCGTCTCCGCTTTCAGTCGCTGCAACTCCTCCCGCGACCGGAACTCCAGCTTCGCCACCTTCCCGGCCCCAAGGTAGCCCATGCCGATCTGGGTGCGGCCATTCACCGTCACCGCCTGCAGCCCGTGGGTCTTGGTCCCGATCGTCGGCAGAAAATAGCTGGTCCACTCTTCCGTGCCGGGATCGAACTTCGCGATCGAATCGCCATGCGTGAACGGCAGCCACACCATGCCGTCTTCGTCCACCGACGTCTCGTAGCAGTTCCCGTCCTCATGCTCGGGCGGAAAGGGATACATCTCTTCGAGGTCAGAGCGGCTGTCGAGCTTCAGCAGGCCGCCACCGTACCACGAGCAGCCCCAGAACGTCGTGCTCCGCGGATCGGCGCCCGGCTTGCGAATCGCCACGGCGCCCGGCCTCCCGTAGCCGTAGAACGTCAGGCGATCGGCGAAGACCGCCAGCTCCTCCGCGGTGAACAGGTCGCTCCTGTCGTTTACCGCTTCGGGTAGAGGCACGAACGTGGCCTGGCCGGTCTCGAGGTCCGCCTTCATCAACCCGTCCCGCGGAATGGCGGTCGACCACCAGCCATTGCCGGCGCCATCGCCGGTCATCCCGTAGTTCGAGGCGTTCGGAACCGGGTTCTCGAAGAGCGTCCAGTCGCGGGTCCTCGTGTCGTAGCGCATCGCCTTCGCGTCGTTCGTCGCCCCCGCGGCCCAGATGCCGCCTCGCCCGTCGTCGCCAATCCAGGGCCCCACGCGTGCCCCCTCGGGCGGGCGAATGATGGCCGATTCGCCCGTCCGCGGGTCGATGCGCCCCAGCGCACCAATGTTGCTCATGTCGAACCACACGACCCCGGCGGCGTCCCGGATGATGTCGTGCGAATTCGCGGGGGGAGCGTCCGGTGTCTCCGACAGCACGAAGTTCGTCGCGTGCCCGGTCCGCCAGTCGTATCTGACGACGGTGCGGGTGATGTTGAACATGTCGGCCATCCACACGTTTCCATCGGCATCCAGCGTGGCGTTCATCGCGTGGTGCTTGGACTCGTCCATGAAATCGACAGGGCCGAGCGCCCAATCGGTGCTGCCATCGTTGAAGAACGGCAATCCGAAACCGGGCTCGGGCGCGTCGTATTCGCGGGCGATCATCAGCGTCGAGTCCCCCGTCGGACGACGGGGCGTGAACGTCATGGGCGAAGGGCCCGGACCACGCACCTTCGCCAGCCACGCCGCCAGCTCATCCCGGAAGTGGACCATGATCGCGTTCGGCCGGCGACGGGCCGCGGCGGCCGGAGTGCCATACCGATACGGGTGCATCCGGCTCATCACGTCGATGATGTTCCGCCAGCCGGCCTCGTCGAATCGGCTGATCAGCGTGAAGTTCTGCGGATGACATCCCATACAGGCCGCCCGAAAGACCTCCTTCATCCGGAGGTCCTCACGGGTGCCGTCCGGCAGCGCCGCATACCATTGGCTCCCCGTGAGCTGATTGTGGAAGTCCGCGGTAGGGGTGAGCGTGAAGTTCCGTCTGGCCCCGGCCTCGCTCAGCGCCACCTCGGCGCGGCCCGCCTCGAAGGCCTGGGCCTGTGCCCAGACCTTGTAGGGCCGTCCAGTCTCGAGCGGCGGGAAATGGTACTCGCCGTCACTGTCGGTGAACACGCTCGTGGTGACGTTCCGCCCCGGCGCCCGGGCAGACACGGTGACGCCCTCGAGCCTCTCGCCTGACGTCGATGTGACGGTCCCCCACAGGGGACCGGCGGTGTCGCCGAACGACACGGGGTCGGCCACACTCGGCGACGAGAGCTCGACCAGCCGGTCCACCACCGGCGGGCGGAGCGTCTCGACTCTCTTGAGGTAGCCGATGATCGAGTCGATCTGCTCGGGCCGGAGGGCGTACCTGAACGCCGGCATCGTGGCTGAGCCTTCGGAGATGAGCCGTCGCACCGCGCGTTCGCGGTCCTCCCCTTCGACATTCGTCCTGGAGAGCGGCGGCCCGTAGGATGCCGCGTCGACGAGGCCTGCCCCGGCGCCTCCGGTGGTCGCCATCGTCGAGTAGTGACAGGTGTTGCAGCGCTGCTTGAACAGAAACGCACCCTGCCGTTCGCTCGCGCTCAACGACGACAGAAAGTGCGTGTCGGTGACGCCAAGCACCTGCGGCTCCATGCCCCATGCGGTGCGCATCCACTCTTCGACGTCGGCGGGCACGTCCGGCGGTTCCGCTGACGTGGCCGGCTGGGCGAGAACGCCGGACGGGGGAAACAGGAGCATACCGAGCACCACCAGCACAGACTTCATGGCCATGAATGTTCGGCTCCTGAATCGAGTGCCGTCGTCGATCTCACCCGTTTGTCTCCCCAGCCGCTGCTCGTCACCGACCAGCAGGGGTTCGAGGGGCATAAACTGCTGCGAGTCAGCAGATTATACCTGGAGTGTGTCTCCGACGATTGTAGGATCGAGCACCCGTGGGCCTGCTGCCCGAACCAGCCGCTGGCCGCGCGGATGCGAAGGCCGCGCGCCGCGGCAGGCCAACCGCGGCTCGGAAAGCGATGATGAACGACATCCGATGGAGCGAGCACGCACTGTATGCAGACGTGGTGAAGAGAGTGCCGCCCGAGCTGCACCCGACGCTCGCGCGCGCGGTCGACCTGAGGGCAGCCGACGCGTGGCTGCACGAGGGTACGATGCCGGCGGGGCTCGACAGCGACGGCAAGAGCCTTGGCGGCCAGCAGGGCCCGGCGTTTCTGCGCGCGGCCGGACGCCGCTACTTCCGGCGTTGGGTGACCGACGAGCACGGCGAGCAGTTCGGCAAGGGCGAGGCCGGAATGCTCCTCGACAAGTGGGTCGACGAGATGCTGGCGTTCAGTGCGGGGCTGGGCGGACCCGGGCGGGCCATCTCGTGGCTGCCCGGGCGGGTGGAGCAGATCGCGGCCGTCGTCAACCGGTCGAACATCTTCTACAGCCTGGTCGACAAGAACCGCCGGCCGGAGAAGCAGCAGCCGGTAGTGGAGTCCGAGCACGTCACGGGCCACGCGCTGTACGTGCGCGTCGACCGGACGGAACAGGCCAACGGGCTCGTCGAGCATCTCGCCGACCTGGAGGGAACCGCGGTGATCACTGCCGCGGACGAACCGCCCGCATGGCTGGACGAGAGGCGCCGCACGCTGGTGCTGACGCCGGGCGAGGCCAAGGGCCTGGAGTACCAGCGGGTGTGCGTG
>WTFV01000086.1 GCA_011523845.1 Acidobacteriota bacterium | reverse complement strand
CGCCGCCGGCGGCGTCAGCACGCCCTTGCGCACCATGTCCGCGAGTCGGGCGTCCGCGAGGATCGGGCTCCGTTCGGCGCGTGGCGGCACGATTTCCGCGACGACGCGGTCGCGGTCCGTGACGAGTACCGTCTCGCCTGCGGCGGCCAGACGCACGTATTCGCTCAGCTTGTTGTTGAGCACTTTCAGGCCGACGGATCGCATGTGCTTTCAAGGTAGCTTTCGGTAGCCACCGACGTCAAGCCTTGGCGTTGCAGCTCCTTCCCGCGGCGGCTCGCAGCGTCGGGTATAGACTGGAGAGCACGGGCAGCGCAAGGCCCTGATACGGACACCGGCAGAGGGTCGGCCGGGCCGGCGGAGTGAGCAAGACATGTCGTGGTGGGGTTGGTTGATCGTCGGAATCGTCCTCGTGGGCGCGGAGCTCATGACCGACGCCGCGTTCTATCTCGTCTTCGCGGGCGCCGCTGCTATCGTCGTCGGCCTGCTCGTCGTGGCCGGGCTCGGGTTGCCCGTGTGGGCGCAGTGGGTGGCGTTCTCGGTGTTGGCCATCGCCTCGATGGTGCTGTTCCGGCGCAAGCTCTACGACCGGCTGCGGGGCGGCTCCGAGCGCATGCAGCATGCGGCCGTCGACGCGCTGGTGACGGTGGACGAGGACGTCGCGCCCGGGCGACGGACCAGGGTCCGCCTGCAGGGGACGCAGTGGACCGCCGTGAACGTCGGGTGGGAGTCGATTGCGGCCGGCGCCGACGCCCGCGTGGTCGAGGTGGACGGTGTGGAGCTGCGCATCGAGGGCGCGGCGCCGGGACAGGACGGTTGGTGATTCGTCGAGAGACGACGAGGGAGCAGTGATGGACGCGGGATTGATCGTCGCCCTGGTGCTGGCATTCGTCGCGATTCTCGTGATCGCGAAGACGGCGGTGGTCGTGCCGCAACAGAACGCCTACATCGTCGAGAGCCTGGGCAAGTACTCGAGAACGCTGGAATCGGGGTTCGCCCTGCTGGTCCCGTTCGTCGATCGGGTCGCCTACCGCCACAGCCTGAAGGAGCGGGCGATCGACGTGGAGGAGCAGATCTGCATCACCGCCGACAACGTCCAGGTGGGGGTGGACGGCGTGCTCTATCTGCAGGTGATGGACGCGCGCAAGGCGTCCTACGGCATCGGCGACTACCTGTTCGCGATCTCCCAGCTCGCCCAGACCACCCTGCGGAGCGAGATCGGCAAGATCGAGCTGGACAAGACCTTCGAGGAGCGCAGCCACATCAACCTGCGGGTGGTCGAGGAGCTCGACCAGGCCTCCAATCCCTGGGGCGTGAAGGTGCTGCGGTACGAGATCAAGAACATCAACCCGCCGCAAGACGTGCTGACCGCGATGGAGAAGCAGATGCGCGCCGAGCGGGAGAAGCGCGCCACCGTACTCGAGTCCGAGGGCGACCGCGACGCCAAGATCAACGAGGCCGAGGGTGAGAAGCAACGGGTGATCAAGGAGTCCGAGGCCGCCAAGCAGCAGCAGATCAACGAGGCCGAGGGCGAGGCGGCCGCCATCCTGGCGGTCGCCGAGGCGACGGCGGAGGGGCTGAAGAAGGTGGCCGAGGCGCTCAGCGCGGACGGCGGCGACAAGGCCATGCAGCTCCGCATCGCCGAGGACTACCTGGAACGGTTCGGCAACCTGGCGAAGGCGGGCAACACCCTGATCGTGCCGTCCAACCTGAGCGACGTGTCATCGATGATCGGCGCCGCCACTTCCGTGCTGAAGCAGGTCTCCGGCGGCGGTGGTTCGTCCGCTGCGCGGTAGCCGCTCGTTGGATCCGGGGGGGACGAAGCGCCCCGGCCGGGGTCTGGCGACGGTGGTTCGTCCGCGGGGCGGTAGCCGCGGCCGCTGCTTGGTAGCCGCGACCGCTGCGCGCTGGCGGATCTGCTGCGATTCTTGCCGGACGAGTTCGGTTCGTCCGCGGGGCGGTGGCCGCGACCGCTGCGCGGAAAGCCCGCGGTGCGCGTCGGTCGCCGAGCAGTCCGTGGTGAAAACGCCGCGTAGTACCAGAGCGGCGAGATGCCCGCGTGGCCGGGCGCGACACGGAGCATATTGGGCATATTCGACCGAGGAGCAACGCAATCCACGCGGGATGCGTCGCCGCTCGAACGCGGCGGGCCTTTGCCGCGGCTGCTCGGGAGGCGTCGTTCACCCCGCGGGGCTGCTCGCGGCCCGCCGTGCCGGCGCGTAGCGGTTGGTGATCGGCAGCCGCCGGTCCTTGCCGAACGCGCGCGTCGAGATGCGGACGCCTGGCGGCGCCTGGCGGCGCTTGTACTCCGCCCGGTCGACGAGCTGCACGACGCGCTCCACCGTCTCCCGCGCGAAGCCCTGTGTCTCGATCTCCACCGGACTGTGATCCTGCTCGACGTACGCTTCGAGAATCCCGTCGAGCACGTCGTAGGGCGGCAGGCTGTCGGAATCGCGCTGGTTGTCGCGCAGCTCGGCAGTGGGCGGCTTGTCGATGATCCGTTGCGGGATCACCTCGCGGTCGCGGTTGCGCCAGACGGCCAGGCGGTACACCCAGGTCTTCAGCACGTCCTTCAGCACCGCGAAGCCGCCCGCCATGTCGCCGTAGAGCGTGGCGTAGCCGACGCTCATCTCGCTCTTGTTGCCTGTCGTCAACACCAGCCAGCCGAACTTGTTCGACAACGCCATGAGCAGGTTGCCCCGGATGCGCGCCTGCAGGTTCTCCTCGGCAACGTTCGGCGCCGTGCCCGCGAAGGGGACGGCCAGTGCGGCGCCGTAGGCGCCGGCCAGATCCTCGATGGGCAGCTCCAGGAACCGGACGCCGAGCCGGCGGGCCAGGATGGCCGCGTCGTCGCGGTTCATCCCGGCCGTGTATCTCGAAGGCATCGAGACCGCGGTCACCGTATCGGGACCGATGGCGTCGGCCGCGATGGTGAGCGTCAGGGCGGAATCGATACCGCCGGAGAGCCCGAGCACGGCTCCCCGAAAGCCGTTCTTCCGGATGTAGTCGGCGGTTCCCAGGGTGAGGGCGCGATAGATCTCGGTCTCGGGAGACAGCGCGGCCGCGGACGTGCAGGGGGAGAGAGGGGGATGCTCGGGGGCTCCCGGCCGTTGCAGGGGGACGACCGACACCCGGCTTGCGTCCCGCGGGGTCACCGGCGCCGGGGTCCGGCCGGCGGTCGAGGCGGGGGGCGACGTGCTCCACCGCGGGTCCGACCTGCGGAGTTCGCCCGCCACGGTCGGATCGATCTCCACGACCAGCATCTCCTCCTCGAACGGCGCGCCGCGGGCGAGGATCGACCCGTCGGGTCCGATGACCAGACTGTGGCCGTCGAAGACCAGCTCGTCCTGCCCGCCCACGGCGTTGCAGAAGGCCAGAAAGCAGCGGTGGTCGCGACAGCGTGCGGCGAAGAGGCGTTCCCGTTCCCGGCCCTTGCCCCGGTGATACGGCGAGGCCGAGAGATTCAGGATGACTTCCGCGCCGCCGTCGAGGACGGACCATTCGGTCGGGCCGCCGGGCGCCCAGATGTCCTCGCAGATGGTGACGCCGAGGCGGTGGCCGTCGAGATCGATGACCAGCGCCCGGTCGCCGGGCTCGAAGTAGCGGCGTTCGTCGAAGACGGCATAGTTCGGCAGGTGGTGCTTGTGGTGGACCGCCGCGACTCGGCCGTCGGCCAGCACCGCCGCGCTGTTGTGCAGTCCGGTCCCGGCGGGCGACGTCCTGCCGCCGTCCAGGCTCGTTCCTGCAGAGAACGCTGCGCCGTCGGCCGGGACGCCGACACAGGCGACGATTCCGGTGACGCCGGCGGCCAGGTCGCTCAGGGCGGCGGCGGCGTCCTGCACGAAGCTCGGCTTCAGCAGGAGATCCTCGGGCGGGTAGCCGGTGATCGACAGCTCGGGAAAGAGAACGACGTCGGCCCCGCGCTCCCGGGCTTCGCCGATCCGCGCTTGCAGAGCCGCGACGTTGCCCGCGAGGTCACCGACGACCGGATTCGACTGGCAGAGAGCAAGGCGAGGCGCCCTGGGCATCGGTGATCGATCCGGAGGTCCCGGCCCCCCGGGGCCCCGTTACCGCTGCACTACGTGGGGACGGGGCAGGTCGGAGAGACCGATGGCTCCCGCGAGGGACCGGATCGCCTGCTGTACGCGGCGCTGGTTGTCGGGGCCCATGCCGATCAACTGCCGTTGCGCCGGCGAGAGATATTCCAGCGTCTCGTCGGCATACAGATACAGCGGTCCCCGCGCCACCAGGGCCGGCTGGCCCTCGATGATCGGCGCATTGAGCACGTGGACTACCGCCCGCCACAGCGTGTCCTGGAAGGCCGTGCCCGGCTGGCCGAGCTCTTCGTAGGCATCCTCCATCAACGGCCGCAGTTGCTCGTAGAGCTCGGCCGTGCCTTCCACGTCGAGCGAGGCCACCAGCGTCGCGGCGGCGTCGTACCGCGCGTAGCTGGCGGCAGAAATCCGCGGCGCCGCCGTATCGCCATCGATCTGAAAGCGGCCCTGCGGACGAAGAAACGGCACGTGCTGCGAGGGGTTCCTGCCCTCGGCCAGATTGTCGACGACGACGACGAACGTCCGGATCAGATCGTCGGTGACGAGCCAGCTTGCGAGCTCCGGATTCGCCGACAGCTCCGCGGCCAGCTCGCGAACCACGACATCGCTCTGTTCGAGCGGCGGGATCTCGACCTCGGGTTCCGGCTCGGGCTCCGGTTCCGGCTCGGGCGGAGGTGGTGGCGGCGGCGGAGGTGGCGGCGGAGGGGCCTCGACGACTTCCGGTTCCGGTTCCGGCTCGGGCTCCGGCCCCACGTCGATGAAGAGATAGCCGAGAATCGCAACGACGATCACCACGCCGCCCAGACCGGCGGCGGGCGGCAGTTGCTTCAAGCGCGTCAGCAGATCCTGTGGCACTGTTGGTCTCGGTTCACCGTTCGTCATGCCGACGTTTCCCGCTGGGGCGATCCGAGGAGCTGAAGCGCCTTCCTGTTGAATTTCTTCATGGCGTCATGGGCGAACAGCAGGAGCGCGCCGGCGGCCACCGCCAGAAAGACCAGACGTTGAAGCGCTGCAGCCCAACCAGGGTCGTTCGCGATCAGCCAGCACAGGAAAAGCCACGCCAGGGCAACGGACGTGTTTGCATAGAACTGGTAATACTGGTAGTGGTTCGCGATCAACGCCTGGTAGGCAGCCTCTGTTTCGCCTTCACGCCGTCGCTGCGTATTCAGGCTGACCTGGGGCGCCAGGAACCGGTCGCACAGAAACCAGCGCACGCCGCTCACGATTACCCCGACACCAAAAGATCCGACGACCACGAAGAGAAACCCGCCGACGGTCGTCGGCCGTTCCGACACCAACCCGAACCACGTTCTGAGTTCGGGCATGAAGTACGCGAGCGCGTAGAGCGCCACCATGCCGGGGATCAGAAACGCAATCGTCAACCCGAAGGACTTGCCCAGGTGATCCTTCATGAGATCACATGGTACCACGGATGCCCCGCGCCTCAGTCGCGCCGGAGGAGCCAGCCGCGCACCTCGCCGCCGGGGTTCGTTTCGGTGTGGATCTGCACGTAGTAGCGCTCGCCGCGGAGTTCGGCGATCTGATCGTCGGTGAGGGTCACCGTATCGGTGATCTCCCCGGCGGTGCCGCCGGCGCCGCCGACGTCGATGGGGAAGGCGACCCCGCCGCGGCGGGCGACCGGGGCGTTGTGGACGTGGGCCGCGGTCACGCCGCCGTTCAGCCCGCTGAAGCGCACGGTGATGGTGAGCTCGTTGCCCTGCAGTTCCGCGCGGACGCTTCCCGCGCCCGAGATGGTCGACGTCGTGCGCAGATCGACCGGCATGCGGGACAGCCGTTCGCCGAACTGCTCCGCATCCTGCGCGCCGGCCGCCGCCGCCGGGAGCGCCATCGCCAGCGTGGCCAGCGCCAGCGCCGGGAGGATTGCCGGCGCCGGTCTCGCGTCGCGGCGCCGGTTGGATGCCGCCGGCTCGCGGAGCCGCCCGGTCCCGGCGTCCTGCCGGGCCGGGAGCATCCCCCGCAGCCAATGGCGCCGGTGCAGGCGACGCCGGCCTGGGTGCAACGTCGCCTCCGGCTGCGGGCTCCTGCTGCTGGTCATCGGTCCACTCCTCGCGTGGTTGCGCCGACCGGTTGTCGGGCGGCCTGGGTGTCGTCTCCGTCCGCGCCGAGCGCCTTCAGGATCTCTTCGTTGTGCTCGCCCAGGACCGGCGGCGCACGGTGAATGACCGCCGGCGTGCGCGAGAGCCGGATCGGGTTGCCGAGGCTGCGCATCGCGCCGAGGTCACGGTGCGGGATGTCGAGCACCATCCCCCGCTCCCGCAGTTGCGGATCCTCCAGCGCTTCCCCGATGGTCCGCACCTGGGCGCACGGCACGTTGTGCGCGCGCAGCAGCTCGATCAGCGCGTCTCGCGTGTACCGCGCCAGACGCGGCGTCAGTTCCGCGATGAGTTGCCGCCGGTGCGCCATGCGGTCCGTGTTGGTGGCGTAGTCCGGGCGCCTCTCCAGGTCGTCCGCGCCGATCGCGGTGCAGAGCTGCTTCCAGAGCCGCTCGTTGCCGGCGGCGACGACCACCAGTCCGTCCGCGACCTCGATGGTCTCGTAGGGCGTCAGCGTGTGGTGCTGGTTGCCCTCGCGTCCGGGCGCCTCGCCGGTGTGGAAGTAGATGCCCGCCGGCAGCGCGAGCGCCGAGGTCATCGCGTCCATGAGCGCGATGTCGACGTGCTGGCCCCGGCCGGTGCGGTCGCGATCGCGCAACGCCAGGAGGATCCCGTTCATCGCGTAGAGCCCGGCCAGGTAGTCCGTGATCGCCACGCCCACCCGCGTCGGCGGACCCTCCGGATGACCGGTGACGTCCATCAGCCCGCTCTCGGCCTGAATGACGGCATCGTAGCCGGGCAGGTCCTTCTTGGAGCCGACCTGGCCGTAGCCGGTGACCGAGCAGTAGACCAGTCGTGGATTCCACTCGGAGACCGCTTCGTAGCTGAAGCCGAGCTTGGCGAGGCTGCCGGGCCGGAAGTTCTCGATCAGCACGTCCGCGGTCGGGATCAGTCGGCGGAGGGCCGTGGCTCCGGCCACCGACTTCAGATCCAGCGCCACGCTCTTCTTGCTGCGGTTCAGCCCCAGGAAGAACGTGCTCCAGCCTTCGCGGTGCGGCGCCCAGGCGCGCGTGTCGTCGCCGTGGGTCGGTTCCTCGATCTTCAGCACCTCCGCGCCCATGTCGCCCAGCATCATGGCGCAGTAGGGGCCGGCCAGCACCCGGGTGAGATCGAGCACGCGCAGTCCGTGGAGAGGCGGCATCGGGTGCCGCGATTATATGCGGGCGCGGCGTTCGTCACGCGTCGGCGTGCGGTTCGTGGCGAGACCCCGCGCCGCACCGGGCGCGTCGAAGCGCCCGCGTGGCAGCGCGCGGCGCGGCGCGAGCCGTTCGCGTCGAGGGCGGCTCGCGGAGCAGATTGGGTATATTCGACCGGGGAGCAAGTCGTCCGGGGGGATGCATCGCACTCGAAATGCGGTGCGGCTCTGGCCGGGAGCTCCTGCGGTCGGGTCGATCCGGACCATACAAGGAGAGGCAGCCGATGTCCCGCATCCAGCGCCAGCTCGTGAACGTTGCCGTCGCGGCCTGCCTGGCGATGGCCGCCGCCTGTGCCGCCCCCGCCGCCGATCCGGCGGACGCCTGCACCGACCTGACCGCGCTCGCGCTGTTCGATCTGCACATCGGGACGGCGGATCGGGTGCCGGCCGAGGGCGGTCTGCCGGCGCACTGCAAGGTGACGGGGACCATCGAGACGGAGATCAACTTCGAGGTGCTGCTGCCCGACGACTGGAATGGCCGGTTCCTGATGGGCGGCGGGGGCGGTTTCGTCGGGACCGTGCAGAACCAGGCGCGCACGCTCTACGCCCACGGCGGCAGTCCCCTGCAGCGCGGCTACGCGACGGCAGGGACCGACACCGGGCACACCGGGAGCGGCATCGAGGCGGGCTGGGCGCTCAATCATCCGACGCGGCAGGAGAACTTCGGCCACCGCGCCGTCCACCTGACCGCGGAGGCGGCGAAGTCGATCGTCGCCCACTACTACGAGCGGCCGGCGGACTACTCCTATTTCGTCGGGTGTTCCCGGGGCGGCGGGCAGGCGATGATGGAGTCGCAGCGCTACCCGGACGACTTCGACGGGATCGTGGCCGCGGCGCCCGCCTACGACTGGACCGGCATCACGGCCGGGTTCGTGCAGAACCAGCAGGCGATCTACCCGGATGGCGACGTCGACGACCCGGTGCTGACGGCGGCCACCCTCGAGCTGCTCGGATCGAGCATCCTCGCCGCCTGCGACGCGGACGACGGGGTGGAGGACGGCGTGCTCGACGACCCGCGCCGCTGCGACTTCGAGCCGGAGGCCCTGCCGCGCTGCGCGGGCGACCGGCCGGCCGACGACTGCGTCACCGCCGCGCAACTGGCGGCCATCAACACGGTCTACGACGGTCCCACCTCGAACGGCGAGCCCATCTACTACGGGTTCAACTACGGCGGCGAGAACGACGGCGGCGGGTGGGATTCGTGGGTGGTCAGCGCTCCGCAGCGGCGGGCCGCCGGCGTTCCCAACGCGCAGTACGGGTTCGGCACCGAGCTGTTCAAGTACTTCGTCTTCGACGACCCCGACTGGGACTATACGGCCTACGACTTCTCGACCTGGAGGGACGACGTGGCGGACACGGCGGCGATTCTCAATGCCACCGACACCGACCTGAGCGCCTTCCGGGACAGCGGCGGGAAGATCATCTACTGGACCGGCTGGTCGGACCTCGCGCTCGCCCCACTCGGCACCATCGACTACTACGAGCGGCTCGCGGCGGGCGACCCGGCGGCCCGCGACTACGCGCGGCTCTACATGCTGCCGGGCGTGCTCCACTGCGCCGGCGGCCCCGGCCCCGACCGCGTCGACTGGGTGGAGGCGATCCGCGCCTGGGTGGAGGATGGCCGCGCCCCGGAGCGCCTGCTGGCGTCGAAGCTGGGGCAGGACGGGCAGCCGACCATGACGCGGCCGCTGTGCCCCTATCCGCAGGTCGCCGTTTATGACGGGACCGGGGATCCGAACGACGACACGAGCTTCGCGTGCTCGGTTCCGTGAAGGCGAAGCGAGGCAACGCCGGGACCTGTTAATGAATCGATCGCATCACTGTATCATTGCTTCATGCGAACTACGGTAACTCTGGACGATGACATCTACGAGGCCGCGTTGTGCCAGGCTCGCGCGACGGGGCAGCGGCTGGGAAGGGTCCTCTCGAACATGGCGCGTCAGGCTCTGGAGCCCGAGCCGAAGAAACGACGCGCAGGCAAGGGGCGGTTTCCAGCGTTCGAGGTGCCGCGCGGAACACCTGTCATTCCCGCCTCCCGCGTTCAGAGGGTCATCGACGAAGATGGCGTCGTCTGAACGCCGATTGCTGCTCGACGTCAACGCTCTCGTCGCGCTCGCCTGGCCGAACCACCAGTTTCACCGGGCGGTCCTGGCCCGGCTGGAACGCCGCCCGGCGCCGCGCTGGGCCACGTGCGCGCTCACGCAACTGGGGTTCGTGCGCCTCTCGTCGAACCGCGCTGTAGTAGGTGTGAAGCGCACGCCTTCCCAGACGCTCGACCTCTTGTCCGATCTCGTGAGCGACGGGCGACACAGCTATCTGGAATCCCTTCCTGCGCTGCCTGAAGTGGCAGCTCACTTCCGGCGCCTTCTCGGACATCAGCAGGTGACGGATGCGTACCTGCTCGCCATCGCGGCAAGAAATGATGCCGTGCTGTTGACGCTGGACCGGCGGCTTGTGCCCGGAGGCAAGGACACCTCCGTCGAAACCATCACCCCGTGAGCCCCTCGGGCCGGGGCAGTCCGGGCGGGAGC
The DNA here is from genome assembly GCA_011523845.1 of Acidobacteriota bacterium. Lineage (GTDB taxonomy): Bacteria > Acidobacteriota > Vicinamibacteria > Vicinamibacterales > UBA8438 > WTFV01. The sequence goes on along the minus strand of WTFV01000086.1, from coordinate 6,886 downwards.
GGTTCTGTACCCGCCGCCTACAGCTACAGCTCGCTCAGGTGCGCAATCCGCCCGGTGCTGTCGCCGACCTGCTCCCGATGCACGCCCAGCTTGTCCAGCATCGTCAGGAACAGGTTCGTCATCGGCGTGCCGTCCGGGTACCGCAGGTGGCGCCCGCCGTGCAGCGCGCCGCTGCCGCCGCCGGCCACCAGCGTCGGCAGGTCGTCGTGGGTGTGCGCGTTCGAATCGCTCAGGCTGCTGCCGTAGACGACCATCGAGTGGTCGAGCAGCGATCCGTTCTCGTCCTGCGCGTCCCGCAGCTTGCCGAGGAAGTAGGCCAGCATCGCCACGTGGTGCCGGTCGATCATCGCCAGCCGGGCCATCTTCTCCGGGTCGTTCTGGTGATGCGACAGCCCGTGGTGGGCGTCGGGAACGCCGATGGAGCGGTAGGTCCGGTTGCCTCCCTCGCGGCTGTACATCAGCGTGACCACCCGCGTCAGGTCCGCCTGGAACGCGATGGTGACCAGGTCCGACATCAGCCGGACGTGCTCCTCGAAGGTCGGCGGGATGCCGTCGGGGCGATCGAGCACCGGCAGGTCGACGCCGTCGTAGCGTGCGTTCTGAATGCGGCGCTCCACCTCGCGGACGGAATCCAGGTAGTCGCCGAGCTTGCGCCGGTCGCCGGCGCCCAGCGTGGTGCGCAGGCGAGCCGCGTCGTCCCGCACGAAATCGAGCAGGCTGCGGTTCTGCCGCGCGCGAACCGCCCGCACCGCCGGATCGGTGGTGTCGCCGTCGCCGAACAGCCGCGAGAACACCCGGCTCGGGTTGTTCTCGTAGGGCAGCGGCGTGGTCGGCGAGCTCCACGAGAGGGTGTTGCTGTAGGCGCAGCTATAGCCGGAGTCGCAGCCGCCCACCATCCGGACGTCCTGCAGCCCCAGCTCCAGGGAGGGGAGCGGCGCGTCGCGGCCGATCGTCTCGGCCAGCATCTGGTCGACCGACATGCCGTTGCGGATGTCGGCGCCGCGGGTCTTCTTCGGGTGCACGCCGGTCAGCCAGCTCGCGCCGGCGCGGGCGTGGTCGCCCGGACCGTCGCCGAGCGCCTCTCCGTTGCGGTGGGCCAAGCCCGTCAGGACGAGGAGGTCGTCGCGGAACGGCTCCACCGGCATCAGCGTCTTGCTGAACGCGAACCCGGCGCCTTCGGCGGCCGGCGTCCAGTCCTGCATGATGATGCCGTTGGCCGTGTAGACGAACGCGACCCGGGTGACCGGCGTCGACGCCCGCGCGAAAGCCGGCGTCATCGCGTCGAGGAACGGCAGGGCAACGGTGGCGCCCAAGCCTCGCAGGAAGGTGCGGCGCGGCAGCGCAGTTCCGGTGATCATGGCTCCGGAATCCTCCTCAGGCGGAATGGTACGCTATCGACGATGGCCGAGACCAGCGCCGAGAACCGGTAGTCGGCGGCCTCGACCCGGCGGCGGATCTCGCGCACGGCCGGCTGATCGTACGATTCGAGGCCCCGGCCGACGGCGTAGGTGAGGAGCTTCGCGGCCAGCGTCTCCACGAACTCGTCACTCCGGTCCCGCAGCACGCGGCGCAGGCCGGCGGGTCCGTCGACGAGGGTGCCGTCCGGCAGGGCTCCCGAGGCCTCGACGGGCACGCCCTCGTCCGCCGTCCGGTACGCCCCGACCGCGTCGAAGTTCTCCAGCGCGAACCCGAGCGGATCGAGCTTCGCGTGGCAGGCGGCGCAGGCGGGGTTGGCCCGGTGCCGCTCCAGCGCCTCGCGCAGGCTGCCGGCCGAGGTCCCGGCGCCGGCGTCCAGGGCCGGCACGTCGGGCGGCGGCGGGGGGGGCGGGGCGCCGAGCAGGTTCTCCAGCACCCACTTGCCGCGCAGCACCGGCGACGTCCGCGTCGGGTACGAGGTGACCATCAACACGCTGCCGTGGGTCAGGACGCCGCCGCGCCCGGTACCCGCGAGGGGGACGCGGCGAAAGTAGCCGCCGCGCACGCCGTCGATGCCGTAGAAGTCGGCAAGGCGCGCGTTGAGGAACGTGTAGTCGGCGTCGATCAGCTCCAGGACGTTGCGGTCCTCGCGGATCAGGTGGTCGAGAAACAGTTCCGTCTCGCGCCCGAAGGCGTAGCGCAGCGAGTCGTCGAAGTCGGCGAACCGCACCGGGTCGGGCGTCCAGTCGGCCACGTTGCGCAGGTGCAGCCACTGGCCGCCGAAGTTCTCCACCAGCGCGCCGGCCTTCGGGTCGGCCAGCATCCGTGCGATCTGCGCGTCGAGCACCGCCGGGTCGCTCAATCGGCCGCGCTCGGCCAGGGCGAGCAGCTCCTCGTCGGGGATGCTGCTCCACAGGAAGAAGGACAGCCGCGACGCCAGGTCGATGTCCGAGAGGGGATGAGCCGAGCCCGGCTCGCCGTCCTCCGGAGCGCGCGGCGCCCGGAACAGGAAACTCGGCGAGACGAGCACGCCGCTCAGCGCCATCTCGATGCCGTCCTCGAAGCGTTCGCCGTCGGCGCGGCCGATGGCGAACAGATCGAACAGTGGATCGATGTCCGCCTCGGTCACAGGACGCCGCCAGGCGCGGCGGGCTAGGCGTTGCAGGATGCGCCGGGCGCACGGCTCCTCCGGTTCGTCCGCCGCCGGCCGGCAGACGAAGATGCGGCGCTGGACATCGGTCTCGCCCGGACCGGCCGCGTCGTAGGGGCCGCCGACCAGCACGTAGTCGACGAAGTAGTCGTTCGTCTCCGCGCCGCCGTCCTCGCTATGCGCGTACTCGGTGAGGAACCCGGCGCCAATCTCGTGCTCGCCCGCCGGCAACGGCAGCCGGAGCTCGAAGTTGCGCGTGAGCTGGTTCGCTTCCTCGGGATCGAAGTCGGCGTCGATCAGGCGGACCCGCCGGCCGTCGACCCGCACGTCCAGCAGGGGCGCGGGCATGCCGGCTGTGCGCCGGCCACCGATGCGAATCGTGAACGTGTAGTCGGCGTCGAAGGCGAAGTAGTGCCGGAACAGGATGCCGCCCCGCTCGTTGGGCGGCAGCCCGTCGATTGCCTCGTCGGTGGTTCCGTCCGGCGGCTCGTAGCGTTCGACCACCGGCCGCGGCGTCAGGCTGCCGACCGCCAGACGACTGACGCGCCGGGCCGCCGCCACGTACTGCTCGACATGCAGCGGCGAGACGGTCAGCACGTCGCCGATGTTGTCGAACCCGTAGCCGGAGTCGTCCGCCGGCAGGTCGCGGGCGTGGTCGACGTCGAGCCCCAGCAGGTCGCGGACCGCGTTGCGGTACTCGGCGCGGTTCAGGCGGTGGATGGCGGGCGCCCCGGGGTCGGGGTTCGCGGCTGCTTCTCTGTCGAGCGCGATCTCCAGCCACGCAACCAGGCCGGCGGTTGTCGATGCGTCCGGGCGCGCGCGGCCCGCCGGGGGCATCTCGCCGGCCCGGAGCTTCTGGAACACCTTCTCGAGCACGGGCGCGTGCTCGGCGATCCGCTCCGGATCCACGTTCTGGAGCGACAGGCCCGCGGTCAACGTCCGGTCGTTGTGGCACGCGAGGCAGTGGCGGCGGACGGTGTTCCGCAGCAACTCGGCGCCGGGCTCCGCGTCCCGGCCCTGTCCGCGCGCCGCCGCGACGGGGGCAGCCGCGAGGCAGAGCAACGCCGAGACCGCCGCGACGGCAAGCGCGATTCGTCGTCCGTTCACTGGATTCGGAGTGTAGCATTCGATTCCATGTGGAAGACGCTCTTGTCGGGATCCATGCGGAAGACGCTCCTGTCGGGGCTCGTCTTCGCGTTCGGGTTGGTGCCAGCGGGCACTGCCGTCATCCCGGCGTCCGCCCAGGGTGCCCGGGCGGTTTCCGCGACGGAGACGGCGCGCATCGAGGCAGTCCAGCGGAGGGATGCGGTCGCGGTGGCGGCGCTCGTCGCGGTCGCCCCGGTCCCCGCCCAGGCTCGGCCGACGCCTGCACCGGAGGCGGGGCTGATCGAGGCGGTACAGCGTCGGGACGCACGCGCAGTCGCGGCGCTCGTCGCCGCCGGGGCCGACGTGAACGCCGCGCGCGCCGACGGCTCGACGGCGCTGGCCTGGGCAGCCCTGCGGGACGCCGCCGGCATCGTGGAGACGTTGCTGCAGGCCGGGGCCGACCCGAACGCCGTCGACGAGAACGGCGAGACGCCGCTGCTCTTCGCCTGCGGCAATGGCAACCTGGAGATCGCGCGTCGGCTGCTCGATGCCGGCGCCGCGGTCGACGTGGCCCGCTGGAGCGGCGACACGCCGCTGCTGGCCGCCGTCCATGCCGGCAACGAGCCGCTGGTCCGGCTGCTCGTCGAGCGCGGCGCGGAGGTGAACGTCGCGGAGCACCGGATGGGCCAGACGCCGCTGATGTGGGCTGCCGCCGGAGGCCATACCGGCATCACGAGTCTTCTCATCGATGCCGGCGCCGATGTCGGCGCCGTTTCGGCGAACGGCTTCCGGCCGATCCTGTTCGCGGCCGCTGCGGGCGACGCCGACGGCGCACGGGCGCTGATTGCGGCCGGCGCCGACCCGCACGTCGTTGCTGCCGACGGCCGGGGCGCGTTCCTGATCGCCGCCGCGGACGGCCGCGATGCGGTGACCCGGCTGATGCTCGACCACGGCGCGGATGTCAACGCGCGCGACCGGGAGGGCGGCACGGCGCTCCAAGCGGTCGTCGCCCAGGGCAACGTCGAGATGGCGCGGGAGCTCGTGGCGCGCGGCGCGGACGTGCATGCCCGCAGCGGCGGCGGGCCCGGCGGCGGGGCCTGGCGCAGTACCGGCGGCTTCACGCCGTTTCTCACCGCGGCGCAGGCCGGAAACGTCGACATGATGGCGGCGCTGCTGGCGTTGGGGGCCGATCCGGCGGCGGAGACCAACGACGGCGCCGGCGCGGTGCTGCTCGCCGCCGGCAGCCGCGAGCTCGACGCGGTCCGGTTCACGGTGGAGATCGGCCTCGACGTCAACGTCCATCCCGCCGGCCGCCGCAGCGCGTTTCACGTGGCCATCCGCGCCGGCGAGGACGAGATCGTCGAGTACCTCGCGGACAACGGCGCCGACTTCGCCGCTCTGGACCAGTACGGCCGCACGCCGCTCGAGGAAGCCGAGTTCGAGGCGCCGACGCATACCATCGAGCTGATGCGCCGGCTCACCGCGGAGCGGGCCGCGGGGGTACGGTGATTCCGGCTCCACGGAGACTGCACCTTGTACTCATCGATACGGATCAGCGGTTACCGCGGGCTCGATTCGTTCCGTATGGAGAAGCTCGGCCGCGTCAACCTCCTGGTCGGGAAGAACAACTCGGGCAAGACTTCTATTCTGGAGTGCATCGAGTTGCTGAGGTCCGCGGGCAACCCACACGTACTGTCGTCCATTGTGGGGCGTCGGGGAGAGTGGGCATATGCTGGTGAAGGTGATGCCCGAACGTCTTACGGGGCTCGGCCGGAACCTCTCGACGTGTCACATCTTTTTGCGAACCACGAGCTGAACGGCGAGATACGCATCGAGGCGGATCGTAGTGGGGACGTCGGAGCCGCCGGTTGGAACGACAAGGTGATGGTACACGTCGAAAACCCGTCCGATTCGGAGCTCGACGAGGGCGACGACGTGACGGGCGATGACGAAGAGCGGCTCGTTCTTCACGTCAAATGGACGGATCGACAAGACGACTACAGGACTTTCGTCACCGATGAAGGCCTCCTGTGGAGGCTTCGACGGCCGATGCGCATGCGAAACGGCTCGAATCAGGCCGTGCAGTTCGTCAGGACCAGCGGCTTGACGTCGGCGGATGTTGTTCGGACGTACAGTAGGTTCAAGTTCACGAAACGGGATGAAGCAATCAAACAGGCGCTTCGCGTAGTCGAACCGGCGGTCGAGGACATTTCTCCCATTGGACCCGGCGCAGACAGCCCCAGGCTTTCGTATCGCGATGCGCCCGGTGGGGTAGTGCTCAAGCTCCGCGGGATCGACGGCCAGGTCCCGATAGGAAGCATGGGCGACGGCATGTGGCGGATGCTCGGGTTGGCGCTCTCCATCTCGAACGCCAGCGGCGGAGTGTTGCTCGTCGACGAGATCGACACCGGCCTCCATTACACGGTGATGGAGGACATGTGGCGGATGATCGGCGAACGGGCGGCCGCCCTGTCGGTTCAGGTGTTCGCCACGACACATAGCCGCGACTGCTACGAGAGCCTGGGGGCGGCCGTGGAATCCGGCGTGGGCGACGTCACCATTCAGAGGATCGATCGGAGTCGCGGAAAAGCGGTTGGTTTCACGACACGAGCCGTCGTGGCCGCCGGCGAGCGAAACGTCGAGGTCCGGTGAGTGGCTTCCAGGAATCGCAGGGACTACCCCGGAAAGCTGCTCGTGGAGGGCGAGACGGATAAGTACGTAATCCCGTATCTCATGGAAGCGAACGGCGTCGCGTGGCCAGAACCTCCCGACCATCCCGTAGACATCGAGGCGTACGGCGGCGTCGACGAGATCCTCAAGCCGGGAGTCATCGAGCTCGAGATAGGGGCGTCTGGCCGCGAGGCTCTGGGCGTCGTGGTCGATGCGAACGGTGACGCCGCCGCACGATGGGACGGTGTCAAGACCTGGTGCGGCAGTGAGTTTCCCGATCTGCCGGACCAGATCCCCGCCGAGGGCTTGGTGGTGGTCCATCCCAGCGGCCCCCGCTTCGGCGTTTGGATCATGCCGGATAATCGGTTCACCGGGATGCTGGAGGATTTTCTGGTCCGACTGATTCCGGACGACTCGCGCCATCTGTACGAAATCGCCAGGAATTCTGTCGCCGAAGCGAAGCGCAACCGCGCCCCGTTCAGAGATGTTCACGAGAGAAAAGCAGAGATTTGAGGTGGTCCCGCTTTTTCGGACCACTGCGTAAGGTGTATTCCAGAACCTCCG
>WTFV01000126.1 GCA_011523845.1 Acidobacteriota bacterium | reverse complement strand
TGACCTCGCGGAAGGTCCCGTCCGCCTCGTTCTGGATGAAGACGGTCACGCCCGGGAGGGCGCCTCCCGTCTCGTCGGTGACCGTGCCTCGCAGCTCGGTCCGGCCCTGCTGTGCCAGGGCCGATGTCGCCGTCGCGCCGACGAGCGCAACGATGGTGAGAAACGTCGTGAGCCTTCGCACGGTTCCACCTTCCTTCCAAAAACCGACGACGATTCGATCAAACGGTTTTGTCGGATGCGGACGGCGACGACGGCGACGACGGCGACGACGGCGACGACGGCGTATGCGCGTGGTATCCCGGCTTCGACTCCTCCTTGCTGATGCAAGCGCCCGGAAAACGCAACCTAGCGCAGACGCGCTGCGGTTGGCAATGGTTTTCTCCAGGTCGAGAGCCCGGACAGGCCCAACCGCCGTTCGCCGCGCCAGACGCGGACGATGCGGATCAGGTCCGGATCCCGGCGGTACACGATCCGGAACGGCGACTGAATCAACTCGCGGAGAATGGGCTGCTCGAACTCCGGCACGACGCGGCCGAGGTCGGGATGGTCCGCCAGGGCTTCGATGCGCTCGACGATCTCGGCAACGACGCGGTCTCCTGCCTCCGACGCTCCCCGCTCGGCATACCAGGCCCGGATGTCCTCCAGGTCCGCCAGCGCCGACGCGGCCACGCGAAGCCCGACGGCCATTGTCTAACCGAGGCCCAATCGCGACTTGACCTCGCGCAGGGAGAGCTCACGTCCCTCGTCCAGGTCGGACAGCCCCTCGACCACCGCGCGCATGAAGGCCCGCGCCTCCTCGGCCGCCTCGAACTCGGCAACGGACTGCACCACCGCAACGCCGCGTCCGCGGCTGGTCAGGAGCACGGGGCGGCGGGAATCGGCCACCTGCCGGACCACACGGCCGGGGTTGGTCTTCAGATCCGTCAACGGCACGATGTCTTCGGAGAATTTGATGGCCATTGTTCAGCCCCCATGAACAGGTCCTTTTACAGCACCTATTGTAGACGGGGAATGACCCGTGCACCCGTGCCCCGCCGCGCTCGGTCCGTGCCCCCGCCGTGCCCGGGTCCGGCCGCGGGAAGGATGATACGCTTGAGACATGGCTCCCCTCGTCCCCCGCAACCATGGGATCCGATTCCCGAAACGGAACCGGATTTCGAAGGGGACGACATGTCTGATCGATCGACGGTGGAACGGCCGGCGGCAACGCTGCGCCGCAGCGCCGAAGTGTCCATCAACAACCTCACGTTTCTGGTCGGGATAGGCGCGATCGTCGCTGCCGTCGTCGGCGGTTCGTGCTCCACGAACGCGCGGATCGGGGACGTGCGAGCGGAGGTTGGCACGCTGCGCACAGAGTTCGGCGGCCTGCGAGCAGAGGTCGGCGACCTGCGAACAGAGGTCGGCGACCTGCGAGCGGAGGTCGGCGACCTGCGAGCGGAGGTAGGCACGCTGCGCACGGAGTTCGGCGGCCTGCGAACAGAGGTTGGCGACCTGCGCACAGAGTTCGGCGCGGAGATTCGCGACGTTCGTGCGGAGATTCGCGACGTGCGCGCCCGCGTCGAGACGCTCGAGGATTCCACCGCCGCATCTTTCGCGACCGTTCACCGGCAACTCGCGGCCGTGGCGGTGTGCTTGCTGGAGATTCGCAGCCTCGTCGGCGGCGACAGCCCGGACCGGAGTGGTGCTTCCACGGCCTGCGACAGCGCGATCCGCGCAATTCTGGCCCCTTCTGCACCGACCGGCCGGTGAGATCACCGCATCCCGCAAGTCGCGACGCTACCCGATGAGCCCATCGATGAAGTACGCCCTGACGCTCGCGGTTGCCGGCCTGCTCGGCGCGACCGGTCTCGCCCAGGATCGGGCGAGCGAGCCGGGCGGGACGACCACCGTACCGCGCACACCGCCCCTGGCGCTGACTCCGACCGAGTACAACAACACCATCGCGGACCTGCTCGGCTTTCCGCGGGACGGCGAGCGCTGGCCGCCGCGCCCGGCCCTGGCCGACACGCTCAGTCCGCGGCGCGCGGCGAGCAAGGGGGTCTTCCTGCCCCCGCCGCCGCCCCCGGTCTGGCCCTGGCGGTTCCCCGCCGAGCCGGGCGCCGGCGGGTTCGAGGGCATCGTGCAGGGGCAGGACCCGTCCTCGTACCAAGTCGAGGAGCTGCACCTGGCGGCGATGCACTTCGCGTCGTTCGCCCTGCAGTCGCCGGCGTTCTTCGCCTGCGACGACTGGGATGCGCTGCCCCGCGCCGAACGGGAGGGCTGCGCGTGGGGCAGCATCGATCGGTTCGCCGGGCGCGCCTGGCGCCGCCCGCTGGACGCCGCGGAGCGCGAGCGGATCGAGGTGTTCTGGCAGGCCAACCTCGCAGCCGGCCCGCTCGACGAGGCGATCGCGCTCACGGTCGCCGGGATCCTGCAGGCGCCCGCGTTCCACTTCCGCGTCGAGCGGCGCGAGGCCGCGAGCGGCCGGCCCACGCCCTGGGAGCTGGCCACCCGCCTCTCCTACTTCCTGTGGGATTCGATGCCGGACGATGCGCTGTTCGCGGCCGCCGCGGCGGGCAGGCTGTCGTCACGCGAGCAGGTCGAGCGACAGGCGCGCCGGATGCTGGAGGACCCGAAGGCCCGACCCGCCGTCGTCCACTTCCACAACCAGTGGCTCGGCACGGACGACGTATTGCGCATCGCGCCGGCGCGCCGCGCCTTCGGACCCCTGTTCGGCATCGCGCCGGAGTTGGAGACAGCCCGTGACGACGACGTCGAGTGGCCGACCATCATGGGTCCGGTGCGCCATTCGCTGAAGCTGGAAGCCGAGCTGTTCGTCGAGCGGACCGTCTTCGACGGCGACGGCACTTTCACGGCCCTGATGACCGACCACCACGGCTACCTGTCGGACGCGACGGCCCCGATTTACGGCAAGAGCGTCACGCGACTTCCCGACCGTCCGGAAGTAACCCGGCAGATCGAGTTCGTGGCGGTATCGATCGGCCGCAGGGAGCCGCTCACGCTGTACCCGGCCGGGTTCCCACCGGACCAGCGGGCCGGGGTATTGACGCACCCGTCGGTCCTCGCGGTCGGGGCCTACGCCGTGCAGCCGGGTCCGATTCCGCGGGGCGTTCACGTGCTGGAACGCATCGCCTGCATGGAGCTGGGCACGCCGATTCAGGGGGCCGAGACCGCACTGCCGCCGGACTCGCTGGCCGTGGAGAGCACCAACCGCGAGCGGACCGCCGCCGCGACCGCTCCGCCCACCTGCGCTTCGTGCCACCGGCGGATCAACCCCCCTGGATTCGCCTTCGAGCACTACGACGCGCTCGGCGCCTGGCGCGCCCGCGACAACGGGCAGCCGGTGGACGCGAGCGGATCGCTGACCCTGCCCGGCGGGGAGACGCTCGCCTTCACCGACGGTATCGACTTCGTCCACCAGCTCGCGGCCAGCGACCGTGTCCGCGACTGTTACGCGCTGCACTGGACGCGTTATGCGCTCGGAGACGGAATCGCGGGAGCCACCCCGGAGCTGGCGGTGATTCAGCAGCGTTTTCGCGAGGACGACTCGATCGAGGAGTTGCTGGTTTCCATCGCCGGCAGCGACCTGTTCCGCGGCGGCTCGACGGCTCGCTCGGCGGGAGGCATTCGATGATCACGCGGAGGCATCTTCTCAACCTCGGCGGGCTGACCGCCCTCGGCGCCGGTTGGCCCGGCGGCGTGCTGCAGGCTTTCGCCGAGCCCGCGGCGCCCCCCCGGCGTCTCGTCGTGATCAGCCATTGCCACGGGTGGCCGTACGCCGCCTGGCGCATGCGCCCGGCCGGAATGCCCGAGACGCAGCCCTGGTCGCTCGACCTGACGCGGCTCGCGGAGCACGACCTGAGCGCACCGCTGGCCCCGCTCCACCCGCACCGGCAGCGCCTGCTCGTCCTCGACGGCCTGTCGCTCGCGACCGCGGAGCTCGACGCCGGCGGCAACCGCCACGACCGCGGGTGGATCCACGCCTGGACCGGCAACAACGCCGATTTCTCCGCACGCGACACGCGGTCGACCTCGGCGTCGCTGGATCAGATCGTCGCCGCGCACATTACCCGGCCCGACCGGCTGCCGTCGCTGGAGCTGTCGGTGGACGCGGCGCTCGAGGCGGGCCGGCCCATCGCCTACAACCTCGGCGGCGTGCGCCTGCCGGCGGAGAACACGCCGCTGCGCGCCTGGGAACGGGTCTTCGGACCGGCTTCTTCCGGCGACGCGGTGGGCACGCGCCGGCGGACGACGCTCGACTTCGCGTACGGCGAGTACCGCGCGCGCGCTTCCGGCTTCGACGCCACCGATCGGGCGCGGTTGGAATCCCATTTCGGGCTCGTCGACCGGCTCGGCCGGCGGCTGGAGGGACTCGCCACGCTCGCCTGCGACGCCCCGGCGCGGCCGGCCGCCGCCTTCGAGCAGTACGACCGGCGCATCGACGCGTTCACCGACATCATCGCGGCCGCGTTCGGTTGCGACATCACGCGCGTGGTGTCGCTCTCGCTCGGCGAGATGCCGACGGCGGAGTTCGGCGCCGACCACATCAGCGACAAGGTGCACAAGGGGATCGCCCACTACATCTACGACGACGCGGCCAGGCACGCCGCGATGGCCGACTACGTGCGTCACCACGCCCGGCAGGTCTCGCGGCTGGTCGAGACGCTGGAGGCGATTCCCGACGCGGGCGGCGGCTCGGTGATGGACAACACCCTCATCGTCTGGGGCTCGGAGCTCGGCGACGGCTGGCACGGCTACAGCCGCTACAACCCGCTGCTCATCGGCGGCGCGTGGGCCTTCCGGACAGGTCGCTACCTCTACTGGCCGGACGGCACGCCCATCGAGATGCGCGTGCCGTCACAGATCCTTCCCGGCGGCAGAACCCGGTTGGCCGGCGTGCCGCACCAGCGGCTGCTGGTGAGCGTGGCCCGCGCGATGGGTCTGCACGTCGATCACGTCGGGCTGCGACAGGTGCGCGGCCAGCGCGGCGACTTCGTCGACGTCTCGGGTCCTCTCGACAGGCTCACGGCGTAGACGGCGGTGAGCCGGCGCGACCCGGAGCGTGTATTCTTGACCACGCTAGTCACAGGAGGGCTTCTCAGTTGACCGAACCTCCGCCGGCGCCGCATGCCGAGCCTGCTCGGCAGCACTGGCAGCGTTCCGCACCCAGCCTGCACGACCTGCTGTCCGAATCCCCGCTGAACCGCCTGGAGTTCGGGAGCGAGAGCATCCGAAGCCCGGTGCGTGAGGTCGACATTTCGAGCGAGACGTGACTCGGACACTCTTCGCAGCGGCGCTGCTCGTCGTGGCGCTCGGCGTCCTGCCGGCCGCGGCCCGCGGCCAGCCGGCGGGCGGCGAGCCCACATACCACACCCTCACCACCGCGCACGGCGAGTGGCCCGCCTACGGCGGCGACGCCGGGCACACCCGCTACTCGCCGCTCGATCAGGTGGATGCCTCGAACTTCGGCGACCTGGAGCTGGCCTGGCGCTTCGATACCGCCAACCTCGGCCCGGCGCCGGAGTTCAAGCTGGAGGGAACCCCGCTGATGGCCGGCGGCGTGCTCTATGCGACCGGCGGCACCCGGCGAACCGTGGTCGCGCTCGACGCCGCCACCGGCGAGCTGCTGTGGATGCACCGCGAGAACGAGGGCGAGCGGGCAGCCGCGTCGCCGCGCCGCCTGTCGGGCCGCGGGCTGGCGTACTGGAGCGACGGTGAGGAAGCACGGATCCTCTACGTGACCATCGGCTTCCGCCTGGTGGCGCTCGATGCCGCAAGCGGCGAACGGATTGCAGGCTTCGGCGCCGGCGGCGCCGTCGACCTCAAGACGGCCGCCTTCGTCGGCGACGGCCGGCGGATCGACCCGGTCACCGGCGCCATCGGCTCGAACGCCACCCCGACCGTGGCGCGCGACGTCGTGATCTTCGGCGGCACGTTCGCCGACGGCGCGGCCCCGCCCACCCACAACCACATCAAGGGGCTGGTGCAGGCATTCGACGTCCGCAGCGGCCGGCGCCTGTGGACCTTCAACACCGTCCCGCGCCCGGGCGAGTTCGGGGCCGACACCTGGCTGGGCGACTCGTGGGGCACCAACGGCAACAACGGCGTCTGGACGCAGATCTCGGCCGACCCGGCGCTGGGCATCGCCTATCTGCCCGTCGAATCGCCGACCGGGGACTACTACGGCGGACACCGGCCGGGCGACAACCTCTTCGGCGAGAGCCTCGTAGCCGTCGACCTGCTGACCGGCGAGCGGCTCTGGCACTTCCAGCTCGTGCACCATCCGTTGTGGGGCTTCGACATGGCCAGCCCGCCGATCCTGGCCGACATCACCGTCGGCGGGCGGAACATCGAGGCGGTGGCGCAGCCGGGCAAGCAGGCGTTCCTGTACGTCTTCGACCGGGTCACCGGCGAGCCGGTCTGGCCGATCGAGGAACGGCCCGTACCGCAAGGTGACGTGCCGGGCGAGTGGTACTCCCCGACGCAGCCGTTTCCCACGGAGCCGCCCGCCTACGACCGGCAGGGAGCCTCCCTCGACGACCTGATCGACTTCACGCCGGCGCTGCGCGCGGAGGCGGTCGATCTGGTCTCGCGCTACAAGCTGGGGCCGATGTTCACGCCGCCGGTCGTCAGCCGGCCGGAAGGCCCCATCGCGACGCTCGGCCTCGGCGCCGGCAGCGGCGGCACCAACTGGCCGGGCGGCGGCTACGACCCCGAGACCCACATCCTGTACGTGCCGTCGCGGACCGGCTTCTACTCGTGGGAGCTGATTCCAAGCCCCGGCCCGGACGTCTCGGACATGCGCTACGTCAAGGGAACCGCGAAGTACGGGGTGGGACACGGCGGACTGCGCGACCTCAACGTACAGGGGCTGCCGCTGGTCAAGCCGCCGTATGGCCGTCTCTCCGCCATCGATCTCGACCGCGGCGAGATCCTCTGGCAGCGGCCGCACGGCGACACGCCGGACCTGGTCAAGAACCATCCGGCGCTCGCGGGTCTCGAGATCCCGCGGACGGGCGAACCCTGCACCCATCTGATTGGTCCGCTCGTCACTGCGACGCTCGTGGTGATGGGCGAGTGCGGCTTTCACGAGACGCCGGGCGGGCGCGGCGCGATGCTGCGGGCCTACGACAAGGCGACGGGCGACGAGGTCGGCGCGGTCTTCATGCCGGCGCCGCAGTCGGGGTCGCCGATGACCTATCTGGCCGGCGGCAGGCAGTACATCGTCCTGGCCGTGAGCGGGCGCGGCCATTCCGGCGAGTACCTGGCGTTCAGGCTGCCTTCGTGAGCACCGGGCGGCGGTCGTTTCCATGGGGAGCTCCGGGCGCCGGGATCCTGCGCCGTAGCGCGACGCAGGATCCCGACCAGGTCCGTTGGGCGGGAATCGGAGCCGCAGGCGACGATTTGCGGGCGCGGTTTCCGCCGGCAGAGATCCGGGCGGTTGGGAGTCTGGCCGCAGAACGGCGCACGATCCGGGGCAAGCCCGGCCGGGCGGAAAATCGGAGCCGCAGGCGACGATTCACGGGCCGGATTCGGACGGTGGTTCGGAAGGTGAGATTCTGGAGGTCGCCCATGGTCCCGACAAGGAGCCCCCGGCGCATGCGGCTCTCGGCGGCAGCCATTCCGGCGTTGTGCAGCGCCGCGGTCGTCCTGTCCCTCGCGGGCACGACACCCGTCCTGGCGCAGCCGTTCGACGGCCAACGCGACGCACAGCCCGAGAGCGCGACGCTGGCCATCGTCGGCGGCCTGCTCATCGACGGGCACGAGGGCGCTCCCCTGCCCGGCGGCATCGTGCTGGTCGACGGCGACCGCATCGTCGCCGCCGGCAGCCGGGAAACGCTGGCCGTCCCCGACGGCGCCGAGGTCATCGACGCCACCGGGATGACCATCATGCCGGGGCTCATCGACGTCCACGTGCATCTGGACATCCTCGGACACTCGGACTACCAGCACTGGCACGGCTCGCATCGTCCGAACTACCCGGCGATCATGGAGGTGTCCGCGCGCCAGCTCCTGATGAGCGGCGTGACCACGGCGGTCGATCTCGCGGGCAACCCGGACGCGCTCATCGCGACGAAGGAGCGGGTGGAGAGCGGCGCGATCCCGGGCCCCCGCATCGTCGCCAGCATGGGCTGGATCACGCACTGGACGGATGAGGAGGTCCAGCGCCACCACCGCCGGACGCACACCGTCAACGTGCGCACCGTCGAGGAGGCCCGCGCCGCGGCGCGCACCGCCATCGCCCAGGGGGCCGGCATCCTCAAGGTCCACACGGGGCTCACCGAGGCCCAGTTGCGGGCGATTGCCGCCGAGGCCGACCGGAACGGCCTGCGGGTCACCGGACACGTGGGCGACCGCGACGATCTGCTGATGCGGATCCGGTCCGGCCAGGACGGCATCGAGCACCTTTCCCTGTCCGCCGGAGACAGCCCGATCATCCATCCCGACGTCATCCAGGGCCTGCTGGACCGGCGGACCTGGGTGGTGCCGACAATGATCCAGACGCTGGCGCAGGGCCTGACAGCAGAGTGGCCCGACCGGCGCGACAACCCGCGGGCGCGCGCCCTGACGCCGCCCGACCTGTGGGCGGACATCCGCAGCTCCATCGAGAACCCGCGGCGCTTCGGCTACTTCGGAGGCGGGTTGCGCGTAAGCCGGTTCCGAGCACTGCGCGCGAAGCTCCGGCAGTTGCGGGACGCGGGCGTGCGGGTGCTGGTGGGCACCGACGCCGGCACGCCGCTCAACTTCCACACCGACGCCACCTGGCAGGAGATGGACCTGATGGTCCGCTTCGGCTTCGAGCCGATGGAGGTGCTGGTCACCGCCACCCGCCGCAACGCGGAGTATCTCGGCCTGGGCGACGAGATCGGCAGCCTGACCCCCGGCAAGCGGGCCGACGTCATCGTCGTCGACGGCAACCCGCTGCTGAGCATGCGGGACCTGCGCAACGTCGTGGCGGTCGTCAGGGACGGCCGGGTCTACAAGCGGCCGGGCCCGGGAGCCCGGTAGCGGTCCCGGCTGCCGTGCTACGATGAATTCGTGACCCCGGAGGCATTCTCGCTCGTCACGACCGGCCTGGGCAGCGTCATCGCGCTGCTGCTCGGCCTGCTGGTCTGGTTCCTGCGGCGGGAGATCAAGCAGAACGACGACGCACACAAGAATCTGGGGCAACGCATCGACCGGGTCGAGGGGAAGATTGACCGTCTCCGTGAGGATGTGGGGGTACTCCGTGAGGATATGGGGATGCTCAAGGGTATTCTCATCCGGCACTACGGCAATCCCGGCCACGGCGGTTAGCCAGGTCCTCCGATTCCGTCTCACCAGCAACAACCGGCACCTTCCGGAAGTGTCGGGACTCGTCGTGTAGAACCGTGCCCATTACCGTCGAGGGTCGCCACAGGAGCCGAGTGATGCAGACAAGAGACACCCGGCTGGCCATCGCCGCCTTGCTGCCGCTCCTTTCTGTCGGCGCGGCGGCAACGCTCGCCCCGGACGTGGCGGCACAGGTTCCCACACCGTACGAGGCGGTCCTGTTCACCGAGGACGTCATGGTGCCGATGCGCGACGGCGTCCGTCTCGCCACCGACGTGTATCGGCCCGCGCGGGACGGCGTGCCGGTCGCCGGGCCGTTGCCGGTTCTGCTGCAGCGCACTCCCTACGGCAAGCAGGGTCGCGGGCTGGTGGAGCGCAGCCTGTACTTCGTCGAGCGCGGCTACGTGGTCGTGCTGCAGGACATGCGCGGGCGGTACGGATCGGAGGGCACGTTCTCGAAGTACCACGACCACGACGCCCCGGACGGCTACGACACGGTGGAGTGGGCCGCCGCGCTCCCCTATGCCTCGGGCGACGTCGGCATGTTCGGCACCTCCTACGGCGCGCACACGCAGGCGGACGCGGCCAAGATGAACCCGCCGCACCTGCGGGCGCTGCTGCTCAACCAGGGCGGCATCTCCCGTCCCTGGGCGCACAAGGTCCGCAACCACGGCGCTTTCGAGCTGGGCCAGCAGCTCGGCTGGGCGTTCGACCAGCTCCGGGTCTCGCCCGACCCGGTGGTGCGGGCCACGTTCGAGGCGGAGGCGGTGGCCGACTGGTTCGCGGCCATGCCGCTGCGGCCGGGCCTCAGCCCCCTCGCCGCGGCGCCCGAGTTCGAGGACTACGTGCTCACCCAACTGACGCGCGCGGACGACGACGACCCCGACGCCGACTTCCGGCACTGGGACCGCATCGGCGTGAGCTGGCGCCGGTACTACGGGCGCACGGCGGACGTGCCGATGCTGCACGTCGCCGGCTGGTACGATCCCTACTGCGGCAGCATGTTCGAGAACTTCCTGGGACTGTCGGCCGTCAAGACGGCGCCGCAACGGCTGCTCGTCGGGCCGTGGACGCACGGCGGGAACACCCGCTCCTACGCGGGCGACGTCGATCTCGGACCGGACGCGGCGCTGCCCGGCTTCGCCACGGAGCTGCACCTGCAGTGGTTCGACCGCCATCTGAAGGGACAAGCTACCGAGGCCGACGGCTGGCCGCCCATCCGCCTGTTCGTGATGGGCACGGGCGACGGGCGCAGGGACGAGAACGGCCGGCTGCGGCACGGCGGGTACTGGCGCGACGCCGAGCAGTGGCCGCTGCCCGAGGCCGAGCCGACCCGCTACTACTTCCACGCGGACGGCACGCTGAGCACGACCCCGCCGGCGGCGGGCGCGCCGCCCACCACCTACACCTACGACCCGGCGCACCCGGTGCCGACCATCGGCGGCTCGTTCTCCGGGGTGCTCAAGCGCGGCGCCTACGACCAGCGGGAACGGGAGTTCAGGGGCCTGCGGGGCGGCTCCGAGAACGGCTTCTACGGCTCGCGCCCGCCCTATCTGCCGCTGAAGACGCGGCCGGACGTGGTGGTCTTCCAGACCGAGCCGCTCGAAGAGCCGGTGGAGGTCATCGGCCCCATCTCGGTCACGCTGTACGCGTCGTCGACCGCCGTCGACACCGACTTCACGGTCAAGCTGGTCGACGTCCATCCGCCGAGCCGGGACTTCCCCACCGGCTTCGACATGAACGTCACCGACGGCATCCTGCGGGCGCGGTACCGCAACTCACCCAGCCGGCCGGAGCTGATGACGCCGGGCGAGATCCACGCGTTCGAGATCCACCCGTACCCGACGGCGAACCGTTTCCAGGCGGGCCACCGGATCCGGATCGACATCTCGAGCAGCAACTTCCCGCGCTTCGACGTCAACCCGAACACCGGCGAGCCGCTCGGCCGGCACCGGCGGGCGATCCGGGCGGACAACTCGATCCACCACGAGGCCGCCCGCCCGTCGCACGTGGTCCTGCCCGTCGTCCCGGTGCCGTAGCGCCCGCGCGGGCGCGTTGGCGCCGGCCGGAACCAGGAAGCGCCCCTCGGGATCCGGTGAAGCGGCGAGCCGGAGCCGCGGGTCGGCGCCCGACGCCGCTCCGCCGGCGGACCCTAGGTGCGGACGCTGCTCGCCGCGGGCGTCGACGTCAAGTCGGCGCCCGCCGGCAGACCCTACTGCCCCTCCTGGGCCTCCAGGAACCGCGCGTTGCGCAGCGCGTGCTCGATCGCGTAGTTCCCCTCGTGGCAGGCGAACTCGTAGACGACCCCGGTGCCCGGGGACGGCCGCATGAAGATGCGCGCGGTCCACGGCTCGGTCCACGTGGCCGGGTCATCCAGGGTGTATTCGTACTGCAGCAGCTCCGGACCCACGCGCGTGAAGCGCTCCGTCACGCGCACGTCGGTCGTCGAGCCGCTCGCCCCCCGCGAGAGGTTGGTGGTCTCGACCACCAGCGTGTCGCCCTCCCAGCGTCCCCACGAGGATCCCGCGGCGCTCGGCGGCCCGAGCCGGGTGGGCACGGCATCGCCGATCGGGATCATGCGCGTCTCGTGGTACATCTCCTTCAGGATGGCGAGCTGCGTGGGCGTCTGGAAGATCTGGTAGGTGCTGTTGTAGCCGCGTCCGCTCAGCAGCACGCCGCCGCCGAGACAGCGGATGTTCGGATCGATCCGCACTATCTCGTCGGCCAGCGTCGGCCGCTCGGGCAGCGGCGAGTTGCGCTCGGCCCGCTGCCGTTCCGCGCGCTCCTCCGCCTCCGGGGTCCTGGCCGGCAGGCGCCCGTTCGGGGGATCCACGATCAGCGACGTCCGGTTCTCGAACCAGCGGCCGCTCATCCAGAACTGGTTGTAGCTGAAGGTGGATCGCCGCGGCGGCGCTGCCTCGCCCTGCCCGCCGTCCGCCCGTTCCGCCAGGGCGGCCAACGCCCGCCGGAACGGCGTCTCCCCAAAGACGGCGTCGCCCCCGACTGCGGAGTACTCGCTGGCGTGGGCGGCCAGCGCCGCGACCTCCTCGTCGGTGAGGAACTCGCGGTCGCCCAGCTCCTCGGGCCGCTGCAGCGGCGTTGCCGAGTCGCTCGCCCAGACCCCCTGCAGATCGGGGCGCCCATCCGCCAGGCGCGGGACCTCCCAACCTTCCGGCGCCTGGGCCGCCGCCATCGTGGGCACCGCCATCAGCGCCGCCACCGCCACGCATCCCGCCACGCACTGCCTGCTCATGTCTGCCTCCCGTGGTAAAGCGGGCCTGTCCTCGGAGTCCGTAGCGGAAAATCGCGCCGTTCTGCCGCACGGATCCCGTCGCTGTCGATACCGTGCACGATACGACCCGGCGACGTCTTCGTCCCGTCGCCGTCCGGACGGACGTGGCGGGTCGCTATCGATACTGTGCACGATAGGACCCGGCGGCCGGATCGCGCAAGCGTGTGCGCCCGCACGATCATCCCCGGCCATCTGGGTGCTCGCGGTGCCCCGCCGGCAATCCGAGCGGCTCGCCATCCTCGCTCGGCAACCTGGCCGCGCGCCATCAGCCCCCGAGGCCCACCAGGCTCATCATCGCCAGCGTCACGATCGGCACCAGGGCGATGGCCAGGAATCCCATCAGCAGCCCGTACTTGATCATGCGGGTGATGGGTATGCGACCGGACGCGTAGACGATGGCGTTCGGAGGGGTCGACACCGGCAGCACGACGGCCACCGACGCGCCGAGCGCCGCCGCGACGGCGGGTGTGATCGGGTCGACGCCGGCCGCCACCGCGATGGAGATCACGATGGGCACGGCGATGTTGGCGGCGGCGGTGTTGGACATCGTGTTCGACAGCACCACGGTGAAGAGCGTGGCGGCGAACGTGATCGGCACGACGCCGTTCGACGGCACGAGCCCGGTGATTCCCTCGCCGATCACCTGCGCAAGCCCCGTGGCGCCGGAAAGCGTCCCGAGCGAAAGGCCGCCGCCGAAGAGCAGGATCGTGCCCCAGTCGATCTGCGCCGCCTGCTTCCAGGTGAGGGTCGAGCGCTCCGTACTGCTCACCGGCAGCAGGAAGAGCAGGATGGCGCCGGTCAGCGCGGCCACCGACTCCGGCACGCTGGAGAGAACGGCCACCGCGAACGGGTGCTCGCGACCGAGGAGCAACGGCAGCAGGCCGGGACCGATCCAGAGCAGGACGGTCACGCCGAACGCGATCACGGCGTTCCGCTCTCCCGGTTTCCAGGGACCGAGCGCGCGCTGCCGCTCCGCGATGATCGCCTCCGCCCCGGGAATCTCCGTGACGCCGGTGCGGCCGACCCAGTTCAGGTAGACGAAGACGATGGCCATGAAGATGACGGTGACCGGCACGGCCAGCAGCATCCACTCGACGAACGAGATCCGGACGCCGAGCTGCTCGCCGATGAACCCGATGGCGATGATGTTCGGCGGCGTTCCGACCGGCGTCGCCATGCCGCCGATGGAGCAGCCGTAGGCGGTCATCAGCATGAGCGCCGTGCCGTAGTGCTTCGGCAGCTTCCCCTCGGATTCCATGAAGACGACGAGCGACACGCCGATCGGCACGAGCATGGCGGTCGTGGCGGTGTTGCTCATCCAGGCCGAGAGAAACGCGGCGAGCGCGCCGTAGGCCACGAGGATGCGGGTCGGGCGGGCGCCGATGAAGCGCCACGACAGGACCCCGTAGGCGATGCGCTCGTTCACCCGGTGCACGAACAGCCCCTGCGCCAGGATGAAGCTCCCGATGAAGAGAAAGATCAGCGGATTGGCGAACGGGGCCAGCACCTCGCGCACCGGGGCCACCCGCAGCATGACGGCCAGCGCGGGGCCGAGCAGCGCGGTGACCGCCAGCGGCAGCGCCTCGGTGGTCCAGAAGACGATGACCAGCGCCATGACCGCGGCCAGCCGGTGCCCCTCCGGGGTCAGGCTGTCGAACGGAAGTACCAGCACGAGCAGGAACAGGGCCGGGCCGAGAAGCAGACCGACCCGCCGGCGCATCTCGTCGAACCGGGCCTGGGCCTCCTGGACCGCCTGTACGTCGGAACCGGGCGTGTCTGTCATCGGCCGCATAACGTAACATGAAAGGTCGGCCGGCGTCCGGGTCCGGCCGGCGTGCGGTGGACCGAGGACGGAATCGATCTACAATCGGGGAACGTATAGAGAGGTCATACGATGCACTCTGAACTGATGCTCGCGCTGATTGGACCGGTCGGCCCGCTGGAGCTGGTGATCATTCTCGTCATCGTGATCTTCATCTTCGGCGCCAACCGACTGTCCGGCCTCGGCAAGGGACTCGGTCAGGCGATCCGGGGATTCAAGGACGAGATGCGCGTCGACGAGAAGTCGGAGAGCTCCGAGTCCAACTAGAGCCGGCTTCAGCGGCGCCTGCGCGGTTCTGCGACGCAGACTCCAACGCTGCCTGCGTCTACTCGGCAGCCCTGCGACGCAGAGTCCCGGCCGTCCGCCGTCCCCGGCAGGGAGACGGCGGACGACGCGGCGCGCCGCGTCGTCCACCGCCCCGGTACGTCCCATGCGCCGTTGCCGCCCGAGCGGCCTACTTCCGCGGCACCCCCAGCTCGGTGAGATTGGCGACGAGCTCCCGTCCGGCCCGCGACATGCTCACCTGCTTGTCGATCATGAGGATCTTCCCGTCGGGGCCGATGATGAAGGTCCACCGGTTGGGCAGCGACCACGCCGCGTTCAGCACGCCGTACGCTTCGGCGACGCCCCGGCCGGGATCGCTCAGGATGGGAAAATTCGCGTCGAGCGACTCGGCGAACCGCCGGTTGGTCTCGGCGTCGTCGACGCTGATCATGAAGTACTGAATGTCGAACTCGTTCAGTTGGTCGCTGGAATCACGCAGCGACTCGCACTCGGCCGTTCAACCGCCGGTGAAGGCCTTGAGGAACCACGCCAGCACCACCGTCCTGCCCTCGTACTGGGCCAGGGTGTGGGTGTTTCCGTCGCTGCCCGGCAGCTCGAATGCCGGCGCGACGTCGCCGACCTCCAGCTCGGCAGCCGCCGCGCCGGCCGCGCCGAGCGCGGTGACGGCCAGGGCGACAATCGGAATGCACAGTCGTCTCATGCTGTCTGAACTCCTTGGCTGGCGCACGCACGGGTCATTCCGCGCGTGCGTCCGCTCCTCGAACTCCTGCGTCACAGAGCATATCAGCCCGCGGCGGGAGCCCCGCCGCATTCGAGCGGCGATGCATCCTGCCCGGACTGCGTTGCTCCTCGGTCAGCCATCCCCGATATGCTCACTCGTCGCGCGTTGCCGGGGGGTCCCCCGATGAACGCCGCCGCGCACTCGAGTCGGCCGCCCGCCGACCCACGGTCCGGCCGCCCGCGCCGACGGGCGCGGGTCGTCGCCGGCATCGCCGGCGGCGCCGTTCTCGCCGGACTCGCCGCCCTCGCGGTGGAGCTGCGCTCAATCGACGTGGACCCGCCGCCGGTGGACGGTCCTACACTGCCGCGCGCCGGCGGGTTGCAGCCCCCCGCGCCCCCCGCCGCCGGCCGGCGTCCGGGTCAGCCCGCGATGGCCGGCGCCGGCTGGCGCGTCGTCGGCGTCAATTCGGTCTCGGGCGTGCTGCTGGTGACCGTCGAGACGGAGCGATTGGACGAGATGGCCGCCATCGCCCGCGAGGTGGTGACCCCGGCCGCGGCCCGGCTTCTCGAAGCGCTCGTCTACTTCCATCGTCCCGGCGCGCCGACGGCGGTGGGCCGGGTGCAATGGACTGCCGACCGCGGCTACGTCCCGCTCCGGTTCGCCGAGTAGGCGGCCCGCCCTGCGGCAGACGCCGCGACCGGCGGCGGCGGAACCGGCGCGCCTCAACTGCAGATGGGCCTGCGACTACACGTGTGCACTATACCCGCGACCGGCGGCGGCGGAACCGGCGCGCCTCAACGGACCAGACGCGTCGCCGGGAACTGCGAGCGCCACCCGAACCAGAACGCGCGCTGGGCCGCGACGCGGGGCGCCCGGCGCGCCGGATCCGAGGTGCTGACGAGCGCTTCCTCCGTCACCTGCCAGCGCCCCCCCTCCGCGTCGAGGACGACGAGGTCGCCGACGAGCCTTTCGAACGTGGTCGAGCCGGGGTCGTAGACCCGGTTGGCGCCCTCGCGGCTCGTCACCACGAGCAGCCGGCGGCCCGCATGCACCTCCAGGTGAAGGCGATTGTCCTCGAGGAACTCCGCCGCGATCGCCAGCGGCCGCCGCTCGCCCCGGGCGTCCTCCAGGAGCATGACGAGCACCTCGTCCTTGTTGTCCAGCCGGTCGTCGCGCTCCGGGACGTCGAACATCAGGTCGTCGGTCGCGAAATAGGCCCGGTAGGCCACCCCCTCGCCGTAGTCGCGCTCGTGCCCCGTGTCGAGCGAGAGCACGGTCGTCTCCGGGTGCATGCGGCGCCACTCGCCCCAGGTGGTGGTGACGACCGACCGGTGGGTCAGCCGCAGGCCGGCGCCGACGAGCGCGCCGACCACCGGGACGCCCTCGAAGGTATTCCAGAGGCTGCGTGTGCCGTGGTCGAACATCAGCTTGTTCGAGCGGTACAGCAGACCGCTGGTCCCGAACCGGATGTGCGCGCCTTCGACGACGCTCTCGTAGGGAATGACGGTGCCGCACAGCGTGCAGTAAACGATGGTCAGCTCGACGCCGCCCAGCCGGTCGAGCGCCATCTCGTGCCATGCCAGAATCCGCTTCGGATAGGCGCGGGTCTCCCCGCCGGCCGCGACTCCGAACACGACATGGTCGTCTTCGAGGTAGTCGGCCTCGTCGGCCGCCACGTGCTCGGGGTACTCCAGCGGCGGGATGCCGTTGACGTCCACCCCGCCCCAGTCGATCTCGTCCAGCCGGATCGTCGAGAATGCCCGGCGCGGAAAGAAGTCCGCAAAACCGGGATCGAGCTGCGCGTACCACTGCCCCTTGAAGAAGGCATAGTCCGGATGCGGATCGTAGGGCTGATCCCAGATCCACTGGTGCGCTCGCAGAATGTCGCCGCGGAAGCGTTGCCCCGTCTGCCGCTCGAGGAACCGCATCAACCGCCGCCACACCCGAGTGCTCGGGTGCTCCGGCTCCGTCCATTGCAGGCGGTTGCCGGCGCCCGGCCGGGTCGGATCCCCGCCGAGGTTCGGAGGCCGCAGCGCCGGACGGCTCGGCGGGCGCATGAACCGTGCGATGTCCCAGATGATCCCCGCGTACCCGTTCCGCCAGCGGGCGCGGATCTGCTCCAGCGCCGGATCCGCGACGTCGCCGTCCTCGTGGGCTGCCTGGAAGAAGAGCCGGATGTCGGGATGCCCGCCGACGGCGGCCGGTTGCGCCCACCCCGCTGCGTTCGCGCCGAGCCCGAACACGACGACCGCGGCCGCGATTCCCCCTCGCCTCATGACCACCCCCTTCGACTCCCCCCGCCGCTCCGGAGAGCCGGCGGGCTGCGCCAGAAAGGCCTGCCCGCGGGCCGCTTCCGTCCTTCGACTCCCGCCGCTGCTCCGGAGAGCCGGCGGGGGCTTCCATCCCGGCCCGCGGTTCCGATGTAGTACGCTCGCCTGCATCGTTCCCATCATGTCGACGATGCCCAGAACTCTCTATACCGCCGAGCAGATCCGCGCTCGTGTCGTCGAGCTGGCCACCAGCCTCGCAACGCGGTTTCCGGCGGACGACACGCCGCACTTCGTGGCGGTGCTGAACGGCGGCTTCATGTTCCTCGCCGACCTCGTCAGGGCGATGACGCGCCCGGTCACCATCGACTTCGTCCGGATGACGAGCTACGGATCGGCGACGACGACCTCGGGATCTCCGAGAATCGTTCACGGTCCCGGCACCGACCTCCGGGACCGGCACGTGGTCATCGTGGAGGACATCGTGGACACGGGACTCACCCTGCAGGCACTGCGCCGGCACCTGCTGGCCGCCCGACCCGGAAGCCTCAGCACGGTCGTGTTGCTGGACAAACCCGGACGCCGGCGGGTGACGGTCCCCGTCGACCTGGTCGGCTTCAGAATCCCGGACGAGTTCGTAGTCGGGTACGGCCTCGATTGCGACGAGGCGCACCGCAACCTCCCCTACCTGGGGGTCGTTGCGCCGCCATCATAGCCCGAAGCGAGACACTCCATGCCCAGTTCGCCGCCAAACGCCACGCCGCCCGGCCAGCCTTCGTCCGATCGCTGGCCGACGGCCATCACCCGTGTCGAGCCCGACAAGATCCTGGTGCGCGGCTATCTCCTCGACGAGTTGATGGGGCGGCTGTCGTTCGCCGACGCCATCTATCTGCTGATCACCGGCGAGCTCGCGTCTCCGACCGTGAGCCGCGTCATGGACGCCCTGCTCGTGGCATCCCTCGATCACGGCGCCACGCCTCCCTCCACGCTGGCCGCCCGGCACGTCGCGGGCACCGGCGCCCCCCTGCGAGCCGCGGCGGCAGCCGGCATCCTGGCCCTGGGCTCTCCCCTCGGCGGCGGCGGCAGCATCGAGGGTTGCATGCGGTTCCTCGACGACGGCCTCGCGCTCGTCGGCGACTGGGTATCGTACGACGACGCCGCACGCCGGTTGCTGGATCAACGGAGCGACAGCGGACGGATCCCCCCGGGCTTCGGACACCGCCGGCATCGCCGCGATCCGCGCGCGGTCCGCCTGATGCAGTTGGCCTTCGAGCTGGAGCTCGAGGGCGGGCACACGCAACTCGCGCGCGCCGTCGAGCAGGAACTGGGGGAGCGACAGGCAGCCGCCGGCGAGCCGAGGATGTCGCTGAACGCCGACGGCGCCATCGCCGCCGTGGCCGGCGATCTCGGCCTGGACGCGGAGACCGCCACGATGCTCTTCACCATCTCGCGCGTGCCCGGGCTGGTGACGCACGCCATCGAGGAGCGTCGACGCCAGGATGCCATGCGCCCCATCGATCCGTCCAAGCACGTCTACGACGGACCGGGGGAGCGGCGGCTGCCCGATTCCCCGCTGTAGGAGCCCGCATACGGACTTCCGGCCACGTACATGCGTGCTTCGGAACGGACCGCGCGAAAGCGAAACGCCGGCGACCGCGCCGCGGGTCACGCAATTCGCGCGGGGCGGCGAGTGCGATCCGTCGAGGGTAGTGTCCGGGAACCGCTGCCAGCCGGCGGCTGGAAGTGGTGGGCGCTAGTGGATTCGAACCACTGACCCCCGCCGTGTGAAGGCGATGCTCTACCACTGAGCCAAGCGCCCGATCTCGATTCAGACGCGAGTGTACCGCAAGAGACCGTCGACCGCCAGTTGGCGCAACCCGGCGGCGTCTGCGCCGGCGCCCCTGCGGCGCAGACTCCCGACTCAGCGCGCTTCCGCAATCAGCGCCCGCAACATCCGCGCGTACTGCGCGTCGGCATCCCCCTCGCCGTCGTAGCGGGCGGGACCCGACCCGGTGTCCACCATGTCCGCCGAGTCGTCGCCGCTGGCCAGTCCGTCGGCCCCGGTGTCGGTGATCAGCACCTTCGTCTGCGGAATCGAAGCCGCGTTCAGATCGATGTAGACCTCGCGATACTCCCCGTCGGCTATCTTCTGCTCCACGTACAGCGGCACCTCGTAGCGCGCCGACACGACGAGGAGCGACCCGGGAAACGAGAGCGCGGCCACGAAGCGGTCCTCGTCCGCCGTGTCCCGCGCCGCGATGGCGCCCAACCCCGCGGCCCCGAGCAGCTCCGCCAACTCCGTGGCGAGGGGCGCGGACTCCGACTCCTGGGCCTGCGCCGGCCCCGCCAGCGCGACCGCCGCCAGCGCGACGACGACGGCGACTCTTCTGAAGATCTCCAGATTCGGCATGGTGAATCCCCCTTCGACGGCGCGGAATCGGCCCCGCCCGCATCACACGTTCTACCACCGGGAACGGCCGCCGTCAACGGCCGATTTCGCCCTCCGCCAACCGGCGCCGCACGCCCGCCGGATTCCGGTTCGGCGTCCTCTCGCGAGGCCCTGTCCCGCACCTCGCCGCCACCTGGACCTGCCCCATCTTCTCACATCACGGCGTGCCGGCCACGCCGATCTCCAGCTTGCGCAGGTCACGCACCTGGTCGCGCAGCGCGGCCGCCCGCTCGAACTCCAGGTTCGCGGCGGCGGCTCGCATCTCCCCCTGCAGCGCGGCGATGCGCTCGTCCAGCTCCCCCTGCGTGCGGAAGGCCGGCCGCGCGGGCTCCGCGGCGGGAACCGTCACGTAGTCGCGCTCGTACACGCTCGACAGCACGCCGTCGATGTCCTTGCTGACCGACGCCGGCGTGATCCCGTGCTCGCGATTGTAGGCCTCCTGGCGCTCCCGCCGCCGGGCCATCTCGTTCAGAGCCGCCTGCATCGAGTCGGTGACCGTGTCCGCGTACATCACGACCCGCCCGTTCAGGTTCCGTGCGGCGCGCCCGGCGGTCTGGATGAGAGATCCCGCCGAGCGCAGGAAGCCCTCCTTGTCGGCGTCCAGGATCGCGACGAGCGACACCTCGGGCAGGTCCAGTCCCTCCCGCAGCAGGTTGATCCCGATCAGCACGTCGAAGGCGCCCCGCCTGAGATCGCGCAGGATCTCGACGCGCTCCAGCGTATCGATGTCGGAGTGCAGGTAGCGGACCCGCACGCCGAGCTCCTGGTAGAACTGCGACAGGTCCTCGGCCATGCGCTTGGTGAGCGTGGTCACCAGCACCCGCTCCCGGCGCTCGGCGCGCAGCCGGATCTCGTGCAGCAGGTCGTCGACCTGGCCCTTCACGGGGCGCACGTCCACCGCCGGATCGACCAGGCCGGTGGGGCGGATGATCTGCTCGACGACCACGCCGCCGGCGCGTTCCAGCTCGTACGGCCCGGGGGTGGCGGAGACGAAGACCACCTGACCTGCACGCTCCTTCCATTCGTCGAAGGTGAGCGGCCGGTTGTCGATCGCCGACGGCAGCCGGAAGCCGTACTCGACCAGGACGTCCTTGCGCGCGCGATCCCCGTGGTACATCCCCCGCACCTGCGGCACCGTCTGGTGGCTCTCGTCGATGATCGTCAGCGCGTCCTCGGGCAGGTAGTCGAGCAGGGTCGGCGGCGGCTCCCCCCGCGCGCGCCCGGAAAGATGCCGCGAGTAGTTCTCGATCCCGTGGCAGTAGCCGATCTCCTTCATCATCTCCAGGTCGAACATGGTGCGCTGATGCAGCCGTTGCGCTTCGAGCAGCTTGCCGATCCCCTCCAGCTCGGTGCGGCGCTCGACCAGCTCCGCCTTGATGGCCTCGATCGCCTGGGCCGTGTGCTCGCGCGGCATCACGAAGTGCGACTTCGGATAGACCGCGATGCGGTCGTGCCGCTGGTGCGCGCGCCCGGTCAGCGGGTCGAAGCTCAGCAGCTCGTCCACCTCGTCTCCGAACAGCTCGATGCGGACCGCCTGCTCGTCGTACGACGGATAGACCTCGATGATGTCGCCCCGCACCCGGAACACGCCGCGCGCGAAGTCGTGATCGTTGCGCTCGTACTGGATCTCGACCAGCTTGCGGAGGATGGCGTCCCGGTCGATCCGCTGGCCCCGCTCGAGCGCGAGCAGCATGCCGTAGTACGCCTCCGGCGATCCGAGTCCGTAGATGCACGAGACGCTCGCGACGATGAGGACGTCCCGCCGCTCGAACAGCGCGCGGGTGGCCGACAGCCGCAGGCGGTCGATCTCGTCGTTGATCGTCGCCTCCTTCTCGATGTACGAGTCGGTGGCCGGCATGTAGGCCTCGGGCTGGTAGTAGTCGTAGTAGCTGACGAAGTACTCGACCGCATTGTCGGGAAAGAAGCGCCTGAATTCCTGGTAGAGCTGCGCCGCCAGCGTCTTGTTGTGGGCCATGACCAGCGTCGGGCGGTTCACGGCGGCCACGACCTGCGCCATGGTGAACGTCTTGCCGGAACCGGTCACGCCGAGCAGGACCTGGTGCCGGTCGCCGCGGTCGAGCCCGTCGATCAGCTCGCTTATCGCGCGCTCCTGGTCGCCGCGCGGCTCGAAGTCGGAAACGAGACTGAAGCGGTCGTACGTGGACGGCATCGGTGAGCGCGGCTGCCGGGCAGCCAATCAGGCATCGTACCACGCGGGCGGAGGAGGCCGGGCGAATCCGCTCGCCGAGAGCGAGGCGACCTTGCAGAACGGACAGCGGACTGACAGCGGACCCCCCCCGGGGGGATGGACTACCGTGGGTCGGAGGAAGCCTCGGCCTCGTTCCAGATCGCGTAGTACCCCTCGCGAACGCGCAGCCTCGCATCGCGGAGCTCGGCGCGGTCGGAGCGGAGACGCACCTCCAGCTCGCGCCAGGTACCGTCCCGCCGCGTGTTGGTCGAGACGTAGCCGAGCGAGTACCGCGCGTCCAGCTCGTCCACGATGGAGGTGTAAATCTCCTCGAGGGCGTCGAGGGAACGGGGAAAGTAGGCTGCGCCCCCCGTGATCCCGGTCAACTGCCCCAGGCGCATCCGTTGCCGCTGCCGTGCGCGCGAACGCAGGTCCGCCTGGAAGCCGATGGCGTAGACGGTCACGTCGGAAGCCCGCAGCAGGTACCGCGCGTCACGGATCGACAGGCGGCTGCGCGTATCCTCGCCGTCCGTGTAGAGGACCAGCACCTTGCGCCCGTCCTGCTCGAAGGCGCCGTCCAGGTAGACGCCGAGCGCATCGTAGAGGGCGGTGTAGCCCTCCGGCCGCCGGCCCCGGATGCGCTCGATCAGGCGGCCGAAATCCTCCTGGCCGTAGCGGCCCACCCGCACCTCGGTATCGAAGTCGACCAGCGTCATGTCGGCCGCGTAGGTCAGCGTGTTCAGGAACCGGATCGCGGCGGCCTTCTGGAAGCGGTCGTTGCGCTCCATGCTGCTGCTCATGTCGAGCAGCAGCCCCAGGTGCAGCGGGATGTCCTCGGCGTCGCTCGCCAGGCCGACGGAGAAATAGCGCACCTGCTGCGGGCGGCCGTCCTCGAGCACCTCGAAGTCGTCGCGCGTCAGGTCGGTCACGAGATTGCCGTCGCGATCCAGCACGGTGACCCCGACGTGCACCAGGTCGATGCGGCTGGTGAACACCGCCTGCTGCGCGTGCAGCGCAACCGTCGCCGGGAACAGAGCGGCCACGGCTATTGCGAGGAGGCCCGCCGTCCCCTGCCATCTCATGGCCGCGATGATACCGCATCGGGCAACGAAGACACCCTCCAGAGCCGATAGCGCCCCCGAAACGCCTCGCTGGCTCGGCGTCTCGGCCCATCCCCCGCCCCAGGAGCCTGCGCCGCAGCACTCACTTTCGTGGCGTTCTACGGCGCAAGCTCCTGGCCGGCATATAATCGAACGCTGCCATGAGGTGCGTGGCCGTCTGCCAGGATGCCCTGGTCGTCAGGACGCTGCACCAGGCGCTCGTGCCGGCTCTCGACGTCGAGTTCCTGGTCGAAGATCGCGCTCTCGCGCGTCGCCTCCACGACGCCGGCATCCCCGCCCGATGCGGCGACCCGCGGCGCATCGACACCTATCTGCGGATGGACGTGACGCCGGCCACGTGCGTCATCGTCGAGGACAGCGGCCGCCGGAGCGCGCGCCGAACGCTGGAAGCGCTGGCCGACGCCGGCGCCGTGCTGACCTACCTGCTCGACGTGGGCGACCGCCGTTCGAAGCGATCCGACGACTGCTCCGATGCGTTCCCCGAAGTCAGTGCGCTGAGCCTCGGCGACCTGCTCAAGGGGTCGCTGCTCGGCGCGCTCGGCCGCGCACTGACGCGCTCGCGGGTGCAGCAGTACCAGCGCTACTTCGCCGACGCCGACCGCGTGCTGATTCTCCTGCACCACGACCCCGATCCGGACGCGCTGGCCAGCGGCCTCGCCCTGCGCGCCCTGCTCCACCGCACGAAGGCAACCGCCATCATCGGCGCGTTCCACGGGATCACCCGGCCCGAGAACTTGCGGATGGCGAACCTGCTCGACATCCAGGTCCAGGCCCTGACGGCGGAATCGCTCGGCGAGTTCGACCGCATCGCCACCGTCGACGTCCAGCCGCACTACTTCGGCGGTCTCCTCTCCCGCGTCGACCTCGTCGTCGACCACCACCCGGAGCGCACCGGCTACACCACCACCTTCAAGGACATCCGCCCGGACTACGGCTCGACCGCAACCATCCTCACCGAGCACCTGCGGGCCACCGACGTGAACATCTCGGAACGCATCGCCACCGCGATGCTCTACGCCATCAAGTCGGACACCCTGTTTCTGTCCCGGCAGACGAACCGCAGCGACCTGGAGGCCTTCACCTATCTCTATCCGCTCGCCGACCCGGCCCTGGTGCGCAAGATGGAAGGCTCCGAGATCACGCTGGAACGGCTGCGGCACGTGACGCAAGGGGTGCAGTCGGGCCGGATGCGCGATCAGGTCTTCGCCGCTCACATCGGGGAAGCGCCGCGCGAGGACCTGGTACCGTACGTGGCCGATTTCCTCCTGCAGCTCGAGGACGTCAAGTGGTCGGTGGTGTCGGGGATCGTCGGCGACCGTCTGGTCGTCTCGGTCCGCAACCTCGGCTACTCGCGCAACGCCGGCGAGTTCGTCAAGCGGTGGTTCAACGACATCGGCAGCGCCGGCGGCCACCGCGCCATGGCCAAGGCGGTGGTCCCGCTGGAGGCGTTCCGGGTGAAGTTCACCTCGGCCGGGGACTCCGACATCGCGACCAGACTCGCCGACCTCGCCGCCCAGTTCCTGCGCGAGCCGCAGAGCGGCGAGCGGCGCACCGCGGGCCGGCAAGCGCACACCCCCGCGAGAGTGCGTTCACACGGATCCTGACCGCTTCAGTCCGGGCTCGCCAGCCGCGCCGAGAACGAATCCTCCGGCGCCGACCGCTCGGCGGGGGGCGCCTCGATGAGCTCGCCGCTGGCCCCGAGGACCGCGTCGACGAACTGGCGGAAGCCGTCCTCGTAGCCGCGGTCGACCAGCTCGTCCAGCGTCTGGGTGCGGTCGGAGTGCTCGTCGTAGCAACCCGCGACGTCGAAGGGCCCGACCGGATTGTGCGCGGGCCTGACCTCGAACAGGGACTGGAACCGGCCGCGCCGGGTGTCGATGGCTTCCTGGATGGAGACGCGTTCGACACCCAGCAGATACTCCCCGGCTCGTCCGTGGATGTCGCGGCGCGCCGCGCTCAGGGAGTGAGGGCCGGCCGGCGGCGGCAGCGCCGAAACCAGGATCACCTGCTGGACACCGGCCTGCGCCACCTCGTCCAGCAGTCGCGCCGTGCTCTCGGGGCGATCGCACAGCCGGTGCGTCTCTCCGCGCCAGGCGGTGTCGGACCCGAACGTGATGTGGCGCGGATCGGTGGCGACGGGAAGACACAGCGCCGCACCGAACGCATCCATCGCGTGACGTCGGGCGGCGTCCGTCAGGTCGACGGTCTCCAGTGACCGCGCAGCGCCGTCCGCGCCGGCCGGCGCCTGCACGAACGCGTTGCGGTACGGCTCGGCGAGCAGGGAGAACACGATGTCGCGCCGCGCGTCGACGTCGTGAACCAGCATCAGCAGCTCGCGGAACCCCGGTTGCCCCAGATTCTCCTCGAGCAGCTCCGCGTATCGCTCTCCCAGCTCCGCGTCGGTCGGGCGCTGAATCCGCGACCCGTGCATGATCTGCCAGAGTCCGCCGCTGAACCAGGCCACGGCGTGTGCATGGTCGATCGGTGCGCCGAGCAGGCGCCACCAGAGGCCGCCGCGCGCGATCCGGCGCGTCCCCCGACGCAGGGCGCGCTCGATGGCGTCGAGCACCAGCAGGGCCAGAAGCGAAGCGACCGCCACGACCACCAGCCGCGGCAGGTAGACAGGCAGAAGCGCGGGCGCGAACACGGCCCTGAGGAATCCCTCGTAGGCGGTCGCCAGCGCCGGGCCGAACTCGATCCCGATGAGCGACAGAAAGTAACCGAGGGGGAAGACCACCGCCGCGAGCGCGAGGGCCGTCACCGGGAGCAGGGTCGTCGCGAACGCGACGGCCAGCATCCACGCGGCGCCGCGCAGCGTCTGACGCCAGCGGTACGTGCGACGCACTCCGCGGCTGCGCCACAGCCCGCTCTGCGCCCACAACCGGGATCCCCCGTCGATGGCGGCGAACATGGCGCCCACCGCACCGATCCCGCGGCCTGCCACCAGATCGATCTTGACGCCGGCTTCGACCAGAGCGCGCAGGACGCCGGCGTGATAGGCGCCGGCCGTGCCCGTGCCGGTCAAGACGAGCGCCGTCCGCAACTGTGGAACATACCGGCGAACCGCTTCTGTGGAAGCCACGGACAGGCTGGCGGTCAGGATTCGTGGATCGTCGTCAGCTCGATGATCTCGAACTCGCGGACGCCGCTCGGGGTCTTGACGGCAATCTCGTCGCCCTCCTCGCGACCGACGATGGCCCGCCCGATGGGAGACGCCGTCGACACCCAGCCCTTCGCGGGATCGGCATCCTCGGCCATCACGAGCTCGTAGGTCACCTCGCCGCCGTCCGCCGCGCGCAGCAATACCGTCGATCCGAGCGCCGCCCGGTCATGCGGGAGCCGGTCGAGGTTCATCAGCGAGATCTCCC
This sequence comes from Acidobacteriota bacterium, assembly GCA_011523845.1. GTDB lineage: Bacteria > Acidobacteriota > Vicinamibacteria > Vicinamibacterales > UBA8438 > WTFV01. The sequence goes on along the minus strand of WTFV01000126.1, from coordinate 63,854 downwards.
CCAACCGGGTTCGAAGCATGCCGATGCGGGCCTCGACGAGGCGCTGCCGTTCCTTGGCGGCCTGATACTCGGCGTTCTCCCGCAGGTCGCCCAGTTCCCGCGCGCGCTGGATCTCCTTGGGCAACTCGCGAGTCAACTCGCGCTCCAGCGCCTGAATCTCGTCCTCGATCCGTTTGACCAGCCGCGCCTTCATAGGGGGATTCAGCGACGTAGCGTAGCACATCTGGTATGCTCGGCCGGCCCGCGAGGCCCCGTGGAAACCGTCACCAGCAGGCGGAACGCGCTCGTCGCACGCTTCCGATCCGCCGTCGGCACCAACCGCCGCTCCCGGACGCATCTGCTGCTGGACGGACGGCGTCTGATCGCCGACGCGCGGCGCGGCGGCGCCGCCGTCGAGACCGTGGTCGTCTCGGCGCCGGCGATCCGGCGCGAGGATCCCGCCCTCGTCGCGCTCGTCACCGACTGCGCGCGCGACGGCATCGACGTCGTGGCGGGCTCCGAGCGGGTGATGGCCGCGGTCAGCCGGCTGCGGTCTCCTTCCACCGCCGTGGCCCTGGCCCGTCATCTTCCCCCGACACAGGACGAGGTGCTCGCCCGCGCGAGGTGCGGCTGCCTCCTGGCGCTGCTCGGCGTGCAGGACCCGGGCAACGTCGGCGCAATCGTCCGCGCCGCAGACGCGGCCGGCGCCGGCGGCGTCCTCGTCGGAGCGGGCGCGGCCGACCCCTTCGGGTGGAAGGCGCTGCGCGGCGCCATGGGCAGCACGTTCCGGCTCCCGGTATCCGACGCGGGCGAACCGCACGTTCTGGCGGAGCGGGCCCGGCGGACCGGCTGCCGGGTCCTCGCGACGGCCCCCCGCGGCGGCCGGTCGATGTACGATCTCGACCTGACGGAACCGGTACTGATCCTGATCGGCGGCGAAGGAGCCGGCGTCGAGAGCCCGACCCTGGGATCCGCCGACGCCATCGTCTCGATTCCGATGGCCGGCGGCGTCGAATCGCTCAACGCGGCGGCGGCGGCCGCCCTCATCGCCTACGAGGCCCGCCGCCAGCGGACGACCGCATGAAGTCGGGCCACCTGTTCGAATCGACCGCACCGGAACCGTCCCGCGCCGACGCGCCGCTGGCCGAACGGATGCGCCCGCGGACCTTCGACGAACTGGTGGGCCAGCAGGAGCTGCTGGCGCCGGGCCGACCGCTGCGCGGCGCCATAGAGCGCGATGCCCTGCAGTCGATCATTCTCTGGGGCCCGCCGGGAACCGGCAAGACCACCATCGCACGCCTGATCGCGACGGTGACCAGCGCCCACTTCATCGCGTTCAGCGCGGTCCTGTCCGGGATCAAGGACATCAGGGCGGTCATGGCCGAGGCCGAGGCGGCGCGCCGCGAGCTCGGACGGCGCACGATCCTGTTCGTGGACGAGATCCACCGGTTCAACAAGGCGCAACAGGACGCCTTCCTGCCGCGCGTGGAGGCGGGCGATCTCGTGTTGATCGGCGCCACCACGGAGAACCCCTCGTTCGAGGTCAACGCGGCGCTGCTGTCGCGGTCGAAGGTCTTCGTGCTGCAGCCGCTCGCGACGGAGGAGACCGCCGCCATCCTGCGCCGGGCGCTCGACGATGCGGAGCGCGGTCTCGGCGGCGCAGGGATCGCGGCGGACGACGACGCCATCGAGAGCATCGCCCGCCACGCCAACGGCGACGCGCGGGTGGCGCTGAACCTGCTGGAGCTCGCCGCCACCCTGGCAAGCCGGCCGGGAGCGGGCGCGACCGACCACGAGATTCGCGACTCCGAAACGGCAGGCAGCGACGATGCGACCGGCGCAGGAAGGGCCGCCGCGGCGGCGGAGCGCGCCGGGGCCGGTGCGCCGGGAACCGGGCGGATCGACCGGGCCCTGCTGTCGCGCGCCATCCAGAAGCGCGCCCTGCTCTACGACAAGTCGGGCGAGGAGCACTTCAACCTCATCTCGGCGCTGCACAAGTCGCTGCGCAACAGCGATCCGGACGCCGGCGTCTACTGGCTGGCGCGCATGCTGGAGGCGGGAGAGGAACCGCTGTACATCGCGCGGCGCCTGGTCCGCTTCGCCTCCGAGGACGTCGGCAACGCGGACCCGAACGCCCTGACCGTTGCCGTCGCGGCCAAGGAGGCCGTGCACTTCATCGGCATGCCGGAGGGCAACACGGCGCTGGCGCAGGCCGTCACCTACCTCGCCACCGCGCCCAAGAGCAACGCCGTCTACGCCGCCTACAACCGGGCCGCCGCCGACGCGCACGAGCAGGTGGCCGAGCCGGTGCCCCTTCATCTGCGCAACGCGCCGACCCGGTTGATGAAGGACGAGGGCTACGGCCGCGGGTACGCCTACGCCCACGACGACCCGGACGGCGTGACCGGCATGGACTGCCTGCCGCCCGCGCTCGCCGGGCGCCGCTACTACCGGCCGACCGCGCGGGGCTACGAGAAGGAAGTGGCCCGCCGGCTCGACGCCTGGCGGGCGCTCAAGCGCGCGAAGGGGCGGCCTGCGCCTGCGCGCACGGAGGAGACGTAGCCGTGCCGGGGATGCTCTACTACCTGGGTCGCGGGCTGCAGCTCCTCGGCATGTGGCTGCTGCTCGTATCCATCGTGACCGCCGGACCGCTGGGCCCCAGCCCGCGCCTCTTCGGCGCCGGCGTCGGCGTCTTCGTGGTCGGCTGGTTCATCGTGAAGCGCCGGACCGGACCTTGACCGGGGCGCTATTCGAAGACCTCGTCCAGGTTCACGGCAAACCCGCGCAGCGTCGGAGAAGTCAGGGTCTCCCCCTTGCCGTAGACGGCCGCGACCTCGAAGCCGTCCGTGCTCAGCACCATGACCGTAATCGTTTCGGCGTCCGGATCCACCAGCCAGTACTCCCTGACGCCGTGCCGAGCGTACAGGACGCGCTTGAGCGTCCTGTCCCGAGCCGCCGTGGACGGCGACAGGATCTCGACGACGAGATCGGGAGCTCCGCGGACAGCGTCGCCTTCGAGCAGGATTCGTCCCCGCTCCCGGGAAACGAACAGCAGGTCCGGCTGCACCACGTCGGTATCGGACAGCATCACGTCGCACGGAGGGGAGAAGACCTCGCCGAGACGTCTCTCGGTCACGAACGCATGGAGCAACGACGACAGCCGGATGCCGGTTCTCTGGTGTCTCAGACTCGGCGCGGGGGCCATGACCAGCTCTCCGTCCAGGAGCTCGTAGCGACTGTCGTCGGGGGTGTTCCGGTAGTCGTCGTACGTGAACTTGATCGCCGGGTTCGGGATGGGCATGCTTGCACCCTCCGTCCCATCGAACGGGCCGCATCCGCGATCGTCCGGATTTTCCATCATTTCCATCATACACAGCGCTTCCACGGCCCGCGCGCTGGCGATCGGCGAGTCCGGTGATCGACTGACAGGATCTGACAGTGCGCCACGCCAGACTGGTGAATTCCGCAGCGTTGAGGCGGACGCCGGTCCCACGGTGCGGCGGGCACGGCCACCTGAACGACGGAGTGCGGGTTCGGGCAGGCTGGCCGGGCGTTCGACGCAGCGCAATGCGGCCGGTTCGGTTGCGGCGCGTGACCAGGTTCATCGGGTAAGCTCATGACGCCCGACAGGGCGGGCGGCGACCCGGTGACCCTGGAAATGCTCGAAGAGCCGTTGGCCAAGTCACTGCCTGGAGTGCGCAAGGTCCGACGATACCCAATCGGGATGCGACACGAAGTGGCGAGCGTGGCCATGGTCGAATCGAATCCCGACGTTCTCGGCCGCGCCCACGACAAGGAACTGGTGCTCCATCTGATTGGAACGCACCACGGTTGGGGGCGTCCGCTGCCGCTCGTGATCGAGGATCCTGAACCGCAGATGCTCAGCGGCACGTTCGACGGACATTCGATGACGGTGAAATCGGATCTGGAAGACAGCCCCCTGGCTCTCGACATGGCCGACCGCTTCTGGCGCCTGGTGGCGAAGTACGGGTACCACGGGTTGGCTTGGCTGGAAGCAATTCTGCGTCTGGCCGATCACCAGCAGGGCGCCGAGGAAGCTGGGCAATCATGAGCGGAACTCATCTGACCGGGTTGGAGGGAACGAACCCCCTGGGATTCCTCGCCGCTCTTGGCGTGCAGGTGGTCTTCGCCCGGGAATCCGAGCCGCCGCGCCTGTGGTGGAGCGACGACGTCACTCCGCACGCGGTCGTCGACGGCGACTGCACTATCGACCGGATAGCCGACCGCGCACTGGATGTCTTCGACAAATTGGCCGGCGGTCCGGCTCTGGCACCTGATATTCCGAAGGTTGACGAGATCAACCTCAAGGAATCCGTCCAGGAAAAGTACCGGAAACAGAAGATCGACGAACTCAAGCTCTTGCCTTCTGACATCAAGGCTTACCTCGAACAGGCACGCAAAGACTGCTTCGGCGGGGCCTTGAGCACTTCACTCGTAACCGAAGGGAGTCTCGCCGACTGGATTGACAAGGGCAAGGCAGTGAAATACCGCAATGGAAACCCCGCCAGGGTCGCCAAGCCTTCCGACCTCTATTTCACGGCTGGGAACCAGAAGTTCCTGGAGACCGCTCGCCGAGTCCTGGACGGTGTCTCACGAGAAGACGTCCTCGTGGGCCTCGAAGGGCCGTGGAAATATGCAAGCCCCCTTCCGTCTCTCATGTGGGACGTCACCGACGACCGAGTCTACGCTCTGCGCGCTTACGATCCGGGTCCAGAGAAGAAACTGACCAATCCCGGTTCAGAGGCTCTGGCCATACTGGGGTTGAGTCTGCATCCGGTGTTCGCAGGCCGCGACCGGACGCTTACCCAGGGTTGCTCGGGAACCTGGAAGGCAGGCTTCTACTCCTGGCCGCTTTGGCGCAAGCCGGCCCGACCGCATGCCGTCAAGTCACTGCTTGCGCACGCCTCGCACCACGACCCGACGACGACGGATCGCCACCGCTGGTTCCGTTCGTGGGGCGTCGCCCTGGTCTTCCGTTCGCCGATTCACCGGTCCGGGCAAGGCGGCTACGGGACGTTCGGCCCACCGGAGGTGGTATGGCAGGCGGGATGAGACGTCTCACCCGAAATGTCCCGCGGCACGTCCGACCCGCTCTTCGACCTCACGGCACGCGATGAACGGACCCGACGGACCCGACCAACCCGTCAACGCGCGGGCTCCGCCCATCCCGACGGCACCCTTTCTCGACCCCGCACGAGGAAGCGGCGTTCGGCCTCATAGCCGTCGAGAGGAAACGTGGTTGCGATGTACGCGTATGGACCTCCCGAAGGCGGTTGACCCGTGCTGCCGTCTTGACGACACGCCGCGTGCCTGGCGGCGTATATCGTCGGGTAATACTGCGCACGCGGCACCTCTTCATGATAGAAGACAATCGCTGCCAGACCGCCATGTTCCGGGTTCAGTGCGGCAACATTGTCCCATCTATCGTCGCATATCATATCGTAGCTGTAAGCATATAGTGGAGCAACTTTCCCGGAGACTCCCCGTGGTGAAAATATGAGTTCCAATGATAGCAGGAATCTCTCTATCGCACCGAGCTCGCTGGCATCCTGGATCTCGACTCCTGCGAGTTCTCTCTCATGCACCCCGTGCGACCCATTCTCTTGAGCCGACGCCATTGAAGAAACGACTGCCACGAACAACACTATCCCGATCAACCATTTTCTGTCCATGACCTTGCCCCCAGAAGAAACGCGACGAACAGCGGCAACAGTATCCCATCGATAAACAGCCTGATGGGGCCGACGTTCCGTTTCCTCCAACTGACGAGTCCCGCAAGGAAGAGGCTGGAGCCGAGCACGGCTGGGTTCACACCACCAATGATAGATGAGAGCGCACCGACAGGAGATTCCTGGACACCTCCCAGAAGCACGTTCGTGCTGAGCAACGCTCCCGCAAACGCCAATCCGAACCTGATCTGCCACGGAAACGGGTCTGGCGTCCGTGCGAACCAGGCCTCACGGACCTGGGCTATCCACTTCGCGATCTCGCCGGATATCGTGTCCATGAGTCGAAGCTCGGCGGATCCGCCACGCGTCAAGGCCTTGTCGTCCGGTCCCTCAGCGCGAACGTCGACAGCGAGCTGCCGGCGATGACGGCCACGTACTGCCGGCCGTCCACCTCGTAGGTCATCGGGCCGTTGACGATCTGGCCGCCCAGGCTGACGCGCCACAGCAGGTCGCCGGTGCGGGCGTCGAGGGCCTGGAAGTACCCCGAGCGAGCGCCGGTGAACAGCAGATCCGAGGCGGTGGTCAGGATGCCGCTGCTCGTGACGTCGGTCATCTCGAACTTCCACCGCTGCTCGCCGGTCAACGCGTCGAGGGCCACCACGGCGCCGCTTCCGGCCGCCGCGGTCCAGGTGTTGACGGGCCCGCGGGTCAGCCCCGGCACCGTCGGCGCGTCGGCCACGGGCGCCGCCGCCCGCGGCCGACCTCCGACGAACGGACGCCCCGGCGCGTACTCCTGCGGCTGCGCGTCGAAGACCGAGGCGTAGGATTCCCAGGCCGGGACATACATCATCTCCGTGCGCGGACTGTAGGACGGCGAGTACCAGTTCGTCCCCCCCTGGACGCCCGGGTAGGTGGGCGCGCCCGGCGGCTGCGGCGTCTCGATCGGCCGCCCGTTGTCGTCCAGCCCCTCCGCCCAGTTCACCGTGACGAACGGCTGGCCGGTCAGGAATCGGCCCGTCGCACGGTCGAGCACGTAGTAGAAGCCGTTGCGGTTCGCCCACAGCATCGCCTTCAGCGTCACGCCGTTGCGTTCGATGTCGGCCAGCACCGGGATCTGCACCGCGTCGTAGTCGTAGGGATCGTTGGGCGTGAACTGGAAGTGCCAGCGCAGCTCGCCGGTGTCGGCATCCAGCGCGACCACCGAGTCCGAGTAGAGGTTGTCGCCGGGCCGCTGGTGGCGATTGAAGTCCGGACCCGGATTGCCGAGGCCCCAGTACATGAGGTTGAGCTCCGGATCGTACGAGCCGGTCAGCCACGCGGCGGCTCCGCCGTGCATCCACGCTTCGGGGTCGCAGAACGTCTCGGGGTTCGGGGGACACTCCTCCCACGTCTCGTGGCCCGGCTCGCCCGGCCCGGGAATGGTGTGGAACCGCCAGATCTCCTCCCCGGTGGCTGCGTCCAGGGCCGTGATGAAGCCGCGGATGCCCCGGTCGCCGCCGGCCGAACCGACGATGACCTTGTCCTCGACGACCAGCGGGGCCAGGGTGAACGAGTACGCCAGGTGCCGGTCCGCCAGCTCCACGTCCCAGAGCTCGGCCCCGGTCGCCGCGTCCAGCGCCACCACGTGCGCGTCGAGGGTGGCCATGAACACCCGGTCGCCGAGGACGGCGACGCCGCGGTTGTTCGAGCCGCAGCACGCCCGGTGGTCGGGCGGCGTCGCATAGCTGTAGGTCCAGAACACCCGTCCCGTCCGGGCGTCGAGGGCCACCACGTCGTTGGGCCGCTGCGTGAGGTACATGATGCCGTCGACCACCAGCGGCGTCGACTGCCAGGGGCCGAAGACCGGGGTCTGGTACACCCACTGAAGCTGCAGGTCGTTCACGTTCGCGGGCGCAACCTGGTCCAGCTCGCTGTAGCGCTGGCTGAAGTAGGTGCCCGAGTAGGTCAGCCAGTCGGCCGGCGCCTCTGCCGCCGCGCGCAGCCGCTCGAACGACACGTCCTGCGCCGACACACCGGCGGCGGCCGCCGCGACGAACGTCGACACCAGCACCGCCCGCCGCGCCGTCTCCATGCGTCGCATCATCTGCCTCAGCCTTTCAGGGACACGAGATACGCCAGCAGGTCCGCCAGCGCCGCCGGATCGAGCCGATCCCCGTAGGCGGGCATCGGCGACTGCGCGATGACATGGAACTCGCGCAGATCGGCCTTGTCGAACGATCGCAGGCGCGCATCGTCGTCGAGGATCTGCACCGTGTAGGTGTCCTCGTTCAGGCGCCGGCCGGTGACGCGCGTGCCGTCCGCCGTCACCAGCTCCACCGGGCGATCGATGGGCCGCATCGTACCGGTCGGGTCGAGCAGGGAGCGCCGCAACGCGCTCAGCGGGCGCACGGCGCCGATGCGCGTCAGGTCCGGCCCGGTACGGAGGCCGCGCCCCTGCAGGCGGTGGCAGCTCAGGCAGTCGCCGGCCCCCTCGAAAATCGCCCGGCCCCGGCCCGCGTCGCCGAGCGTGGCGACGTCGATCTCGTAGGTCATGTTGCGCACGTACGCGACGATGCCGGTCATCTCGGCCGTGTCGAGGTCGATGGCGAGCATGCCGGTCCCGGGGATGCCGTTGCGGATGACCTGGATCAGCTCGCGGTCGAGCGCCGCGCGGCGCAGCCGGCCGCCGCGCAGGTCGACACCGGCCACGGCGTCGCCGTCCTCGCCGTGGCAGGCTGCACATTGCTCCAGGTACACGCTGCGGCCGTACTCGATGTCGGCCGGCTCGTACTCGGCGTGATCCTGCGCGTACCCCTGTCCGATTCCCAGGCTCAGACAGAGCACCGCGCCTCCGACCATCGGCCCGCAGATCCTTGGTTGCATGGGACTGTCCTCTCTGCGCATTGTAGATCCGGACCGGCCCTGGACCGGCGCCCGAAATCGAGTTGGAACCTCGCGCGTGCTCGTGCGTCTTTCAGGGAAGACGGAATTGAAGGTGGCGATGGGCGATTTCGGCCGCCTGCCATGCCTGCTCACGAGCCTCACGGCCGCGGCCGGGCTCGGTGCGGCAACCTGGCGCTGGCGGGAGGCCTACGTGCGCCTGCCCCAGCCGGCCCTGGCGGTACAGGTTCCGCGTACCGGCCTCGCGGCGCGCCCGGATTCGCCCGAGCTTCGCGACCGCCTCCTACGGTCGAGTCACTGAACCGGCTCCGGCGGGGACGTGCGGGGCCGCCCGGCGGCTCTTCCCGCCACGGGTCACGGACCGGTGGTTGGGGTCGACGCGGGCGGGTACAGCCGGGTCTCGGCCCGCATGCGGTTGTCCGTCGCCCCGCTGAAGAACGACTCCCACTGCAGCCGGATCCGATCCAGCCTGGCCACGTGGTCGGGATTCGGATCGCGTCCTCCGCGGACGACGTAGAGGAACGCCTGCCGCTGCACGCGCGGCGATTCGTCCGCGTCCGGGATTCTGGGTCCCTCCACCTCGATGACGTCCTGGATGAGCACGTCTCGTCTCGTACCGTTGAACGTCACCCCGACCTGCGGCGCCCCGGAGTTGCGAGCCGGCGGCATGGCGTTCATCGGCGCCTCGACGTAGAAGAACGGCGGGACCTCGTGGTCGCGGCGCAGGCCCATCGCATACTGGTCGAGCGCGCTGTAGCCGTCGACCGCCGCCACGGTGCGGAACGAGCCTCCCCCGAGGTCCTCGATGTCGTTGCCTTCCATCACCGAGGCGTCGCTGTCGAAGAAGAAGCTCCAGTGCGCGTCGTCCCGGCCCAGCAACGCCCGCGAGGTCTCCCGGTCGTGATCGCTGAAGTCCAGGAAGGCGAGCCAGCGGTGACCCACCTCGTGCCCGATCAGGCTCAACGTCGTGTTCTCGCCGCTCACCTTCCTGTCCGCATCGTCGGAGTACTTCCCGAGCCAGCCCATGACGACGAGGCTGCTCAGCGCGTCGCTCCCGAAGTCCGGCGGCGCGTCATAGACCGCCTGCCCGATGCCCTGGATGTCGTTGGCGATGGTGACCTCGAAGGCGAACGCCTCGAACAGGATCGGCTGATCCGTCCAGATGACGATCTGGTCGTAGGCGTCCGGGTGGGTCCGCAGGAACTTCCGGGCCACGGCGACCGTGTCCAGCTCGCCCCGCACCGCGAAGCGCTCTCCGATCGCCCGCGCCGTGCCGGTCTCCTCTTCGGTGTCGTCGACCGGGTCGCCGGTGTCGCCTCCCGTGCCGCCGGTGTCGCCGGAGACCGGGTTGCCGGTGTCGCTCAGGTCGACCGCGTCGAACGCGGTGGTGCGCCCCGGGGAGAGGCCGACGACCGCCTCGCCGAGCCCGATGTCCGGATCGAAGGTCATCTCTATCGCCCCGGTGGGGAGCAGGCTCACCTGCACCGTGGTCGTGGCCTGCGATTCGAACCCCGGCACGGCGCACCAGGTCACGGTGACCGAGTCGGCGCCGGCCCGGACGAAGACCCCGCCGCCGGCCGCAGGATCCAGATCGGACAGAAACGGCGCGATCCGCGGCGGCCCGGAGAGCAATCGGGAGACGTTGCGCGACGTGCTGGCGTCGTCCCCCTCCTCGAACGTGAGGTTGCCGTCGGAGTTGACGAACGCGCCCGTGTGGGTGGTCGCGTAATAGGCGAACTCGAACGGCAGCGCCAGCGGCGTCGTGTCGTCGTCGGTCAATTCCAGCCGCTCGCCCGCCGGCGAACGCCAGGCGGCGGTTCCCAGGTGGTCGACGTCGTAGCCGCCTTCCTCGTTGGGTCTGAAGCGCAGCGTCGCATCGCGCAGGTCGTAGATGTTGGCGGCGAGGAACAGGTCGCCCTCGTCGCGCAGAATGGCGATCTCGCCGATGTCCTCGGCCGCCTCGTCCGACCCGGTCTCGGCCAGCGGTCGCAACAGGCCCCGTTCGAGCGCGGTGCGGTGGTTCCAGACGCTGTCCAGGACGCCCCAGCGGCCGCCGTCGTCGATGAAACCGACGCGTTTGCCGCCGCCGAGCGGCGCGGTCGCGGAGAGGGCGTTCCCGAAGGTCCGCTCCACCCCCGGCGGCTGGACCGGACAGGGATGCTGTTGCGCGGCGCTCTGCGCCGGCGTGCCAACCGCGGCCCAGACGGCCGCCAGCCCGATGAGCGCCCCGCGTCGCATGGCCGCCACGGACTCCGAAGCTAGAACCCGAGCCGGAACCCGAGCCTCAACAGGCTCGGGTTCATGATCTCCAGCGTCTTGCCGGGCCCGGTGGGTCCATCGGCCGTCCCGACGTCGTACTGGCGCTTGAGCACGGTGCTCACGTTCAGGATGTTGAACCAGTCGAGGTCCACGTTCATCGTGACGTCGTTCACCCGGAACTGCTTGCCGATCCGCAGGTCGAAGCTCCGGATGGCCGGCAGCCGATGCGCTCCCACGTCGGGTGCGAGCAGCACGTCCTTGAACGCCGCGGCATCCCTCTCGTGGGCCTGTATCTCCTCGAAGTAGGGCTGCCCGAAACCCTGCCGGATCAGCAGGTTGGCGGCGATGTTGACGCCGAAAGGCGCCTCGTACAGCCCGTTGGCGATGAACTGGAACCGCGGGCTCACGTAGTAGAAATCCGACTTCCCGCTGCCGGCCTCGCTGGTGATGACCAGGCCGCCGTTCCGCTTCGGGCTCGTGGGCGTGGGCGTCGGATCGACGATGGCCGCCGCCCGATCCGTGAAGTACTCCCGGTGATCGTTGTAGGAGTAGGCGACGCGGGCCATCCAGCGGCTGCTCAGCCGCTTGATGAAGCTGGTCTCCCAACCCCAGTAGCCCTGGTGATAACCCTCGCGGTTGCGCTCCTGCCGGCCTCCGCCGGGAGGCAGGGCCACTCCCGGCCGCGGCGCGTAGACGTCCTGGCTGACCGATGCGCCGCCCGCGGCGTCAGGCAGCATGGCGGTGATGGTGTCCACCACACCGTAGTCGGCGGAGGTGAGCCCGATGAGCGGCGTCCACGTGAAGTTGGTGAACCGCCGCCAGGTCACCGACGCGGTCAGAGCCGAGTTCGGAATCGGCAGCTCCCGGTCGAGACCGAAGATGAGCTCGTGGGTCCTCGGGGACGACAGGTCGGACACGACCTGGTTGACGCTCTCGGTCGACGTGGGATTGGCGGGATCGAACCCTTCGGCGAAGACGATCCCGTTGTCGAGAAGCAACTCGTCGCGTTGCGTCACGCCGTCGCCGTTGAAGTCGATCGCGTAGTAGTAGACCGCCGAGTAGTCGACCGGTCCGGCGAGGATCCCGGAGGCGCCCGCCGGCAACTGCGAGGCGAACTGCCCGTAGCTGGCGCGGACGAGCGTGTCCGACTCCTCTCCGAGCGCGTAGCTGACGCCGATGCGGGGGGCCAGGATGTCGAAGACGTGCGTGTTGCTCAGGGGCGAAGAGGTCAGGGCGGGCAGCACGTCCGGCACCAGCGCGTTCGCCGGGCGGCTCGATTCCAGCAGCGACGCGGCCGACCGGTCGAACCGGACGCCGACGTCGATGGTCAGGCGGTCCATCGAGATCCGGTCGCTGGCGTAGAAGCCCAGGTAACGACCCTCCCCGTTGACGACCGAGTCGCCGAAGATGACGGGCAGCATCAGCCCGTTGTCGGGATAGCTCGGCAGATGAATGGACAGCGCTCCCGACCCGGGCCAGACCAGATCCGTCCGGACGCCGTTCCTCCGCCAGTTGAAGCCGAGCCTGAGCTCGTGGTCGCCGCGGAAGTAGTTGGCGTCGAGGTCGATCACCGATTGGGGACGCCACGAGCGGAAGTCGTAGTAGGAGTTGTGGTAGACGCGGTTCACGTCGCGGTAGACGTCCTGGTCGAGACCGCCGCGAGGCGTGAGGAAGAAGCCCCAGTTGTACTGCGTCGCCTTGGCGGTGACGACCACGTCGCTCCCGACCCAGTTGGCCGAGCCGGTGAACAGGCCCACCCCGCTGCCCCCCTGGTTCCAGGTGGTCTCGTCCGGCCGCGTCGGCCCCGCGTTGCGTCCCAGCTTGATCTTGGCGCCGTGGAAGTGGTTCAAGCCGAGGCGCAGGCCGTCGGTGACCTGCCCCTGCACCTTCAGCGCCCGGTTCGTCAGCGTCGTGCGGTCGGCGGTGTCGATGAGCGTGCGCAGACGGATGTCGGTCTCGCCGAGCGAACCCCAGGCCCACAGCCGGTCCCTTGCGAGCGGCCCGCCGACCTCGAAGCCGTAGTCGGCGTACTGCTCCATGCGGTTGCCCTTCTTCGTTTCGCCGCCGATCGACCCGGCCAACTCGTCGGACAGATTGTTGCGCTGGAATCCCTCGTTGGCGAAGTAGCCCCGCAGGCTTCCGTGGTACTGGTTGGTGCCGCTCTTGAGCACCACGTCCACCGCGGCGCCGGGGGTCTGGTTCCGCACGTCGGCCCCGCCGGTATTGATGCGCACCTCCTGGAACTGGTCGAAGTCCCAGTAGGTCGGCGACGAGAGGGACGCCATGTCGGTGATCACGACGCCGTCGAGCGTCCAGGTGTTCTCGCCGCTGCTCGCACCCTTGGCCACGTAGATGGACTGCTGGCCCGATTCAGCGCCGCCGACGTTGACGCGGTCGACGACGACGCCGGGAATCGTCTGCAGCACCACCCAGGGATCGCGCGCGGAGGGAATCTCCTGCAACTCCTCCACCGTCACGTGCGTGTCGGTGCTCTGGCGGCGCGGGTCGATGATCGGCGCCGTGCCGGAGACCGTCACCGTCTCCTCGACCCCGCCGACCTCCAGGGTCACGACCAGCGGGGTGGACGACGCCGCCCGCACCTGCACCCCGGTATCGACGAAGGCGCTGAAGCCCGGCAGCCTGACGCCTACCTCGTAGGTGCCGACCGGCAGCCGCAGCAGGTGCGCCTCGCCCTGCACGTCCGTGAAGACGTTGGAGCGATCCTCCGGCCCCGTGATGGCCACGGCGGCCCCCGGCAGCACGGCGCCGGTCTCGTCCTCGACGGTCAGATCGATCCGGCCCAGGTCGACCTGCGCCGCCGCGGGTGATGCCAGGATCGCGATCGTCAGGCCGCCGGCCGCGCCGAGAATCGGAAGGTGTCTTCGCCGTCTCATCTTGCCGCCTCCATCACGTGCGGGAGCGGCCGCACCGGCGCAGGACGGGTCCCGGCACGCGGCCGCGGGTCCCGACACGTGCGTACCATAGTAGCAAGATTCGTTCGAAAACGAACACCCCGACATCTGGTTAGTCGTGGCCAATCCCGACTGCCGCCGCCGGCTACATGAAAATCCAAAGAACAACTTTAGATTTTCATGTGTTCGTTGCCCTGCAGGACGCCCCGCTCGAAGCTACCCGCGCGCAGAATCTCACTCGGGCAGTGCGAGCGCGATGTACTCGCTCGGCATGTCCTCCCAGCCGACGGTGACCACGATGTACTGCCGGCCGTCGACCAGGTAGGTCATCGGCGCCGCCGTGGTGCCGCCGGGCAGCTCCATCTCCCACACCACGTCGCCGGTCAGCTTGTCGTAGGCGCGGAACATCTTGCCGCCCGCTCCGCCCCAGATCGGCTGGAGCACGACCACGCCGGCGTTGCCGCCCTCGCCGAGGAACACGAACGACTTCGTCACCAGCGGCGAGACCCGCCCGGGCTGGCCGAGCGGCGGCAGGTCCAGGTCCTTCAGCATGGGATGGTTGCGCGGGCCGTCCCCGTTGGCCTTCGACCAGAGGATCTCGCCCTTCTTGAGGTCGATGGCGACCAGCCGTCCGTACGGCGGCTTGAAGATGGGCAGCTCGTTGGGTCCCTCCAGCAACGCCAGCGTCTGCACCACCAGGCGCATGTCCGAGCGGGGATGCTCGGACGGCACGATGCCGATGACCGACTCGGCGTGGACCGACGGCACGTACAGGATCCCGGTCTCGGGATCGACGGCCGAGCCGCCCCAGTCGGCTCCGCCGACCACGCCCGGCATCTGCAGCGTGCCTTTCGTGCCGCCCGGCGAGTCGTCGACCAGCGACGGCGCGGTGAAGAGCGGTCCGATCACGTACTGCTCGAAGACCTCCAGCGCGTCGCGGCGCAGCGCCGGCGTGAAGTCGATCAGATCGTCGATGCTCGTACCCTGCTGGTCGAACGCCGGCGGACGCGTCGGAAACGGCTGGGTCGGCGCGTACCACTCGCCCGGCACGTCTCCCGGCGGCACCGGCCGCTCCTCGATGGGCCAGACCGGCTCGCCGGTCACGCGGTCGAAGACGTAGGTGAACGCCTGCTTGCTGACCGCCGCGACCGCCTTGACCGGCTCGGACCGCCCCTCCACCTGCAGGTCGATGACGTTCGGCGCGGCCGGGAAGTCGTAGTCCCAGATGCCGTGGTGCACCGCCTGGAAGTGCCAGACCCGCTCGCCCGTGCGGGCGTCGAGGCAGACGAGGCTCTCGGCAAACAGGTTGTCGCCGGGGCGGTAGCCGCCGTAGTAGTCGTTGGTCGGGGTCGACAGCGGCACGTACACCAGGCCCAGCTCCTCGTCCGCGCTCGGCCAGGCCCACATGTTGGTGTTGCCGCTGTACTCCCACGAGGCGCGGTCCTCGGTGAGCGCGGTCAGCCAGG
This sequence comes from Acidobacteriota bacterium, assembly GCA_011523845.1. Taxonomy (GTDB): domain Bacteria; phylum Acidobacteriota; class Vicinamibacteria; order Vicinamibacterales; family UBA8438; genus WTFV01. The sequence goes on along the minus strand of WTFV01000126.1, from coordinate 48,668 downwards.
TCTCGTTGCCCGGCTCCCCCTCCCGCGGAACGACGTGGAAGATCCAGACCTGCTCGCCGGTCCGCACGTCGAAGCCGCGCACGTCGCCCGGCGGCATCTCCTTCATCGCCGGCATGTTCGGGTTGGTGACGTCGGTCATGGCCGAGCCGATGACGACGATGTCGCCGACGACGAGCGGCGGCGACCCCCAACTGAAGGTCTCCCACGGGCGGTCGAAGCCCTGCGTCAGGTCGACCTCCCCGCCGTCCCCGAAGTCGGGATACCGCTCGCCGGTGCGGGCGTTCAGCGCCACGAGATACGAGCCGACCACCGCGAGCACCCGCGCGTCGTCGCTCTGCGGATCGTCCCACCAGGCCACGCCGCGCGTCTGGCGCACCCGGGTGAACGGCTCGCCGTCGCGGTCCGGCGGCGTGTCGAACCAGAGCACGTCGCCCGTCGCAGCGTCGAGCGCCGCCACCGTGCCGAGGGCCGAGCTGATGTACAGCCGGCCGTCCGCCATCAGCGGCGTGTTCTGCGAGGCGATCGGCGGCGTGAAGTCCTCGCGCCCCCCGCGCATGGCGTCGGGCAGGACGGACTGCCGCCAGACGATCTGCAGGTCGCCGATCGTCTCCCGGTTGATCTGGTCCAGCGGCGAGTACTTCGTCCCGGCCGCGTCCGACCCGTACGACCGCCACTCCACGTCCTGGGCATGCACCGGCGGTGCGGCCAGGACGGCGAGGATCGCTCCGCTCACGAACAGCGCCGGCGTGCCGGCAAGCAGGCTCCGCATGTCATATCTCGAAGATCGTGTTTCCATCGTCGTCCCGGCGGACCGTCAGCATGCGAGGTCGCGTCTCTCGCCGCACCCTGGACAGGTCGTCGTCGACGCCTGTTCCAGATGGTCCGCATCGAAGTCGTCGAGCGCCAGGTTGGTCGACCCGCGATACCGGTCGCGGCAGACGTGCCCGCAGTCCGGGCACGTCACCGTGATCTCCTCCACGGGCGACGTCATTCGCCGCCCCGCTACTGCTCAGCCGCAATCTCGTCGTAGAAGCCGGGAATGCTCCGGCGCATGAACAGGCCGTTCTCGGCCGTGGTCCAGCTCAGCTCCGGGGTCACGATCCGGGCCGGTGCGTCTTCCTTGGCGAGGCCGCCGTCGATCAACTCACGCATCCGCGTGCGGACGGCGACGAACTGATCGCGGAACGCCTGCACGTCGGTCCGCGTCATCAGGCCGCCGTGGCCGGGAATGGCGGTGTCGAAGTCGAGCGCGAGGATGCCGTCGAGCACGCCGAGCCATTCCATGCTGCTGCCGCCGTTCGCGTAGTCGATGAACGGAGCGGTGCCGTGCAGCAGGTCGCCGCCGTGCACGGTGCGGAGATCCGGAAAGTAAACCACGGAGTCGCCGTTGGTGTGCCCCCGCCCCAGATGGTGCGCCCGCACCTCGACCCCGCCCAGGTGCACGGCGGTCTGGTCGGTATAGACGATGCGCGGCGGCGCGTCCTGTTCGTTGCGGATCATGTTCCTGCGGGCGTTCTCGTGCGCGATGACGTCCGCCGAGTCGATGAACCCGACGTTGCCGCCGGCGTGGTCGCCGTGGTGGTGGGTGTTGATGACGTAGCGGATCGGCTGATCGGTGACCTCGGCCACCCGCGCCTTGATCCCGTCGACGTTGCGCGGGAACTTGTCGTCGACCAGGATGACGCCCTCGGACGTGACCCGGACGCCGACGTTCCCGCCGACCCCGTTGATGTAGTACAGCCCGTCCTTCACCGGCGTCACGCTCAGCGTCTCCGGCTGCTGGCCGGTCACGACGATGACGGCCGCGGCCACCGCCGCGAACGCCGCCACGATGCCCGATCTCGAAATCCCACGCATGTCATTCCCCCCTTCTCGGACGGCCGCTTCGCGCGCAGGTCGGCGCCGACCCGCCCGCAACGATGCGCCGCTCCAAGGTATACCATTCGACGCCTGCCGTCACGCGGCGCCGATTCGCCGAGGTCACCCGCGACGATTCAAGTCGATGACGACCTTTCCAGGATGGTTGCTCAGAGTAGGATCCCGAAGAAGGTCTTGCGGAAATCGTTCCCAGCCCCGACTACCGCAATACGCTTCTGAAGCTGACCCGAAACCTGGCCGAGCCTCCCGACGTCGTTGGCGACTAACTGGCAGTGACGCGCTGACGGTTCGGGACGTGGACATCTCGCGGGCGCGCCGCGCGGGCGGGCGCGCCCCGGAGCCGTAACACGCAATCGGGACTTCACTCGATGCCAATCACGCGTCGCGGCGACTACAATTGCGCGCATGCCGCGGAAGGGGAGTCCCGGAACCAGCGACGCGAACGAGACCCGCGCCGCCGTCACGTCAATCAGGTATCCCGCCAAGCGCAAGAACATTCCGCCGGCCGGGATCGAAGCGCACGGCGCGGTCCGCGAGACACCTGCCGTGCAGTACGCATTCAACCCGCACCTACCGCCGGTCCTGCGATCGTCCCCCGAGCCCGCGACGACGGACCAGCTTCCCGAGCTTCTGACGGCGGCCCGTCAGCGGGCGCTGACGGATGAAGAAGCAACCGTACTGGCCGACGCGCTGCGCAGGCACGAACCGTGGCTGGAATGGAGCGGCAAGCGCGAAAAGCCTTGGTTCGAGGTGGAACCGGTGGCGCTGCACATGCACGAGCGCGTCTCGACGCAGGCGATCCTGCGGGTGCTCGCGCGGCAGGACGTGCAACGTGATCTGTTCGCCGACCCGCAGCAGGAGTACGCAAAGGCGGTACAGTTCTATCGGCACGACGTCGACTGGACGAACCGCATGATCCTGGGCGACTCTCTCCAGGTCATGGCCAGCCTCGCCCGGCGGGAGGATCTCGCCGGCAAGGTCCAGATGATCTATGTCGACCCGCCGTACGGCATCAAGTTCGCGTCGAACTTCCAGCCCCAACTCGGCCAGCGCGACGTGAAGGACCGCCGGCAGGACCTCACCCGCGAGCCGGAGATGGTCAAGGCGTACCGCGACACCTGGACGCTCGGCATCCACTCCTATCTCGCCTACCTGCGCGACCGACTGGCAATGGCGCGGGAGTTGCTCGCCGACACCGGGAGCATCTTCGTGCAGATCAGCGACGAGAATCTGCACCGGGTGCGGTGCGTGATGGATGAGGTATTTGGTTCAGATCAGTTCCGGTCCATCGTGGCGTTCCGTACGACGACCGGGAAGGCCAGTGCGGCTCTGGACGTAACATGTGACTTCCTGCTCTGGTACACGCGTTCTGACCGGTCCAAGAAAAAGCCACCGTTTACTCCACGAAGCCCGGAAGAGGACTCGAACTTGCGTTACGTTGAGTGGGAAAATGGCATGCGGGCGTCGTTGACACATATTGAACAGATACGCGAGGCGGCCAGCCGCGGTGCAAGAATATGGCGACAGAATCCGATTACCTCGCAAACGGCGTCTACTTCAACGGTCTTCCAGGTTGATTTCGAAGACAGGCAGTTTACACCCAAGAAGGGCGGATGGAAGACCAACCAAGCAGGCATGAACCGGCTGCATTCCTCCGAACGTCTGTGCGCAAGTGGCGACACGCTCGGATATGTCCGTTATCTTGACGACTTCGCCTTCAAGCCGATCAACAATGTCTGGGACGATACCCGCCAGAGTGGATTCGGCGACAAGAAGGTGTATGTCGTCCAAACCACACCGACGGTCATCGAACGCTGCATGCTGATGACCACTGACCCAGGCGATCTGGTCCTCGACCCGACCTGCGGCAGTGGCACGACCGCGTACGTGGCGGAGCAATGGGGCCGGCGCTGGATCACGATCGATACCAGCCGGGTCGCGTTGGCTCTCGCCAAACACCGGCTCCTGACCGCCAGGTTCGACTACTACCGACTCCGCGACCTGACCGCCGAGGACGCGGCGCGCAACCCCGACGGTATCTGGATCGCGGACGTCGACGGCGACGGCAGACGGACCGGGAAGCGGCTGACGCTCGATTGCCGGATGGTGCCCCACATCACGCTCAGGAGCATCGCCCGCAACACGTCTCTCGACCCGATCTTCGCCCGACACGAACCGATCCTGGATGACGCCCTCGCGGTGCTGAACCGCACGGCCGGCGCGGTCGACGCCAAGCTGAAGGAGAATCTGGTCGGGAAGCTCGTCGCCAAGCACCGCGAGCAGGGAGCGAACGCCGTCACCGACGCGGATGTGCGCCGATGGCTGCTGCCGGGGGCCGATCCTGCCTGGATTACGCCCGTGCCCACCCGGAAGCCCCTCAAGGGGATTACACGGCGGCAGACCACCAGATACCGCGAACGGATACCGCCCGGCGCATGGCGGGCCTGGGAAGTACCGTTCGACACCGATCCCGACTGGCCGGAATCGCTGCGGGTTGCGCTGACCGCCTATCGCGCTGCCTGGCGGACGAAGATGGACGAAGTGAACGCGTGCATTGCGGCCAACGCCGAGACCGAGGAGCTGGTCGACAAGCCGGCAATCGTCAACGGCGCGGTGCGCGTCGCAGGACCTTTCACCATGGAGGGGGTGATGGCGCGTGAAGAGGGACCCGACTCCCCCATCGGCGGCGCACCCGAGGAACTGGAGACCTTCGACGCGGAGGATACCGGCGAACTCGTGATCGCCGACGCCGAGGCTCACCTCGACAAGATGATTCGCCTCCTCCGGACGAGCGGCGTCGATTTTCCCGACAACCGGAACGTCAAGTTCTCGCGGCTGGATCCCACCACCGGCGCGACACTCGTCCACGCCGAGGGCGAGTGGCTGAACGGCGCCGGGGCCGACCGGCGGGTCGCGGTCAGCATCGGCCCGGAAGTGGGCAACCTGACCGGCATGCAGGTGGAGGACGCGATCCGCGACGCCAACCGCAAGGGCTACGACGACGTGGTGTTCGCCGGGTTCGGCTTCGATCCTGCGGCGCAGGAGGCCATCGACGCGGCCTCGCATCCCCGGTTGCGCCTGCACATGGCGCTGATCAGTCCCGACGTGGCGATGGGCGACCTGCTCAAGGAGCAGCCCGGCAGCCAGCTGTTTCGCGTCTTCAGCGCGCCGCGCGTGACCGGCTTGGCGCAGCAGGACGACGGGGACTACGTGGTCGAAGTGGAGGGCATGGACGTATACGACCCGGTCAGCAACGCCCTCTATCCCAGCGACAGGACACGCATCGCGGCCTGGTTCCTCGATACCGACTACGACGGCCGGACGTTCTGCATCTGCCAGGCGTTCTTTCCCGACAGGAAGAAGTGGGACAAGCTGGCGCGTGCCCTCGACAACGCGGGGGCAGTCGATCCGAGCGCCTTCGACGCGCTGAGCGGCTTCCGCAGCCTGCCCTTCCCGCGCCCGGCCCGGCTGCGCGCCGGCGAGCTCTGGAAGGTCGCGGTCAAGGTGATCGATCCGCGCGGCAACGAGGGACTGCGGGTGCTGACCGAAGGGGGAAGGTGGGCGTGAGCACGACGCGAACGACGAAGCGACGCGCGTCGACTCGTTCCCTGTCGGACGATCAGATCCCCGTCCAGCCGGTCGAAGACCCGATTCTCTGCTCCCCATACACCGAGCCGGATCACTACTGGCGCTACGACAGGAAGACCGGCATCCCGTCGAGAGAGCCGGGACGTCGCGAAGCGGCCTATTGGTACAAGAGCGAACGCACCGGCACCGCCCAGATGTCGCTGCTGGCCGACGAAGAGCAGGACGACCTGCCGCTCGTCAACGCGTTGCGCGCCGACGTGAAGCGCTGGCGGGAATCGCGCTGGCCGGGTGCAGCGGAGACGACCAGGCGACTCCTGAGCCACTGGTGGCGCGCCGACCGGGCCCGGCGCCTGTTCTTCTGTCAGGTGGAAGCGGTGGAGACGGTCATCTATCTCCGCGAACTGCTGGCCCGGGGCCGGAAGCCGCGCTGGAACCCGCAACTCGGGCTTGCGGACTTCGAAGCGCTGAGCAGGGGCAGGAACCCGCGGCCCGAGGAGTGGTTGGCGAAGGTGGCGCAGCCGCCGAAGCTCGCAGACGTGCCCGAGCAGAACGGAGGGAAGCCGATCCCGCGCTACGCCTGCAAGATGGCGACGGGCAGTGGCAAGACCGTGGTCATGGCGATGTTGATCGCCTGGGCGTTCTGCAACCGCGGCACCAAGCCGGGCGACCCGCGCTATCCGCGCCGCGCGCTGGTGGTCTGCCCCAATCTGACCATCAAGGAACGTCTCCGCGTGCTGCGGCCGGCCGACCCGCACAACTACTACGAGGCGTTCGACCTCGTGCCCTCGCCGTTGCGACCGGAGCTGGCCAAGGGAAAGGTGCTGGTCACCAACTGGCATCGGCTGGGACCGGAACCGGAGGAGGTCAGGGTCGGCAAGGTGACGGTGAGCCGTCTCGGCAGGGAGACGCCCGAGGCATTCGCGCGCCGCCGCCTAGGCGATCTGTGGGACGACGAGCCGTTGATGGTCCTGAACGACGAGGGACACCATGCCTATCGGCCGGCGCCGGTCGGCGAGGACGTACGGATCTCGGCGGACGTCAGGGCGGACCGCAGGGAAGCGACGGTGTGGATCGACGGACTCGACGCGATCAACGCCGCCTGCGGCATCGAGCTGTGTGTCGATCTGTCCGCCACGCCGTTCTACATCCAGGGCAGCGGCTACCCCGAGGGCTCTCCGTTCCCCTGGATCGTCAGCGATTTCAGTCTGGTCGACGCCATCGAGAGCGGCATCACGAAGATCCCCCGCCTGCCGGCCATCGACAACACCGGGCGGCCGGACCCGAAGTATTTCAAGCTCTGGCATCACATCACCCGGGATCTGCGCGCCGGTGAGCGCCTTACCGGCGGACGACCGAAGCCCGAGGCCGTATACCGCAAGGCCGAGGACGCCCTCCTCACGCTCGCCAGCGAGTGGAAGGAGAAGTTCGAGCAGGTGCGCGACGCGGCCCCCGGCCAGGACCGGACGCCGCCCGTGCTGATCGTCGTCTGCGACAACACCGACGTCGCAACGCACATGCACCAAATGATCTCCGGCGAGGAACCGGTGGCGGCCACCCCGGCAGATGAACCTGACGACGGCGCGGACGCCGCGCCGTTATGGAGGAGGTCGAAGCCGAAGAAGCACTACGGCCCCGGTCTGCGCGGGTTTCGCGAGCTGTGGAACGGCGAAGAGGAAGCGGTTACCTTGCGCATCGACTCCAAGCTCCTGGAGGCGGCCGAGAGTGACGATCCGACGGCGACGCGGAAGGAGGCCGCCGAAGCGCTCCGGCAGATCGTCTCCACCGTCGGCAAGCCGGGCGAGCCGGGCGGCAACGTCCGCTGCGTCATCAGCGTGAACATGCTGAGCGAGGGGTGGGACGCCAACAACGTGACCCACATCCTCGGTCTGCGCGCCTTTCACAGCCAGTTGCTCTGCGAGCAGGTGGTTGGCCGCGGCCTTCGCCGCATGGATTACGCGCCTGATCCGGAAACCGGCCTTCTGACACCCGAGTACGTCGACGTCTTCGGGGTCCCGTTCTCGCTGATCCCTTTCAAGGGACGCCAGCCGCGGAGCGGGCCGCCGCAGGGAGAGCTGCCGAAGCACGAGGTGCTGGCGCTCCCTGAGCGGCGCGCTTTCGAGATCCGGTTCCCCGTCGTCGAAGGCTACCTCGTGCGCCTGACGCGGAACCGGGTCAACTGCGATGTGCGGGCGGTGGAACCGTTGAAGCTCGATCCCACGAAGACCCCCACCGCCGCTTTCGTGCGGCCGCAGGTCGGTTATCAGATCGGCCATCCAGGAACCCACGGCGGGTTCGGCTTCCAGACCGTCGACCGGCGGGAGTACTACGACTCCACGCATCCGCAGGAGATCGAGTTCGAGATCGCCCGGGAGATCGTGAACCGGCTGTCGGAGGCGGGGCGCTCGGCAGACGCCAGCCCACCGAAGACCCGAGCCGGCGCCGGTCGCCCGCCGGAGACCGGGAACGGCGGCGTCAACGGACGTTCCGCTTCGCGGAGCGGCAGCCGAGCGGCCCTCTATCCACAGGTTCTCGAGATCGTGCAGGAATACGTTCGCGAGCGTGTCGACCTGCGGGGTCTCGATCCCTGCGAGATCGGATTGCAGACGTACGCCGAGCAGATTGTCAGCCGGTTGCTCGATGCGATCACGCCCGACGACACGCACGGCGAACCGCTTGTGCTCCCGAGACTCAACCGTTATCGCCCCATCGGAAGCACGACGAGCGTGCACTTCAAGACGGTCCGGCCCGTCCAGCCGACTGTAGCGAGCCACCTGAACTACGTCGCCTGCCACACAGCGAGCTGGGAACAGGCCGCGATGTTCCGGATCGAACAGCTTGCGAAGGATCGCATCGTCGAGTGTTACGTGCGGAACTACCGTCTGGAGTTCACCATCCCGTACGAGCTCTACGGTGATCCGCGGGCGTACGAACCTGATTTCGTCGTCCGCCTGCGCAACGGCGTCAGCGTCGTCCTGGAGATCAAGGGTGCTCCGGACCCCGACGCCGAAGCGAAGCACCAGGCCGCCCGCCGCTGGACGCATGCCGTGAACAACTGGAGCCGCCTCGGCGAATGGGAGTTCCTCGTCTGCCGGAATCCCCAGCAGCTCGGGCACGAGATTCAGAACTTGATCGCGGCTCGCGACGCGCACATCCGTGCCGGCGCCGCGAAGCTGCGCGACGAAGCCAATCGTGACGTGGAGTTGCTGCGATCTCGCGGCTGGACGCAGGCCGACTTCGCTCATGCGCTCCGCGAAACCCTGGGATCGGGCGAGGACGGCCCGGCGTGACGCCGGCCGTCTTCCGCGTCGTCCTCGACACCAACGAGATCGTCGCCGCCGGTTCACGCTGGCTCGACACCGGCCTGCCGACGTCCGGCTACAACGCGCATCTCCGGCTGCTCATCGTCGTCGCCGCACGGCACAGCGGTCTCTACTGCGACGGGATCCTCGACGAATACGCACGCGTCCTGCTCGAACGCCGTCACCCGCCCGACAGGGTGCGCCGGCTGCTCGCCTACATCCAGGGTGCTTTCGCACACGTCGAGATCACGTCGTCCGCCGCGCCGACCCCGCCAAGCGATCCGGACGACGAGGTCTTCCTGCTCTGCGCACTCGACGGCGATGCCGACTATCTGGTGTCCGAGGACACGCACTTGCTGGCCCTGCAATCGCACTATCAGCGACCGCTGATCACTACGTGCTCAGAATGTCTCACGGACTTGCCGTCATAGCGCCCGACCACTGACACCCGTCTTCACTTGCTGCGTCTCGCAGCCACCGACTTCATCTTCTTCGAATCGCCGATGTCATCGAGAACCCGGCGGGAACGAGAACCTGACCAGCACGCCATGTCCGGGAGCAGCATGCCGATCAGGAAACCTCGCAGGCAGAAACGCTTCGTCCTCGTCCGCGTCGATGGCTCGCGGCCGGTCGAGATCGATACCCGACCGCGGACCGCTGCCGCCAACGGTAGTCAGCCGAAACGGATTCGGCGCCGCCGCCGGCGTCCGGCGCGTCCGGCGCCGGGTTCGCGTCAGGACAGTTCAGCCAATAGCGCGGCACCGTCGTCGCAGTCGATGATCCGGTCGCCGATCGCGGCGAGGCGGCCGTGATCGTCGACCCCGGCCAGGGCCTCGGCCAACCGCTCCGCGGTCGCCGCGTCGAACTTGCGTGACGCCAGCCGGCCCAGGAACGCCCGTTGTGCGGCGACCCCCTCGGCGCGCCCTGCCCGCAGACCGGTGCCGTGGGCCTGCCGGCGGTGGCGGCCGATCTGCGGGTCGTCGTCCGGGGTCGTGCCCTCCTGCCGGCCCAGCCTGCGGCCCACGCGGGTCAGGTCGGCCAGGGTTCGAGGGCTCATGTGGGTCTCGTTCAGCGAGGCATGGATCCTGGCCGCCGGCCATCCCGGAAACGCGCGGCTTTCCGCGGACACCCGGAAACGCCCCTCGTCGAGCCGATGGATCGTCAGGCCCGGCCGCAGCCGCCGCGGGCGGCTCGGCGCCGGGGTGTCCGGCGTCTCCACCCACACTTCCGGAAACCCCCAGGATTCGTACAACCCGAGCTTGTTGCGGCGGACGTCGGTGGTGTGATCCACCTCCAGGATCACGTCCGGCAGCGGGTCTTCGTCCCTGATGATGGCCGGGTCGCTCGGCTTCCAGCGTCCCGGACGCAGGTAGATGGTCTGGTCCGCGACCATCACGCGCCGGGGTCGGCCCGCACCGTCCCGCTCCATCAGGTAGACCGCGCCGTAGCAGCGGATGCGCGACCCGCGCTCCTGGGATATCCGGGTCAGGATCTCGCTCAGGACGTTGGGCGGGCTCTCGTGGACCGGACCGGCGTCGCGCATGACCTGTGCGGTCGACGACGCGCCATCCCAGTACTCGATGCGTCCGTCGTAGGCCCAGACCTCCTCCCACGTCATGGAGACGGGGTCGCAGCCGGGAAACTCCATCGCCGGCGCCGGGTCGGTCCGGGCCGGGCCGGCGTCTCCCGCAACCGATGCGAGGCCGTCGGGCTCGCCCACGTACTTCGTCGCCATTGCCGTCCGCCTCCTCACGTTGCCAACCTCCATCATGCCACACCGGGCCGGCGAGGCGGACTCGACAGCACCCGGCTTCGAAGTTGCCCGGCGGCCGCGCGATCGGACCGCCGTATACAATGCGAAGCAAGGGGAGAACAGCGATGACAGAGCGCGCTTCGGGCATCGGACGGCCGGCCGCTTCGACCGCCGTGATCATCTCCATCCTCTGGTGCGCCGGCGCCATCGCAAACGCCGCCGATTGGCCGCAGTTCCGGGGACCGACCGGCCAGGGGCACGCCCCCGACGCGACCGTCCCGCTGGAGTGGAGCGAGACGGAGAACGTCACCTGGAAGGTGCCGGTAGAGGGCCGCGGCTGGTCCTCGCCGGTCATCGCCGACGGCCGGCTGTGGCTGACGACGGCCGTGACCGATCCGCGTGCGGGAAGCTCGCTCAGGTTGCTCGCCTACGATGTCGAATCCGGGGCCAACACCCTCGACGTGGAGGTGTTCGGCAGCGACGAGACGTACCTCCTCAACCCCAAGAACAGCTTCGCCTCGCCGACGCCGGTTCTCGATCCGGACGGCGAGCGCGTCTACGTCCACTTCGGGGCTACGGGCACGGCGGCCGTCGGCACCGGCGGCGACCTGCTCTGGCGCACCCGCTTCCCCTACATCTCGCAGCACGGGAACGGCGGCTCGCCGATCCTCCACGACGGGCTGCTGGTGGTGAGCATCGACGGTTACGACACCGCCTATCTGGTGGCGGTGGACGCGCGCACCGGCGAGGAGCGCTGGCGCTCGACGCGCCCGGATCCGGTATCGCAGGCCTATTCCACGCCCCTGCTCATTCGCGTCGGCGATCGGGAACAGATCTTCAACGTCAGCGCGTTCCGCGCCAGCGGGCACGATCCGGCGACCGGCCGGGAGATCTGGCGGGTCCGGTATCCCAACGGATTCTCCAACGTCCCGCGCCCCATCTACGGCCACGGGCTCGTCTACCTGTCGACCGGGTTCCAGGCGCCGACGCTGCTCGCGGTACGGGCTGACGGCGAGGGTGACGTCACGCGGTCGCACGTGGCGTGGCGGCTCCGGCGCGGCGCGCCGTTGACCCCTTCACCGATCCTCGTCGGCAACGAGCTGTACGTCGTCACCGATTTCGGCATCGCCACCTGCGTCGACGCACTGACCGGGGACATTCACTGGCAGCAACGGCTGGGCGGCAACCACTCCGCCTCGCCGGTGTTCGTCGGCGGCCGGATCTACTTTCAGAACGAAGAGGGCGTGACGAACGTGCTCGCTCCCGGGACCGAGTTCCGCGTGCTGGCCCGGAACCGGCTCGACGGGGTGACGCTCGCCTCGATGGCGATCTCCGACGGCGCGCTGTTCATCCGTACCGACAGCCACCTCTACCGCATCGAAGAGCAGCCGTAATTTCTTCGCCGCGCTGCGGGCGAACACTCCACGGATCGGGCCGCATGGCGCAGATGCTGTATACTGCGCTGTATGTCCGCCACGCGCACGCAGATCTATCTGCGGTCGTCCCAGCGCCGGCGCCTCGACGAGATCGCCGGCTCGCGGGGCGCGAGCCTCGCCTCGGTCGTCCGCGAGGCGGTCGAGCTGTACATCGCACAGGCGCCGGTAGACCCGACGACCGCGCTCGAGAGCACCTTCGGCGCCGCGCCGGAAGCGCGGTTTCCCGAACGCGACGAGTGGGAAGCGCGCGCGAATCGGCTGAAGGATCCCGAGCGCGCCGGTGGCTGACCTCCTGGTCGACACGGACGTCTTCATCGACCATCTGCGCGGCGCCCGGGAGTTCAAGCCCGGCCGGAACCGGGTCCACTACTCGATCATCACCCGCTGCGAGCTGCTTTCCGGCGACGTCGGGTCGGCCCTCGTCCAGCGACTTCTGGATCCGTTCCGCGAGCTGGCAGTGGACCGCGGCGTCGCGGAACGCGCCGGCCGCATTCGCCGCGAGACGGGCGTCGCCACCCCGGACGCGCTGATTGCCGCGACCGCTATCGAATACGACCTGGCCCTCGTCACCCGCAACCGGAAGCACTTCGAGCCGGTGAAGCAGCTCCGGCTGCGGGATCCGGGTCGGGCGGCAGCTACTCCTCCGGCAGCCGGTAGGCGATCAGCTCGCCCGGGAACCCGGCGCCGCCAATCGCCGTGACGATGTACTGCCGCCCTTCGTGCAGGTACGTCATCGGCGCACCGGTCACGCCGGCCGGCATGTAGACGGCGCCGAGCTCCTCGCCCGACATCCTGTCGTAGGCGCGCAGCATCGCGCCCACCTCGCCGGAAGGCGTGGTGAACGTCCCCGCCTCGCCGGCGATCACCATGGTCGGGGTGTTGAGCGTGCCGACCCGCCCGATGCGTCCGGTACGCGGTATGTCGACGCCCTCGAGCAGCCGGTGGTTGCGGATGTTGTCCGGCGTCTCGCCGTGCGGCACCTGCCAGAGGATCTCCCCCGCCTTGAGGTCGATCGCGGTGATGCGTCCCCACGGCGGCTTGACGATCGGGATCCCCTCGATGGTCAGCGACGCCTCGCGAGCCGAGATGCCCTCGCCGCGCCCGCGGATGAAGTTCATGTCCGAGAGCTCCGGATCGTTGACCAGGCCGAGCGATACCATCTGCGTGAACGTGTACAGGTAGATGATGCCGGTCTCGGGATCGAGCGACCCGCCCGGCCAGTTCGTCCCGCCCGCCTGCGACGGCAGCATCAGGGTGCCGTAGACGCCGTCCGCCTCCGAGACGGTCGGCGGCGTGAAGATCGGCCCCATCAGGTGCCGCGACGCGATCTCCTCGGCGCGCCGCCGCAGCTCCGGCGTGAGGTCGATCAGGTCGTCGAGATCGACGCCCTGCCGGTCGTAGGCGGGCGGCTTCGTCACGTACGGCTGGGTCCGCGCCAGCAGCTCGCCCGGCACGTTCGACGGCTCGACCTCGCGTTCCTCGATCGGCCAGATCGGCTCGCCGGTCACGCGGTCGAAGACGTAGAGCCACGACTGCTTGCTCGGCTGCGCCACGATCTTGCGCAGCTCGCCGTCGATCATCACGTCGGCCAGGATCGGCGCGCACGGCAGGTCCCAGTCCCATACGTCGTGGTGGATGAACTGGAAGTGCCACAGTCGCTCGCCGGTCTCGATGTCCACGGCGACCAGGCTGTCCGAGTAGAGGTTGTCGCCGTGCCGGTGGCCGCCGTAGTAGTCGTTGGTCGGCATCTCGGTCGCAAAATAGACGATGCCCAGCTCCAGGTCGGCGCTGATCTGCCCCCACACCCCCGTGTTGCCGGTGTAGCGCCACGAGTCGTTCAGCCACGTGTCGTTGCCGAACTCGTCCGCCCCCGGAATCGTGTGGAAGATCCACTTGCGGACGCCGGTGTCGGCGTCGAAGCCGCGGACATAGCCCTTCGTGTTGCGCATCGAGCGCGGGCGGCCGCCGGGAACGTGCGCCGCGCCGACGACGATCGTGTCGCCGGCCACCAGCGGCGCGGCGTGCAGGCCGATCTCGCCCGACAGCGGATCGATCTCCTGGTCCATGTTCTGCATCAGGTCGACGATGCCGCCCTCGCCGAAGTCGGCCAGCCGCTCGCCGGTCTTCGCGTTCAGGCCGATCAGGCGATAACCGGGCGTGACGTAGAAGATCTCCCCGTCGCCGCCGTTGTCCCTGTACGCCAGGCCGCGACCCGACCGGCGCCGCGGCGCCACCTCGGCGCGCTCGCCCTCGTCGAGGCGGTGCATCCACAGCAGCTCGCCGGTGCCCGCGTCCACCGCGATCGCGGCCCGGCGCAGCCCGGCGGTCGAGTACAGCACGCCGTCCACCATCAGGGGGGTCGACTGGAAGTTGTACTCCGGCTCCGATCCGAAGTTGGCCGTGTTCAGCCTCCAGGCGACCTCCAGGTCGTTGAAGTTGCCGGCGTTGATCTGGTCGAGCGGCGAGTAGCGGGTGTTGGCGATGTCGCCGCCGTAGCTCCGCCACTCGCCGTTGTCGGTCTGCGCCGCCGCCGGGGCGGCGAGGCCCGCGGCCAGCAGACTGGTGAGCACGATGATCGACGCGATGTGCATGCGATGTATTGTCACGCTCGACTCCTTCCCGCCTCCCCGGAGGGATTCGGCGGCACAGCCCGACCCGTCGCTCGACCACGGTCGCCCGGCAGACGAATGCGGCTGGGGACGGGGTCACCGTCGTGATACCTCGACCACGTCGCTCGACCACGGTCGCCCGGCAGGCAATGCGGGGAAGCTACTTCGACTCCCCCGTTGCGTCGCGAAGGATAGCAGGTTATTTCGGCCGGCACGATTCGCCGGGAGTCCGTGCCGTAGAACGGGGCAGACTTCCGGACAGGACCTGGTTGGGCGGAGAGCGAAGCCGCAGGCGACGGTTTCGGCCAGGAGTCTGCGCCGTAGAACGGTGCAGACTTCTGGAGAGGCCCGGTTGGGCAACAAGCGGAGCCGCAGGCGACGATTGTTGGGCTAGGATGGCGGCCCATGACCGTTTCGTCGCCGAAAGGACCGGCGCAGAGCGATCTCGCCTACCAGTCGGAGATCCTCCAGGGCGTCTCGCGCACCTTTGCCCTCAACATCCCCCAGCTTCCGGGCGCACTGCGCGACGTGGTCGGCAACGTCTACGCCCTGTGCCGGATCGCGGACACCATCGAGGACGAGCCGGCGCTGTCTCCCGCCCAGAAACAGGCGTTCTCCGAACGCTTCATCGCCGTGGTCGCCGGTCGCGGCGACGTGGCGCCGTTCTCGCGGGAGCTGAGCGCGCTGCTGTCGTCCTCCAGCACCGAACGCGAGCACGACCTGGTAGCCAACACCGACCGGGTAGTGCGAGTAACGAGGGGCTTTCGCGCCACCCAGCGCAGGGCCATCGAACGGTGCGTGCGGATCATGTCGCGCGGGATGGCGGAGTTCCAGCAGCAGGCGACACCGGACGGGTTGGAGGACATATCCCACCTGAACCGTTACTGCTATCACGTCGCCGGCATCGTCGGCGAGACCCTCACCGACCTGTTCTGCGACTATTCCGCCGAGATCGGGAGACGCCGCGACGATCTCTCTGCGCTATCGGTCTCGTTCGGCCAGGGGTTGCAGATGGTCAACATCCTGAAGGACGTCTGGGAGGACCGGCGCCGCGGGGCATGCTGGCTGCCGCGCGACGTGTTCCGGTCGGCCGGGTTCGAGCTGCGCTCGTTGTCCGCGGGTCAGCCTGCGCCGGGGTTCGTCGAGGGCCTGTCGGCGCTCGTAGCGATCGCGCACCGCCACCTCGCGAACGCGTTGCGATTCGTCCTCATCATTCCCTCCCACGAAACCGGCATCCGCCGCTTCTGCCTGTGGCCGCTGGGGATGGCGGTGCTGACGTTGCAGCGCATCCATGCCACGCCCGCCTTCAGCAGCGGACAGGACGTCAAGATCTCACGCCGCAGCGTACGGGCGGTGACCTGGATGACCAGTCTCCTGGTGCGCTCGAATCCGGCTCTGAAGCTGCTCTTTCAGGGGCTGACCCGGGGTCTCCCCCGGACCGCGGGAACAGCTTGACGTCGGCAGACACAGCCGGCGTGCCCCCGTGGGAGCCCCGCCCGACGCCGATCGGCCTGGGTGCCACCCCCGCGGGACATGCCTCACCGACGCCGGGAGGCTGCGCCTCGGAATGGAGCAGGCTCCTGGTGAGAGTCGGCCGGGCGACAATCGGAGCCGCAGGCGACGTTTGTCAAACCAGGAGTCTGCGCCGTGGAATGGAGCAGACTCCTGGAGAGGCCTTCTTGGGGCTACATCGGAGCCCCCCAGGCGACGATTTCCGGGCTACTCTTCCGGCAGCCGATAGGCGATGAGCTGCCCGGGGAACCCGGCCCCGCTGATGGCCGTCACGATGTACTGCCGGCCCTCGTGCATGTACGTCATCGGCGACCCCGACACCGACGTCGGCATGTAGACCGCGCCGACCTCCTCGCCGGACGCCTTGTCGTAGGCGCGCAGCATGGCCCCCACCTCGCCCGACGGCGTCGTGAACGTGCCCGGCTCGCCCGCGACGAGCAGCGTCTTCGTGATCAACGTGCCGACCCGCCCGATGCGGCCCGTGCGCGGGATGTCCACGCCCTGCAACGCGGGGTGGTTGCGGACGTTGTCGGGCGTCTCGCCGTGCGGAATCTGCCAGAGGAAATCGCCCGTCGACAGGTCGATGGCGGTGATGCGTCCCCACGGCGGCTTGATGAGCGGCAGCCCACGAATGTTGAGCGCCCGCAGCCGCGCCGGCACCCCCGGAGGATTCCCCCGGATGAAGTTCATGTCCGACCGCTCCGGGTCGTTTACCAGTCCCAGGGAGGTGACCTGCGTGAAGGAGTACTGGTAGAAGATGCCGGTCTCCGGATCGACCGAGCCGCCCGGCCAGTTGGCGCCCCCGCCGGCCGACGGCAGCATCAGCGTGCCCCACGGACCGTCCGTCTCGGCCACCACCGGCGGCGTGAAGATCGGTCCGATGCGGAAGTTCGAGACCAGCTCCTCCGCCGCTGCGCGCAGTTCCGGCGTGAAGTCGATCAGATCGTCGATGCCGACTCCCTGCCGATCGTAGGCGGGCGGATGGGTCGGAAACGGCTGGGTCGGCGACAGCAGCTCGCCCGGCACGTCGGACGGCGGCATCTCGCGCTCCTCGATCGGCCAGATGGGCTCTCCGGTCACCCGGTCGAGCACGTACAGCCACGACTGCTTGCTCGGCTGGGCGATGAGCTTGCGCATGACGCCGTCGATCTCCACGTCGACCAGCACCGGCGCGCAGGGAAAGTCCCAGTCCCAGACGTCGTGCTGGATCACCTGCAGGTGCCACAGCCGCTCGCCGGTGTCGATGTCGACCGCGACGATGCTGTCCGAGAACAGGTTGTCCCCGTGCCGGTGGCCGCCGTAGTAGTCGTTGGTCGGCATCTCGGTCGGCAGGTACACGATGCCCAACTCCAGGTCGGCGCTGATCTGCCCCCAGACCCCGGTGTTGCCGGTGTAGCGCCACGAGTCGTTCAGCCAGGTATCGTTGCCGAACTCGTCGGCGCCCGGAATCGTGTGGAAGATCCACTTGCGCACGCCGGTGTCGGCGTCGAACCCGCGGATGTAGCCCTTCGTGTTGCGCATCGAGCGGGGCGCGCTGCCGGGCACGTGCGCGGCCCCGACGACGATGGTGTCGCCGGCCACCAGCGGCGTGGCGTGCAGCCCGATCTCCCCGGCGAGCGGGTCGATCTCCTGATCCATGTTCTGCATCAGGTCGACGATGCCGTTCTCGCCGAAGTCGGACAGCCGCTCGCCCGTCTTCGCGTGCAACCCGACCAGCCGGTAGCCGGGCGTCACGTAGAAGATCTGCCCGTCGCCGCCGTCGTCACGGTACGCCAGGCCGCGACCCGACCGGCGCCGCGGCGCCACCTCGGCCCGCTCGCCCTCGTCGAGGCGATGCATCCAGAGCAGCTCGCCGGTCCCCGCGTCCGCCGCGACCGCCGCGCGGCGCAAGCCGGCCGTGGTGTAGATGACGCCGTCCACCATCAGCGGCGTCGACTGGTAGTTGAACTCCGGCTCGGGCCCGAAGTTGGCGGTGTTCAGCCGCCACGCGACCTCCAGCTCGTTGAAGTTCCCGGCGTCGATCTGGTCAAGCGGCGAATAGCGCGTGTTCGCGATGTCGCCGCCGTAGCTCCGCCACTCGCCGTTGTCGGTCTGTGCCGCCGCCGGCGGCGCGCCGGCCGCGAGCAGCCCGCCGAGGACGACGACCGACGCGACCCTCAACCTGCCTGCAGACATGCCTGCCTCCTCGTCATCTTCCATCAGTCTCGCCGGCCACCGGCGACGACCAGCCATCCCGAGCTCCAGTGGCTCCCGCAACCGGTACGTGATCGGCAACGCTACTGGATGAGCGGATTGACCCAGCCGGCCGGCAGCACCTTGTCCGGGTCCGGCCGGATGCTCAGGTAGGTGACGTGATCCGGGATCGCCGTCCAGCCGTGGAACACGCCCCCTGGGATCACCACGATGTCCCCCTCCGAGACGTCGCGAACCTGGCCGCCCTCGGCCGCGGCGCGGTAGCTCTCGCCCACCAGCACCTGCACGATGTGGCTGTCCTCCGGGATGTCCCCGCGCTCGGTGATCGTCCCGCCGGTCATCAGGGTGCCGGCCCCCGAAACGATGTAGTAGACCTCGGTCACCAGGGTGTGCACGATGCCGCGCGCCGGCCCTTCGCTCGGCTCCAGCGCGTCGCGGTGCAGGATGCCGACCGCCACGTTCGACTTGCCGATGTCGACCACCTTGACCTGCCGGTCGACGCCCCCTTCCGGGGCGTTCTTGACCGCCATGTACTCCTCGACGGTCACGTCCGTCGCCGAGGTGACCTGGGCGACCGCCTGTGGCGGGACGAGCAGCGTTACGGCGGCGGCGAATCCGACCGTGAACCCGATCGACAACCTGGACATGTCCAACTCCTTCGCTGCCGGCGGGCGCGCCGACGGTCGCGCGACGACGATGGACGGCTATTGTAGCGCCTCGCGCCGCTGCGGCGCCTCGTGCTGAACCGCACCGCGGGATACTGGCGCGCCAGGCGTGCGTCCGCAAGGTACCGCGCCGGGCTGAACCGGGGTCTCCACGGTCTCCTCGCCGATGACCTGCCGCAGCAGGTCGAAGTTCCCGTTCGGTTGCCGGCCGACCACGAGCAGATGCCGCAGCTTGCCGTAGTCGATGCGGACGTTGACGTCGATCAGATCGTCCGGAACCGACCGGTTCGGCATGGACTCGTTCAGGTAGTAGAGCACCATGTCCGTGTTGTAGACGTCCGTCTCGGCGCTCGCGGCGAACCGGTAGCCGTTGTACCACGCCCGCATCACCGCCAGCGCATCCTCGACGTCCTGCGAGAACACCCCCCGGTCCCGGTACGTGCGCAGCAGCCGCAGCACCTCCGCTTCGGTGAAGCCGAGCAGCTCGTTGAAATCCGGATGCAGGCTGACGTTGCGGGCGATGTTGAAGCCGCTGGTGACGTCGTCGAGCGTAACGGGCGAGACGCCGGTGACGAACAGGCGCTCGAGGCCGCCCCTCTGCCCGGCCCCGCCCTTCAGGGTGGCGAAGAAGTTCCGATAGAAGCCGCCCCCGTGCGTGAAGGCGCGGTACGACGCCTCGCCGCGGTGCGCCAGAATGGTGTTGGCGAAGTTGTCGTACTCGTCGATGAGCACGTACAGCGGGATGCCCCGTTCGCCGGCGTAGGCGAACAATTGATTGAGCTTGCCGTCGACGCCGGCCGCCGACAGGATGCGCTGTCGCACCGCTTCGGGAAACAGGTCACGATTCCGTTCCAGCGCGTAGTAGAGCACGGTGTCGCAGTACGTCTCGAAGCGCTCCCGCAAGGTTTCCGGCGCATCGTCGAACACCGAGAAGTCGAAGCGCAGGACGACGTCGCGGTGGCGGTCGTCCGTGGGCCGGCGCCCCACGTCGGTGCCTCCGAACAGCGCCTCGAACTCCCCGGCCCGGGTGCGGTCGTAGTAGTTCTCCAGCACCGACACCCAGCATGACTTGCCGAAGCGGCGGGGCCGGATGAGAAAGACGTAGCGCTCCTCCTCCAGGCGCCGGAGGAACCGCGTCTTGTCCACGTAGAGGCGGCCCTCCAGCCGGATGGCGCGGAAATCGGCCCAGCCGTAGGGAATGCGGGGATAGTCCGGCATACCGCCTCTCGACCGCGATGTAGTCTGCATGACCCTGCACGCAGAACTCCGCTTCGCTGCGTTCTGCGGCGCAAGCTTCTAGATCCGCTCGAAGCGCCTCTCGAGCTCCTGCCGCGTCAGCCGGAGCAGGACCGGGCGCCCGTGGGGGCAGACCGTCGAGTAGGCCGTCCGCCGCAGCTCCTCGAGAATGTACGTCATCTTCTCCATCGTCAGGCGGTCGTTCGCCTTGACGGCCGCGTGGCACGCCGTGCGGGCCGCGATGCGCCCGATGGCGTCCGCGACGCTCGCGCCGCGATCGAGGCCTTCCAGGTCCTCGGCCAGCGAACGGACGGCGCTCTCGCACTCGGCCCGGCCCAGCAGGGTCGGGACCGCCGCCACCCGGACGCTGTCGCCGCCGAACGGCTCGACCTCGAAGCCGAGCCGGGCGAGGTCGTCGGCATGCGCGGCCAGCGCGTCGCGGGCGCCCGCGGGCAGGGCGAGCAGCAGCGGCTCGAGGAGACGCTGCGACTCGAGCGCCCCGCGAGTCAGCCGCTCGGTGAACTGCTCGTAGAGGATGCGCTCGTGCGCGACGTGCTGGTCGATGATCACCACCCCGTCGTTGTCGACGGCGATCATGAAGGTGTCGCGGAACTGGCCCAGCGGGATCAGCGGCGCCGGACCGACCACGGGCGCCGCCGCGCCGCCGGACAGATCGACCAGGTCGGGAGCGGCGCCCTCCACGCTCCCCGGCCAGCCGCGCTCCCGGGCGGTGAAGCCGGGCGCACCGGGGGGGCCGTTCGAGTCCGAGGCGCCCGCCGGCGCGGCCGGCCGGTCCCGCAAAGAGCCGGCCCGAGCGGTCTCGTCGTCCCGGCGGCGAAAGACCTCGGTCACCGGCCCCCACCGGCTTGCGGCCCCCATCCCCGCGACGATGCCCGGAATGGCGTGCGCCCGCGGCTCGGACGGCGGCGTCCCGCGCGGCGGAGACAGCGATACCTCCGGCGCCGCCTCCTGCCCCAGCGCGTCGGTCAGCCCGCGCCGGACCACCTCGTGCACGAGCGACTGCTCGACGAACCGCACCTCCGCCTTGGTCGGGTGGACGTTGACGTCGACCCGCTCGTGCGGCAGCTCCAGGAACAGGTGCACCTCGGGGCTGCGCGGCTTGATGGTGGCGCGGCTGTAGGCGTCGTTCACGGCGTGCAGGATGGTCCGGTCCTTCACCGCGCGGCGGTTGACGAACAGGTGCTGGGGACCGCGGGCCGGCCCGTCGGCGGCCAGCGCCGCCGCCAGACCGTACAGCCGGATCCCCGCCGCCTCCTTGCGCACCTCGACCAGCCCCGGCCGATCGCCGTAGATCTGAAAGAACCGGTCGGCGAAGGTCGTCACCGGGGGATGGTCGAACAGCGTGCGCGGGCCGCTGCGCAGCCGAAAACCCACCTCGACGTGGGCGAGAGCCAGTTGCGTCAGCACGCGCGAGATGTGGCCGGTCTCGGCCCCGTCGGACCTGAGGAACTTGCGCCGCGCCGGCACGTTGTAGAAGAGATCGCGGACCTCGACGGTAGTGCCCTCGGGAAGCCCGGCCGCGGTCACCCGCGCCGGGTCCCCGCCGTCGATCGCCACCTCGACGCCGCTCGCCGCACCGCGGGCGCGCGTGCGCAGCCGCAGGTGCGACACCGAAGCGATGCTCGGCAGCGCCTCGCCCCGGAAGCCGAGCGTGGCGATGGCGGCGAGATCGTCGAGGCTGCCGAGCTTGCTGGTTGCGTGGCGCTCGACCGCCAGCTCGGCATCGGCGGGGGTCATCCCCTCGCCGTCGTCCTCGACGCGAATCACCCGCTTGCCGCCCAGCTCCAGCGTCACCGTCACCCGGACGGCCCCGGCGTCGAGGGCGTTCTCGACCAGCTCCTTGACCGCCGAAGAAGGGCGCTCGACCACCTCGCCGGCCGCGATCTGGTTGGCCAGCCCCGGCGGCAGCCGGTTGATTCTGCCCATCGCCGGCCCGCTACCGGCGTGCCAGGGCGGCCTGCGCGGCGGCCAGCCGCGCGGTCGGCACGCGGTACGGCGACGCGCTGACGTAGTCGAGGCCGGCGTCCTCGAAGAAGTCGATCGAGGCCGGGTCGCCGCTGTGCTCGCCGCAGACGCCGAGCTTCAGCCGGGGCCGCGCGCCGCGGCCCCGCTCCACCCCGATGCGGATGAGCGCGCCGACCCCCTCGGTGTCGATGGTCTCGAACGGGTCGCGGGTCAGGATGCCGCGGTCCTGGTAGTCCTTCAGGAACTTGCCGATGTCGTCGCGCGAGAACCCGAAGGCCATCTGGGTCAGGTCGTTGGTGCCGAACGAGAAGAAATCGGCGTCGGCCGCGATCTCGCCGGCAACGAGGACGCTGCGGGGGATCTCGATCATCGTCCCCACCAGGTACTTCACCTTGACCCCGGCGGTGGTCATGGTCTCGGCCGCCACCCGGTCGATGATCGCCTTCTGATCGCGGAACTCGCCCACGTGGCCGACGAGCGGGATCATGATCTCCGGAACGACCTTCGACCCTTCCTTCGCCAGCCGGCAGGCCGCCTCCAGGATGGCGCGCGCCTGCATCTCGGCGATCTCCGGATAGCTGATCGCCAGCCGCACGCCGCGGTGCCCCATCATCGGGTTGAACTCGTGGAGCTGCTCGACGCGCCGCAGCAGCGTTCGCTGCTCCTCCAGCTTCTTCCCGCCGCCGCCCTGCACCTCGGCGCGGGCAATCTCCACCATGAGCTCCTCGCGCTTCGGCAGGAACTCGTGCAGCGGCGGGTCGATGAGCCGGATGGTGACCGGTTGCCCCTTCATCGCCTTGAAGACGCCGTAGAAGTCCTCGCACTGCAGCGGCAGCAGCTCGTCGAGCGCCGCGCGCCGTTCGGCCTCGCTCTCGGCCAGGATCATCCGCTGGACGATCGGTATCCGCTCCTCGCCGAAGAACATGTGCTCTGTGCGGCAGAGGCCGATGCCCCGCGCGCCGAAGGCGTACGCGGTCGCTGCCTGGTCGGGCTGATCGGCATTCGCCCGGATGCCGAGACGGCGGACCTTGTCGGCCCACCTCAGCAGCTTGGAGAACCGGGTATAGATGTCCGACTTGCGCTGGCTCAGCTCGCCGGCCAGCACCTGCAGGATCTCGCTCGGCCTGGTGGGCACGCGGCCGATCTTCACCTCCCCGGTCAGCCCGTCGAACGACACGTAGTCGCCCTGCTCGAAGCGCTGCCCGTTGACGGTCACCACCCGCCGCGATTCGGAGACCTGCAGCTCGCCCGCCCCGACCACCGACGGCTTGCCCATCTGGCGGCCGACCACCGCCGCGTGCGAGGTCATGCCGCCGGTAGCAGTCAGCACCCCCTGCGCCACGTGCATGCCGTGGATGTCGTCCGGCACCGTCTCCTTGCGCACCAGCAGCACGTCGCGGCCCTGGCCGGCCCAGCGGACCGCCTCGTCGGCGGTGAAGACCACCTCGCCGCAGGCCGCCCCGGGCGACGCCGGCAGACCGCGCGTCACCGCCGGCAGCGCGGCCCAGGCCTCCGGGTCGAAGACCGGGGCCAGCAACTGGGTCAGCGCGTCCGGATCGACCATGCGCACCGCGTCCTCGGGTTCGATCACCTTCTCGGCAACGAGGTCGGTGGCGATGACCACCGCGGCGCGCCCGGTACGCTTTCCGTTGCGCGTCTGCAGCATGTACAGCTTCTCGTCCTGGATGGTGAACTCGAAGTCCTGCACGTCCTTGTAGTGCTGCTCCAGGCGCTTGGTGATGGTACGAAGCTCCTCGTAGGCGCGCGGCA
This sequence comes from Acidobacteriota bacterium, assembly GCA_011523845.1. Classification (GTDB taxonomy): domain Bacteria; phylum Acidobacteriota; class Vicinamibacteria; order Vicinamibacterales; family UBA8438; genus WTFV01. The sequence continues at coordinate 24,743 of WTFV01000126.1, read as the reverse complement.
TCACCTGCTCGAGCTCGCGGATCGGCTGCGGCGTGCGGATGCCCGCCACCACGTCCTCGCCCTGCGCGTTGATCAGGAACTCGCCGTAGAACTCGTTCGCCCCGGTGGCCGGGTCGCGGGTGAAGCCGACGCCGGTGCCGGAGCGCTCGCCGGTGTTGCCGAACACCATCGCCTGCACGTTGACCGCCGTCCCGATGGCGTCCGGGATGTCGTAGATGCGGCGGTACTCCTTCGCGCGCGGGTTCTGCCACGAGCGGAACACCGCGTCGCGGGCCATCCGGAGCTGGCGCCGCGGGTCCAGCGGGAACGGTTCGCCGCTCTCGCGGATGACCACCGCCTTGAACCGGTCGACCACCTCGCGCAGGGCGATCTCGTCGAGCTCGGTATCGAGGTCGACGCCGCGGTGCGCCTTCACCCCGTCGAACTCCTCCTCGAACGCCTCCCTGGGGATCTCCAGCACGACGTTGCCGAACATCTGGATGAAGCGGCGGTAGCTGTCGAAGGCGAAGCGGCCGTTGGACGTGCGCGCCTTCAGCCCCTCGACCGCCCGATCGTTGAGGCCGAGGTTCAGGATGGTGTCCATCATGCCGGGCATCGAGAACTTGGCGCCGGAACGGACGGACACCAGCAGGGGCTGCTCCGGCGACCCCAGCTTCGCGCCGGTCAGCTCCTCCAGCCGGCTGAGATGCTCGTCCATCTCCCGGTCGATGGCCGCCGGCACCCGCCGGCGCTGCTCGTAGTAGACGGTGCAGGCCTCGGTAGACACCGTGAACCCGGCCGGCACCGGCAGCCCGGCGTTGGTCATCTCCGCCAGGTTGGCGCCCTTGCCCCCCAGCAGATCGCGCATCGTGCGGTCTCCCTCGGCGGAACCGTCGCCGAAGAAGTAGACGAACTTCGACTTGGACGCGGCCTGCTTGGCGGCCGACTTGCCGGTGGACCTGGTGGACCTGCTCTTCTTCGCCGACGGCTTCTTGGGCATGCGTATTGGATCCGACTGTCTGCCTGGAGCGTCTCCCGGTGGTGGACGGTGCGAGCTGCGCGGCTATTCTAGCAGCCCGTGGCGAAGGGCCCCGCTGCATTCGAGCGGCGATGCATCCCGCGTGGACTGCGTTGCTCCTCGGTCGAATATGCCCGATACGCTCCCTCGTCGCGCCTTGCCGCGCGGGCGCCTCGCCGTTCCCGGTGCGACGCGGGGTTGCACCGCGGGCTGCCAGCGTGAACCTTCGTGTACGATCCCGGAGCGGCGGCGAATTGAAGAGCCGACGGCGCACCGAACCGCCACGGACGCACCTCCGTCTTCGACGTTGGAACGCATGGACCCCGCCATCCGGATGACCGGTGTCACGAAGACGTTCGGGCGGATGACCGCCGTCGCGGATCTGGACCTGGAGGTGCCGCGGGGCGGGCTCTACGGCTTCATCGGACCGAACGGGGCCGGCAAGACGACCACCATCCGGATGATCATGTCGATCCTCTTTCCGGATGCCGGCGACCTGTCCATCCTCGGTCGCGGGTCCGCGCTGGATGCGAAGGATCGCATCGGGTACCTGCCCGAGGAGCGGGGCCTCTACAAGCGAATGAGGGTCCGGCCCTTTCTCCGCTACCTGGCGCGCCTCAAGGGGGCCGACGGCCCCGATCTCGACCGGCGGATCGCCGCGGCGCTCGGGCAGGTGGGCCTGGACGGAGTCGAATCGAAGCGCTGCGACGAGCTGTCGAAGGGCATGTCGCAGAAGGTGCAGTTCGTCGCCGCGACGATCCACGCGCCGGACCTGCTCATCCTCGACGAGCCGTTCAGCGGGCTCGATCCGGTCAGCATGCGGATGCTGCGCGACCTGATCCTCGAGGAGCACCGCCGGGGCGCCACGGTGCTGTTCTCCACCCACGTGATGCCGCAGGCCGAGGAGATCTGCGAGCACGTCATCATGGTGCACGAGGGCCGGAAGGTGCTGGACGCCGACCTCGGCGAGATTCGCAACCGTTACGATCCGCGCTCCATCCGGTTCGAGCCGCTCGATCCCGAGGCCGATACGAGGGGGCTGGCCTCGATCCCCGGCGTCGAGCGCGTGCGGGCGGACGAGCGCGGATTGGAGATCCTGCTGCTGGCCGGGACGGACCCGGCCGCGACGATGCGGCGGATCCTGGACGCGACGCCGGCTGCCTGCCTCGAGATCTCGCGCCCGCGTCTGGAAGATGTGTTCGTCGAGCTGGTTGCCGGCGGCGGCGGCGCGACCGACGCGCACCGGTTGCGCGCCTCGCTCCGGGAAGCAGCGGAAGAGGCGCCCGCATGACCCGTATCCTCCACGTCGCCCTCCGCGACTTCGTCGCGACCGTTGCCACCAAGGGCTTCATCTTCGGTCTGCTCGTCATGCCGGCCATCCTGGGCGCGTTCGTGATCGTCGGGCCGCGGATTTTCGACGACGACGCCTACCGGATCGAGGGCGATTACGCCGTCATCGACCCGACCGGCATCGTGCTCCCGGAGCTGCGCGCCGCACTCGATCCCGAGGCCGTCGCGCGCCGGCGGCTGGAGGAATTCCGCCGGAGCCTTGGCGAAGCCCCCGAGATGGTGCGCAGCATGGCCGAGGCCGCGAGCGCACAGTCGATCGACGAGGTCCTCGGACCGGCTCCGAACGTCCGCCTGGTGCCGCTGCCCGCCGACACGGACGTCGAGGCGGCGAAAGGCCGGCTCAACGAGGAAACGGACGGGGCGCGCCACACGGCGCTGATCGTCGTTCACGAGCACGCCGTGCAGGCCGCGGACCCCGGCGGGGAACTCGGCGCCTACGACCTCTACGTACCGCCCGGTCTCGACGACCGGGACCTCTCGTTCATCCACCGCAACGTCCGGGATGCGATCGTCGATGCGCGCATCGCGGCCCGCTCTCTCGATCGGGCCGAGATCGACGCTCTGCTGCGGGTGCGGCGTCAGGCCTCGACCACCGTCAGCCCCGGCAGCGAGCGCGAGACGGTCCGCGGATTCAACTTCATCCTGCCGGTAGCGTTCATGGGCTTGCTGATCATGGGCATCATGGCCGGCGGCCAGACCATGCTGACGTCGACCATCGAGGAGAAATCGACTCGCGTCGTGGAGGTGCTCCTGTCGGCGGTGTCGCCGATGGAGCTGATGGCCGGCAAGCTGCTCGGCGCGGTCGCGATCAGCCTGCTGATGATCGGCCTCTACCTCGGAATCGGCCTCGTGGCGCTCTCGTCCTTCTCGATGTTCGGCCTGCTCGATCCCTGGCTGATTCTCTACCTGCTCATCTTCTTCCTGATCGGCTTCTTCGTGATCGGCTCGCTGATGCTCGCCGTGGGCGCGGCGGTCAACGACCTGACCGAGGCGCAGTCCCTGCAGATGCCCCTGATGCTGGTCGTCATGCTCCCCTGGTTCATCTGGCCGGCGGTGTCCCGCAATCCCGACTCGATGCTCGCCGTCGTCGTCAGCCACGTGCCGCCCGTCAACTCGTTCGGGATGGTCCTGCGGCTGGCGTCGACCCAGCCCCCGCCCTGGTGGGAGGTGTGGCTGTCGATAGGGACCGGCCTCGTGTCGGTGGTCTCCGCCGTATGGGTCGCCGCCAAGGTGTTCCGCATCGGCCTGCTGATGTACGGCAAGCCGCCGAACTTCAGGACGCTGCTCCGCTGGGTCCGGGCCGCGTAGGACGCGTTCCGGCCGCTCAATCTCCGACCAGGTCGAGCCAGCGCCGCCCCACCCAGGGCCAGGAGGGCCTTTCCAACCTCCTGTCGCGTCCTGGAGGATATACCTTGCACACAAATGCATTGTTTTGCTATGTATATGTAGTCGCGCGGATGCCGACTATCGGGCAGGGACGATGAACATCAGCAAGGACCTCGTAGCCGCCTCGGCCGCTCCGCTCGTTCTCGCCATCCTGGCGGAGGGCGACAGCTACGGCTACGCCATCATCAAGCGGGTGGGCGAGCTGTCCGGCGGCCGCCTGCGGTGGACGGACGGGATGCTCTACCCCGTGCTGCACCGCCTGGAGCGTCTCGGCTACGTCGAGGCGAGCTGGGCCACCGCGGAAACCGGCCGGCGACGCCGCTACTACCGCGTCACGAAGGCAGGTCGGGCGCACCTCGAGACCCAGCGGGAGCAATGGCAGGCCGTGGACGCCACGCTGCGCGGCATCTGGCGGGCGTTCACGCCGGCGCCCGCGCTCGGCTAGGAGCCTGCGCCGCAGGACGCAGCAACGCGAAGTGCTGCGGCGTAGGGTCATGGAGCGGGGGGGATGGGCCGAGAGCGCCGAGCCAAGCGCGGCGTTTCGGGGCGCTACGAGCGGGCGCCGCAGAACGTAGCGAAGCGAAGTTCCGAGACGCAAGGTCATGGAGCGACGGGATGGGCCGAGACGCCGAGCCGGCGAGGCGTTTCGGGCGCGATAGCGGGCACGACGACGAGGACGGAAAGCCATGGCGAAGCACGACGAGACGCTCGAAGCACAGATAGCGCAATGGCGGTCCTGGCTGCGCCGGCGCCCGGCGATCCGACCGGCCGACGTGGAGGAGCTCGAAGGGCATCTGCGCGACCAGGTGGCGGCGCTCGTCGCGGCCGGTCTGGCCGCCGACGAGGCGTTCCTGGTGGCGGTCAAGCGGATGGGCAATCTCGACGCCGTGTCACGCGAGTTCGCGCGGGAACACTCCGAGCGACTGTGGAAACAGCTCGTGACGGCGCCGGAAAGCCCGGACGAGACCGGGCAATGGGCTTCCGGTGAGACCCTCGTCGTCGTGGGCCTGGCGGCCGGCGCGGCGCTGGCGGTGAAGCTGCCGGAGCTGTTCGGCTACCCGCCGCTGGTCAACGTCGACGAAGAGCTGCTGCCGTTCTACTTCCGCAACATGAGCTTCTTCGTGCTCCCGTTCCTCGCGACCTACTTCGCCTGGAAGCGACGGCTGGACCGGACCGCGTGCGTGCGCCTGGTGCTGGCGTTCGCCGCCGCCGCCCTCGCGATCAACGTCTTTCCGTTCACGCCCGGCGGTCACACGCTGACGCTCGCGGCGCTGCACCTGCCGATCGCGCTGTGGCTGGCGGTGGGCGTCGCCTACGCCGGGGGACGGTGGCGCGACGGCGGCAGGCGCATGGACTTCGTGCGCTTCTCCGGCGAGCTGTTCATCTACTTCGTGCTCATGGCGCTGGGCGGCGGCGTGCTCACCGGGTTCACCCTGGGCACCTTCGCCGCCATCGGCCTCGACGCGGAGCGGTTCGCGCAGCAGTGGCTGCTGCCGTGCGGCGCGATGGGCGCGATAATCGTCGGGGCCTGGCTGGTGGAGGCCAAGCAGAGCGTCATCGAGAACATGGCGCCGGTGCTGACCCGCCTGTTCACGCCGCTGTTCGCCGCGGTGCTGCTCACTTTCCTCGCCGCGATGGTCTGGACCGGCAGGGGCATCGACGTGGAACGCGAGGTGCTCATCGGCTTCGACCTGCTGCTGGCCGTCGTCCTGGGCCTGCTGCTGTACGCCGTCTCGGCGCGGGACGCGCACGCCCCGCCCGACGCGTTCGACGCGCTGCAGCTCCTGCTCGTGGTCAGCGCGCTGGTCGTCGACGGCGTGGCGCTGGCCGCCATCGCGGGGCGGATCTCGGAGTTCGGCTTCAGCCCGAACCGGGTGGCCGCGCTGGGCGAGAACCTGATCCTGCTCGTCAACCTGGCGTGGTCGGCCTGGCTGTACGCGCGCTTCCTGCGCGGGCGCGGCTCGTTCTCCGCCCTGGATCGCTGGCAGACCGACTACCTGCCGGTCTACGCGGTCTGGGCCGGCTTCGTCGTCGTCGTCTTCCCGCCGCTGTTCGGCTACCTGTGAGCGGCGCGGGCACCACCCGGTCTCGTCAGTACCGCCTGATGCGGGTCTCGCCCATCGAATTCGTCAGGTGCAGCCTGACGAGCGGCGCCTCACCAGCCGCCTCGTCCGCGGCGGGGATGCCACCACTCGCCCCCAGCATGTTCGACACGTCGGAATCGGACGCGATACGCACGGTGTCCGGGACATGCAGGCGGAGCTCGCCCATGCTGTTGTCCACCGTCAGATCGGCGACGGCGTCGCCGGGCCAGTCGCCGCCGAGGTCCACGGTCAGACTGCCCATGCGCCCCTCCACGTCCAGCTCGCGGGGGCCCGCGTTTCCGAAGCGCTCGAGCCGGACTTCGCCCATCCCGCCGGCCACGCGGATGCGGTGCGGCCTGCCGGCAAGCGGCTCGCTGAAGTCGAGGCGGTGCTCGCCCATGCTGAGCTCGGCGTCGAGGCCGGTCAGGATCAGCCCGCCCAGATCGGTCCGCGTTTCCCCCATGCGAAGTCTCAGGCGCAAGTCGATCGGCACCTCTCTCGGAATGGTGACCGTGAGTGCGTTGTGGGCACCATCGTGCCCGCCGAACGCGCTGCCGACCAGCCGCACGAGAAACGAATGGGTGGGACGCAGGCGAATCACGGTGGCCGGTCCGCCCGGCTCGTCCGCGAGGGTGTGCTCCTCGATCAGCTCGTAATACGCCTGCGCATACGCGCCGTCCACCTGGACCGCGGTATCGGGCGGGCCCGGATGCACTTCGAACTCGCCCTCCTCCAGCTCGATCTCCACCCGAAGCGGCTGCTCGGCGCTCGCGCCTGCCGCGGCCCGTACCCCCGCGTCGCGCGTCGCGACGGTCGAGGCGACCGGCTCGGGGACCGGCTCGCCCAGCCGCTCGGCCGTGGAGGTGGCCCAAACAAGACCCACGGCCGCCGTCGCCACCAGCAGCAGGACTATCGCGGCCGCCACACCCACGACCGCGAGAACGATCTTCTTCCAGCCCCAGGGGGTCTGTTGCGCCATCCGTCAGCCCTCCATCTACTCGCTTGGACGACTGCTGCACCGGCGAGGTTCCCGGTCGATCGCTCCCGGCTCAGGAGCCCAGGCATGCCGTTCTCCGCCGCGTGCGTCCAGGTCTCTCGGGTCCGGTATCGCCCCATGCCGGATGAACGCGGCCGGCGCATATGCAGCGTCCCGGATGCGATTGTCCTCGATTGGAGTCGCTATCCAGGGCACCTTCAGGAAACGATCGGGTTCTTCCGTCCACGCCGGCGCCTGTTGTCCGTGGAGCTTCGCAATGTGCTCGACCACGGCGGCCAGCAGCGCGTCCCACCGCGTCCCGGTCAGCGGGGGAGCATTTGCGAGCACGATTCTCTGGCGCTGGGGCGTGAGCGCGTGGAAGCGGCGCGGCAGGTCGTGGATCATGCAGCGGTAGATCTGCCCGTGCGGCAACCCGATATCCACTATCTCGGTGTACTCCGAAAGTGCGAAGACCGACTGCGTGGTAGCCACGTGCCCGATTCTATCCGCTACTGCCGAACCGCCGATCCGGCCGGCGTCGACCGCTGCAGGAATCGGGAGTCCGTGGTGAGACCCCGCGTAGCACCGAGAGCGCCGAGGCATCCGCCTGGCAAGGCGCGACGAGGGAGCATATTGGGCGTATTCAACCGAGCAGCAACGCAGTCCAGGATGCATCGGTGCTCGAATGCAGCGGAACTTCGCCGCGGGCTCCTATGTCTCGGGAACGATCTCGGAGACGTCGGCAAGCTGGACGATGACCTGCTCGACCTCCCGCATGAGCCGCAGGCGGGCGCGCCGCAGGGCCAGGTCGTCGGCCATCACGAATACGTCGTTGAAAAAGCGGTCGACGGCGGGGCCGATCCGCGCGGCCTCGGCGAACGCCTCGCGGAATCCGGCGCCCGTCCCGACGGAGGCGTCGATCACAGACCGGCGCGCATTCAGTTCGTCTAGCAGCACCCGCTCGGCGGGCTCGGTGAGCACGGTCTCGAACGGTGCGTCCGACGAGCCTGCGTCCGCGAGCTCCCGGGCGATGTTCTTGACGCGCTTGAAGAGCGTCGCGAGCGTCTGGAAGTCGGATGTCTCCGTGAATTCCGGAAGCACCTCCAGCTTCCGGCGCGCGTCCAGCGGACGGATCTCGTCGAGCGGCTGGTGCGTGACCGCGCGTACGTTGCGACGGTCGAATCCACGTTCTTCGAGGATGTAGCGCAGTCGTTCGATGAGGAAATCCACCGGCCTGGACTTCAGCGCATAGCCCGTCCACCCTGCTTTCGTCGTGAACTGACGCACCTCCGATTGATGCTCCTCGAGCAGTTCCTTCACGCGTTCTCGACCGAGTCCGGTGTCCTCCTCGACACCCTCGACCGACCGGCCGTCCTGCCACTTGCGACCCAGCGCCCAATACACCTTGGACCAGTCGTCCTTCGCATGCATCTTGCGAGCGGGTGCGAGGATCCTCCCGACCGACACGCGGGCGTCCAGCCCGGTCAGCTCGGGAAGGTCGACGAGGACGCGCAGCATCCCTTGCGCCTGGCGACGGATCCCGAGGGGATCGCGCGAGCCGGTCGGCTTCTCTCCTGCACCGAACAGGCCGACGACGGTGTCCACCTTGTCGGCCAGCGCCACCGCCGCCCAGGTTGCCGCGGCCGCGCCGAGCGCATCCGGCGACGGCGGGTCGTCGGCGCCGACGCCGATGGGCAGGTAGTGGTGATAGATGGCCTTCCAGACCGCCTCCGGCTCGCCCTGCTCGCGCGCGTAGACGCCCCCCATGACGCCCTGCAGCTCCGGGAACTCGCCGACCATGTCGGTGGCCAGATCGGCCTTGCAGAGCTCTGCCGCCCGCCGTGCCGCGCCCGAGACCGCGGCAGGTTGACCGAGCACCTCTCCGGCGAACCGTTCCGCCAGGTCCGCCACCCGCTCCGACTTCGCCCGGTAGCTCCCGAGCCGCTTGTGGAACAGCAGGGTGTCGAGCCGCGCGAGTCGATCCTCGAGCCGCTGCGCCCGGTCGGCGTCCCAGAAGAAGCGCGCGTCGCGCAACCGGGCCACCAGTACCCGCTCCGAGTTGCCGGCGATGCGGGCGTTGCGGGCCTGATCATCGCCCGGCGTGTTGGTCACCGCGAGGAAGTGGGCCGACAGTCGGCCCTGCTCGTCGACGACCGGAAAGTAGTGCTGATGGTGCACCATGGTGGTCGACAGCACCTCGTCCGGCAGCGCCAGGAACTCGCGCGGAAAGGTCCCGGTCACCACCGCGGGATGCTCGACCAGATCGGGCACCTCGGCGTGCAGCGCCGACTCGTGATCGAGTGACGCCAGCCGCCCGCCGACCCGGGCCGCCGCCTTCTCCAGATCGCGGGTGACGCGCTCGCGCCGGTCCTCCCGGTCGATCAGCACGCAGGCGTCCGCCAGCCGGTCACGGTAGTCGGTGAACGACAACACCTCGATCGGCTCGCCCGGCGTCCCGTTCCCGGCGAAGAACCGGTGCCCGTAGGTGACGCTGCCGGCGCGGACCGGCGCTATGCCGGATGCCTCCGCACCCGGAGTCCGGCCGATCTCGAACGGCACCACCCGCGAGGCGTACAGGAAGAGGAGCCAGCGAATGGGCCGCCCGAAGAGGAACTCGCCCCGCCCGTCTTCGAGGATCGCGTCCCAGCGCATCGCTTTCGGAAACGACAGGTCGCGCAGCGTCGCGGCGAGGACGTCGCTCAGCACGGAGCGGGTAGCGTCCCCGGTCTGGCGGCGCCGGCACGCGAGGTACTCCCCCTTCGGGGTCTCGACGCGGGCCAGCGCTCCGACGTCCACCCCCTGCTTGCGCGCGAACCCGAGCGCGGCCCGCGTCGGCCCGCCGTTCGCATCGAACGCGGCCCGGACAGGCGGACCGGTCACCGTCTCTTCCAGATCGGACTGCCGGTCGGCCAGCTCGGCCACCGTCGCCACGAGCCGGCGCGGGGCGACGAAGGCTCGCACGGGCGTACGGTGCTCTATGCGGACCTCGTCCAGACGCGCGGCCAGACGCGCGGCCAGTTGCTTCTCGATGCCCGGAATCCAGCTCGCGGGCATCTCCTCGCAGCCGATCTCCAGAAGCAGTTCACCGTACTCCATGCTCATGCGTCGCCTACCATCGGTTCAGTCGGAAAGCCATGGCTTGGCGGTCGGATCGCAACTCGGACACCGGCGCACGTGGAAACCGCGGCTATCGATGCTGCCCTCGTGTTCTCGGCTCGCAACGGACCACCCGGATGCGTGCGAAGCGATGATTGCTGCTGTGCTTGGCGGTCTCTCGCACAGGAAGCAGTCCATTCGGGTTTCGCTCGCCGACATCAGCCATCGTTCCCACCCGCCGCCCCGGATCCCGCGCCGTCGCCGCCCGCCTGGCCCCGCTCCCACTCGGCATGCGCCTCGGCAATGGCCACCGCGAGCTTCCGGACGCGCAGGATGTAGGCGGCGCGTTCGGTCACGCCGATGCTGCCGCTCGCGTCGAGCAGGTTGAAGGTGTGCGAGCACTTGAGGCAGTGATCCAGGGCCGGCAGCGTCAGGCCCGACGCCAGCAGCCGCTTGCCCAGCGCGTAGTAGCGGTCGAACAGGTCGCGGTGCGTGCGCCCGAACTCGCCGGCCGGCAGATCGACCTGCCCGAAGGCGTACTTCGATTGCTCCACCTCTTCCCGATGCCGCACCTCACGGTAGGAGATGCCCGGCGCCCAGGCGAGGTCGTAGACGTCGTCCACCCCCTGCAGGTGCATCGCGATGCGCTCGAGGCCGTAGGTCAGCTCCACCGAGATCGGCGCCAGGTCCATGCCGCCGGCCTGCTGGAAATAGGTGAACTGCGTAATCTCCAGCCCGTCGAGCAGCACCTGCCAGCCGATGCCCCAAGCCCCCAGCGTCGGCGATTCCCAGTTGTCCTCCTCGAAGCGGACGTCGTGGCGCGTCGGATCGATGCCGCACGCCTCCAGGCTGTCCAGGTAGAGGCGCTGGGCGGCGTCCGGCGACGGCTTCAGGATCACCTGGAACTGGTGATGCTTGAAGAGCCGGTTGGGGTTCTCGCCGAAGCGGCCGTCGGCAGGCCGGCGCGACGGTTGCACGTAGGCGACGTTCCAGTGGCGGGGACCGATGACGCGGAGGAACGTCTCCGGGTGCATCGTCCCTGCGCCTACCTCGACGTCGAGGGGCTGCTGCAGCAGACAGCCCCGCTCCGACCAGAATCGGGACAGCGTGAGGATCAAGTCCTGAAGGGTCATCGTGGACCAACAACCGGAGGTCGGAGATATGCGTAGAACCCGAACGTATAGCGAATCCTCCGGTTTCCCCGCCGGAGAACCCCGTGCGCGCCGCGCCCCGCCGGGGTCGACGGAACCCGGCGCGGGCTGCCGAAGACGCCGGTCAGTGCGTGTGCAGACCCGGCGCGTTCACGTGCGCGTTGACCCGTGTCGTCAGAGTATCGAACCGTCCGGAAAGCCGGCCGATCTGGACGGTGTTCCAGAGCCCCGTGATTGCCGCCACCACCGCCGCCGCCGCCGTGAGCACCTCGAGCACGTCTTCATGATACTCCGAAGGAAGCCTCCCCCCGGCCCCCCGACCCCGGAGCGGCCGTGCCCTGCGCCACAAGCGCTATCGCCGCGAATTCACCCAGACGGGGCTCGACCAGGCCATGACGATCCGTCCGCGGACCGGGCTGCGCTGGCGGAGGCGGAGGTAGTAGATCGCGTCGTCGCGAAAGCCGCCGTCACGACCGGACCAGGCGAAGTCGAGCGCGTTCGGCCGCAGGTCTTGGATGACGCGGAAGCCGCCGTCCGGCTCCGAGTAGCGCAGGATCTCCACCGCCTCGATGACGTCGGTCCCGTGCGCGGTGACCTCGAACCGGGGCGCCAGCGCAGCGGTGGCGGCGGCGCGCTCGCCGCATTCCGGGGACGTGCCGGCGCACGGCTCGGGCAGCGGCGCGGCCAGCGCAATCTCGCTCCCCATCGGCGCATAGTTCACACGGAAGTCCAGCAGGATGCGCTGGCCGGTCGTCCCGTAGGTCCGCCGTGCGTGCAGCGCATCGAAGATGGCCTCGCGCGTCAACTCCGGCGCCCGCACGGCGGCCAGCCCCCAGTGCGGCTTCCCGGGCTGCGAGCGGTGATCGTCCGACGCCGCGATCGTGCTGAGACGCAACCCCTGCATCCACGCGTCCTGGGCCGAGACGCCCGTCCGCGCCGACGCCGACCGGTTCGTGAACTCGCTCTGCTCGAACGCGAGAGGATGGCTCGGATCGTACGCCTCGCTGAGGCCGTGCGCCGAGTAGATCTCGAAGTTGCGCCGCAGCCCCGGATCATCGTCGTCCCAGGCCAGCGGCTGCGGGAACTTGTTCGTATGGTGCGGAATCGTCAGCGCCTCGCCCGCCGTCAGCGCCGCCCACAGCTCCGGCAGCGTCACCTGGCTCGGCGACAGCAGCGGTCCCGGCGCGCCGCGGAAGTAGACGTTGTGGTGACCCCACGGCGCGGGGAACGAGGCCTCGTAGGCATGCAGCGTGACGCGGCTGCCCCGCGGTCAGCGCCAGGACGCACGCCACGACGAACGTCGCGACTGCCGGTACTGTTCTTCCCATGGTCCAGGAGCCCGTGGTGAAAGCCCCGCCGCATTCGTGCGTCAGTCCGGATCTTCCAGCGAGTCGTAGAACTTGATGATGTCGCCGCGGTCGTCGGACTCGTTGAACGCCATCCCCGCCCGCGGATGCTGGTTGAGCACCCCGGTCATCATGTACGGGTAGTCGAAGCCCCACTTCAAGGCTGCCCGCATCGGCTCGATGTGGTGCTGGATGCAGTGCAGCACCGGCCGCAGCCGGAACTTGGGGTTGTGCAGGAAGCTGAGCAGCAGCTCCAGCGGGCAATTGCCGGCCCCGCGGCCAAGGCCCGCCATGCTGGCGTCCAGCCGGTTGGCGCCCTTGATCGTCGCCTGGACGGTGTTGGCGAACGCGAGCTGCCGGTTGTTGTGGGCGTGCATGCCCACTTCCTTCCCGGCCGGCGTGGCATAGCCCTGGAAGGTGGTCATGTAGTCGTCGATCTGCTCGCAGTAGAGCGCGCCGAAGCTGTCGACGATGCAGACGACATCCGCCTCGGACTGGGCGACCAGGGCCAGCGCCTCGTTCAGCTCCCGTTCGGGGACCGTCGACAGAGCCATCAGGTTCAGGCTGGTCTCGTAGCCCTTGTCGTGGGCGTCCTTGATCATGTCCAGGGCCAGCGGGATCTGGTGGATGTAGGTGGCCACCCGGATCAGATCGATCACGCTCTCGGACTTCGGCAGGATGTCCTCCCGATAGTCGCTCTTCTCGGCGTCGGCCATCGCCGACAGCTTCAGCGGCGTGTCGTTGTCGCCGACGATGCGGCGGACGTCATCCTCGCGAGAGTGCTTCCAGGGACCGAACTGCCCGGGCGGGAACTGCTTGCGCGAGTTGACGTACCCGATCTCCATGTAGTCGATGCCGCTCGCGACGCAGGCGTCGTAGACCGCCTTGACGGTCTCGTCCGGGAACTGGTGGTCGTTCATCAGGCCGCCGTCCCGGATGGTGCAGTCCATCACCTTGATCTCGGGGCGGTACGAAATCCAGTGGCCTGCAGGGGTGTCCTGCGGCGCTCGCTCGCTCATCGCACGGTCTCCTTTGTCGCGTCGTGGCATCATCCAGCTCGGTCGCCTGCGCCGGTACCGCGTCTTGCGGCACAAGTCCCGGCTACTGCATCGGCGAGGAATCGCTCGCTTCCATGAACACCGACTCCACCGAGGCGGCCAGCCTGCCGTCGCGGTCGCGAGCCGATCCGGTTGATTCTACAGGGATTCACGAAGCGCGTCGTCAGCCCGGAATCCAGCATCGCCCCTTCACGAGCATGCTGCCGCCAACGGCGAGCCAGCCGACGAACAGGGTCCCGGTGACTATGTGCATGACCGTCGCGGCATCGAGCCAGACGAACTGAATCGCCAGGCCGAGCAGCGCCGACGCCGGCGCAAACCGCCTGAGCGTGCCGCCGGCGCTCCGCTGGCGCCACGCGATGACGATCAACGCGAGGCCGACCATGGCGAAGCCGGCCGTGCCGGTGAACCGCCGCAGCCGGACCGTCGCCTCCTGGTGGCTGAGCGCAACCCCCTCGAGGCCCGCGACATCCATCCATTCCGCCGGCGCCGCGGCCAGGCTGACCGCAAGCGCCCCCGAACACGCGGTGAACGCCCCCGACACGGCGAACAGAAGCGGGACGACCGCCGAACGCGCTCGCCTGTCGTCACTCGCGGAGCCGAACAGGAACCACCCGGCGGCGATCAGCGTGACTCCCGACAGGAACCGCCCCGCGCCACCCAGACCGTACAGGCCCCGACTGTCGGCAATCGCCGCGAGCGAATCCGCCAGCGTCTCGTGATCGGCGTCGGCCCAGACGCGTCCTGCCACCGCGACGACGGTGGCGACGGCGGTGAGGATCAGCATCAGCCCGGTCTTGCGCATCGATCCGTGGATCGTAGCAGCCCGCCGTGAGAGGCCCCGCTGCATTCGAGCGGCGACGCATCCCGTCTGGACTGCGTTGCTCCGCGGTCGAACATGCCCAATCTGCTCCCTCGTCACGCCGGGCACCGGGTGTCGGGGCGCCTCGCCGCTCTCCGTGCTGCGCGGGTTTCGCCACGGACTGCTGGTGGATCGCACGGCTCCAGTCCGAAGCCGCTACGATTCGGGACACAATGCAGGGACATGGAAGTCAGCAGCGTCTCCTCACGGATGGGCGCCCTTGGAGATTGAAGAGATGAGACAACCGCAAGCGCGTTTCGTCGTCACGGTGGCCACCGTCACCCTGGTTCTTGCGGCGGTCCTGCCCGCCCTCGCGCAGCAGCGGGCCCTCGACCACGACGACGTGCTGCAATGGAACACGATCGAGGACCCGTCGCTGTCGCCGGACGGCAATTGGCTGGCCTTCGTCCTCGTCCCCATGGAGGGTGACCCGGCGCTTACCCTGAAAGCGACCAGCGTAGACCGCCCCCCGCTGACGGTCCGGGGCACCGGCCCGACCTTCACGTCGGACTCCCGCCATCTCGTCTACGCGGTTCCGGCGCCGGAGTCGGAGGTCGACGCCCTCAAGCGCGAGGGAAAGGAAAGCGAGGACCTCCCCAAGGACGCTCTCGCGGTCGCGGACATCGCGGCCGTGTTCGCTGGCGGAGAGGTCCGGCGTAGCGGGATCCGCGATCTCGGGCCGGTCGAGAGCTACGAGGTCGCGCGCGAGGGAAGCTGGGTCGCGTACGTGCCGGTAGAGCAGGTCGGTGCGGACGGCTCCGGGGAATCGGAGGAGGAAACCGCTTCCGGGGAACCGGCGCAGCAAGGCGAAGCCAGCCCGCGCGGTACCGACGCGGAAGGCGACGCCGGCGACGAGCAAGAGGACGGTTCCACGCTGGTCCTTCTGAACCTGACCACAGGCAACGAGACGCGCTATGACCTGGTCGCCGACTACGAGTTCGCGGAGGAAGCCGCCGTTCTGGCCTTCACCACCTCGACCGAGGACGGCTCGGGGGACGGCGCCTATGTCGTACCGCTTGACGACGTAGCCGCACGCGCGCTTCTGGAGGGCGAAGGGCGGTACGAACAACTGGCGGTGTCGAAGGACGGCGCCCACGTGGCCTTCCTGACGGACCGGGACGATTCGGCTGCGGACCAGCCCGAGTTCACCCTGTACCGCGCGGGCGCGCCGGTCTGGCGGGCCGAACCCCTGGCCGATTCACGCACCGACGGGATTCCGGGCGGCTGGTGGGTCAGCGAGCACGGCCACGTCCGGTTCTCGGAGGGTGGCGGGGTCCTCCATTTCGGAACCGCCCCCCGGCCAGCGCCGGAAGCGGAGGACGAAACGCTGGAAGAGGACAAGGTCACCCTCGACATCTGGAACTGGAAGGACCCCTACCTGCAGCCGATGCAGCTCGTGCGGGCCGACGACGAGCGGAAGCGTACGTACGCGGCGGCGATCCACCTGGACGGCGGAGCCGTCGTGCAATTGGGCACGACCGCCGTCCCGACGGTCCGGTTCGCAGCCGAGTCTGACGCCACGTACGCGCTGGGCGTCACCGACATGCCGTACCGGCAGCTTCTCTCCTGGGACGGGCGCTACAACGACCTCTACGCCATCGATCTGGCCAGCGGAGAGCATCGGCCGGTCGCCGAGAAGGTCGGGCGCTTCGCCCGCGCGGCCATCTCGCCGGCCGGGAAGTACGCGGCGTGGTGGAACGGCGCCGAACGACAGTGGAAGGTGGCGCGCCTGGACGGCGGCGAGCCGCTGACCGCGAGCGCCGACGTTCCCCACCCGGTCTGGGACGAGCTGGACGACCACCCGCACGATCCGCCTCCCTACGGCTCCGCCAGCTGGACCGCGGACGACGCCGCGTTCCTGTTCTACGACCGCTTCGACGTCTGGCGCTTCGAGCCGGACTCCGGTCGGACCGTCAACCTCACGGCAGGGACGGGCCGGGCGTCGCAGATTCGCTTCCGCTACGCGCGAACGGAACCCGAGCTGGACCACATCCCGGAGGGCGAGGCGCTCTGGCACGCGTTCCACGACCGGAACAAGCGGGGCGGCTTCCACCGCGGACGTACCGACCGCGAGGCGTCGCCGGCCGAAGCGGTCATGGTGGAAAAGAGCTTCCGGCTACGCGGCAAGGCCAAGGATGCGGACCGCTGGCTGCTCACCCGCGAGGACTTCCGCGAGTTCCCGGACCTGTGGGTTACGGATGGTGGGATCACGGACATGCAGCGAGTGTCGGACGCCAATCCCCAGCAGAAGGACTACCGCTGGGGCTCGGCGGAGCTCGTCGAATGGACCTCCAACGACGGCGTCTCGCTGCAGGGCATGCTGTTCAAGCCCGACGGCTTCGATCCCGCGCAGGAGTACCCCCTGCTCGTGTACTTCTACGAGC
The DNA here is from genome assembly GCA_011523845.1 of Acidobacteriota bacterium. Taxonomy (GTDB): domain Bacteria; phylum Acidobacteriota; class Vicinamibacteria; order Vicinamibacterales; family UBA8438; genus WTFV01. The sequence continues at coordinate 8,053 of WTFV01000126.1, read as the reverse complement.
GGATGTCGGACGGCCTCTACACGTGGCGCACGCCCCGGCCCGGCAGCTCGTCCGTGTCGGTTCCGTTCTACGTCAGCCGCGGCTACGTGATGTTCATCCCCGACATTCCCTACGAGATCGGCTACCCCGGCGAGAGCGCCCTCGACGCCGTCGTGCCCGGCGTGCTCAGGTTGCTCGACGAGGGCTTCATCGACAGGAATCGGATAGGCGTCCAGGGCCACTCCTGGGGCGGCTACCAGATCGCCTACATGATCACGAAGACCGACCTGTTCGCCGCGGCGGAGGCGGGCGCCCCGGTCAGCAACATGACCAGCGCCTACGGCGGCATCCGCTGGCAGACCGGCATGAGCCGGATGTTCCAGTACGAGCGGACGCAGAGCCGCATCGGCGGCACGCTCTGGGAGGCCACCGCCGAGTACCTGCACAACTCGCCGCTGTTCTACGCCGACAAGATCCGCACCCCCTTGCTCATGATGCACAACGACGACGACGGGGCGGTGCCGTGGTACCAGGGCATCGAGCTGTTCGTCGCGCTGCGCCGGCTGCAGAAGCCGGCGTGGCTGCTCAACTACAACGGCGAAGGCCACGGCCTGCGCCGCGACGCCAACCGCAAGGACTGGGCTGTCCGCATGCAGCAGTTCTTCGACCACTACCTGCAGGACGCGCCCGCCCCGGTGTGGATGGAGAAGGGCGTCCCGGCCGTCGACAAGGGCCGGACTCTGGGGACGGAGCTCGTGTCGCCGGACTCACGGTGAGCCATGCGGCCCACCCTGAACCAACCAGGACGTCGTGCTCGAATTCAATCGCACTCGGGTGGGGCACCGGGCAGCGTTGAATGCCGGCTACTACAATGCCCCGTGGACGTCTGCTCGGGCGCGGACGAAGTCCTGAACAGATGGGGCTGATCCCATGTACCTCCAGTCACTGCAGATCGAGCGGTTCCGGGCGTTCAGGCACTCGGGTGTCTCCTTCCGCTACCCGGGAGCGGGAGCGGCAGCGTCCGGGAAGCTGAAGTACCCCAACATCAACCTGCTCCTCGGCAACAATGGGATGGGCAAGTCAGCGGCGCTCAAGGCAGCCGCGCTCGCGCTCATGAGTCCCGTCTTGGCGGCGACCGGGTACAGACCGTACTGGCTTGTGCGACGGGAAGTGGACAAGTCTCCTATGGACGCCGCCATCAAGGCACACGTTGCACTCAGCGCCCAGGATCGCGAAGGAGACGGCGGCCCCGCACCGAACACACCAGTATTGATGGCACGAATCTCGCGTGTGCGTACCACAGAGAGATGCGTATTCGACCCCGCGCTGGCAACTCCCGTTTGGGATCCGATGTACAGCGAGGACTCCGCGGCCTTCTTCTTCGTCGGCTACGGCGTCTCCCGCACTGTCGAGAGTCCCGCCAAGGTGGATTCGAGCCTCCGTCGGCGCTTACGCCACGTTCGTTACGAACGGGTCGCCGGCCTGTTCGAGGAACACGCGACGTTAATGCCACTCACGGGATGGTTGCCGGCCCTGCAGGCGACCAACCTCCGGCGGTACCAAGAAGTCGAAATGCTGCTGAACGAGCTGCTGCCCGAGGGCACGGACTTTCACGGCAAGGTGCTGAACGGCGACTACACGTTCAGTCATCGTGAGCTCGGTGTTTCGTTTTCCGCGCTGTCAGACGGATTCCGCGCCTACATCGGATGGATTGGAGATCTCCTTTACCACATGTGCCAGTGTTGCCCGGACGGGGCAGCCCTTGTGGATCACCAGGGCATCGTGATGATCGACGAGATCGATCTGCACCTGCACCCGGAATGGCAGCTCGTCGTGCTGCCGACGATTTCCCGAGCTCTTCCGCAGCTTCAGTTCCTGTGCACGACGCACAGCCCGATAGTGGCAGGGACAGTAGAGTCGGCCAACCTGTTCCTGGTCGTCCCCGACGGCGACGACGAAACCGCATCGGTCCTCACGACGCCCGAGCTGGAAGTCCACGGCCTCACGGCAGATCAGATCCTCACGAGCTCGCACTTCGGACTCGTGTCGACTCGCGCTCCCGACTTCTACGAGGAGCTGCGCAGAGTTTCCCGCGACGTATCGCGCGGCAAGCGGGGCGCCGCAACGCGGTTCATGAGAATGACATCCTTAGGCGCCGCCGCGGCAAACGTCGACGGCGAGTAGACGCGCTGAGCGGCACCTGCGACGATGATTGGCTATCGGATCAATTCGCGCGAGTTGAAGCGCCGAATACGGGCCCACGATCACGATTGGCTGGATAGAGCCAAGAGTGGCGAAGAACCCGAATGGGGCGACATCAAGAATGTGTTCGTCAGGATTCAGCACTTCAAGTGCGGGTACTGCGAGCGACCGATGCCGCGACCGCAGCGGCGCACCGGCGAAGACGCGACTCGTGAACTACCGAGGTGTCCCGGCATCGAAACGGGTCGGACCCTGGGGACGCCGCTAAAGCACTGACCCGGAGCGTGCATGACACTACCTGCCCAGACACCGAATGCTCCCGGCACGACGCTCAATGAGCAGGTCCGGGCGAGAATCGACACCGACACAGCTCTGGCCGTAGACGTCGGACTGCTCGTGATTGCGGCGCTCGAGGGCGAGGCGGCGTTGGTGCAGGCGTTGGCCGGAGAAGAAAGCCCTCCAGCATCGGTCTCGACCGTCTCGACCGCGGCCGACGAAGACACGGAATCGGCTGACCGGCCCGCGACCCGTGTCTTCGTAAACAGGATCGCGGTGCAGGGATTCCGCGGCATCGGCGCCCGCAGCACGCTCGATCTGATGCCTGGGCCGGGACTCACGCTGGTCGTGGGACGCAACGGAAGCGGCAAGTCCAGCTTCGCCGAGGCGCTGGAATTTCTGCTGACCGGTGAGAATCGCCGCTGGTCCGAGCGGTCGGTGGTGTGGAAGCAGGGCTGGCGCAATCTTCACTTGACGGAACCCGTGGAGATCGAGGCGACGTTCACCATCGAGGGCGAACGCCAGCCGTTGGTCGCCCGTTGTACCTGGCCGGCGGAAGAAACCGAGCTGGACGCGGCATCGACCGTCGTGCGCGGCGTTCGCCGCGGCGACGGACGCGCGGCGCTCGGTTGGGACGCCGCACTGTCGACATACCGCCCATTTCTGCCCTACAACGAGCTGGGATCGATCGCTGACAGTCCGCCGTCCGTACTCTTCGATGTGATGTCGGCGGCGCTCGGCATAGAGTCGCTGGTCGACGCGCACAAGCGGTTGCGCGAGCAGAGACTCGTTCGGGAAAAGCAGTTCAAGGCGGTCGAGTCGGACTGCAGCCGGCACCGGACAGCGCTGGATGAAATCGACGACGAGCGGGCGCGGACGTGTGCACGGGCAATCGACGCGTCCAAGGCTGACGCATGGGATCTCGACGCAGTGGAACTGGTTCTGGAGGGCGCGATCGATCCCGAAGGCGACGGCGGGCTTCCGTTGTTGGGCAAGCTGGCGACCCTGCCGATTCCGAGCGCTGAAGACGTGCAGGCGATCGCCGGGCGCTTGCAGGCAGCGGTCGAGACGACGCGGGACATGGCTGCGACCGACGCCGGCCGCGCCGAACAGATTGCCGACCTGCTTCAACAATCACTCGACCTGCATGCGGCGCAGGGCGATCAGCCCTGCCCGGTCTGCGGCGACGGCGCGCTCGACAGCGTCTGGCGCGAGCGAACCGAAGGAGAGAGCAAGCGTCTGCGTCAAGAGGCCCATGCCGCGATGCAGCCGGCACCGGACAGCGCTGGATGAAATCGACGACGAGCGGGCGCGGACGTGTGCACGGGCAATCGACGCGTCCAAGGCTGACGCATGGGATCTCGACGCAGTGGAACTGGTTCTGGAGGGCGCGATCGATCCCGAAGGCGACGGCGGGCTTCCGTTGTTGGGCAAGCTGGCGACCCTGCCGATTCCGAGCGCTGAAGACGTGCAGGCGATCGCCGGGCGCTTGCAGGCAGCGGTCGAGACGACGCGGGACATGGCTGCGACCGACGCCGGCCGCGCCGAACAGATTGCCGACCTGCTTCAACAATCACTCGACCTGCATGCGGCGCAGGGCGATCAGCCCTGCCCGGTCTGCGGCGACGGCGCGCTCGACAGCGTCTGGCGCGAGCGAACCGAAGGAGAGAGCAAGCGTCTGCGTCAAGAGGCCCATGCCGCGATGCAGGCACAGCAGGAACTGCGCGAGGCGCGACACAAGGCCCGGGCCTTGCTCACCGAACCACCCCCGGAGTTGCAGCGCGCGGCAGAGGTCGGTGTCGATGCGACCGATCTGACGGCGGCCTGGACACACTGGATCGGCCTTCCGGCCGATGCCCTAGACGAGCCTCTCATCGCGCACTTGCGCCAGTCACACGCCAGCCTGGAAGAAGCAGCGGTGACCCTGCGCGAGCGAGCTGCCGCCGAGCTCAGGCGAAGGGAAGATGTCTGGCGCCCGATCGCGCGCTCGCTCCGCGAGTGGCTTCCGGACGCGAAGCAGGCCGGGCTCGCCCGCCGTGCTGCTCCCAACCTCCGAAAGGCCGAGAAATGGCTTCTCGCAGCAACCGGCGTGATCCGGGCCGAACGCTTCAAGCCGATTGCGGACCGAGCCCGGGACGTCTGGGCGCTGCTGAGGCAGAACAGTGCGGTAGCCTTGGACGATCTCGAGCTTGCCGGCGGCTCCACGCAACGCCGACTTGCCCTCGGCGTCAGCGTCGACGGCGTCGCCGGCCAAGCCCTCGGTGTCATGAGCCAGGGCGAAATCCACGCGCTGGCGCTCAGTCTCTTCCTGCCGCGCGTGCTGCTGTCCGAGTCACCCTTCGGCTTCGTCGTCATCGACGATCCGGTTCAGGCGATGGACCCGGGCAAGGTGGATGGTCTGGCCCACGTGCTCCATATGGTGGCAAGGACCAGACAGGTCATCGTCTTCACACACGACGAACGGCTGCCGGAATCGATCCGCCGGCTGCAGATTCCCGCCGCTGTGATCGAAGTGGCGCGACGCGCCCAATCGGTCGTCGAATGCCGGGAGACGTGCCACCCGGTAGGGCAATATCTCAACGACGCCCGGTCGCTGACGCTGACGAGTGACCTGCCGCCCGCCGCCGCGGCGCGGGCCGTACCGCTCTACTGCCGGCTCTCCCTGGAAGCTGCGTCCACCGAAGTCGTCCGACGGCGCCGCATCGGGCGTGGCGAGGCACACGCCGCGGTCGAGGAAGCCCTGACCGGTGCCCGGACGTTGCTCCAGAAGCTAGCACTCGCCGTATTCGACAATGTCGATCGGGCCGGCGACGTTCTCCCACACATCAATGCAAAGTGGGGCCGGGAGGCCGGCGACGCCGTCGCCTGGTCCAACCGCGGCTCCCATGATCCAATTCCGTCGGCTCAACTGAAGGAACTCGTCTACCGGACCGACCGCGTCACCCGATCGATCCTCTCGCTGGCGAGATCGCAATGACGCCCGGCACGATGTCACCGCTCCGGATCCTCACGGCGGCAGAGGCGCTGATCAAGAGCCCGGCCGGCAGCAGCGTGGGACTCTGGCCGAGAACGGCCGCGGCGCTCGGACGCCAAGCCATCGAGGGCGCGCTCCGTCAGTACTGGCACCTGCGTGAACCGGGCCTGGAACGGTGCAGCACTCATGCGCAACTGCTCTGCCTGGTCGTCTACTTCCGAGACCGCGATCTGGCACGACAAACTTCGGCGATCTGGTCGGCTCTGAGCCGGGCTTGCCATCACCACCCGTACGAACTCAACCCCACCGCCGACGAGCTGCGCGCCTGGTTGGCGTCCGCGCGCGCATTCGCCGACGAGGTCGCTCGACAGACAGACAAGCCTGACTGAGCGACCCGCACGCCTGTCGCACACGATAGCAGTCTATTCTTCCTGCGCCTTCAACTGAGCGCAGTTCCTGAGCAGGTCGATGAACTTTGCCACTTCTTCGGACGACCGGAACCAGCCAATCATGCCAACTGCGTGCTGTTTCTCCTCCTCCGAGGAGCCCACCCAAGTCGATACGTCGGCGATGTCCGGATTGCCTCTTTCGGTTTCCCGAGCATCTCCTGGCAGACATTCCTTGAGCGCATCCAATTCTATACCCAAGATGGCCTTGAACCTGGTGGCGTGCAGAACGAAGGCGAGTCTGCCGTCTTCAGGATATGCGCCAACGAACATCACTGTCCTGACTCCACCGCCATCTTCAGGCGGTCGCTTGCCGCAGTAGCCAACAACTGTGGCATACGGTTGAGCGGAGAGGATACCGCGAACCCCGTCTCTGACCTGGCGGTACAGGTCGCCTATCCCGTTCTCGTCGGCAATGGCCTGGAGCTCGCTTACCGTCTTGTACGATGTCGGCCGGGAGCGAGAACGCGATCTTGCAGCCGCCACTTCAGGATCGACCAGGTATACGCGAGCCAGCATGCGCTTGCCGTCGCCGGCCTGGAAATGCTGGACAGTGATCAGGTCCAAGCGAACTTCTCGTTCCGCAAGATAGTCGATGATTCTCTTCGTACTGGCATCCAGAGACTCGGCCACGATGATTGAGCGATGATCTCCGTTGAGCGTTTCCGGCAGTTCTCGACCGAACTTGTCCTGAAACACCTCCTCGAGTGAACCTAGAGACTGCGACTTGTAGTAGTCCTCCGCAATCTCCGCAAGCTTCTCGCGGGTCAAGCGCATCACCCATGAGGCGTAGTCGAGTGTCTGGGCAGTCACTTCGCGCGGGGTTCTGCCTTTCTTCAACTCGATGACCACGGCGTCGCCAACTTTGTCAATGCACAGCAGATCGATGAGCCCGCCGAAGTCGGTCCGCACCTGGCGCCCGACAACCACCAGATCTGGGTCCAGCATGGAAATGTCACTCTCCAACCAGTCTTCGAGCCTTTCTTCCAACGGAACTTCAGTGCTCGCGACCTCGGAGAGCTCTTGATTCGAGGCTATTTCCCAGAGGCGAATCGTCTGCTGCGCCATTGCTCTCCCTCCTGCCTCCATCCGGTACTGCCAGGCAGCCCCTGACTGCGCTCGTCGGTGCGCGGCCTGGGGGCTGCAACCACCCTGTCTCAAGGCAACGCCAGAGAAATCAGCTCCGCATCGGCGCCGCCCCGCCCGACCGCGACCAAGATGTACTGCTTTCCCTCGTGCAGGTACGTCATCGGGTTGCCGCCCGGGGTCGCCGGTAGCGGCACCGAGCCGAGGTGCTCGCCGGTCTCCTTGTCGTAAGCGCTGATCGTGCGCGTGCTGGCCGCCATCAGCACAGCGGCATCCGCCGTCGGGTCGCCGGTCGCCTCACCCAGCCCGGCGTCCGCCGCCGACGCGAAGCCGCGCCCGCCGTGGTTCATGATCAGCAACGTCGGCGTCACCAGCGGGCCGGAGCTGATGCCGCCCCCGCCTCCGAGGGGCGGCAGATCCAGGTCGCGCAACGCCGGGTGGTAGCGCGGGCCGTCCCCGTGCGGCGCCATCCAGCTCTGCTCGCCGGTGTTCAGGTCGATCGCGGTCACCCGTTTGTAGGGCGGCTTGAACAGCGGCAGCCCCCGCGGGCCGGACAGCCCAACGCCCCAGGGATCGGTGAAGTACCCCACCGTCGCCGGCGGGTCGTACGGCACCACCTCGACCACGATCAGCGTGCTCGACGACGAGACGAAGAGTTGTCCCGTCTCCACGTCGACCGCCGCACCCTGCCAGTTGGCGCCGCCGCCGGCGCCCGGCACCTGGATGAACGGCACCTCGGCCCCGCGCACCACCGGCGGCGAGAAGATCGGTCCGAACCGCGCCCGGCTGGTGATGATCCGGAGCGCCTCGGCGCGCAGCTCCGGCGTGAAGTCGATCACGTCCTCGATGGCGAAGCCCTGCCGGTCGAACGGTGGCGGCTTGGTCGGGAACGGCTGCGTCGGCGAGTACCACTCGCCCGGCACGTTGCCCTGCGGCACCGGACGCTCCTCGATGGGCCAGACCGGCTCGCCGGTGACCCGGTCGAAGACGTAGGTGAAGCCCTGCTTGCTCACCTGCGCGATGGCCTTGACCGGGCGGCCGTCGACGGTGATGTCCAGCAGGTTCGGCCCGGTCGGGAAGTCCCAGTCCC
>WTFV01000231.1 GCA_011523845.1 Acidobacteriota bacterium | reverse complement strand
GAGCAGGCCGCGCTCCGCCTTGCGGGCTTGTGAGCGGACCTTGCTTGCCGAGAAGTCCAGCGCCTTCGCCTGGCGCTGCCATGTCCTGTGCAGCGCCGCCTTGTCCACGTCGCGCTTGGCCGCCCGCGTCAGCAGCGCGGCCCGGTCCGCCAGATGGGGGTTGTCCTTCGATTCGCCGAGACCGCGTTCGGCCATCGCGGTCTCGATTTCGGCGCGTCGCGTCGAGAAGGCGTCGATGACTTCGCGCGGGACGCCCTCAATCTCGAAGCGCCCGTCGGCGTGAGACTTCTCGACTTCGTAGCCGAGGCCCTTCAATCCTTGCGCCAGCTCCGCCCGGTAGATCGCGCCGATGGCCATCTTGTTGCGGTAGAGGCCGTCATTGACCATCGTGCGCCACTTGCCGTCCTCGCCCTGGACCATGTTGGCGACGACGGCATGGGTATGGAGCTGGGGATCCAGGTTGCGGGACGTGTCGTGGCGGAAGGTGGCCGCGACCATCTTCTGGCCGTCCGCGTGGACCATCGCCCCGGTAGCCTTGTCCTGCATCCGGGTGAGCACGGCGTTCTTCTCGATCCAGCCGAGCGTCGCCGTCACCGCCTTGTCGTGCGCCTCGACGATGCGCTCGTCGCCGCCCACCATCGCCATGAGGCTGACGGACTTGGGCGCGCTCAGCGTCACGTCGCGGCCCGGACGGTGGGTGATCTCCCCGTCCTTGCCGCGCTTGCCCAAGCGAGGCCCGTCCGGCACCCGCCCTTCGAGGACCGCCTTGAAGTCGGCGGAATCGACCGGGCCGGAGAGCCCGAGCGCCGCCGCGCCCCGGCCCGCCCAGGCGCTCGCTTCCCGATGCGCCGGGTCGTCCTTGGCGTAGTAGCCATCCTTCTCGTAGTAGCTCGCGCCCTGCGACGGCGAGGCGATCACGCCGATGGAGGCTACCATCGCCAGGGCGCTCCGAGAGGGGCGGATTCGGGGGTCTCGTGCCTGTCCATACCGGCAAGATGGGCGCTCGCGACTGGCGGAACAAGTGCCGAACATACATCCGTCCGCCGCTGTCCGCCCGTGGCCGCAAATGGCGCCGAATGTCCGCCCTGTCAGGCGACAAGCGGCAGAGGCACCGACTTGCCTTCATAGCAAACATGCTATACGGTGCCGTCTCATGACTTGGCGCGTCGAGACACTGAACGAGACCGTGGAGAGGGAGCTGGACGCGCTGCCCGCCAATATGCAGGCGCGGTTTGCGCGCATAGGCCGGTTGATCGCCACATTCGGGCTGGAGCGCGTGGGCGCGCCGCATGTCAGGCACTTGACCGGCCCGCTGTGGGAAATCCGCTTGAGCGGCCGGGACGGCATCGCGCGGGCGCTCTATGTCGTCGCGACCGGCCGGCGGGTGGTCGTGGTGCGGGCATTCGTGAAGAAGACCCGGCGCACGCCGCGCCGGGAGATCGAATTGGCGCTGCGTCGCGCCGGGGAGGTACTGCAATGAGCACGCTTGACGAGTTGCATGAACGATGGAGCCGAAACCCGGACTACCGGGAAGCCTATGAGAAGCTGGGACCGGAGTTCGAGTTGGCCCGCGCGCTGATCGAGGCGCGCACGCGGGCCGGCATGACCCAGGCGGAGCTGGCCGAGAGGATGAAGACGACGCAATCGGCGGTGGCGCGTCTGGAGAGCGGCCGGGTGCCGCCATCGACGCGGACCCTTGAGAAGGTCGCGCAAGCAACTGGCACTCGGCTGCGGATTCAGTTCGACCCCGCGTAAGCCCGGAGGATTGCCACCGATGACCGACGGCGGCATCAGGATGGGCATGACGCCCCCGCATCCCGGCGCCTTCATCCAGATCAACGCCACCTTCGATGAAGCGGTGGACGTGCTCACTCAACCCGTCCGCATCCGCTATATCGACCATCCGAGGAGAGAACGATGATAACTTGGGAAAGAGGCCGCGATCTGCTCGTGGTTCTCGGAATCGCTCTCGCTGTCTGGCAACTGTACCAGGCGCAGAAGTCCCTAGAGGTCGCTGGCGCGGCTTTGGTGGTGGGACCCTATTTCGAAAAGAGGGCAAACTTAGTAGCAGCAGGCACACTTACTGTGGACCCTCGTGCGGAATCGATCGGACAGTTTTTCGCGGTCGCTCAGATAATGTGTGAACTCGTCGACACAGGAGTGTTCAGCAAAGAGATCAGTGATCGCATAAGGAACGACGCGAAAGACTTGCGCACGAATCAGACGACGGAAAAACTCGCAGCCGTAGCCCTGAAGCGCTGTTAGCCTTTGAGGATTGGCTTCGGCACTTTTTTTCATCGTAGCCAAGCGCGGCCAGAGAGTGCCAGAGCGCGCCCGGTGCGGACAAGCCGTTGATTCCATGTAGGAAATCGCCTCATGCGCGATTTGACAAGCCTTCTCCGCAGGCTCAAATCTCCCTTCCAGGGTCACCGAATCCGGGAAGGCGGAGGCGATGCGGAGAGACGGGAACGGCCGCGAGCGGGAGGGAGTCCCCCGCGTTGCCGCGAACGACAACCCCGGCTCGAAGGCCGGGACGGGCGGGCCGGAGGCGCGGATCGACGCCGCCGTGATGCGGCTCGCCCGCCTGCTCGGGCGCCAGATCGCCCGCGAGCGGTTCGAGGCAAGCCGCGCCGCCAACGACAACGCGCCGCCGGAGAAGGAGGCGCACGACCGATAGGAGACCCTGGACCATGACCCTGCGCTGTGCGCTCTATGCCCGCTACTCGTCCGACCAGCAGCGGGCCGCTTCCATCGAGGACCAGTTCCGTATCTGCCGCGAGCACGCCGAGCGCGAGGGCTGGACCGTCGCCG
>WTFV01000084.1 GCA_011523845.1 Acidobacteriota bacterium | reverse complement strand
CTACGATTTCCAGCGCGCGCCGGAGAACCTCGAGTGGATGACGTTCGCGTCCCCGGCCACCGGGGACCGGGTGAGCCGCATGTGGCAGCTCCCCCGCAGCCACGCGGACCTCGTGGCGCGCCGCGAGGCGCTCGTCGCGTGGGCGGAGACCCACTACGGGTTCATGGGGCGCTCGCCCGACCACGTGGCGTCCACCATCGCCGGGTTCCGCATGGGCAGCGCCGTCTACGAGGCGCACGGCAAGGCGCGGGCCGAGGCCGTTCGCGACTACTACGCCTTCGCGCGCGACCGCGACCTCTACCTCTCCTACGTCATCATCGACCCCCAGGGGGACCGCTCGAAGACCCGGAGCGAGGGCGGCAACGCGGACCTCACCGTCTCGGTGTGCGACGAGGACAGCGAGGGCATCACCCTTCGCGGCGCGAAGATGCTCGGCACCGGCGCGGTCCTCTCCGACGAGATCCTGGTCTCGACGCTTCGCCCGATGAAGCCGGGCGAGGAGCGCTGGGCGTTCACCGCGATGCTCCCGATGAACGCGCCGGGCCTCAGAATCCTCTCGCGCCGCTCCTACGAAGAGGGCGCGACATCGGAGTTCGACTACCCGCTCTCGTCGCGCTACGACGAGAACGACGCCCTCATCTACTTCGACGAGGTCAAGGTGCCGTGGGAGCGGGTGTTCGTGAACCAGTGCGTGCGCACCCAGTTCGCGCAGTGGCACTCGACGCCCGCGCACTCGTACCAGAACTACCAGGCCGAGATCCGGCTGATGGTGAAGCTCAGGTTCCTGGTCGGGCTCGCACGCCGGATCGCCGAGACCATCGGCGTCATCGCGTTCCCGCAGGTGGTGGAGACGCTCGGCCGGCTCTCCTCCCAGCTCCAGGTCATCGAAGCCTTCGTCCTCGCGATGGAGGCCAAGGGGTGGCGCTACGGCGAGTACTGGCTGCCCGACCGGGAGCTCCTCTACGCATCCCAGGTGCAGTCCCAGGCGCTCTATCCGGAGATCGTGCACACGCTGCGCGAGCTCGCGGGCGGGGGGATGATCATGGTGCCCTCGTCGGTCGAGGACTTCGCGGACCCCGAGCTCGCGTCGCTCATCGGCCGGACCCAGTACTCGCCGGCGACGGACTCCACCGGCCGGGTCAAGCTCTTCAAGCTCGCGTGGGACGCCGTAGGCTCCGAGTTCGGCTCGCGCCACACCCAGTACGAGATGTTCTACTCCGGCCCCAAGGTGGTCACCACCGGCATGGCGTACCGCACCTTCGACTGGGACCGGGCGACCGACCTCGTGGACCGGTGCATGGCGGGCTACGATCTGCCGGTGGGGCCGAGGACGCCGGAGGCGCCGGACAACGGGAGGGAGACGGAGTGACATCGCTCGAAACCGCCGGCATGCGCGTCGTGCCGCGCGCGTCCGGCCCTTCGCGGGAGAGGAGGTATTCGACGTGACCTCGCTCGACATTGCGGGCATCTCGGTCCCGCCGGGGACCCGGAGACGCCATTCCATCGAGCTCACGGAGCTTGCCGACGGCACCCGGGTCTCCATTCCGCTCGACCTCATCCACGGCGCCGAGCCCGGGCCGCGGCTCTACCTCGGCGCCGCCATCCACGGCGACGAGGTCGACGGCGTCGGCATCCTCTTCCGGGCGCTCGCGGACGTGGACCCGAAGCGGCTGCGGGGCAGCATCGTCTGCGTGCCGGTGCAGCACCCGCTCTCGTTCCACGCCGACCACCGGCTGCCCATCTCGCAGTTCATGAAGTCGCCGCTCGACCAGGCCCCGGCCGACGCGTGGGCGTGCTTCCCCGGAGCGCACGACGGCAACCTCGCCCAGGGGCTCGCCGCGACGCTCTTCGAGATGGTGAGGACCTGCGACTGGGCCATCGACATTCACACCCCCACCCGCGGCGGGCGCTACGTGCCGATCGCCATCCTCCCGCATCCGAGCCTCGGCGAGAGCCATGCCCGGGCCGAGGCGATGGCGCACGCATTCGGCAGCGGCTGGATCATGCGCACCGACACCGGCTTCTACGTCGCCGACGGCATCCTCTGCGTCGAGGCGACGCGCGCCGGGGTGCCCGCGTTCACGTTCGAGACCGGAGAGGGCGGCCGGCTCGAGGAGGGCGTCATCGACGACGGCGCCGTCTACATCCGCAACGTCATGAAGTGGCTGAAGATGATCGACGGCGAGCTCGTGCGGCCAGAGAAGACCTGGGTGATGAAGGAGTTCCTGGGCCTTCGCGCGCGGCGCGGGGGACTGCTGCTCACCCGGGCGCGGCTCGGGGATATCGTGGACGGGGGCGCGCACCTGTGCTCCATCGTCGACATCTACGGCGACGAGGTGGAGACCATCACCGCGCCGGCGCGCGGGGTGTTCGTGCGCTCGACCACGCTCTCGACTGTCTCGCGAGGCGAGCGGGCGGCGACGCTGGGACTGCTTTGAGCGTGGTTCGAAAGGGCTTTGCGCACGAGTGATTGACGCGCGTGACCAATGTTAGGCAATCTGTATAACATGAAATCGTTCAATGTCCGCCACGTACAGCACCACCTCGCCGCCGTCCTCGCCGACGTCGAGAGGGGAGAAGTAATCGAGGTGTGCCGCCGGGGACGTCCCGTTGCGCGGATCGTTCCCCTTTCGTCGGATCCGCCACGGACGGCCGACTGGAGCCAGGCGGAAACACGCTTGCTGGCGGCGTACCCGGCGCCCGTCGGCGGGACAACCGCGACGCGGATCATCGAGGATGGACGCGGCGAGCGGTGAGCCTCTACTACGACTCGGGCGTACTGGTGAAGCTCTACGTGCTCGAAGAGTCCAGCG
>WTFV01000026.1 GCA_011523845.1 Acidobacteriota bacterium | reverse complement strand
GCCGTTTCGACGCCATGGGCGCCGATGTCAACCGTCGTTTCGACGCCATGGGCGCCGACGTGAACCGTCGTTTCGACGCCATGGGCGCCGATGTCGACCGTCGTTTCGACGCCATGGGCGCCGACATCCGCGGGCTGCGGGCCGACCATGTCGGCTTCGACGAGCGCCTGCGTGCCGTCGAGGTCGCCTTCCGCCAGGTCGACCAGCGCCTTCTCACCATCGAGCGCGTAGTGCTGCCGCCGGCGTCGCCCGGCGGATAGGGCCCCACCGCCGCCCATGTCAGAACCGTGGGCGAGTGCGACGAGTGCTCGGATGATCGAAGCCCGACCCGTCCCGTAGTGGAGGTCGTGAGAGACAGCAGGGTCGACGAGGGCAAGTCGCACGGGCGCTACCGGGTCCACTTGCTCCGGACCGCCCTCCATCGCGGTTCAGGCCGCTGGCCACTTTGTGGACGGCCGAAGGGCGTGACAAGCAAGGCCGGCCCGTGCGCGACCTCGGGTCGGTCAGCTACAACGCCCCGGTCGAGAGCGCGGCCAGCCGCGACACCGACCCGCAGCCGGCCGCCTTCGCAAAACGGGTCTATCGCGAGGCAATACGGCGCGGTTTCGACACCGCAGCCCAGCGCGTCGTCATCGGCGACGGCGCCGCGTGGATCTGGAACATCGGCGCGCGGATTCGGCCCGGCTGATACGCAGCCGAAATCAGACCTGCCGGGCACGCTGGCACAACAGGGTGTTCACGATCCCCAACTTGCAGACCATCCTCCACGAACTCGACATGCCGGACGACTCCGAGCACGTCGCAACGCTTGGGTACGGCAGGAAGTACATTCGCATGAAATGCAGCAGCACGTGGATCTGCGAAGGCAACACCGGCTGGATGGACCCCACGAGTGTGTCGCCGTCGAACAGCCGCGTCTTCGGCCAAGCCTACGTGTTCTTGAGGACCGCGCAGAAGTAGACGCCGGCGACAGGCAGGAGGAGGACTCGATGGCTACGGCAACATGCAGCGCCCTGCTGGCGGCGGCGTTGCCCTGCAACGCTCCCACCGCTTCGGCGCCGATCACGCTGCACGGCGCTCCGATTTCCGGCACGGTCGAGGTCTACCGCCTCGCAGCGCCGGTCAACCTGAACGCCGCCGCATCCGGCACCGAACAGGACCCGGAGCCCGAGCAGTCCAGTACAAGACGCCCCATCTTGAGGAACGCTTTGATCGGCTTCGCGATCGGCTGCGCTGCCGGTGCAACCATGAGCGTGCGAGGAAATGACGACGCGCACGTCTTCAACTGCCTCTGGGTCGCTGGTGTAGGCGCCGTCGTCGGCATGATCCCCTTCCTCTGAACAGGATGAGATCGGAAAGAACGAAGGATCATCATGAAGATGAAGAAGATGCTTGCAACGGTCGCCGCGGTCGCGGCCGTAGTCTCGCTGTCGGTCGACTGTGTTGCCGCGTGCGTCGACAACGCTTCCGGATACCGAGCCTTCCAGCAGCATGCCGACATCGACGTTGTGGCTGTCTCCGGCGATGAGCGTCGTGGACGCGATGGTCGGTGCGAAGCCAGGCGCCCGCGCGATCACGACTGTCGGGCCGGGCGGGAGCCCGTCGAAGCTGAAGCTGCCGTTCTCGGTGAACATCGCATTCGAGTGCAGGTTCACTGAGTAGTCGGTCACGACCGAGACGTACGCGTCAGCGACGGCCCGTCGGGTAGCCATGTCGTACGCCGACCCGGACAGGCTCGCCGGCGGCGGCAACTCGATCCGCAGTGTGCTGTCGCTGCTCCTGTCGTACCCGATGCTGATCGTCGTGAACCCGGACTTCGACGCCGAGATCCCACCGGGATCGAGACGGCTTTCGTTGTTCCCTTCCGCAATCCCGCCGGGTGCCGCCCGCCGCGCCATCGGTCACGTTCGCCCTCGACGCCGCCCCCCTGGACGACCTGCCCGGCATGATCACCATCGCCCAGGGAACCGACGCAGCAGGCGTTGGGTGATACACTCGACTCATGGTAGCGTCGCGTCTCCCACCCTTCGACACGCGACAGACGGCTGCGGAGTTGCGGGAGCACGGGTTCGACCAGCAGCAGGCGGACGCGATCGTGAGGGCCGACACCATAGCGACCGCAAACTTGGCGACCAAGGCGGATCTGGACAACGGGCTCGCAGCACTCAAGAAAGAGATGCTCGCGGCCATGGACAAGCAGACCAGCGAGCTGCGGGTCGAGTTTCAGAAGGCCATCAACGGCCAGACGTGGCGCTTCATCGCGGCACTGGGGGTACTGCTTGGGCTGCTCCGCTGGTTGATTCCTCCCCCGGTACCTTGACGCCCTGCCGTCTCTCTCTTCCCTGGGCCTCACCCGAGGCGGAAGTCAGGAAGATGATCACGCGGCTGATTTTGCCGACGTGACAGCAGGGGTCACGTTTGACCTCGATGACGCCAACCTGGCCGAATCGTCTTCGCGAGCCGCATGACCGTGACGGAAGCCGCGACGGAAGCCTTCTCGGCCTTCGGATTCCAGAGGCTGGACGCAGCGGACATCGATCGGAGCGGCCCAGCCCGCCCCACTCCTTGCAGCCGCCCCGATCCCGGTGGGATCGTTGGCATCCCGAAGCTCCGGGATGCTGTTGAGGTTTCGCAGACTGTCGTGATCGAGATGGAGCCCAACACCGATGCAGATGCGATCGAGACCTGCCTGCGCCTGTTCGAGGAGGCAGAGCACGAGATCGAGACGCGATTCGAGACGGAACTGGACGGTCTCGAGGGCGTCCGCATCCGTCGTCGAACCGCGAATCCGAAGCGCGAGCACTACAAGATCGTCGACAA
>WTFV01000274.1 GCA_011523845.1 Acidobacteriota bacterium | reverse complement strand
TGGAGGAGATCCGCGAGCGGCTGTCGCTGGTGCCGGGCACCAACATCACCATCGGCCAGCCCATCTCGCATCGCATCGACCACATGCTGTCCGGGGCGCGCGCCAACATCGCCGTCAAGATCTTCGGTCCCGACCTGTCCGTGCTGCGGGAGCTGGGGACCCGGAGCCTCGCCGCGGTGCAGGGCATACCGGGCCTGGTGGACGCGGCGCTGGAGCCGCAGGCCGACATTCCGACGGTGCGGGTCGGCTTCGACCGGACCGCGCTGGCGCGCCACGGGCTGCCGGCCGGGCAGGCCGCGTCCACCCTGGAGACGGCGCTGCTCGGGCGCCGGGTGGGCCAGATCATCGACGGGCAACTGGCGGTGCCGCTGGTGCTGCGCTATGCGACGAACGACCTGGCCGACCTGGAGGCGATGTGGCAGACCCGTCTGGACATGCCGGCGGGCGCGCGGGTGCCGCTGGGCAGCCTGGCCGAGATCGTGGAGGACCGCGGCCCGAACTTCATCGGGCGGGAGAACGCGCAGCGGCGGATCATCGTGACCGCGAACGTGGCCGGCCGCGACCTGGGCGGCGTCGTGGCCGACGTGCGCGAGCGGGTGGCGGCGGGCGTGGCCCTGCCGGAGGGCTACCGCGTCGAGTACGGCGGCCAGTTCCAGGCCGAGGAGGAGGCCGAGCGCCTGCTGCTGGGGCTGGGCGTCGGGGCCGTGGCGGGCATCTTCCTCATCCTGTACAGCGCGTTCGGCTCGACGCGCGACGCGGCGATCATCATGCTGAACCTGCCGCTGGCGCTGATCGGCGGCGTGGCGGGCGTGTTCCTGGGGGATGGCGTGCTGTCGGTGGCGGCCCTGATCGGCTTCATCGCCCTGTTCGGCATCGCCACGCGCAACGGGATCATGCTGGTGTCGCGCATCCGGCGGCTGCGCGAGGAGGAGGCCGACCTTCAGGTGCACGAGGCGGTCATCAGGGGCTCGGTCGATCGCCTGGTGCCGATCGTGATGACGGCATTGTCGACGGGCCTGGCCCTGCTGCCGGTGGCGCTTCGGTTCGGGGTCCCGGGCAGCGAGATCCAGGCGCCGCTGGCGATGGTCATCGTCTGCGGGCTGTTCTCGTCGACGGCGCTGAACATGCTCGTCGTGCCCGCGGCGGTGTTCATGCGGTACCGGCCGCGCCCCGAACGCGCCGCCTAGGAGTCCGTGGTGAGACTCCGCGCAGCACCGCGAGCGGGGAGGAGCCCGCGTGGAAAAGCGCGGCGAGGGAGCATCTTGGGCATGTTCGACCAAGGATCAACGCAGTCCACGCGGGATGCATCGCCGCTCGAATGCAGCGGGGCTCCTGCCACGGGCTCCCCTGAGTCTGCGGGGTGTCATATGTCCAGGCTATTGGTCGCGAGTCTCGTTCTGGCTGTTTCGTTGCTCGCTCCCGCCGTCGCCGTTGTGCAGCTCCCGGAGCGGGACCGCCGCAATACGGAGATCCGCCATACGGACCGGCACTACGCGATGCCGGCGTATACGCGGGGCGAGTGGGAGGAGCGGGCGGCGTTCCTCCGCAAGCAGGTCCTCTTCTCGGCCGGTCTGTGGCCGTTGCCGGAGAAGACGCCGCTGAATCCGCGGTCCGGCGAGCCGGTGGTCCACGACGACTACGCGGTCTCCGCCGTCCTCCTGGAGACCTACCCGGGGTTCTTTCTCGGCGGCAACCTGTACCGGCCGGTCGGCAAGCCGGGACCGTTCCCGGCCGTCGTCTCGCCGCACGGCCACTGGCGCTACGGCCGGTTCGAGAACTCGGAGTTCAACTCGGTGCCGGCGCGGGCCATCAGCCTCGCGCGCCAGGGCTACGTGGTCTTCGCCTACGACATGGTCGGCTGGAACGACACGCGGCAGGTGCCGCACGGCTTCGCGGGCCCGCTCGAGCAGCTCTGGCTGATCGGCACGCTCGGCCTGCAGTTGTGGAACAGCATCCGGGTCGTCGACTACCTGGCGGCGCTTCCCGACGTGGACGCCGGCCGCATCGGCGTCACCGGCGCCTCCGGCGGGGCCACCCAGGGCTTCCTGCTCGCCGCCGTGGACGACCGGATCGGTTATTCCGCCCCGGTGAACATGGTGTCGTTCCTCATGCAGGGGGGCTCGCCCTGCGAGAACGCCCCGCTGCTGCGCATCGATACGCACAACGTGGAGCTCGCCGCGGCGTTCGCCCCGAAGCCGCAGCTCCTGGTCTCGGCGACGGGAGACTGGACCGTCGACACGCCGGCCGAGGAATTCCCGGCGGTGCGGGGCATCTACCGCCTGCTCGGGGCCGAGTCGAACGTCGAATGGCGGCAGTTCGATTCGCCGCACAACTACCACCGCGACAGCCGCGAGGCGGTCTACGGCTTCTTCGGGCGGCGCATCCTGGGCGACGCGGACGCCTCGCGTTTCGTGGAGCACGCCTACAATCCCGAGCAGCTCAGCTCGCTGCTGTACCTGTGGGGACGGACCCTGCCGGAAGGAGCCGTCGACCTGCCGGGGCTCGTCCGGCAGCGGATCGCCGCGGCCGAGGCCGACACCGCGGCGCTGGCGATCCGCGACGCCGCCACCCTGCACCGGGCCCGGACCGCCTTCCGGGAACGGCTGGGCCTGTCGATTCTCGCCGAGCCTCCCGCGCCGGACCGGGTGGCAATGGAACGCCGGCCGGACGGAACCCTGCTGATTGGCCGGGAGGGAGCGGGCGACCGGATTCCCGCGAAGCTGCTCGACGGGGGTCCGGACGCCGAAGAAGGTGGCGGGCCGGGCGCCGGGGCGGGTACGGGTCCGGGCATGCGGGTCGGCAGCGACGCGGACGTACCGACGCTGCTCGTG
>WTFV01000261.1 GCA_011523845.1 Acidobacteriota bacterium | reverse complement strand
CAACAGCGCGACGCGCCGTATCGCGCTCGCGAGGCGATCCCGCTCGAAGTCGACCTTCTTGTCGTTGCCGGTCGGAATCACGCGCTCGTAGGCGGGAAACTGCGCATCGATCATGCGCGAGATGAGCTGACGGCCGTCGATCTCGAAGAACAGATGGCTCTCGCCGCGGGTGTAGCGGACCTCTCCCTCCCCGCTGGCGAGCAGCCGCGACAGCTCTCCGAGGGTCTTCTTCGGCAGGATCGCCTGAACCTCCCCGCCCTCGACGTCCGCCCCGTCGCGCCCGGAGGTCGCCAGTGCGAGCCGGTGACCATCGGTGGCGATCAGGCTCATCGTGCCGGGCTTCAGAACGAACAGCGCGCCGTTGAGGAAGTACCTCGTGTCCTCCCCCGTGATCGCGAACTGCGTCTTCGTCACCATGCCCCGCAGGGCCTCTCGCGCCACGGACTCCGCCGCTTCCCCGCCCGGGTCGGGCAACGTCGGAAAGTCGTCCCTGGGCAGGGTCTGCATCCGGGAGTCGAATCGCTCCGCCGACACGTTCACCGCCCCGTGGGCGCCCGCTTCGATCCTGATCTCGGTGTCGGGCAGCGCCCGCACGATCTCGAACAGTTTCTTCGCCGGAATCGTCAACGACCCGGCGCGCGCCACCGAAGCCGGGCACTGGCTGCGCAGGCCCACCTCCAGGTCCGTCGCCAGCAGGCGCACGCTCGCGTCGTCGTTCGTTTCGAGGAGGACGTTCCCGAGAATCGGAATCGTGTTCTTGCGTTCGACGATTCCCTGGCAGAGCTGGAGCTCGTGCAGCAGATCGCCCTTCTGAACGGTCAGTTCCATGGAGACGGTGAACCTCGACTGGACAGCACGTGTCGGCGGCTGAAGATCATGTACCCGATCACGGGATCATGGAATTATAACAGGATCAGAAGGGCTGTGGAAATGTGGAAGGACCTCTGAAGTGCCGTCTGATCAATGGTTTACCGGAGAACCGCGCCGTCGACGCTGACGGTGCCGGGGGCGTCTCGCGATGGACCGGGCATGCGTCCACAGCCGGGGTTCGGCGGCACGACGGGTGGTTGTGGAAATGAACGGATTCGGGGGGATCTGCTGCGGCCGGGGCCAGGCTCATGGAGCGGGGGGGGATGGGCCGAAACGCCGAGTCAGCGAGGCGTCGGGGCGCTAGCGAAACGTCTCGATGAAGCTGTTGACCAGGTTGTGGAAATCGCGGTCGGTCCTGCACTGCCCCTCGACCTTGCGGATCGAGTGCACGACCGTGGAGTGATCCCTGCCGAAGCTCTTGCCGATCCGGGGGAGCGATGCGTCGGTGAGGGTCCTGCAGAGAAACATGGCGATCTGTCGGGGACCGGCAACCGCCTTCGAGCTGTTGCGCCCCTTCAGGTCCGTGAGCTTGAGCCGGTAGTAGTTGGCGACGAACTTCTGGACCATGTCGATGGTGACCCGCTGCTCGTCGCGGTGGAGGATGTTGCGCAGGACCTCCTGGGCCAGCGGCAGCGACACGGGACTGCCGGTCAACGAGGCGTACGCGATGAGGCGGATGAGCGAGCCTTCCAGCTCGCGGACGTTGGACTTGATGCCGCTGGCTATGTAGAGGGCCACGTCGTCGGGAAGCGGGACGGCCTCGGCCTCGGCCTTCTTCTTCAGGATCGCCACCTTGGTCTCGAGATCCGGCGGCTGGATGTCGGCGAGGAGCCCCCATTCGAACCGGGAACGGAGGCGCTCCTCGATCGCCTGGATCTCGTGCGGCGGGCAGTCGCTGCTGATCACGATCTGCTTGTGCGCGTCGTACAGGGAGTTGAAGGTGTGGAAGAACTCGGTCTGCGTGCCCTCCTTCCCGGACAGGAACTGCACGTCGTCGACCATGAGGACGTCCAGCTTCCGGTACCGCTCCCTGAAGTCGAGCGTGCGATCGTAGCGGACGGCGTTGATCATCTCGTTCATGAAGCGCTCGGACGAGATGTAGGTGAGCTTGAGATCGGGCATCTGACCGAGAAGGTAGTGGCCGATCGCGTGCATCAGGTGCGTCTTGCCGAGTCCGACGCCGCCGTACAGATAGAGGGGGTTGTACGAGCGGGACGGCGCCTCTCCGACCGCCACGGCGGCGGCGTGAGCGAACTGGTTCGACGATCCGACCACGAACGTGTCGAACGTGTAGCGCGGGTTGAGGCCGCGGGACGCTGCACCGGGAGCCGGCGCCGTCTCGGGCCGCGGTGTCGCCCGCGGCACGACCGTCCCGACGTCGGCATCGATTACGAACGCGACCTTGACGCCGCTGCGCTGAACCTCGGCGGTCGCTTCGGTGATGACCGCGGAGTAGTGCTTCGTGAGCCAGTTCCGGCAGAGTTCGCTGGGTACCCTCACCGTCACCCGATCGCCGGTGTCCTCCACGAAGACGGTGGGGCTGAACCAGGTGTTGAAGCTGTGGCGGTTGACCTTCGTCTCGATGCGCGCGAGAAGCTCGGTCCAGACGTTGTTCGCCATTGAACGTGTGCGCCCGGAAGCCGTCGCAGGCCGCCGGCGGGAGAGCAGACGCAAAACGGCGGCAACCCCCCTGCGAAGACCGGAACCAACCCTTCCGGCGGGCGCCCCCACTGCCCCGATCAGCAGTGAGCCAGGAGGTGAAGACTCCTGATTTCCACAGTTTTTTCCACACCCTGTGGAAAATCTGCGGGAGGGGCGCCGCCTCACCGTCGGGGGAGCGAGGAATGTACCACAGTCGCCGAGCGGCGACAACCTGAATCCGATCGTGAAACGAAGCACAGGTGCCCACAGGTGCCCAGGGCCATCCCACGCTAGAGATGACGCGGTGAATCGTCGTGGTATCGCGGG
>WTFV01000149.1 GCA_011523845.1 Acidobacteriota bacterium | reverse complement strand
GCGTGTACACGCGGACGCCGGGGTGGTAGCTCAGACGGAACAGGAATCCGAGCCGATCCGCTTCCTGCCCGGTCTGGCCTACCGAAGAGCGTCCGACGTGGCGGACGGCCCAGGTCAGGCCGGCGCCCAGGGAGAAACCTCGGCGCTGGACCTGCGCGCCGACGATGGCATCGATCGGCCGGCGGTCGGACGACGTCAGCCCGCTCACGCTGCCGTCCACCGCGACGAGCGGCTCGGTGAACTGCATCGCGCCACCCAGCACCCCCTGGCCGACCAGCTCGCCGAACACCCGCAACGGGCCCCGGACCGGCGCGCCGATCCCGAGTCCCCACAGCAGGCCGTTGGGCACGTCGATCCCGGCGGGGTCGCCGCGCAACAGGACATCGGCGTTGGCGGCGAACTCGGCGCCGCCCAGGTTCTTGCTGATGACCAGGCCGACGGCCCCGCCGGGCGCGCCGGCCGTCGTGCCCGCGTCCTGGTCGCCCGTCGGCAGTCTGCCCCATCCACGCACGGCGAAGGCGACCGGCGCCTGGTTTCGTTCCGTCGTCAGGCTCACCTTCGCACCGACGGTCGCGTCTCCCATCGCGTTGCCGCTGAAGTACCTCGTGGAGAAGGGAAAGTCCGGCAGCACGCCGCCGACGGGGGGGGCATCCGGACGGAGCAGCGGCCGCACGTCCCGGTCGATGCGAGTCAGGAAGGGCACCGATCCGAAGATCTCCACGCGATCGCCGACGCCGAGCGCGAAGGTCCCGGTCATCGACTGGATCGCGGTGAAGCCCTGCTGTCGGTTGAAGGTCGCAAGGTGGCCGCTGGCCGCAACCCGGCCGTCCCCGACGACCTCGGCCGTGGGCACCAACCACAGACCCGTGTCGCCGAGAAACGTGACGCCGGCCGGCCGCGTGTCGTCGTCCTGCGCCGCTGCCGGGGCGGCCGATATGCTGATGATCGCGGCTAGCGCGACCAGTCGGAGACGTCGTCTGGTTTCTGGCACCGACTCACCCTCTGTGGTTTAGCGGACTGGCATGGGCACGGGGCCGAGGCTCCCGCCGTGGCGCTCCCGGCGGCGGCAGGGCGCCGCCTGTCCACTCTATCGGCACCTGCGCAGCCGCGGTGCAGTCCGGACGGGCGCGATGCGAGTACGGGCCGGTTCCGCGGCACGTGCTCGCCAGCGCCGCCAAACCCGTCGCAAGGCTCCGTGTCTGGCCCCAGCCCCCACCGCCCCAGGAGCTTGCGCCGCAGAACTCGCTTCGTTGCGTTCTGCGGCGCGGGCTCCTAGCCGGCCGTGCGCTTCCGGAACACCCACGCGATTCCTATGCTCAGGACGTAGAGCGCCAGCATCGGACCCGCCATTACGGTCATCGTGACCGGGTCCGGGGTCGGCGTCAGAATCGCGGAGAAAACGAAGCAGAGCAGGAACGCGTACTTGAAGTTGCGGATCAGGAAGGCGGGCGAGGCCACGCCCATTCTGGCCAGGAAGAAGACGATGGTCGGAAGCTGGAAGATGACGCCGCACGCGAGCACGAGACGGACATAAAGGCCGAACGCGTCCTGCAGTCGTGGCGTGAAGGCGACGTACTCGTTCTCGGCGCCGAAGTTCGCGAAGAATCCCCATGCGACCTGGAACAGGATGTAGTGCCCGAAGAGCGTGCCGCCGACGAAGAACACCGACGCGAAGACGACGAACGGAATCGCGAACTTCTTCTCGTGCGCGTACAGGCCGGGCGCGATGAACAGCCACACCTGCGACATGACCACCGGGGTCGCCAGAATCAGGCCGGCCAGCGCGGCCATTTTCAGCTCCAGAAAGAAGTACTCGGGTGCGCTCGTGTAGATCATCCTCACGCCGTCCTCGAGGACGGCCGCCAGCGGCTCCATGATGAAGTCGAAGATCGGCGTGATGAACGCGAAGCAGGCCATGAAGCCGCCGGCGAGCGCCGCGAACGAGGTTATGAGCCGTGTCCGCAATTCGTCGAGGTGGTCGAGAAACGACATCTTCCCGCCGGCGCCGTCCTCCTCCTCCTCGTCCTCCCCGTCGTCGTCGATGGGAGGCTCGCCGGGTCCGGAAGGACCGGCCGGGGCCGGCGGATCGGAGCGCGCAGGGGTCGTGGCCGGTACGGGAAGACCGACCTCCCCGCTGGCCGGCGCGTCCGGCGTGGCGTCGTACCCGGGCTCGGGCGCCGCGCCGGCGTCGGTGGGGTCGGAGGGCGAATCCGGAACGGGCTCACCGGGCGCAACCGCGGGGACGGGCGCTTCCGCCGAGGCAGGTGGCGCGGACGGGGCGGACGAAGACTGTTCGGAAGCCGGAGCCTGAGCCATCGGGTTCGTCGATCGTCAGGTGCCCGCGCTCGGTTCCGTCGGATGCGGGTCCGGCGTGGGTCCCGCGACGGTCGCCGGTTCGGCCGGAACCGCCGGCTTGGCTTTTTCCGCTGCGTCCGGCCCCGTTGCGCCCGATTCCTCCCCGCCGCCGGGAGCGCCGGCCGGCGCGGGCCTGGGGGCTGCCGCCTTCGGCGGGCGCCGCTCCTCGATCCGGATCTCCTCGTCGAGCGTGTTGCGCAACTCGTTGGAAGCGCGCTTGAACTCGCCGAGGCTCTTGCCGAGAGATCGCCCGAGTTCCGGCAGCTTTCGCGGACCGAACACGATCAGGGCAATCACCAGGATGATGACCATTTCCCAGACGCCTATTGGACCGAACATGGCAATGCTCCCGGCAGTTGATCTCGCGTAACCCGTTCCGTGCATTATAGAAACGCCGGCCACGGCGGGTCAAGCGCGAGGGGGCCTGTCGGATCGCTCGAAGTTGTTGCTGCACAGTGGCTTATCTGGTAGCATCGGCCGCATGCGAGCTGTGACATCTCTGGGGACGGGAGTCGGCGCGGTCGTGTTGTCCGCGATCGCGGGCGGTCTGTTCGGCGGCCAGGTGCTGGCGCGCCAGGATTCGGTTACGCGGCAGTACGACGCCTTCGCGTCGGCGCTTGCCGCCATCGAAGCCAACTACGTGGACGACGTGAACGCCGAGCAGCTCGTGTCGCGGGCCATCGGCGGCATGCTGCAGACGCTGGATCCGCATTCGAGCTTCATGGACGCGCGGCAGTACGCGCGCCTTCGGGAGCGCCAGGAGGGCCGCTACTACGGGCTCGGAATCCAGATCAGCGTCATCAACGGCGGCATCACGGTAAACAGCATCTTCGAGGGGTCGCCCGCCTACCGGCGCGGGATCCGGCGCGGAGACGTCATCGCGCGCATCGAGGGCGAGAACGCGATCGGCATGAGCAGCGACGACGCGGTGCGTCTGTTGCGAGGTCCGCGCGGCAGCGCCGTCAACATCTCCGTACGCCGCGAGGGATACGAAGAGCTCATCGACCTGCGCGTCGAGCGGGACGAGATAAGCATCGCGACCGTCGAGGCGGCGTTCATGGTCGACGACGCGACCGGCTACGTGCGTCTCCGCGACTTCTCGGAAACGAGCAACGAGGAACTGTCCCGGGCGCTGGCGTCGCTGCGGGACACGGGCGCCGCGCGGCTCCTGCTCGACCTGCGCGGCAATCCGGGCGGGCCGCTGGATCAGGCCATCAGGGTCTCCAACCAGTTTCTGGCGCGCGGCGACATGATCGTCTACACGCGCGGCCGGGTCGCCAATTCGGACCAGGACTACCACGCTCGCGACGCCGGAGAGTACACGGACCAGCCGCTCATCGTACTGGTCAACCGCAACAGCGCGAGCGCGTCCGAGATCGTCGCCGGCGCCATTCAGGATCACGACCGCGGGTTGGTGGTCGGAGAGACGACGTTCGGCAAGGCTCTGGTGCAGTCCATCTACCGCGTCAGCCATGGGGCGGGCCTTGCGTTGACCACGGCCCGCTACTTCACCCCGAGCGGGCGCATGATCCAGCGGCCGTGGGACACCGCCTTCGACGAGTACCTGACCTACTCTCTTCGCGAGCCGGAATCGCCGGTCCGCGCGCCCGCCGATCGCAAGTTCACGAACGCGGGTCGCGAAGTCTACAGCGGGGGGGGGGTCGAGCCGGATCATTTCTTCACCGGACCGATAGAGGGCTTCGACCCGTCGCGTTTCGGGCGGCTGTTGGCGGCCCGGCGGGATTTCGTGTCCTTCGCACAACGGTTCGTGGCGGCGGGTGACACGCGGGTGACGGCGGCGGGCCGCGATCGGGAGACCGTTGACCGCGGGTTCGTCGTCGACGATGCGCTGCTCGACCGTTTCGCGGCGCACGTCGAGTCCCGCGGCCTGACCGTCGACGAAGAGATGTTCGCGGCGGACGTCGATTTCATCCGCGCCATGATCCGCTACGAGATCGACAAGGACCTGTTCGGCGAAATAGAGGCGCGACGCAATCTCTTTGGACGCGACCCGCAGGCGCAGCACGCGCTGACGCTCTACGACGAGGCGGCAGCCTTGCTGCGTCTGTCGTCGGCTCCCCGCGCGGTCGCGTCCCGCTAGGCGTCTGTTCCGCAGAAGCGGCGCAGACGCCTGGTCAGGCCCGGTTGGGCGGCAAGCGGGCCGCAGGCGACGATTGTCGGGCAAGCGCCGGCTCCGCGTCGACTGCGCGGTTTCCGCTGCACGGACCTCCAGCCGGGGGTCCGCGTTGCACCGGACTTGCCGTCCAGGCGGTCGGTTGCTACACTACGGCGCAACGTCCAGGCGGTCGGATAACACGTTCCAGACCCGGCGTTGAGCGTTCCCAGCCGCTCGACAGGTGATGGTGGAGAGACCAGTGAACCTGTTGGTGCGGCTGTCTTCGCGTACTCCCCCCCGCGAGATTCGGCGGTTCTGATGCGACTCAATCACCTGGAGATCGCAGGGTTCAAGAGCTTCGCGGAGCGCGCCGCCCTGGCCTTCGACGACGGTGTCACTGCCATCGTCGGGCCGAACGGCTGCGGCAAGAGCAATGTCATCGACGCCATCACGTGGGTCCTGGGTGAGCAGAGCGCGCGCAGCCTGCGGGGCGAGCGCATGGAAGACGTCATCTTCGGCGGAAGTGACGCCCGGCGCCCCACGGCAGCGGCCGAGGTCCGGATTCAGCTCTCGGAGGTGACGGCTGCGCTGGCGAACGGCGGCAACGGCGCGGCGTTGCACGGGCCCGCGGTCCGTCCGTCGAACGGCGGGAGCAACGGCAACGGTCGGGGGCACGCGCAACCCGGCGAGGCCGACGCTTCCCCGTCGGCGCCGTCGGCCCTGGACGCCGCCGCGGTTCTGAACCAGCTCGACCGCGACGAGGATCTCGACCTTGCCCGGCCGTGCATCAGCCGCGACGTCGAAGTCGCCCGGCGCCTCTACCGATCGGGGGAGAGCGAGTATCTCATCGACGGCAGGGTCTGCCGGCTCCGCGATATCCAGGATCTCCTGATGGACTCGGGCCTCGGGGTCAAGGCCTACGCCGTCATCGAGCAGGGCCGGATCGGGCAGATTCTGAGCGCGCGCCCTGCCGAGCGACGGCAGCTTCTCGAGGAGGCGGCGGGGGTCACCAAGTACAAGGTGCGACGCCGCGCCGCGGAACTGAAGCTCGATGCGGCGCAACAGAACCTGACGCGGGTCGACGACATCGTCTTCGAGGTCGAGAAACAGCGGAGCGCACTCAAGCGTCAGGCCGCCAGGGCGCGCCGGTACCGCCGATTGCGCGATGAAATGCGCCGTTGGCAGAAGGTCTCCTTCGCGCGGAAAAGCAGGGCCCTGCAGGCCGCCATCGAGACGGCCACGCGGCGTCTGGACGAGGCGAAGGAGCACGAACGGGGGGCTGCCGCCGTTCTGGCCGGCCTCGAGAGCGGGCGGGAGCGCCTGCGCATCGAGCAGGTCGAGAAGGATCGGGCGGCAACGGCGATTCGCGAGACCGCGCATCGTCGGGAAATCGAGATCGAGCGGCGCCAGCAGCAGATCGATTTCGGCCGGCGCCGCGCCGGCGAGCTTGCATCCGCACTGGAGGAAGGAGGCGTGACGCTCGCCGCGCTCGAGGCGCGTTGCACTCCTGTCGGCAACGAGCTGGCCGCGCAGCGGAAGGCGCACGAGCGGTGCGTCGGCGATCGCGATGCATCGCTCGATCGGCTGCGGGACGCCGAACGGGCGCTCGCCGAGGGACAGCAGCTCATCGAGGGGCGGGAAGGCGACGTGGAGGCCGCCCGCAGCGAGATGTTCGCCGCGGTGAACGCGGCGGCCGCCCTGCAGAACGTCATCGACAACACGGTTGCCGCGCAGCAGCGGATTGCGGAGACCCGATCGAAGATCGATGCCGAGGCGGCCGACCTCGCGACCGAGCTCGAACGGATCCGCCGGGCATGCGCGACCGCGGATGCGTCCCGCGGCCTGGCGCGAGAGAAGCTGGACGCGGTCCGCGCGGCGCGGAAGGAGCGTGCAGCGGAGCTGGAATCGGCTCGCGGCGCGGTCGAGTCGCGGATACGCGACCTGCGCGAGCACGAGCGGCAGGTTGCGGTGATGCAGGCGCGGGTGGAGTCGCTGGAGGAGCTCGAGGCGGGACGCGCAGCCTACGGCGCGGCGGCCCGCGAGGTCCTGGCGGCGGATAGCCGGATTGCCCACCACGGGTCGGTGGCCGACCACGTTGAAGTCGAAGGGCATGACGAGCCGGCGGTCGAATCGTGTCTGGCGGACGTTCTGGAAGATGTCGTCGTGCCTTCGCGCCGCGATGCGCTGGCCGGCGCGGCGCTGGCAGCCTCCCGTGGCGCCGGGCGTTGCGGCTTCGTCGTCATCGACGAGACACCGGCATCCACGGCTGTCGGTCCACCGCACCCGGCGCTCCGATCGTTGTCGGATCTGGTCGCGGTGACGGGCGCCGGCGCGGCGGCGGTGCGTCGTCTGTTGCAGCACCGCTGGGTCGCCGGGTCGATCGAGGAAGCAACGGCGGCGGCGCGGACGACCGAGGAGCCCATCTCCACGCCGGAGGGCATCGTCCTTCGCGGTCCCCAGCGGCTCGCCGGTGGCGGCGGGCACGGCGCCGGCGGATTGCTCGCTCCGAAACGGGAGATCAAGGAGCTGCGCGAACGGATCGTGCCGGAGAGCGCGGCGGTCGACAGAGCCCGCCGCGAGATCGCGGAGGGCAAGGCGGACGTGACCCGGTTCGAGCAGGCTCTCGGCACGCTGCAGGAGGAGGAGCACGGGCTGGAGAAACAGCTCGTCGGGCACGACATGCAGTCGGCCCGGCTCGCAGAGGAACGGAGCCGTGTCGCTGACAGGCGGCGCCTCGTCGAAACCGAGCGCGGGCAGTTGACGGAAGAGGGGATCTCGCTCGAGGCGCGGGAAACGGAGGCGCGCGAGGCGATAGAGCGACTCGAGGCGCAGCAGCAGGCGGCTGACGACCGGTTCATGGACGCGGAGCGGCAACTTCACGAGGCGCGCGCGGCCGTGGAATCGCTCGGGCGCGAGGCGGCCGGTGCGAAAGCGAGACATGCCACGATGGCGGAACGTGCAGACTCGCTCGCTTCCGACGTGCGGCGTCTCGAGCAACAGGCGAAGGAGTTGCAGGAGCGGATTGCGCAGTGCGAGACCGGGAACGAGACCGCCGCAGCCGACAGACGCCGGGCGCTGGACGAGGTGGTTCGCCTCGAGGCGCAGCTCGACGCCGATGTCGAGGCATTCGATGCGCTTCGCAAGGAGATCCGCGAGCTCGATGACCACGCGGAGGATCTGCGCGAACGGATCGAGTCGCAGGACGGGGAGGTGCGCGCCGCCCGCCGGGAACTGGAACGCGCACGCGCGGAAACGGGAAGTCAGGAAGTCGTTCTCGCCACGGCGGAAGCGGACCTGGGCCATTTGACCGAGACGTGCAGCGTGTCGTTGCAGGCGAGTCCGGACGAGGTCGTCGCAGAAGTGGAGGCCCTCGAAGCCCAGGGGCCCATCGAGCCCGACCGGGCGCTCATCGGCGCCCGGGCGCCGGCCGATGCCGCGGGTACCGAGAGCGGCGGCGAGGCGGCCGGGTCGGGCACGCAGCCGGGCGGTGAGGCGTCGGACGCAGTGGATGTCCCGGAGGAGTCGGGCGATCACGACGGCTTGCCGGAAACGGGCGAGTCGCTGCCCGTCGACGCCGACGTCATCGTCGATCTGCTGCGCGCCAAGGTCGAACGCCTCGGGGCGGTCAACATGATGGCCATCGATCAGTTCGACGAACTGGAGGAGCGGCACGATTTCCTGACCGCGCAGCGCCAGGACCTGATCGACTCCATCTCGGCCACCGGCGATGCGATCAAGCGGATCGATGCCACCACCCGTTCGCGTTTCCGCGAGGCCTTCAAGGTCGTCAACGAGCATTTCCAGATGACCTTCGAAGCGTTGTTCGGAGGCGGGCGGGCCGAGCTGGCGCTGCTCGACGAGTCGGACGTGCTGGAGAGCGGTATCGACATAGTTGCCCAACCGCCGGGCAAGCGGCTCCAGAGCATTCAGCTTCTGTCCGGTGGCGAGAAGGCGCTGACGGCAATGGCGCTGATGTTCGCGATCTTCAAGTACCGACCGAGTCCATTCTGCCTGCTGGACGAGATCGATGCCCCGTTGGACGACGCCAACATCGGACGTTTCGTGGACATGCTGCGCGGGTTGCAGGATCGCACGCAGTTCGTGCTCGTTACGCACAACCGCAAGACGATGGAGATCGCGGACCGTCTCTACGGCATCACGATGGAGGAGCCGGGCGTGTCGAAGCTGATCTCCGTCAACATGGCGCAGACAGTCGAGTGAACGAGGGTAAGGCGACTCGTTTCCACCGGCTCAAACGTCGGAGCCGGCGGCTCGCGTTCGCCGCAAGGGTCGGCGTGCTCGCCGTGGCCGCGGGTTGGGGCTATCCGGCCGGCCTCGTCGAAGCCCTTGTATCCGCGCCGGAGCTGGCGGCGGCGGTGCGCGCTGCGCTCGGAGCCGGCGTCTTCGCGGCCGTGCTCGGTCTGGCCACCGAGTTGGCGGCGCTGCCCTTCCTCATCCACGGCGAGTTCTTCCTGGAGCGCCGCTTCGGGCTCTCGCGTCAGTCGCTCGCCGACTGGCTGTCAGGCCGGATCCAGGACGCCGGCGTGCAGGTGGCGCTCTGGTCGGCTGCCGCGGTCGCCCTCTACGCCGCGATCGCGATCTGGCCCGGCATGTGGTGGAAGGTAGCGGGCGGGGGCTGTCTCGCGGCTGCCCTGGTCCAGGCCAGCTTCGCATCCGTCGCGGTGGCGAAGCGCACCAGACCGCTGCACCGACCCGCCTTGCAGGCGCGTCTGCAGGCACTGACGCGTCGAACGGGGGCGCCGGTCATCGCAATCCACGAATGGCGGGTCGGATCCGCCACCGACACGGCGAATGCGGCGGTCATCGGCATCGGGCCGTGGCGGCGCATCCTGGTCTCGGACACGTTGCTCGAGGACTACAGCGACGACGAGATCGAAGTGATCATCGCGCACGAGATCGGTCATCACGTGCACTGCGACCTGTGGCAGATGATTGCCTGCTCGTCCGCCGTGTCGCTGGGGGCCTTCTGGACGTCGAACGCCGTGCTGACCATGCCGCTGCCGCCCGGCATTGCGGCCGGGTTGGGAGACATCGCCAGCCTGCCGCTGCTGGCGCTCGTCTACGGGGGAGTGACGGTGGCGTCGGCGCCGCTGGTGAATGCGCTCTCGCGCTGGCACGAGCGAAGGGCCGATCGCTACGCGCTCCGGGTGACCGGCAACGTCGATGCGTTCGTGTCGGGACTGCGCCGGGTGAGTGCGCAATACCTCGCCGAGGAGCGCCCGTCACGCCTCGTCGAGTGGCTCTTCCACTCCCATCCCTCGCTGGCCGCCCGCATGGCGGGAGCGCGCGCGGCAGCTTCGAAGGGCTAGGAGCCGGCGCCGCAGAACGCAGCGAAGCGAAGTGCTGCGGCGCAAGCTCATGGAGCGGGGGGGATGGGCCGAAACGCCGAGTTCGCGAGGCGTTTCGGGGCGCCAGGGGTTCCGGTTCAGCGGCGAGCCGACTCGCGGTTGCCTCGCTGTCGCGGTGGACGCGATCCTCCGTCGGACCCGCCACGCCCGCCGTGGCGAGGCTGGCCTTCGCCCTTGTCGCCGTTGCTGGACGAGCCGCCGGGCAGCAGCGCCTTGCGGCTGAGCCGGACCTTGCCGGACGGGTCGACGTTGATCACCTTCACGAGCACCTGGTCGCCCTCGGTCAACTCGTTGCGTACTTCGCTCACGCGATAGTGAGCTATCTCGGAGACGTGGAGCAACCCGTCGATGCCCGGCAGGATTTCCACGAATGCGCCGAAATCGGTGATTCGCTGCACCTTGCCGAGGTAGGTCTTGTTCAGCTCGGGGCTGGCGGTCAGTTCCTCGATGATCGCGATGGCCCGCTGCGCCGACCCTTCGTCGGTCGATGCCACGTTGACCCGTCCGTCGTCCTCGACGTCGATCTTCACCCCGGTTCTATCGATGATGCTGCGGATGGTCTTGCCACCCGGCCCGATCACGTCCCGGATCTTGTCGACCGGAATCTGAATCGTCACGATGCGCGGCGCGTGCGTGGAGATGGACTCGCGCGGCGAAGCGATCGTCACGCCCATCCGGTCCAGAATGTGGAGCCGGCCGGCACGCGCCTGGTCGAGCGCTTCCTGCATGATCGCGGTGGTGATTCCCGAGACCTTGATGTCCATCTGCAGCGCGGTGATTCCCTCGCTGGTGCCGGCGACCTTGAAGTCCATGTCGCCGTAGTGGTCCTCGGCGCCTGCGATGTCCGACAGCACGGCGTGCCGGCCGCTCTCTTCGTCGAGGATGAGGCCCATCGCGATGCCGGCCACCGGCCGCTTCATCGGGACGCCGGCGTCCATCAACGCGAGCGCGCCGCCGCACACGCTGGCCATGGACGACGAGCCGTTCGATTCCAGGATGTCCGAGACGACGCGCAGCGTGTAGGGGAACTCCTCCTCGCTCGGGATCATCGGCGCCAGACTGCGTTCCGCGAGGTGCCCGTGACCGATCTCGCGGCGTCCCGGTCCGCGCAGGAACTTGACCTCGCCGACGGAGAACGGCGGGAAGTTGTAGTGCAGCATGAAGCGCTTGTAGATCTCGCCGTCGACCAGCTCGATCTTCTGTTGGTCGTCCGTCGTGCCGAGGGTCGCCGAGACGAGGGCCTGGGTCTCGCCGCGCGTGAACACGGCCGACCCGTGGGCCCGCGGCAGGACCCCGACTTCCGACGAGATCTCGCGAACCTGATCGAATGCCCGGCCGTCGAGACGATGTCCCCGGCCGAGGACCTCTTCGCGCAACACGGTTTCCTTCAGGTCCTTGAATACCTGTTTGGCGTCCGCGCGCCGCTCCGGATCGTCGTCGGGAATCGACGCGAGCAGTTCGTCGAGAACGCCATCGACCTGCGCATGGCTCGCGAGCTTGTCCTTCACGCGCATCGCCTCGGCGAGCGGCTCGAGCGCCTGCGCCTCGATCTCTCGGCGGACCCCCGCGTCGATCGCGCGTGTCTCGACGGCGATCTTCTGTTTGCCGACGGCCGCCGCCATGTCCTCGATGGCGCCGATGATGTCCCGGATGGCCGCATGGCCCGCCTCGAGGGCGCCGAGCATGACGTCCTCGCGCACCTCCCTGGCGCCGGCCTCCACCATGACGATGGCGGCGCGGCTGCCCGCGACGATGAGGTCCAGATTGCTCTGCTTGCGTTCCGGGTACGTCGGATTGATCACGAACGCGCCGTCGAGCAGCCCGACGCGGACCGCGGCGATGGGGTGTGCGATCGGAATCGACGAGACGGCGAGCGCGGCCGACGCGCCGGTCAGCGCGAGCACGTCGGAATCGTTCTCGGCGTCGGCCGACAGGAGCAGCGCAATGATCTGTGTCTCCCGGGTCCACCCGTCCGGGAACAGGGGTCGGAACGGACGGTCGATCAGACGGCTCGTGAGGACCTCCTTCTCGGTCGGCTTGCCCTCCCGCTTGAAGAACCCGCCCGGAATCCGTCCCGACGCGTAGGCGTACTCCCGGTAGTCGACGGTGAGCGGCAGGAAATCGATGCCCTCGCGGGCGGTCGACGCGGCGCAGGCCGAGACGATGACGAACGTGTCTCCGTAACGTACGGTGACCGCGCCGTCGGCCTGTTTGGCCAGCTTGCCGGTTTCCAGCGTCAGGGTGGACCGGCCGACGTTCACCTGGGCCGTGTGCATGGGGATGGGCTCCAGTTCTCGGGACATGGCATGGTCCCGGCGCCTTGTGCGGAGAGGTGGGCGGCGGTCCGGTCGGGACCGATCTTCGTCTCGCGCCTACTTGCGGATGCCGAGCCGCTTGATCAAGTCCGCGTATCGCTCGGAATCCTTGCCTTTGAGGTAGTCGAGGAGACGCCGGCGACGGCCGACCAGTTGCAGCAGACCGCGACGTGAATGATGGTCCTTGGCGTGGGTCTTGAAATGCTCGGTCAGATAGGTGATGCGCTCGCTGAGAATCGCGATTTGCACCTGCGGGGATCCGGTATCGCTGTCGTGCATGCGATACGAGCCAATCAGTTCAGACTTCCGCTCCTTGGCCAGCGCCACGTGCAACTACCTCTCTACTCTTGCTCTACTCGACAGTGTCTGCAAACCGCGATCCTACACTAGAACGATCGTCGGGTGCAAAAGCCGGGCGGCGTCGGCCTTCGCGATGGCAATCAGCGTGCCCTGCCCGTCGTAGAGCTTGGTGACCGCCTCCGCGGTGGACGTTCCTCCCACGCTCCATTCCGCGCTGGACGAGACCACGTCGGCGGCGGATAGGTCGTTGCCGTGCCGGGCCCGCCGAACGCCATGCTCGGTCAACACCAGACTGGGAATCTCCGGCAACAGCTTCGCCAGCGGCACGATTCGATTCGCGATGGCCGGGCCGCGCGAATCGATCTCGTCCAGCGGCACGGCGCCGCGCAGGTCGAATGCGCCGTTGCGTTCCCGCCGCAGCGTCTCCAGACAGGCTCCGCACCCCAGTGCCGCGCCGAGGTCGTGGGCGAACGCGCGCATGTAGAAGCCGGCGTCGCAGGTGACGCGGCACCTGACGCGCGTGCCGTCCACCTCGAGCACGTCGATGGCATGTACGGTCACCTCGACCGGATCAGGGGCCACCGGCCGGTTTCTGCGGGCCAGTTTGTACGCCCGGACGCCGCGGATCTTCTTCGCGGAGAACGGCGGCGGGCGCTGCGGCCCCGTGCCGACGAACGCCTGCACCGCCTGCTCGATGGCCGGTTGCCCCGGGGCGTTGACCAGGCCGGTTCCCATCCGATCGCGCGCGTCCGCGGTTACCGTGCCGGTGGCGTCGTAGGTGTCGGTGGAGACGCCCAGCAGGATGCTTCCGCAGTAGGTCTTCCGTCCCGCGGTGAGCAGGGACGCAAGCCGCGTGGCGCGTCCCACCACGAGTGGCAGCACGCCGGTGGCGAGCGGGTCCAGCGTGCCGATGTGTCCGATGCGTCTCACGCCGAGGGCGCGGCGGACACGGGCAACGACGTCGTGGGACGTCGGCCCGGAGGGTTTGTCGACGACCAGCACCCCGTCCATGTCAGGAGGCCGTATCGTCCGGCGCCTCGCGCTCGGCCCGTCGAATCGCGGCGACGGTGCGCGAGAGCAGGAGCGCCTCGGTATCCGGGGTCGGCGTCTCCAGGGTACAGCCCGACGCATTGCGGTGGCCTCCGCCCCCGAACGTCGCGGCGACCGCGCGAACGTCGACCATGCCCTTCGACCGCAGGCTCGCCCGGGTCACGCCGTCCAGCGTCCTGATCATGATCACGGCTTCGACATCACGGGCCGACAGCGGCAGGTTGATCACGCCTTCCATGTCGTCCGGCGGGCAGCCGGTATCGCGGAGCAGGGCCTCGTCGACCTGGAGGACGGCGACGCGACCGCCCGCCTCGAGTCGCATCTCGTGCAGCAGACGGCCGGTCAGTCGAAGCTTGCCGAGGGAGCTGTTCTGATAGATCGCGGCGGCCAGGGCCGCGACGTCGACGCCGCAGGCGGCCACGTTCCGGCATGTCTCGAACGTCCGGGGCGTGATGTTCGCGTGCCGGAACGACCCGGTGTCGGTGAGGATGCCGGCGTACAGGGCCGCGCCGATGGCCGGGGTCAACGAGACGCCGAGCGCGGCGATCAGGTCGTGGATCATCTCCGCGCAGGCCGCGGCGCCCGGATCGAACCAGTTGAGCGCGCCGTACAGGGCGTTGCCGGCGTGGTGGTCGATATTGATGACGGGTTGACGATCCAGCCCGGCGACTTCCGTGCGCTCGAGCGTGCCGCATTCCAGCACCACCGCCGCATCGGCGCGGTCGTCGACGCTGTCGGCCACCTCGATCGCGGCGACGCCCGGAAGCGTGCGCAGGTACGCGGGCGGCGGATCGTGGTTGACGATGCGTACGGTCTTGCCGAGCGCGCGCAGCGCGTGCGCGAGCGCCAGTTGCGAGCCGATGGAGTCGCCGTCCGGCCGGGCGTGCGAGGACAATACGAAGGACGAGCCGTTCGCCAGCGCATCGACGACGGGACCGATCGCGTCACGCGCCATCGGCGTCTTCCGTCTCACCGGGGCGGTCCGGTTCGTCGCCGCTGTCGCGGACTGCGCTGCGCTGGCGCTCGATGTCTTCGAAGAGGGCCGCGAGGCGATCCTGCCGCTCGGCGGCATCGTCGTACAGGAAACGCATCTCCGGAACCCGCCGGAGCTGCAGCCTCTGGCCTGTTTCGCGGCGCAGCCAGGATTGCGCCCGCCGCAACCCGCGCGCCGCGCTGCGACGGTCGCTGCCGTCGAGCAGCGTGTAGTAGATGCGCGCCACCTGGAGATCGGCGGTCATCCGCACGTCGGTGACCGTGACCCCGAGCAGGCCGGGGTCGCGGACCGATCGGGCGAGGAGCGTCGACAGCTCGGTTCGCAAGCGTTCCGCGACGCGCCGGGTCCGGGTGTCCTGTGCCATGTCGAGCCACGGCGGCGTCAACTCAACCACTGCAGGTCGGTCGCCAGCACCAGCCCGGGATCGCGGCGCTCCATCTCGACGACGACCCCCTCCAGGACGCGATCGACGTGATCCCGGTGCGCTGCCACCGCCACTACTCCGAGACGTGCCCGCTGGTGAGTGTCCAGGTGATCGATTTCCGCCAGGGAGACGTTCAGCTTCCGTACGCGGTCCTTGACGCTCGCCAGAATCCGTCGCTTGTCCTTCAGCGAGCGCGCACCGGGAAAGTGGAGATCGACGGTCAGCAACCCGACGGCAGGCATCGGTCCGGCGGCCCCTGACGAGACGCCTCAGACGGTGGCGACGACCTTCTCCACGGTGAACGACTCGACGATGTCGCCGATCTTGATGTCGGCGTATCGCTCGAACGCCAGGCCGCATTCCAGGCCGCCACGCACCTCGTTGACGTCGTCCTTGAAGCGGCGCAGCGACCCGATGCGTCCCTCGTGGACGACCACGCCGTCGCGCACGATCCGCGCCTGGGCGTCGCCCGCACGAGTGATGATGCCCTCGGTGACCATGCAACCGGCCGCTGTGCCGAACTTGGGAATCTTGAACGTCTGCCGGATCTCGGCCGAACCCAGCTTGACCTCCCTGGTCGTCGGGTCGAGCAGTCCGGCCAGCGCCTTCTTCAGCTCGTCCGTGACGTCGTAGATGACCGAGTGGAGCCGGACGTCGACTCCCTCGCGCTCCGCCACGCCGGCAGCGTTGCGGTCGGGACGTACGTTGAACCCGACGATGATCGCGTTCGAGGTCGAGGCCAGCAGCACGTCCCATTCGCTGATGGCCCCGACGCCCGTATGGATGATGCGCGTCTTGACGCGCTCGTCGCCCAGCTTGCCGAGCGAATCGGCCAGCACCTCCGCCGATCCCTGAACGTCCGCCTTGATGATGATCGGCAGCTCCTTCGCTTCGCCCTCCGTCAACTGCTGTTGCAGCGACTCCAGCGTCAGCCGCTGGCCGCGGCCTCCCAGTGCCTTCTCCTTCGCCTGATTCTGTCGCAGCACCGCGATCTGGCGCGCCTTCGCGGCGTCGGTCACCGCCTGGAAGGCGTCGCCGGGCTGGGGCAGTCCGGTCAGGCCGAGGACCTCCACCGGGCTGGAAGGACCGGCCTCGCTCGCCTTCTGCAGCCGGTCGTCCAGCAATGCCCGGACGCGCCCGACCACCACGCCGGCGATGAAGTTGTCGCCGACGCGCAGTGTGCCGTCCTGCACCAGGATCGTGGCCACCGGTCCGCGACCGCGGTCCACCTTGGCCTCCAGCACCGTCCCGGTCGCGGCTCGCTTCGGATTGGCCTTCTGTTCCTCCAGTTCGGTCACCAGGAGGATCATCTCGAGGAGACCGTCGAGGTTGTCCCGCTTCTTGGCCGAAACCGGCACGGTGACCGTCGAGCCACCCCAGTCCTCGGGGGTCAACCCGCGGTCCGCCAGCTCCTTCCTGACGCGATCGAGGTTGGCGTCCGCCTTGTCGATCTTGTTGATGGCGACGATGATGGGCACGCTCGCCGCCTGCGCGTGATCGATTGCCTCCTGCGTCTGCGGCATCACCCCGTCGTCGGCGGCGACGACGAGAACGACGATGTCGGTCACCTGGGCGCCGCGCGCCCGCATCAGCGTGAACGCCTCGTGCCCCGGCGTGTCCAGGAAGACGATCTTGCGATCGTTCACCTGCACCGAATACGCGCCGATGTGCTGTGTGATGCCGCCGGCTTCGCCCTCCGCGACCTTGGTCTCGCGAATGGCGTCGAGCAGCGTCGTCTTCCCGTGGTCGACGTGCCCCATGACCGTGACGACCGGGGCACGAACGATCAGGTCGTCGGGCTTCGTCTCCTCGGCCTCGATGACGACCATCTCCTCCTCGAAGGTTCGCATCTTCACGTCCGCTCCGAATTCCCGGGCGATGGTCGTCGCCGTTTCGGGATCGAGCGTCGTGTTGATGGTCATCATGACGCGCCGTTCGATCAGCTTCTTCAGGACGTCCTTCGGCTTCACTTCGAGCCGCTCGGCCAGATCCTTGACGGTCATGCCCTCGGCCAGCGTGATGGTCCGCGTGACCGGGGGCGGGGGCGCCGGCGTCGCCGGGGTCTGGGTGCGCGTTCGCCGATACTGCGCCCGCCGTCCGCCCGGGCGGTGGTGCGGCCGTGGCGGGGGTGGACGGTAACCGACTGCGGGCCGGGGCGGAAGCGGGCGCGCCGCCGGAGGGCGCACCGGTTGCGACGGCAGCGGACGCGGTCCGCCGAGCGGTGGCCGAACCACCGCGGGAGCCGGCGCGGCGGGCCTCACCGGCGGCCTGGGCGCCGGTGCCGGCGCCACGGGGCGCGGCTTGGCCGGCTTGGGTTCCTCGATCCGCAAGCGCAGGCGCGGCGGCACCACGCGGCCCGTGGGACGCAACGCAAGTCCCCTGCCGGGACGCGGCGCACCGGGGCTGGCGGCCGCAGGGCGGGCCTTGGCCTGCCGTGG
>WTFV01000142.1 GCA_011523845.1 Acidobacteriota bacterium | reverse complement strand
GGTATACACGGCGGAAGCTCATTTGTCCAGCATCAGATGTGGGTACAGGGTAGGGGCTAGGCAGGCTAGGCAGCTAGCGAAGCTAGCGCCCCGAAACGCCTCGCCGGCTCGGCGTTTCAGCCCATCCTCCCCGCTCCATGACCGTGCGCCGCAGAACTCCGCTGCGCTGCGTTCTGCGGCGCAAGCTCCTAGCCGTTCCGGTCCGCGACCAGGATGTTGTCGATGCGGGTATTGGTGGATCGCACGCCGGTTTCCAGCGAGTCGACGCGGCCGGAGAGCCGGGCGATCTGCCAGCCGTTGAACAGCGCGCCGAACGCAGCGAGGCCGGACATAATCGCCGTCACGATGGCGAGCGCTTCCATGAGAATCATCGTAATGCGCCGGCAATCCCCGTGCAACCGCCGTACCTGAACCTCATCGAGACGTCTACCGAACGCCCCCGTCTCGGTGGCGCAAGGCACCTGCGCGCCCTCCAGGCCGAGTACGGACGGCCGGTCCGCGCCGGGCTGCTGCTGCACGCCGGGCGGGCGATCGAGTGGCTTGCCCCCGCGTGCTCGCGGCCCCGGGGTGGAAGGTGCCGTGACGCCGGAGGACCTGTCCCCGGCCCGCTGACCGGCGACCCAACGCGCTGGACGAATCGGGCCAGGAGTTTGCGCCGTAGAACGCAGCGCAGCGAGTTCTGCGGAGCAAACTCCTGGGGCGGTGGGGGATGGGGCCGAACGCGGCGCCCTGGCGACGGGTTTGGCGGCGCTATGCGAGCTCGACGCGGGCGTGATGTCCCGCGACCGAAACCAGCCCCGAGTCCAGCGTCAGCAGCGGTGCGTCGAGCCTCTCGGCGAGCGCCAGGTAGGCGGCGTCGTAGGCCGTCAGGTTGTGCCGAAGCTGCCAGATCCGTTCCAGCAGCGGCTGATGTTCGTGTCGCTCGATGGACATCGTCGTCAGGTCGGCCAGGGCCTCGCTACCCCGGCCGTCGTCGATCTCTCCTCGCAGGAGGCAATGTCGGAGGGCGTTCGCGACTTCGAGATAGAGGAAGTGCGGCGCGTGCAGCTCTTCGCGCCTCTGCACGAGCCGCGTCCGCGAAGCTTCGCCTACCTCGGAACGAAGCAGCATTTCCACCATCACGGAAGCGTCGACGACGATCACCGGCTGTCTCGATCCTGGCGGATCAGCTCCGCGGCGGAAACGCTGAGCTGGACGCGGGATCGCGATTCGAGGCGCTCGAACCCGTACCATTGGCGGAGCATGGCCAGGACGTAGCGGGGCACCGACAGCCGCTCGCGGGCGGCGCGGGTCTCGAGCTCCCGGTACAGCTCGACCGGCACACCCCGGAGCAGGATGTCCCGCTCCGCTTCCGGGCTGTCGGATTCGCCCCACGCCGGCGCTCCGCCGCCCTCCCGCACGCGGCCCGGCCTGCGTCGCCCGTCGCTCTCGGACTCCTGCAGGTACGCCTGCAGCGCGAGGCGCACGACGTCCGACGGCCGCCGCGCGTCGCGCTTCGCCCGTTCCGCCACTGCGGTGTTCAGCTCGTGAGACAGTCTGACGCTCAACTGGTCGCGCACTCCGTGTCCTCCCTACGCCCATTGTAATGCAATGTCACGCAATCGCAGGGGCGAGGAAACCTGCGTCGTGCCGGGCCGCCTAGTGCTACTTTCCGGGGGGTGCGGCCGCGATGAGCCGTTCCCGGAAGCCGTCGTTGAGCGAGGAGCCCCTGAAGGGGCTGCACTCGTGGCGGAGCCGCACCTCCGGAGCGCACGCACGTCTTCTCAGAAGCGGAACGTGTACTGGAGCTTCGTGGCCAGCCGCGAGTCCTGTCTCCTGAATTCGCGGTAGCCGCGCTCGAGATCCTGCACCCAGCCCTGACCGAACACGAAGAAAACCTCGTTTCCCGGCTCTATGGTCCAGTGCACGCGGCTCTGGAGGCCGAGGTTCCCGGATCGGTTGTCGAACTGGATCAGGTTGGAGAACGACAGGAAGGGCGAAGCCGCGTAGCTCACCTGCGAGCTGTAGATGCGGGCGACGAAGTCGCCTTCCGGCAGGCTGGCGAACGTCTGGTTGGCATTGAAGCTGATCAGGAAGTTGGGAGGGAGCTTGTAGCTGAGGCCCGTCTGGACCTCCTGCGCGGCGCCCGACCAGTAGTTGCCGAACCGCAGGCCGATGCTGCCCTGCAACCGCCGCTTCTGCGCCGAGGTGAAGAAGATCCGCATGGGCATGAAGCGGTACTCGCCCACCGGAAGGACGACGCCGGGGGAAATCTCGAACGGCTCGAACAGGCGCTCGTAGGTCGGGTTCAGGTCGAACAGGCTGTGCAGGGAATCTCCGGAGTTGAAGTGCCAGTCGACCAGCGTGGCGTAGATGTCCCAGCTCTCGACCAGGCCGTTGTCGAGCCGGGTGAAGCGCGTGTAGAAGATGTCGTGGAACATCTGCTGAATGCCGATCGACGGATTCGGGCGCGGGTTGAAGCTGCCGGCGACCCGCAGCATCCGCACGTTGCTGCGCTGCACGAAGCCGATCGCCGGATCGAAGTTCTCCTGGATCTCCCGCCAGAGCATCTGCGCCTCGAACCGGTCGTTGGGATAGTGCGCCCCGAAGCCGTAGGACGAGTTCCTGTCGGCGACGCCTTCGTTGTTGCTCGTGAGGCCGTAGGCGTTGAACAGCAGGTTCTGGTTGCGGCCCAGGAAGTTGGACGTGGCCAGGCGCAGGTCCACGCCCACGGTGCTGCTCGAGAGCGCAGAGGCGGGATTGCCGCTCGTGAGAATGGCGCCCACGTACGACTGCTCCAGGAAGTTCTGCTTGACGCGGCCGACCAGCAGGTTGTTGGCGTCCACGTTCAGCAGGTTGCTTGCGTCCGCGCTCGACACGTCGCGGGTGCGCACGTCGAGCATGCCGATCTCGGTGCGGCCGACTCTGCCGGTCAGCTTGGCGCCGACGTCGATGGGCACCTCCTGCCCGCCGAGCAGGCCGATCTTCCGGCTGAAGAACGGAAAGATCTCGGCCCCGGTGCCGGGAATGCCGCCCGGCGGATCGATGCCGGTGGTGGCGAAGTTGAAGACGCCGGCGTCCTGCAGGAAGAACGTCCGTTTCTCGGGAAAGAATATGGAGAAGCGGGTGAGATTGATCTGCCGCGCATCCACTTCCGTCTCGCCGAAGTCGGTGTTCGCGGTGACGGACAGCTTGAGACTCGGGGTGATGTTGTAGAAGACGTCCAGTCCCGGCTTTCCGGCGACCGTGTCGCCGCCGGTGCCCGGACGCGGCCAGAGCCGCGCGATGAAGGGGCGGACATCGAGGCCGACGCCCTGCGCCAGGCCTGCGAGATTCGTGATTTCGCCCGCTTCGGAGATCTGGAAGAACTGGGTCTGAAAGCGCGCCCCCGTCCAGCGGTTCTCCTCCAGCTTGCGTTGAATGGTGCGAGCGATATTGAAGCCCCAGACGGTCTCGCCCGCCGGGAAGCTCAGGGTCTTGAACGGGATGGCGAATTCCGCGCTCCACCCTGCGTCCGTCCGCGCGGTCTGCACGATCCAGATGCCGTCCCAGTCGTCGTTCGTCTCCCCGTTCGCGAACACCAGGCCGTCGACCATGGCGCCGGCCGGATTGGTCGCGAAGTGGAAGGCGTTGCTCTGGTCCCGGAACGTGTCGAGCACGATGGCCAGCCGGTCGTCGGCGTTCAGGCGCGCGTCCCGCGCCATCTGCGACGCGAGCACCCTGCCGGGC
Source organism: Acidobacteriota bacterium (assembly GCA_011523845.1). Lineage (GTDB taxonomy): Bacteria > Acidobacteriota > Vicinamibacteria > Vicinamibacterales > UBA8438 > WTFV01. Next base: position 13,691 of record WTFV01000142.1, on the reverse strand, counting down.
TCCGAGTCGTAGCACATGACGCCGATATACAGGTTCTCCTCGTCGTAGAGCAGCGTGACCTCGGTCCGTTCCGTGGGCGCTGCGCCGGCCACCGGGATTCTCTGGACCAGATCGCCGATCTTCGGCGCCTGCCGCCACGGCGCCTCGTCGAGCGACCCGTCGATGAGGATCTCCGAGGTGATCGCGGTTGCGACTGCCGATCGGACCGGGTCTGCCGGGCCGGTCGGTTGGGAAGCGGCGACGCACAAGGCGGGCGCAACGATGCAATGCCAGGCGCACATCGCCGCCGCCAGTGAACCGAGCCGGAGCGACAGGTTCCGCGGAACCGAGAGGGCGTCGAGGAGTCTCTTCATGTCACGCAGCTCGTTCGGGCCTGAGGGTGGAATCAACAGCCGAGTCGAATGCAGCCGGGGCCGTCGTCACTTGCCGCGGCGGCGTCACCGGGCGGGCGCGGCCTCCATCAGACGCTTCCAGAAGGCGTCGTTGAACGAGGAGCCGTCGCGTGAACCGTTGTCCCCCAGGCGGCTGACCACCAGATCCAGGCTCGGCACGACGTAGAGCTTCCGATCTCGCGCGCCCTGCGCTGCGACGAGGTCGGCTGGTGCGGCCGGTATCAGCGTGCCCGCCGTCGTCACCGGCGGAATGGCCCAGGACATCGACGACGCCTGGCCGTTGGCCCACCAGAGCAGGCCGTACGACGGGTTCAGCGGCTGCGACGGCCGAAGCATCTCCGCCAGGTAAGCCGTGTCCTCGATGACGGTCTCGCCGTCCCAGGTCCCGCCCGCGAGGATGAGCAGTCCGAAGCGCGCCAGGTCCCGCACGGTGGTGGCGAAGCCGGTGGCGATGGCGGAGTTGGCCCAGGGCCGCGGCTCCCAGCTCGAGTCGCGCATGGCGAGGCGCCCGGTCAGCCACTCGCGCGTCACCTCGTTGGGGTCGAGGCCCGCCGCGGCCGCCACGATGCGCAGCAGATGGTGATAGGCGGGCGTGTTGTAGAGCCATTTCGTGCCCGGCGCCACGTCGTACTCCAGCGCCGGCGTCAGCCCCGTGGTCATCGCCATCAGGTGGCGGATGGTGACCGCGCGTTCCTGCTCTTCCGTGGCCTCCGTCCAGCGGCCGGCGTGATCGGTGACCGGATCGTCGAGCGTCAGGAGCCCACGCTCCTGCGCCAGGCCGACCAGGACGGCGACCACGCTCTTCTGCACCGACGCCACGTCCTCGACGGCGCGCCCGGCCGTGTTGCGACCGTGGTTGCCGTTGACGTGACCGCGCGACGGCGAATCCAGGGTCCAGTGCCGTTCGGCCAGGATCCGGCCCCGGTGGAGAATGACGACGCCGGTCGAGTTGCGTTTACCGGCGACTTCGAGGGCGGCCTCGAGGCGTTCGGCGGCCCAGCCCGCTTCCGCCGGGTCGACGGTCTCCCAGGGTTCGTCGATCGGCGGGAAATACAATCGCCGGTCGCTTGCCGGCGTCGCGGCGGGCGGGATCCTGCCGGCCTGCTCCGACGGCGCGCGCTGCTCCGACGACGCGCGTCCCGATCCCGCCCCGGTCCATGCCGGCAGCAAAGACGCCCAGGTCGCCGCGCCGATCGCGAACACCACTCGTGCTATCGACATGCATCACCTCCCGTGCACCGCTCACGGTACCACTCGTTGCAGTAGAAGGGCAGGCAAGCACCGGGGCTGACTGGCTATTCATGTTGCGAATGATTATCTTTCATTCCATGAATGACAGTACGCTGCCACGCCTCGTCGCCCACAGCCTGCAGGAGCGCCTGGCCGCAATGCCCGCGGTAGTCGTGACCGGCGCGCGGCAGACGGGCAAGAGCACGCTGGCGCGGGAGATGGCGCCGGTTCGGCGTCGATTCCTTTCTCTGGATGACCTCGACATCGTCGACGTGGCCCGCCGGGATCCCGATGCGCTGCTGGGCGGCAGCCAGCCGGTGACCCTGGACGAGGTGCAGCGCGAGCCCGACCTGCTCCGCGCGGTGAAGCGAGCCATCGACAGGGACCGTCGGGCGGGTCGTTTTCTTCTGACCGGCTCGGCCAACCTGCTCCTCATGCGCCGGGTGTCCGAATCGCTCGCCGGGCGCGCCAGCTATCTCACGCTGTGGCCGATGACGCGGCGCGAGCAGAGGGGACTCGGGCGCTGCGGACTGTGGGAGGAGCTGCTCGCGGCACCCGACGACGAGTGGCTCGATCTGCTTTCCGGCACCCCGTCCGAGCCGGAGGAATGGCGCTCACTCGTGCGCCGCGGAGGTTTTCCGACGCCTGCCGTGCACCAGACGACGGATCGTGAGCGAGCGATCTGGTTCGACGGCTATGCGCGAACCTACATCGAGCGCGATCTGCAGGCGCTGTCCTCGATCTCCGCGCTACCTGATTTTCGCCGCCTCATGCAGGCCGCCGCCCTGCGCGTCGGACAGATCCTGAACCAGACGCAGTTGGGCCGCGACGTCGCGTTGCCGCAGCCGACGGTCCACCGGTATCTGAATCTGCTGGAGACGTCCTACATGCTGGTCCGTCTGCCGGCGTACGCCGTGAACCGCTCGAAGCGGCTCATCAAGTCGCCCAAGCTGTACTGGGCGGATACCGGACTCGCTCTCCAGCTCGCGCACGAGACGGAGCCGCGCGGAGCACACCTGGAAAACCTCGTGCTGCAGGACCTGCTGACGTGGCGTGACGCGAGACTCGAACGCGCCAGTCTTCTCTACTGGCGTACTACCGTCGACGAAGAGATCGACTTCGTGATCGAGGCCGAGGATCGATTGCTGCCGATCGAGGTCAAGTCGACCGCCCGACCGCGTCTCGGAGACGCCAGGCACGTGCGCGCCTTTCAGGCCGAATACGGGGAGAAAGCCCGGGCCGGCTTGCTGTTGCACGCCGGACAGATGCTCGAATGGCTCGGACCGCGGGTGCTGGCGGCGCCGTGGTGGAGGGTGCTGTGACGGTCCGGGATCTGTCCTCGAAGTGCGGAGCGGCCGAAGCAACTCGCAGAATCGCAACGGTCTTGTGCGCCTCTATCGGACTCAGCGACTGCGCACCTTCAAGTCGCGGTCGAGCTCGACCACCGCGGCGCCGAGTCCGCTCCCGGCCCGCCAGACGTACCGGACGTCCGATATCGACACGCGGTAGCCATCCTTCGTTTCCTCGATCCGATACGCCGGGAATCGCGTCCAGATGGCCAGCCCCCAGACATGCGCCGCGGTCATCGCGGCCCGCGTGACGGGGTTCTCGCCGCCGCGTTCGATGGAAGGTCGCGAGATGCGTATCGGATCGCGGGACAGCCAGTCGACCTCCAGGAAGTGGTAATGCTCGGCGTCGGCGACGACGATGTGGCGCAGCAGCGGGTTGCCGGGCGCCGGGCTCGCCATGATCTCCACCGGCGTGTCGTCGCGCTCGGCCAGCCACGCGGCGACCTGGCGCTCGGCCAGCAGCGAGGCGGCGACCATGACCACGATGTAGAGGGCGACGGCCGACAGGCAGAGGGTGGCGAGCCGCGGAATGCGCCCCGTCCAGCGGCCGGCGAGGCGCAGCCAGACGATCGCGGCCACGCCGGCGCACCAGAGCAGGCGCGTCGCGGCCGGCGCACCCTCGAAGCCGGTTACGAGGGACGTCGTCGCGACCCCGAGCACGAGCCAGGCGGCTGCGCCCACCGGAGACGTGCTGCGCGCCAGTACGACCGAGGCTCCCAACAGCAGCCAGACCCACGGATCGACGACGAACAGCGCGTCGCCGTAGAACCACGTGCCGTCGAAGGGCATCAGGAAGCGGACCCCGTAGGTGTTCAGCCAGTCGAGCACCGGGTGCGTGACGACCGCCAGCGTGCTCAGCGCGAGCAGCGGACCCGCCCTCGCTCGCGGCACCCGTCCGCGCCAGCGTGCGACGGCGCGGTCGAGCAGGAGCAGCAGCAGTGTCAGCACGACGGGGAGGACCACCATCGCGAGCACGCCGTGCGTCCATCCTCGCCGGAAGCCAAGCGACAGATCGCGGCTGACGAACATCGTGATCGCGTCGAGATCGGGCGCGTTGGCGCCGAGGATCAGGGCCGGCGCGGCGCGTGGCGTCCAGTCCCGGAGCCGGGTCTCGGCCAGGGTGGCGCCGGCGAGGGTGTGGGCGAGCGGGTCCATCGGGCGCCACTAGAATACTCAACGCTGCCGGATGTCCCGGCGGGCGTGACAGGGAGCAGGCGTGACGAAGAACGTGTTGAGTGACTTGAACGTGGCGTTCGTCGGAGCCGGCGCGATGGCGTCGGCCATGATCGGCGGCCTGTTGGCGCGGCACGACATGGAGCCGGACGAGATCATCGCGAGCGACCGCCACCAGGGGCGGCTGGACGCGGTGGGCGGCCAGTTCGGTGTCCGGACGACGCTCGACAACCGGGAGGCAGTGCTGAACGCGCAGGTGATCGTGCTGTCCGTGAAGCCGCAGGTGCTGCCGGGGGTCCTGACGGAGTTGCGCGGCGCCGGCGCGATCGATTCCGCCGCGCTGGTCGTCTCCATCGTGGCCGGGGCGACCATCGCCTCCATCTCCACCGGCCTGGGGCATCGGGCCATCGTGCGCACCATGCCGAACACGCCGGCGCAGGTCGGCGAGGGGATGACCGTCTGGACGGCGACGCCGGAGGTCTCCGGGCAGCAACGCGAGCAGGCCGGCGCCATCGTCGCCGCGCTGGGACGGCAGCTCTTCGTCGAGGAGGAGAAGTTCCTCGACATGGCCACCGCCATCAGCGGGTCCGGGCCGGCCTACGTGTTCCTGATGATGGAGGCGCTCATCGATGCGGCGGTGCACCTGGGCTTCTCGCGCGACGCCGCCCGGGAGATGGTGGTGCAGACGATCCGCGGGTCGGCCATCTACGCCGAGCAGCAGCCGGTGCACCCGGCCGAGTTGCGGAATCGCGTGACGTCGCCCGGCGGCACCAGCGCCGACGCGCTCTACCAGCTCGAGAAGGGAGGTTTCCGCACCGTCATGTCCGACGCCGTGCTGGCCGCCTACGAGCGCAGCGTGGCGCTCGGCGAGATGAGCACGGAAGCCGCCTCGGCGAAGGCGGCCTCCGGGGGTTAGCGCCCCGAAACGCCTCGTTGGCTCGGCGTTTCGGCCCATCCCCCCGCTCCAGGACCTTGCGCCGCAGCACTTCGCTCCGCTGCGTTCTGCGGCGCAAGCTCCCGGCCGATCGGCACCGCGTCGCCTGCGCGTTTCTGCGGCGCAGGCTTCTAGCGGGGCGCCAGGTTCTCCAACCCGCGCCGCGTCTCCGGCGTCCACTCGCCCGGCATGACGTAGTCGTCGCGCCGCGGCATCTTCACCTGCCGCAGGCTCTCGGCGTCCATGACGTCGTTCTCGCCGATGATGCCGTTGCGGTGGAGCAGGTAGGCGGTCACCGCGTAGGCCTCGTCGTCGGTCAGGACGCCGGGGCGGTCGTAGGGCATGACGCGGCGGATGTAGTCCCAGATGCTCGGCGCGAACGGCCAGTGCCGGATCGGCCAGTAGTTGGTGCGCGTCGTCACGTCGCCGCCGACCAACGCGATGGACGGCCCCTCGCTGCCGGTCGGACCGTGGCAGTTCGAGCACCCGCGCCGGCCGAACACCATCTCCCCCTGGGCGGAGGTGCCGCTGCCGGGCGGCAGGTCCTCGCCGTCGGGGCCGACGATCCGGTCGCGCTCCTCCGCCGCGGTGGGCGGGCGGCCCAGTCCCGAGGGGGATGCGGCCTCCTGCGCGTACGCGGTCGCGCCCAGCAGCAGCAGGACGACGGCGGTGACGGCGGCGGCTGCGCGCCGCGCCCCGGCGCTAGCGCCCCGAAACGCCTCGCAGGCTCGGCGTTTCGGCCCATCCCCCCCGCTCCATGAGTCCACGCCGCAGAACTCACTCCGTTGCGTTCTACGGCGCAGACTCCTACCCGTGAACGTCCACCACCACGTCGGTCGGTGCGAGTCCATTGGTCACCTTCCCGTCGGCGCTGACCTTCCACGGCTGGATCCAGTTGCAGTAGCCGAGCTGGCTCTGGATCGTCCCGTAGAGTTGCCCGCGCGTAAGACCCCAGTAGCGGGCGTACTCTTCCTCGCTCGGTTGCAACTGGCCCCGCTCGTCGAGGCAGCGCGACTGCAGCACCGCCTCCTCGCCGTTCCAGCGCCACGGCAGGTGGAAGCGGGTGTGGGCCTTCGGCAGCACGGGGCCCGAGACCTCCGCCTCCTGCCAGGTGTCGCCGCCGTCGGTCGAGACCTCGACCCGGCTCACCTTGCCGGCGCCGGACCACGCCAGCCCGCTGATGACGTGCAGGCCGCGGCCCTGCAGCTCTTGCGAGCCGGACGGCTGCGTGATGACCGAGTTGGGGCCGAAGTCGTAGGCGTCGCGCTGCGTCTTCGGGTTCGGCGTCAGGAAGCGCGAATGCTCCTGGAACGAGAGGTACGGCTGATCCACGACCTTGATGCGCTTCAGCCACTTGACGTTGTAGATGCCCTCGAATCCGGGCACCAGCAGCCGCAGCGGATAGCCGTGATCGGGCCGTACGGGCTCGCCGTTCTGGCCGTAGGCGACGAGCACGTCGTCGAGCGCCTTGGCCAGGGGCAGGCTCTTGGTGTGCTTTCCGCGGTCGGCGGCCTCGGCGATGACCCACGACGCGCCGTTCTTCAGGCCCACCTCGTTCAGCAGGACCGACAGCGGCACCCCGATCCATTCGCTGCATCCCATGCGACCGTGCGTCCCGGTGACGGTGGCGGCCCGCGGGTTCGGCCGGTTGCCGACGCATTCGAGGAAGTGGATGCGCGAGACGAACGGCAGCCGCCGCAGTTCGGCCATGGTGAACACGAGCGGCCGCTCCACCAGCCCTTCGACCAGCAGCGTGTGCTCGCCCGGGTTGATGTCGGGAATGCCGTAGTAGTGCTGCGTGGTGAAGTGCAGCGACGTCGGGGTGATGGTTCCGGTCAGCTCGGCCAGCGGCGTGCGCGCGCTCGGGCGGTACGGCTCCGGCCGGATCCGGGGCGTGTCGTAGTGGCTGCGACCCTCGACCTCGCGCGTCGTGGTGACGAAGCGCGAGCGGCGGCCGTAGAGCACGCTCTCGAGCGAGTTGTTGTCGAGGACCGAGCGTGTCGGCTCCGCCGCGCCCGCCGGCTCGGCGGCCAGCGCCAGGCTCGGCGGCGCGGCCACCAGCCCCGCCGCGACAGCGCTCTTCTTCAGGAACCGGCGCCGGCTCGTCTGCGTCTTGCCCATCGATCCTCTCCTCGGCTCCGGTCGGGAGCGCTCTTGTCCGCGGCCGACGACGTTTCGCACACGATACCAATCCGTGATGCGGCCGACAACGAAAACCTGTCCCGCCACGGGCCGGAATTCCCGCGCCGTGGGAACGCGTCCGCCCGGCGCCCGGCCCGGGAATCCGCCGCGCGCCCTCCTACGGCCAGAGCCAGCCGAACGTGCCGGCGGTGAGCAACGCGTAGACCAGGCCGTCGAACATCGTCAGGAACGTGAAGCGCCAGCTCCGGTACCACCAGATGCTGCTCTGCAGGATCGCCAGGGAATAGCCCGCGAAGGCGACCATGCCGACGACGCGGAAGACGAGGCCGTACTCCGCGCCCGGCCCGAGCGTGAGACCGGCCGTGTAGCCAGCGATTGCGCCGACGAGCAGGCTGTAGCCGAACCACCGGACGAGGCTCGTGCCGATGGCCATCGGCCCGTTGGGAAGCACCGTGACGAACGCCACCGGCCCCGCCTTCGTCTTGTCGATGAACGCCGGCTCGCTCATTTCCTTCGTGCTCGCCGGGCACGGCATGACGTAGTCGCCCGGCGGGATCCTGAACGGCCGAAGGGCGTCCATCACCTTGGCCTCGTCGGGGAAGGCGCGGGAATCGCCGGCGTGGTACGACAGCACCATGTGGATGATCGAGCTGACGACGAAGACGAGGACCCCCGAAAGCAGGATGGGCAGCCAGAGCGCCGGGACGGTGACCATTGCGACCTCCTCGCAAACTTGACGAACCGATCCGAGCATACGCTACTCGGCGGGTCCCGATGCGAGGGCTACGGTGTCCCGCTACGCTGTCGGAGTTCAGTGACGAGGAGGCGCCCGGCCGGTCCCGGCAGCGGTCGGGCGCCTCGGATCGAAGCGCGGTGGCAGGAAGGGACCCTGCTACTGCCCGTCGTCACGGAGCGCGTTGAACTCGCGAGCCCGGTTCGCCGTCGCTTCGTTGCCGATCAGCTCCAGACGCCGGTTGCCGGGCAGCGACAGCGACGCCGTGTCGCCGAGCTGGCCGTCACGCATGAGCTCGCCCATGGCGCGATCGATGGCGCCGGCCGCGATGGCCCCCATCGCACCGACGAAGAGGATCCCGACTCCGGCGTCGCGCGCCGCGGCGAGCGACGGGGCGCCGGTCAGGATCGGCTTGCCGGCCATCTCGACCGCCCGCCGGCACTGGTCGAGCGGGATACCGGGAACGAAGATGACGTCGCCGCCCGCCTCGGCGTAGCTGGCCACCCGTTCCAGGGCGTCCTCGAGCGGGCCGCTGTCGGCAACCACGTCGCTGCGCACCAGCAGCGCCAGGTCGTCGTCGCGCCGGGCGTCGACCGCAGCCCGCACCTTGTCGACCATCGCCTCGCGGCCGAGGATCTTGCCCTCGTCGTAGCCGGCGAGGTGCTTGGCCCCGTACAGGTCCTCGATCATGACGCACGCCGCGCCCGCCTTCTCCATCCGCTGGACCGTGCGGTAGACGTTCAGCGGGTTCCCGCCGCCGTCGTCGGCATCGGCGATGATCGGTATGCCAATCCGGTCCGCTGCGCGGCCGCAGAACTCGACCAGATCGTCCATCGTGATCATCCCGAAGTCGCCGATGCCGTACTTGCTCAGCGACAGGGCGCTGCCCCCGGTCATCACGATCTGGACGCCGTGCATCTCGGCCAGGCGCGCGGTGGCGACGTCGCCGCAGTTGACGCAGTAGGGCGGGTCTTCGCCGCCGAGGAGCCGGCGGAATCGTGCGCCGGGGCTGTCGCTGCCGCTCGACTGCGTGGCGGCTGTCGCACCGGGCACCGCGGCGCCGAACGCCGCGCCGGTGGCGACCCCGGCGCTCTGCATGAATCGCCTCCGGGACGGTTTCGGTCTGGAGTCGGTGGGTGGCTGGCTCTTCATCTGTGACCTCCTCGCGTGCGGGTCGTTCGGTGCGAGCGACGCGTGTCGGCTCAGCTCTTGCCTGCCGCTACACGCGCGGCTGCACGATCTCGATGCGGACGCCGTCGGGGCCGACGACGAACGAGATCAGCATGTTCTCGCCGAGGGGGTTCGTGAACGGACGCGGCTCCATCGTGAAATCGACGCCCTTGGCCCTGATTTCCTCCGCGGCGGCGCGCAGGTCCGGGAACTGCCAGCCCAGGTGGTCGAACGCCCGGCCCTCGGTCGGGGCCAGTTCGCCGTCGTGTTGCGAGATGAGCAGCCAGACGGTGCCGTAGCGCAGACCGGCGATGCGGCCCTTCAGGCTGTCCCGCTCGCCCGCGAAGATGTGCTCGTACCAGTCGAGCGCGGCGGCCGGATCGTTCGACCGCAGGTGCAGGTGGTGGAAGCCGAGCCACTCGGTGTCCTCGACCACCTCGATCTTGGTGCCCCACGGATCCTCGATGAACGCCAGCTTGAACAGGCCCTCGATCTCCCGCATGGGCTCCAGAACAGTGATGCCGGCGGCCTCGAACGAGGCCATCCTGGCGGCCAGGTCCGGGAACGAGAACCCGATGTGGTCGACGCCGCTGCCGACGCTCGGGCCGGTCGGCTCGCGCTCGAAGAAGATGATGAGCGTGTCGCCGGCGGCGCAGGCGTTGTGCCGGCCGTAGTCCGTGCAGCCCATATGGGTCATGTACCACTCCTTGGCCTCGGCCGCCGACGTCGCGACCAGGTGGATGTGGTGGTAGTCGGCGGCCGAGGCCAAGGCCGGGGCGGCGGCGAGCCAGGCGGCCACGGCGACGATCGGGAGCAGTCTGCGAATCATGGGTGCATCCTCCACGTGAGCGGCCACTGGAAGGCTGCGCCGCGGAAGCGATGCAGACTCCCAGGCAGGCCCGGTTGGGCGGCATCGAAGGCCGCAACGCGACCGCAGTGGTCGCGTTCGGCGACGTGTGTCGGGCTGGCGATAGATTATAGCGACACGAACGCGATCCCCCACGCGGCGATACCGACCGCCAGGCCGAGCAGCGTGTCGATCGTGTAGTGGTAGCGCGCGAGCACCGTCGCCGCGACGATGCTGGCCGCCACGAACGCGAACGCGGCGCCGGTAACGGGAGCGCCGGCGGCGATGAGGGTCAGCGCGACCGCCACCGCCGTCGCCGCGTGACCGCTCGGGCAGGTGTTCACCTGCACGCTCATGCGGTGCAGCACCGTCGCGTTGAGACGGCGCAGGACCAGGTGGGGCATCCAGAGCGGGCGGTCCGCCGCCAGCGCGCGCGGCGGTCGCGTCTGGATCCACGGCAGCATGCCGTAACACGTGAACCCGGCGATGAGCGTCGCCATCCAGAACTCGTCCGCCCGGTTGCGGTGCCCGAGCGCCAGAAACACGCCGAAGCCGACGGGAACGAAGGGATAGGCCAGCAGGTAGGTGGCCTCGAACCAGGAGGCGACGAGGCGCGGCGCCCGGGCGGCGGCGCGGCGCAGCCGGATTCGCTCGAACAGCCAGGAGTCGAACGCCAGCAGGCGGCGCTCGATCCCGAGGGCCGGGCGCTGGAAGAAGAGGCCGCACATCCAGTAGCCCTGCAGCAGGTAGACGGCGGGCACCCAGTCACGGACGATGCGCAGGCTGGGCGACGGCCGGAGCTGCGACAGCATGACGGCCAGCGTCATGCACACGAAACCGACGAGCAGGACGCGGCGCCGGTGTCCGGATGCGAGCGGGCGGACCCGCGAGAGAACGATCAGATAGAGGAAGAAGCCGCAGACGATCCACTCCGTGACCCAGAGTTGGCGCAGATCGAAGGCCATTTTCTGCTCAGGCTACCCGATCGCTCCCGTGGATGCAGTGTCCGATTCTTCCTGTGCAGATGTTTCGGTCGCGGGGCCGGCGCGCAATACCCGGACGCAGGGCGCCACGAGCCAGGCCACCCCGATGATGCGGCCCGCCAGGATGGCCAGGGACGCGGCGAGCGCGCCGACGAGGTCGAAGCCGTGGATCGCGACGGCCAGCGTGCCGGCCACCGTTGCCACCTCGAGTGCGGTCGCCCGGGCGGTGGGGCGCGTATGGCGGGCGTGCACCAGCACCCCGCGCTGCAGGTGCAGCGCGACCGACAGCGCCGGGAACACGGCCAGGACGGCCAGCGGCAGCAGTGCGAACTGCGTGAGCTCGCGGCTCAGTCCGGATATCGACTCGAACCAGACGGACGCGAGCGGCGTGAGGGCGATGGCCGCCAGCCCCGCCGTCGAGGCGGCCGCCAGCAGGCCGGCGAACCGGAGCAGGCGCGGGAAGTGCTCGCGGTGCGGCCCGAGCAGCGCGATGACCACCTCGAGGTACGACAGCCCGACCGCCCGGAAGATGAACGTCAGGCCGTGGATCACGGGCAGCACGGCGAGGGACTCGAGCGGGAAGCGCGCCTGTCCCATGAAGAAGGTCACCAGCGGCTGGCTCGAGAGCGCGATGAACGTGGTCAGGCCGAGCGGCGCATAGAAGCGGATCAGCGCCGGCAGCCGGAGCGCCTCCATGCGTGCCGGGGTGCGGATCCGGCCGCGCAGGTCGGCGACGACGCCGCTCGACATCGCGCGGATCGCCGCCGCCTCGATGACGACCCCCGCCGACAGCCCCAGGGCCCCGACCCAGGCGCCCGGCAGTCCCGACGCCAGGAAGGCCGCGAGCGCGGTCAGCGACATCGCGGCCAGGCGGATCGCCGTGCCGTAGGCGACGCGCCGGGTCTGGTGGTGTCGGATGAGCAGCCCTTGCCGGAAGCGGCGGTAGGCGATGGCTCCCGGCCACGGCAGAAGGATGACCAGAGCGCCGTGGGTCAGGCTGGCGACCTCGGCCGGAAGCTGCAGCGTGCGCGCGATGACGTCGAAGACCGCCGGGAGCAGCACGACGATCTGCACGCCGGTCACCAGCCCCGCCAGCCCGTAGGTGAACCGCCGCAGGGCGCGGAAGCTCGGCGCGTCCTCGACCAGCGCGGTCGAGGCGCTCATCAGCATGATGACCGGCGACTCGATGATGATGGCGAAGGCGAACGCCACGCCGAACGCCGCCAGGTTCGGGGCGGCGTCCGGCAACCGCGCGATGATGGCGGCGAGGTAGGGGCCCTCGGCCGCCATCATGAGCCACGTGCCTGCGAGCGGGAGCCAGAAGGCGAGGATCCGCCGATAGGTCAGCGGCGCGGTCGTCATCCCGGGGATGCGAGGTCCGAGGAGCCGGCCTCGAAGCGATCGGTAGTGAGACCAAATCTCATTTTTCTTGACCGACCAAAACAGTCGGATATATAGTCCCCTTCGCCAACTGAGACATGATCTCAGTTTGGCGCTGCTGCGGGGACGCTCGCCGAGTCGAGACGATTGGCTCAGGGGGCGCCGGAAGAAAGATGGCCCGCCGGTGCGCCAACACCGAGCGGGCCCGCTGAACGCTCGCCCCGCGGTTCCCAGACCAGGGTTGCACGGCGTGCGGCACGTTCAGGCCATCCCCATTCTAGGGGCGTGACCTCACGCCATGCAACCGCAACCGGGTGGAGGTGGTGTGGTGTCGATCGGACGTGGCGGCGTCGTGGCGGCGGTGTGGGCGGTCGTTCTTGCGGTTGGCGCGACCGCCGCGTTCGCGGCCGGTTCGAGCCCCAACGGCGCCGTCGGGGCGGAGGCGGCCGGCGCCGTTGGCGCGAAGGCGGCCGTGGCCGGTGTCCGTGCCGTTGGGGCGGAGGCAGGCGGTGCCGTTGGGGCGGAGGCGGCCGGCGGCGTTGGGGCGGAGGCGGCTGTCGCCGGCGTCCGTGCCGGTGGCGCGGAGGCGGCCATCGCGACCGCCGCGTTCTCCGCCGAGCCCGGCGCGGCTGCGGAGGCGGTCGACAGCGACGATGCGCCGGCCGCGGGAATCGAGACCGGGAAGCCCACGGCGCCGGCGGACGGCGAATCGGCGGGCGCGGAAGAGGAGGCGGGGAGCGGGCAACCGGACGTCGACGTGGCGGAGCTCGAGCGGCGCATCGACCTCCTCGCCGAGGAGCTCGAGCTGCTTCGCAGCGGCGAGACGGCGGACGAGGTCACCGTCGACGAGGCCCGCGCGCTCGGCCTGGCGCCCTCGGCGGCCGCGACCTACGGGATCGATTCGGGCGTTTCCATCGCCGGCTACGGCGAGATGCTGTACGAGAACTACGCCTCGGACAGGACGACGCAGTTCGACTACCTGCGGGCCATCCTGTACGCCGGCTACCGGTTCAACGACAAGTTCCTGTTCAACTCCGAGATCGAGGTCGAGCACGCCAAGGAGATCTTCGTCGAGTTCGCCTACGTGGACTACCTGGCGACGGAGAACTTCGGCCTGCGGGCGGGCATGCTGCTGATTCCGATGGGGCTGGTCAACGAGTTCCACGAGCCGACGGTCTTCATGGGGGCCGAGCGTCCGGTGACCGAGAACAGGATCATCCCCGCCACGTGGCGGGAGAACGGCGGCGGCTTCTACGGGGCGTTCGACAACGTCGCCTTCCGCGCCTACGTCGTGAACGGGTTGAACGGTTCGGCCTTCTCGTCGAGCGGTCTGCGCGGCGGGCGGCAGAAGGGCGGCA
>WTFV01000128.1 GCA_011523845.1 Acidobacteriota bacterium | reverse complement strand
ACCACCACCACCACCACCACCACCACCGGTGGGTGGCCAGCACAACCTTGATGCCTCGTGGTCACAGTCCGCGTAAGCGACACCGATGCCGAAGAAACTCGCATTGGTATCGTCCGGACCTGGAAGACCGAACATCAGCGACATGGCCGCAACGACAGCGGCAAGCACCAGACGAACAATAGATGACTTCACTGGAACACCTCCAATCAGCGATTCGTTCACTGCAACAACGTTCCGCTACTGAGAAAGGACGTTACCCCCCCCGGCTGATTTGTCAAGACTTTTTTCTGTCTTTTTTTCTTGGATGGTCGCCGCAGAGATGTGCAGGCCAGTGAGGACCGTGCGACCAGTTCGTCAGGGGCCGCCGGCCGCCACCTGTGCGGCGATGATCATCCGCTGCGCCTCGGACGTGCCGGCGACGATCTCCAGGGCCCGCGCGTCGCGCAGCAGCCGCTCCGCCGTCGTTCCCCGCCGGTAGCCGGCGGAGGCGAGGATGCGCATCGCCCGGTCCGCGGCGCGCTGCGCCGCCTCGGAGGCAGCCAGCTTCGCCATGGAGGCTTCCAGGGTGACGCGCTCGCGCACGTCCCTCGCCGCCGCGGCGCGCAGCACGAGCATCCGCGCCGCGTCCAGCTCGGTCGCGATGTCGGCTATCTGCCACTGAATCGCCTGGTACTCGCCGATGGGATGACCGAACGTCTCCCGGGTGCGGGCGTGTCGCAGCGCGACCTCGAACGCCGCCCGCCCCACCCCGAGCCCCTCGGCCGCGATGGCGATCCGGGCGCCGTCCAGCGCCCACTTGGCGACATCGAATCCCTGGCCGGAGCCGGCCAGCAATGCGCTCGCGGGCACTTCGACGTCGTCGAGCCGCAGATCGACGCACCCGAGACCGCGCACGCCGAGCGGGTCGTCGGTCGCCTCGCGTGTCAGTCCGGGCAGGTCCAGCGGTACGAGGAACGCGCTCACGCCGCGGCCGCGGGCGGCAGGCCCGGCAGCCGCGAAGATCACCGCGACGTCGGCCGCGGCGCCGTTGGCAACCCAGACCTTGCGCCCGCGCAGCAAGTACCCCTCGCCGTGCGCCGTTGCGGTGGTCTCCTGTCTGGCGGCGTCGGTCCCCGCCTGCGCTTCCGACAGGGCGAAGGCCCCGATGGCCCGGCCGGATGCGAGGCGCGCCAGCCACGCGTCCTTCTGCCCGTCCGTGCCGAAGCGGTGCACCACCTCGGCGACCAGCGAGTTGTTGACCACCAGGATGGCCCCCAACGTCGCGCTGGCGGCAGCGACCTCCTCGACCGCCAGCGCGTAGCTGACGTAGTCGCGGCCGGCGCCGCCCGCGGCGTCCGGCACCGTGATTCCCAGCAGCCCGCGAGCCGCCGCCGCGGACACCAGGTCGCGGGGAAACAGATCGGACGCATCGATCTCGGCGGCCCGCGGCGCCACGGCGGTTGCCGCGAAATCCCGAACGGTCTTCCGAAAACGGCTCTGCTCGGGAGTGAGCTCGATTCGCATTCGCCTGGAGCCTGTCGTTCGCGCGCCGTCTGCTGCGACTCCCGCGGTACAGATCGTCAGGAGCCCGTCGCGAGTCTTCGTCAGCCCGCCGCCAGCCGCTCGAACACCGGTTTCAGGCGGGCCACGCCGGCCGCCGGCTCCTCGGGAACCACGCGCGTATCGCCGACGACGGTCATGAAGTTGGTGTCGCCGTCCCAGCGCGGGACGAGATGCACGTGCAGGTGACCGACGACGCCGGCCCCGGCCGGCCGGCCGATGTTCATCCCGACGTTGATGCCGTGGGCGCCGTAGGCCTCGGTCAACGCCGTCTCGGCGACCCGGGTGAGCGTGATCAGCTCGGTCAGCTCCGGGGCGGTCGCCCGCGCCAGCCGATCGACGTGCCGCACCGGGACGACCATCAGGTGACCGTTGTTGTACGGGTACTTGTTGAGGATGACGAAGACGCGCTCGCCGCGGAAGACGACGTGCGGCGACGGGCTCGCCGGGTCGAGCGCCGCGCAGAAGACGCAGGCGGCGGGCTCGCCGGCGGCCGCGCCGGTCACGTACTCCAGCCTCCACGGCGCCCAGAGTCGTTCCACCTTGCAGGCATTCTCGCGCGGCGGCGGGCGAGCGGTCAGCCCCGGGCCGGCACGGCGGGACGGGACGCGGTGGTTCCGGCGAGCACGACGTGCCGGCGGCCGGACGCCGACACCGCGTTCAGCGCCGGCGCCGCCACGGCCAGCGGCCGCGCGGACTCGTCCGGACCGCGGTTGATCAGATCCTTGAGGTCCTTGCCGGGCTTGAAGTAGGGCACCTTCTTGGGCGGCACGTCGACCCGGTCGCCCGTCTTGGGGTTGCGCCCCTTGCGCGGCTCGCGCTGCCGCAACCGGAAGCTGCCGAACCCTCGCAACTCGATCTTCTCGCCGCGGTGCAGCGCGTCGATGATGCAACGGAACACCGTATCGACGATGACCTCGGCGTCCTTCTTGGTGAGATCGGTGACCCGGGCCACCTCCTCGACCAGCGCCGCCTTGGTCATGCTGCCCCGGGCCACGGTCTCCTCGATGTCGCGCACGCCGGCTCGCCGTTCTACGGCGCAGACGCCTCAGTCGGACGAGGTCTGCTGCTTGAAATGATCCCCCAGCGTCACCTCGGGCGACTCGCTGCTGGCGTAGCTGCGCCAGTCGGCCTCGAAGTTCTCGTTCGTCAGCGCCCGCACGCTGAGGCCGATCTTCCGCTCGGACGGGCTCAGCTTGATGACGCGCATCTGGATCGTCTCGTCCACGGTCAGCTCGGCCTTGTCGCCCCGGCCCTGATCCTCGAACTCGGAGACGTGAATCAACCCCTCGATCCCCTCGGCCAGCTCGACGAACGCGCCGAAGCTGGTGATCCGCACCACCTTGCCCTCGACCACGTCGCCGACCTTGGTCGTGGAGAAGAAGTCGTCCCAGATATCGGTCGCGAGCTGCTTCAGGCCGAGCGAGAGCCGCTGATTCTCGGGATCGATGTTGAGCACCATGGCCTCGACCTCGTCGCCCTTCTTGATGACGTCGGAGGGGTGCTTCAGCCGCTTGCTCCACGACATGTCGGAGATGTGAATCAGGCCGTCGATACCCTCCTCGACCTCGACGAACGCGCCGAACTCGGTCAGATTGCGGACCGTGCCGGTGATCTTCGAGCCGACCGGGTACTTCTCGCCGAGCTGCTGCCACGGGTTGCTCTCGATCTGCTTCAACCCGAGCGCGATGCGGCGCGCGTTCGGATCGACCCCGAGCACCATCGACTCGACCATGTCGCCGACGTTGAGCAGCTTCGAGGGGTGCTTGACCCGCTTGCTCCAGGACATCTCCGAGACGTGGATCAGGCCTTCGATCCCCGGTTCCAGCTCCACGAAGGCGCCGTAGTCGGTGAGGCTGACCACCTTGCCCTGCAGGCGCTGCCCGACCGGGTACCGCTCGGCCGCCGAGGTCCACGGATCGGCGTGCAACTGCTTGTAGCCCAGCGAGACGCGCTCGGTCGCCGGGTCGAACTTCAGGACGATGACCTCGACCTCGTCGTTCACGTTGAAGATCTCGGAGGGGTGCTGCGCCCGGCCCCACGACATGTCGGTGACGTGCAGCAACCCGTCGATGCCGCCCAGGTCGATGAAGGCGCCGTAGTCGGTGATGTTCTTCACCACGCCCTGCATGACCTTGCCCTCGGCGAGGGTCGCCAGCGTCTCCT
The DNA here is from genome assembly GCA_011523845.1 of Acidobacteriota bacterium. GTDB lineage: Bacteria > Acidobacteriota > Vicinamibacteria > Vicinamibacterales > UBA8438 > WTFV01. Next base: position 13,870 of record WTFV01000128.1, on the reverse strand, counting down.
TCTTCTTCTCCGCGTTCTCCTCTTCGATGAGCACCTTGCGCGACAGCACGATGTTGCCGCGCTTCTTGTTCACCTTGATGACGCGCATGCGCAGCTCCTGGCCGCGCAGCGAATCGAGGTTGCGGACCGGACGGACGTCGATCTGCGAGCCGGGCAGGAACGCGCGCACGCCGATGTCCACGGCCAGGCCGCCCTTGATGCGCTCGATCACGCGCCCGATGACGACCTTGCGATCGGCGTAGGCCTTCTCGACCTCGTCCCAGATCTTCATCTTCTCGGCCTTCTCGCGCGAAAGCACGATGTGGCCGTCGCGATCCTCGGTCCGCTCGAGCAGCACGTCGACCGTGTCGCCCGGCTGGACCATGGGATCGCCGTTCTCGTCGTAGAACTCGGACAGCGGAATCAGGCCCTCCGACTTGTAGCCGACGTCGACGATCACCTCGGAGTCGGACACCTTGAGCACGGTGCCCTTGATGACCTCGCCCTCGGCGATGTTCTTGAGGCTGCCCTCGTACAGGGCGACGAGGCGGGCGTGCTCTTCCGGATCGACCGTCTCCTCGTCGGGGTCCACGAACCGTGCCGGCTCGGGAGGTTGCGGCGGGGCGGGGGGGTTCTCGGCGGCGTCGGCGGCCTCGGCCCGGACCGTGTCTGGTGCGTCTATCATCCTGCTCCTGTCTTTCCTTCCCGATCCGTCTCCGCGGTCGACGCGGCTGCCGTCCGCCCCGCCTGGAGAATCCCCTGATGCGCTGTAAACGATGGACTGTACGTTAGTTAGCAAGAGCCGTCAACTGCGCGAGACGGTCCTTCTCCGGTCGCGGATCACGGCCATCACCTGCGCCACCACGGCGTCGATCGCCAGCTCCGTCGTGTCGATCCGCACGGCGTCCGGGGCCTGCTCGAGCGGGGAGGCGCGCCGGGTCCGGTCCCGCCGGTCACGCGCGTCGAGGGCGCGCGCCACGTCGGCCAGCCTCGCTCCCCGCGGTTGGCGGTGCGCCGGATCCTGCGCGCGCCGGGCCGCCCGCGCCGCGGGGGACGCATCGAGGAAGATCTTCACCGGCGCGTCGGGAAACACGATGGTCCCGATGTCGCGCCCCTCCATGACGATGCTGCCGCCGCCGGCGAGGTCGCGCTGGCGGGCGACGAGCGCGGCGCGCACCCGCGGCAGCCGGGCCACGGCGGAGGCCGCGACGTCCATCTCGGGAGTCCGTATCGCGCGGCTGACGTCCTCTCCGTCGATCGCGACGCGCGGCCCGTCCAGCGCGAGGACGGCGCCGGAGGCCACCGCGGCGACGGCCTGCTCGTCGTCGAGCGCCCGGCCCTGCTGCAGGGCCCGCCAGGCGACGGCCCGGTACATCGCGCCGGTGTCGACGTGACGGCAGTCGAGCGCCTTCGCCACGGCGCGCGCCACCGTGCCCTTGCCGGCTCCCGACGGCCCGTCGATGGCTATGACGTCCGGAACGCTCATCCACGCCCCCGCGCCGGAGGGACCGCGCGCGCCGCGCGCCGCAACGCGCCGACCTCGGCCGGCGTCAGGTCGCGCGCCGCGCCGGGCCGCAGACCGCGCAGGCTGATGGGACCGAGCCGCGTGCGCCGCAGGCGCCGCACCGGATGGCCGATCGCGTCGAACATGCGGCGCACCTGCCGGTTGCGCCCCTCGCGGATCACGATGCGCACCAGCGCGCCGTCGCCGCGCCCGGCTGCCCCGCGGTGGAGCATCCGCACCTCCGCCGGCCCCGTCGGACGGCCGTCGATGTCGACGCCGGCGGCGAGACGCCGCAGCCCCGCACCGCTCGGCACCCCGCGCAGCGTCGCCTCGTACACGCGCGCCAGCCCGTGACGCGGGTGCGTGAGGACCGCGGCCAGCGCCCCGTCGTTGGTCAGCAACAGCAGTCCTTCCGAGTCGTAGTCGAGCCGGCCCACCGGATAGACGTACTCCCGCACGTCGGGAATCAGATCCAGGACCGTCTTCCGGTGGTGGGGGTCGCTACGCGTGGTGACGTAGCCGCGGGGCTTGTGAAGCAGGACGTACCGCCGCCGCACCGTCCGGGCGATGCGCCGCCCGTCGACGCGCACGTCGTCGCTCGCCGCATCCGCGCGCGTACCCGGCTCGCGCACCGTCCTGCCGTTCACCGTCACGCGGCCGTCCGCGATGAGCTGCTCCGCCGCCCGGCGCGAGGCGACGCCGGCCGCCGAGAGCAGCTTCTGCAGACGCACGCCTCCCCGGCTCGGGGTCGGCGTCGTACTGGCATCCACGACAGGCATGCGGCGGCGCCGGCGTCTTCAATGGACCTTCTCGGGTTCCCCGGTCGCGGCGGGCGGAATCGCGGACGGCACGTCGAAGGGCAGCGCCGCGTCCTGCGGGTCCGGGTCGGCCAGGGCCGCCGGCACCTCCATGCCGAGCGCCTCGGCCATGTCCTCCACCTTCGGCAGATCCGCCAGATCCTTCAACCCGAACCGGTCGAGAAACTCGCGCGTGGTCGCGTAGAGGAACGGCCGGCCGATTACCGCCTTGCGCCCGACGACCTTGACGAGCCGTCGATCGACCAGCGTCCCGATGACGCCCGACGTGTTCACACCGCGGATCTCGGCGATCTCGGGCCCCGTGACCGGCTGCCGATACGCGATGACGGCCAGCGTCTCGAGCGCCTGCACGGAGAGTCGCTGGCTGGAATGCTCGTGGAAGAGGCGGCGGACCCGATCGTGCAGCTCCGGCCGCGTGACGATCTGGAACCCGCCGGCCACCTCGACCAGTTGCAGGCCGCCCGGCCGGTCGCTCCAGTCCTCGCGGAGCGCGGCCAGCGCCTCCTCGACGTGCTCGCGCGGCTCGTCGTCGAGCGTCTTCAGCAGGATCCTCAGCGTCACCGGATCCGGCGACGCGAAGATCAGCGCCTCGATGATCGCTTTCAGGTCGGCCAGAGCATCAATCACCCCGGCTCCTCCCCGCCGTCATCGTTCGAGTCCCCGCCGCCGCGCGCCGCCTCGGCCGGGGCCTCCGCCGCCGGCTCGCTCAGATAGACCCGAATCGGACCGCAGACACGGGCCTGCAGCACGCGAATCAAACGGGTCCGGATCAGTTCCAGCGTAGCGAGAAACGTCACGATGATCTCCTGGCGGGACCGCACGTCCTCGAACAGCTCCTCGAACCCGCAGGCGCCGCCGTCGCCCAGCCGCGACAGCATCTCCTGCATGCGGGTCTCGACCGACACGACCTCCGCCGGCAGGGGAATGGAGGTCTGGCGGTTGCGGGCCCGGGTCAGCACCGCCTGGAACGCCTGCAGAAGGCTGAAGAGATCCACCTCCAGCTCGCGCTCGAACGGGGCGCCGGCAATCGCTTCCACTCGCTGGTCGGGACGCGTCCACTGGGCGCTGCGCACGGTCTCGCACTCGTGCAGCATCTCGGCGGCGGCCTTGAACCGCTGGTGCTCGAGGAGCCGTTGCACCAGCGCCTCGCGCGGATCCTCCTCCGCCTCGTCCGACTCGAGCCCGGCCTCGACGCGCGGCACCAGCATGCGCGACTTGATGTGGATCAGCGTCGCCGCCATCACCAGGAACTCGCCGGCCACGTCGAGGTTGATCTCGCGCATCAGGTCCAGGTACTCCAGGTACTGCTGCGAGATGAGCGCGATCGGGATGTCGTAGATGTCGACCTCGTTCTTCCTGATGAGGTGGATCAGGAGGTCGAGCGGCCCCTCGAAGTTGGTGAGCCGGACCGGATAGCCCGGCAGAATCGACTCGAAGTCCGGCGGCATCTCCGCCCCGGCGGTCCCCGCCGCCGCGCCGTCCGCCGTGCCCTCGTCACGGTCCGCCATGCAGGCCTCGCACCCTCGCCGCGCCGTAGGTCAACCCGACCGCCTCGCGCACGCGTTCCATCGTGGCCCGCGCCGTCTCGCGGGCGCGCGCCGATCCCTGGTGGAGGATCTCACGAATCCGGCCCGGGCGGGCCAGGATCTCGGCGCGCCGCTCCCGCAACGGATCCAGACGCGCGTTGATGGCCTCGGCCAGCGCCACCTTCACCTCCACGTCGCCCACCTTGCCCGCCCGATAGCGCGCCTTGAAGTCGTCGACCTGCGCGGTGTCCGGGTTGAAGGCGTCGTGATAGACGAAGACCGGATTGCCTTCCACCGTGCCCGGGATGTCGGCGCGGACGCGCTTCGGGTCCGTGAACATCCGCATCACCTTCTTGCGCACGGTCTGCGCGTCGTCCGCCATGTCGATGGTATTGGCGTAGCTCTTCGACATCTTGCGGTTGTCGAGGCCCGGCAGGCGCGGGAAGTGCGTCAGCAGGGGCTGCGGCTCGACGAAGACCTCGCCGTAGAACTGGTGAAAGCGGCGCACCGCCTCGCGCGCCAGCTCCAGGTGCGGCACCTGGTCGTCGCCCACCGGGACGTAACGCGCGTCGTGGATGATGACGTCGGCGGCCTGCAGCAGCGGATAGCCGAGGAAGCCGATCGACGACAGGTCGCGCTCGGACAACTGGTCGATCTGCTCCTTGTAGGTCGGCACCCGCTCCAGCCAGGGAATCGGCACCACCATCTGCAGCAACAGGTAGAGCTCGGCGTGCTCCGGCACGAGCGACTGCACGAACAGCGTGCTGCGCTCCGGGTCGATACCGGCCGCGATCCAGTCGGCGACGTTGTCGTACGCGTAGTCCGTCAACCCGGACGTGTCCGCGAACTCGCTCGTCAGCGCGTGCCAGTCGGCGATGAAGTACATGCAGTCGTAGTCGGCCTGCAGGTCCGCCCACTTGCCGAGGGCGCCGGCCAGATGCCCCAGGTGCAGCCTGCCGGTGGGACGCATGCCGGAGACGACGCGCGGCCTCACGTTGTCGTCAGTCATGAGGGGAACGAATTGCGAAGCAGGGCCGCCGCGCACACGGCCGCGGGGCGGGAACCGCTCGGGGAGAGAACCGGAACCGGAAGCAGGAGGACGACCGGCGGGCCGGAATCGAACACCGGCTATGAGCATACCGGCACGGCCGGCAGCCGGGCAAGCCGCGCCGGGGCCTCGCGCGGACGCCGCGCCCGCCACTCGGGCCGCTACGTTTTCATGGGCAGGCGCGTGAAGTGCTCGAGGACGACGTCGGCCAGCCTGGCGCCGACCACCGGCAGCAGCTCCTCGCGCGAGGCGCGCCGCACGTTGGCCAGGCTCCCGAAGCGCTCGAGCAGCGCGCGGCGGCGGCGCGGGCCGATGCCCGGGATGAGGTCGAGCTCCGACTCGAAGTCCCGCATCCGGCGCGCCCGGCGGTGATAGGTCACCGCGAAGCGGTGCGCCTCGTCCCGGGCGCGCTGAATCAGATGCAGCGCCGGGCTCGTCTTCGGCAGGCGAATCGGATCGGACGCGCCGCGGGTGAACAGCTCCTCGTCGCGCTTGGCGATGCCCACGGCGATCAGGTTGCCCAGGCCCAGCGTCTCGAAGGCCCGGCAGGCCGACGTCAACTGGCCCTTGCCGCCGTCGACGACCACCAGGTCCGGGAACGGACCGCCCTCGTCCAGCAGGCGGCGGTAGCGTCGCAACACGACCTCCTCCATGGCCGCGAAGTCGTCCGGGCCGGCACGCGTCTCCCGCGCCCGAACCGGCGCGTCGCCGTGCCGTCCCCGGGATCCGGTCCGGGACTTCCGCCGCGCCCGTACGCCGGACGCATCCAGTCCCCGCACCCGGAACTTGCGGTACTCGCCGCGCTGCATCCGCCCGTCCTCGCAGACGACCAGCGACCCGACGGTCTCCCGTCCCTGTACCGTCGAGATGTCGAAGCACTCGACGCGGTGCGGCGCGGCCGGCAGGTCGAGCACCCGCCGCAGCTCCTCCAGGGCCCCGGCGTGGACCCGGGCGTCCTCGGCGTAACGCGAGTCGTAGGCCAGGCCGGCATTGCGCGACGCCAGCTCCAGCAGTCCGCGGGCGTCGCCGCGCCTGGGCACGTGCAGCTTCACGCGGCGTCCGGCGCGGAGGGAGAGCCAGCGCTCCACCTCGTCGCGATCCTCGACCTCCACCGGCACGTGCACTTCGGGCGGCACGTCGTGCGTCGCGTAGAACTGCTGCACCGCCGCCTGCACCAGGTCCGGCTCGCTCTCGGTCGCCGCCCGCACGTCGTCCGCCACCAGCTCGACCCTTTCGACGACGCGCCCGCGCCGCATCTGGAAGACCTGGATCACCCCGCCGTCGGGCCCCAACCTGACGCCGAAGGCGTCCCGGTCCCCGAGCCGGCTGGTCGCCATCTTCTGCTGCCGGTCGCGCAGCGTCTCGACCGTGCGCATCGCGTCGCGGCACTGGGCGGCGCGCTCGTAGCGCTCCCCGTCGGACGCCTCCTGCATCTGGCGCCGCAGGCCGGCGAGCACCTCCTCGGTACGTCCCTCCAGAAAAAGGCGCGTCTGCGCGACGGACTCCGCGTACTGGTCCGGGCTGCAAACGTCCGCCACACAGGGCGCCGCGCAGCGCTTGATGTCGTACTCCAGGCAGGGACGGTCCCGGTGTCCGGTGATCACCTCGTTGCAGGAGCGGATCCCGAACAGCCTGTGGGTCAGCGACATCGTCTTGCGCGCGAAGGTCGCCGGCATGAACGGCCCGGCGTAGACGTTGCCGTCGCGCGCCACCTGGCGGGCCACGAGGACCCGGGGAAAGTCCTCGGCCGTCGTCAGTTGCAGATAGGGGTAGTTCTTGTCGTCGCGGAGCAGGATGTTGTAGCGCGGCGACCGTGCCTTTATCAGGTTGTTCTCGAGGGCCAGGGCCTCGACGACCGAGTCGGTCACGATCACCTCGAGCCGGGCCGCCTCGTCGAGCAGCGCGTCGGTCTTCGGGCTGTTCCCGTACGCGCCCAGATAGCTGCGGACCCGGTCGCGGAGCGCCCGCGCCCGGCCGACGTAGATCGTCTCGCCGCGGCTGTTGAAATACAGGTAGACTCCGGGTTGCTCCGGCAGCCGGGCGATAGCCTCCCGCAGATCCCGAATCGCCATCCGACCTAGAATACTAGGAGTGCGCGGATCACCTCGCGACCATCGATGACGTTCACCGGTGCCATCGGGCGCGCCTGCCTGTTCCCGCTCCGCGCCATCATCGCGTTGTGCGTCGCGCTCCGGGTCCACCCGAACGCGCTGACGCTGACCGGCGTCGTCATCAACGGCGCCGCCGGCTGGGCGCTCGCGATGGGGCGCTTCGGTCTCGCCGGCTGGATCATGCTGGTGGCCAACATCTTCGACTTCATCGACGGGAAGGTGGCCGACGAGCTGAATCTCAGCTCCCGCTTCGGCGGCTTCTGGGACTCGGTGATGGACCGCTTCTCCGATCTGTTCATCCTGACCGGCCTCATCTATCTGTACGCCACCCTCGAGCGGCCGGACTACGTGCTCATCGCGGCCCTGACGCTGACGTTCTCGGTCATGACCAGCTACACGCGGGCCCGCGCCGAGTCGATCATCCCCCTCTGCAAGGTCGGCTTCATGGAGCGACCGGAGCGGATCGTCCTCTTCATGATCGGCGCGTTCACCAACCGGATGGCCGCCGTGCTCTGGGTCATCCTGGTGCTGTCCGTGCTGACGGTGCTCGATCGGATCTACTTCACGTGGCGCGAGCTCCGCTCGGACCGCCGGGAGCTGCCGGCATGAAGCCGTCGCGCGTGGCGACCCTGCCGCTGAGAATGATCTGGCACGCACTCTTCTGGACCTTCGAGCGCGCGACCTGGCAGTACGACCTGATGGTCATCGCCATCCTGGCGTTCATCTGGCTGACGCCGCCGGCGTGGCTGGGCGACCCGATGGCGAGCGGACCGGGCCTGATCGGCATCATCGCCGGCCTGCTCCGGTAGCCGGCAATCGCCGCCGGCGGCGCCGCTTGCCGCCCGACCGGCCCCTTGCGAGTCTGCGAGTTCTCCGGCGCGGACCCCTGGCGCCGTGCTACTGGGAAACTCACCCAGGGTTCGTCCATGCGCGGGTCCGGCCCTGCACGGTGGAAAACTCAGACCAGATCGCGCTGGTCCGTCCCGAGGTCCAGCATCTTGCCGGTGAAGTGGATGTCGTGCGCGGCGATCTTGTCCCGCAGCAGCCGGCGCACCTCGCCGTAATGGACCCGGGGCACGGTGAGCCGCCGGGCGAGGCTGCGCAGGCGGTAGATGATGACCAGCGTGATGGTGGTCCCCTCGCGCCAGCTCAGGCCGCCGATCTTGGAGTACGGCACGTAGCCGCCGTCCGACCAGATGCCGCCCGCGTAGAGCCCGCGGCCGATGCGCACCCGCAAGGGGACCGCGTAGGCGTAGTACAGCAGCATCATCCCCTCGCCGAACGCCCGCTGCGGAGGCTGCTGCTGGACGACCAGCTTGACGAAGACGAGCACGCCGGCCGCAAGACCGAGGGCCAGCAACCAGCCGTAATGGGGCGGCTTCTCACCCGGCCAGGTCACCAGGGCCGACCCGCGCAGGCTGCGGTAGCGGACGAACTGTCCGAGAATCCGCAGGTTGGCGACGAGGAACCCGACGCCGAGCGCGAACAGTGCGACGCGGACCGCCTGGGAAACGTCGATGTCTCCCTCCCCGTTCTCCCCGTTCAGGCACGCGAGAGATACTCGCCGGTGTCCGTGTTCACGCGGACCTTGTCCCCGTTGCTGATGAACGGCGGCACCTGCACGACGAGGCCGGTCTCGAGCCGCGCCGGCTTGAGCTGCGCGCTGGCCGTCGCTCCCTTGATGGCCGGCGTGGTCTCCTCGACCGCCAGATCGACCGTCAGAGGCAGCTCGATCCCGACCGGCGAATCCTCGAAGAACTCCACCGTGATCGTCGCATCCGGCAGCAGGTAGCTGACCGCGCCGCCGAGCGTCTCCCCGCTCAGGTGCACCTGCTCGTAGGTCTCGGTGTCCATGAAGTGATATCCGTCGCCGTCGGCGTAGAGATACTGCATCCTGCGCGTGTCGAGCATCGCGCGTTCGACGAAGTCCCCGGAGGAGAACTTGTGGTCGGTCAGCGTGCCGGCGACGACGGCGCGCATCCGCGTCTGCACGAAAGCGCGGCCCTTGCCGGGCGTGACGTGGTTGAACTCGAGAACGCGGTACAGGGTGGCGTTCATCTTGATCAACATGCCCTTGCGGATTCGGGTGGCCTGAATGGACTCCATATGCGGCCGGAGATAGTACTACAGCGGCCGGATGGGGTCCAACGCCCGGCAGCCGTGGCTCGCCCGTGGCAGCAGCCCCGCTGCATTCGAGCGGCGATGCATCCCGCCTGGACTGCGCTGCTCCCTGGCGGCATGTGCCCGACATGCTCCCCTCGCCGCGCCGGGCGCCGCGTTTCGGGGGCTTCGCCGCTCTCGGTGCGGTGCGACGCGTCGTTCCACCATGGACCGCCGGCGGTCACGGCGGGCCGCCGCGGGAGACCGCCGGGCAGTCGGCCACGCAGCCGCGCCACGGCCGCGCCGTGCCGACGCTGATGCCGACCCGCGGCCCCCAGCGAACCGCGCCGACCGGCAGCCCGCGGTCCTCGATGAACAGCCGCTCGCCGCACAGATCGAGCCGGTTGTGGCGCTCGGTGACGCCGAGCGCCCGCGTCAGGTTGCCGGGCCCGCGGCAGAGCGCCTCGTCGGCGGGGGGCTCGGCATCCCGCCGCGGCGGCCGGCGCCGGCGGCGCATCGCAGCGAGTCCGTCGACCGGGCTGAGCGCACGGATGAGCACGGCGGCCGGGAAGCCGAGCGGTCCGGTCACCGCGTTCAGCAGCCAGTGGATCCCGTAGTTCAGATAGACGTAGGCGTAACCGGGCGGCCCGTACAGCGGCGCGTTGCGCGCGGTCAGGCCGGCCGCCGCGTGACAGGCCGGATCGTCCTCCCCGCCGTACGCCTCCACCTCCACGATGACGCCGGCCGCCGCGCCTCCCCGCGCGCGATGCACCACTACCTTGCCGAGCAGGGCCCGGGCGACCTCCAGCGGCGCCCCCCGGTAGAACGACCGCGGCAACCGGGCGGCGGCCCCCACCGTCAACAGTCCGTGGTGAAACGCCGCGTGACACCGGGAGCGGCGAGGCGCCCGCGTGGCAAGGCGCGACGAGGGAACACATCGGGCATATGAGACCGAGGAGCAACGCAGTCCACGCGGGATGCATCGCCGCTCGAACGCAGCGGGGCTCTCGCCACGGGCCGTCAGGCCGGGGCGCGCAGGGCGGCCAGCACCCCGCGCAGGTAGCGGCCGGTGTGCGATTCCGCATGCGCGGCCACCTGCTCCGGCGGCCCCGCCACGACCACCTCGCCCCCGGCCTCCCCGCCTTCGGGCCCGAGGTCGATGACCCAGTCGGCGGTCTTGATCACGTCCAGGTTGTGCTCGATGACGAGCAGCGTGTGCCCCGCCTCCACCAGCTTCGTGAACGCGGCCAGCAGCTTGGAGATGTCGTCGAAGTGCAGGCCGGTGGTCGGCTCGTCGAAGATGTAGAGCGACCGCTCGCCGTGCCGCGTCGCCAGGTGCGCGGCTATCTTGATGCGCTGGGCCTCGCCCCCGGAAAGGGTCGGCGCGGGCTGGCCGAGGCGCAGGTAGCCGAGCCCGATCTCGTCGAGCACCTTGAGCCGGCGGACCACCTTCGGCGACGAGCCGAAGAACTGCAGCGCCTCGCGCGCGGTCAGGTTCAGCACCTCGTCCACCCGCAGTCCGCGCCAGGTCACCCCCAGCACCTGCGGCTTGAAGCGTCTGCCGTCGCACTCCTCGCAGGGCATGAAGACGTCCGCCAGGAACTGCATCTCCACGCGGACCTCGCCCTCTCCCTCGCAGGCGTCGCAACGCCCGCCGGGCACGTTGAACGAGAAGTGACTCGCGGAGAATCCGCGCGTCCGGGCGTCGCGGGTCGCCGCGAACAGCTCCCGGATCGGGTCGAACGCCTTGAGGTAGGTGACCGGATTCGAGCGCGGGGTCCGGCCGATCGGCGTCTGGTCCACCAGCACGATGTCGTTGAGCAGCTCGACCCCGTCTATGCCGTCGTGCGCGCCCACGGGCTTGTCCCAGGCCCCTTTCGCGCGCTTGACCGCGGCATAGAGCACGTCGTGCACCAGCGTGGACTTGCCCGACCCGCTCACCCCGGTCACGCAGGTGAGCATGTTCAGCGGCACCTCGACGTCGATCCGCTTCAGGTTGTGCGCCGTCGCGCCGCGCAGCCGGAGCGCCTGGCTGTTCGGCAGGCGCTTGCGGCGCGCGGCCGGGATCGGGATGGCGAGATCGCCGCGCAGGTACTTCGCGGTCAGCGACGTCGTCTCGCGCGACAAGCCGTCGAGATCGCCGGCGTAGACCACGCGTCCCCCGCGCGTGCCGGCGCCCAGACCCAGATCGACCACGTAGTCGCTGGCGCGGATCATGTCGGCGTCGTGCTCGACCACCAGCACCGTGTTGCCCTGGTCGCGGAGCTGCCCGAGAATGCGGATGAGCCGCTCGTTGTCCCGCGGATGCAATCCGATGGACGGCTCGTCGAGCACGTACAGCGTCCCGACGAGGGACGATCCCAGCGAGGTGGCCAGGTTGATCCGCTGCGCCTCGCCGCCGGACAGGGTCGACGACAGGCGGTCGAGGGTCAGGTAATCGAGACCGACCCCGCTCAGGAATCCGACCCGCCGCCGGATCTCCCGGACGACCCGCTCCGCGATGGCGGTCTCCTTCTCGGACAGCGTCAGGTCCTCGAAGAACCGGCAGGCCGTCCCCACGGTGAACGCCGACAGCTCGTCGATCGTGCGACCACACACCTGCACGTCGCGCGCCTCGCGCCGCAGCCGCGTCCCGCCGCAGTCGGCGCAAGCCCGGTAGCCGCGGTAACGGCTCAGGAACACCCGCACGTGCACCTTGTATTTCTTCTGCTCCAGCGCCGCGAAGAACCCCCGGATGCCGGCGTAGCCGGCCCCGTCCCCCTCGACCACGAACCGCCGCTCGTCGCCGGTGAGCGCCGACCACGCCACCGTCGTCCGGATGCCGTGCCGGCGGGCGGCCCGCTTCAGATCGGCCAGATGGGAGCGATAGTGCGGCTTGCTCCACGGCTCGATGGCGCCCTGCGCAATCGACCGCGTCTCGTCCGGGACGACCAGGTTCATGTCGAGCTCGATGACGTTCCCGAAGCCGTGGCAGGTGGGACAGGCTCCGAACGGGCTGTTGAAGGAGAACAGCGTGGGCTGGGGAACCTCGTAGGCGATGCCGCAGGGCCGGCATTCGAAGCGCTCGCTGAACTCGTGGCGCACCGGCTCCGCGCCGCCCACCGCGACCGCGAACGCGTCGCCGCCCCCCTCGTGGTAGGCGGTCTCGATCGCCTCGGTCAGCCGGGCGAGCGCATCCGGACCGCTCTTGACGCGGTCCACCACCACCTGCAACGCGTCGCGACCGGCGAGCACCGACGGGTCGAGGTCGTCGAACGCCACCGCCCGGCCGTCCAGGCAGAGCCGGCCGAACCCCTTGCGCCGGAGGCCGTCCACGGCCGCGACAACCCGCTCCGCGCCGCCGGTCGCCGAGATCGGATCCGGACCACCGGCCGCCGCGGCCGAATCCGGACCGCCGGTCGCCGCGGCCGAATCCGGACCGCCGGTCGCCGCGGCCGAATCCGGACCGCCGGTCGCCGTGACCGGGTCATCGGGTCCGGCGTGCGCCGGCGCGCCGTTGCCTTCCGCTCCGGCCCCCGCCCCGGCCACTGCCTGGACGAAGCCGACCAGCAGCCGCGTCCCGTCCGGCAGGGCGGCCAGCCGGCCGGCCACCGCCTCCGGGGTCTCGCGCATCACCTCCGCGCCGCAGCCGCGACAGATCGTCCGGCCGACGCGGGCGAACAGCAGCCGCAGGTAGTCGTAGATCTCGGTCGTCGTCCCGACCGTCGAGCGCGGGTTCCGCACGCTGTTCTTCTGGCGGATCGCGATGGCCGGACAGATGCCGTCGATGCGATCCACGTCCGGCTTCTCCATCCGCTCGAGGAACTGCCGGGCGTAGGCGGACAGCGATTCCACGTACCGCCGCTGCCCTTCGGCATAGACCGTGTCGAAGGCGAGCGACGACTTCCCCGAACCGCTCACCCCGGTGACGATGACCAGCCGTTCCTGCGGGAGCGTCAGGTCGATGCCCTTGAGGTTGTGCGTGCGGGCGCCCCGAATGACGATCTGGCCCTCGTGCGGGTGGCGAATGGGCTCCGGCATGCGTGTCATGGCGGCGCGGCCGCGGCGGGCGCGCGCCGCCTCCCGGACCAGACGGCCGGCGCGACGACACGGCGGCGCCCTGTGCCGCGACGGTAACAGGCCATTGTAGAGGTCGGTCCGCAGATCCTGCAAAGGTCGGATGGAGCCACGGAACATCCGGCGATGCCCGGCGCCTTTCGCCACCCTGACCGGCGCAGGAAGCCGCACCCCGGCGAGCCGGGAACATGCGCCTCGCCGCAGAACGACCGCGAGCGCGCCCGCGCATGCGGCCGCCCCCCGCGGAGCCCCGCGGAGCGAGCCGGGCGAGGCCTTGTGCTAACATTCGGATTGCTGCGCGGCAGGAATTGCTGCGCCCCCGACCTGCCCTCCGCGCAGCGGAAGCCGGCGTAGCTCAGTTGGTAGAGCAGCTGATTCGTAATCAGCAGGTCAGCGGTTCGAGTCCGCTCGCCGGCTCCAGATTTTCTCCTTTTTATTCAGTCATTTACGGACGACATCCGAGCGCGGCGGTCGCGGCGCCTGCTCGCGTAGGGTGCATATAGGGTGCAAACCCCGATCCCATGGTAGTCCAGCACCAGACGGCTTCCGGCTCCCGGACGCACGGTGACTGCTCCACCGGGACGAGCTGGATGGTGATCCTGGACCGAGACGAACGGCTCCGGCACCGGCGGACTGATCAGCCACGTTGCGGGATCGCTAGCAGCTAGCAAAGCTAGCCCAAGTTTAACAGCGGTATTGCTAAGCAATTTAGAATCAGCGGTTTACAC
>WTFV01000147.1 GCA_011523845.1 Acidobacteriota bacterium | reverse complement strand
GTTAGCCCTGCGTTGGCCCGAGGCGCCGCAGATCGGCACGACTCTTGCTCCATGGAACGGAACCATGATGGGAGCGGTCGCGGAGACGATCCGCAACCGCCTTCGACAGAACGGCAGAGCAACCATGCAGGCGAGCCGCATCGAGCAGCGCACGGAGAATCTCGAACGGCGAGTCGACCGGATCGAGCAGGTCCTGCCGACGCTCGCGACCAAAGCGGATCTGAAGGCAACGGAGGAGCGGATGCAAACTCACGTTGCCGGCGCGATCGAGAGGTCCGAGCAGCGAATGCAGACGCACGTCGCCGGCGCGATCGAGAGGTCCGAGCAGCGAATGCAGACGCACGTCGCCGGCGCGATCGCCGACGCGATCGAGAGGTCCGAGCGGCGCATGCAAACGCACGTTACCAAAGCGATCGCGGAGTCCGAGCAGCGCACGCGGACGCACTTCGACGTGGTGGCCGAGAGTCTCCGGGACGACATCCGGCTCGTTGCCGAAGCAGTCGCCGCCCTCTTGGAACGGGAACGGTAGCTCGACGGGCGACTGCTCACGAACGGGCCGCGACCGGCCGGGCTACCCGGCTCGCCAGCGAGTTGGCGCCGTTCACGATGCCGCGGGATGCAGTAGACTCGCGCGGCATCGGGCTGGATGGAGACCGCGGAAGCGGCGCAGGCGGAGCGGCCGGAGGGACGCTGGGAACCGCGCGACGGCACTGGTGACGCATGGCTGACGAAGCACCGCGGCAGACCGCCCGGCCGGCCCGCGTGGACGCCACCCGCTTCGGCGTGGTCGTCCTCGTCGGGGTCCTGCTCTGGCTCGTCCCCACGCCCGAGGGCGTCGAGCCGCGCGCGTGGCAGCTCCTCGCCGTCTTCGTGGCGACCATGGTCGGCATCATCCTGCGCCCGATGCCGATGGGCGCCCTGGCGTTCGTGGCGGTCTCCTTCGCAGTGCTCTCCGGCACCCTCACCATCGCGGAGGCGACCGGCGGCTTCGGCAGCACGGTGGTGTGGCTGGTCGTGGCCGCGTTCTTCATCGCCACCGCCTTCGTGAAGACCGGGTTCGGGACGCGCATCGCGTACCACTTCATGCGCCTGCTGGGGAAGCGCAGCCTGGGCCTCGCCTACGGCTTCGTCGTCACCGACCTGGTCCTGGCCCCGGCCATCCCGAGCAACACGGCCCGCGCCGGCGGGGTCATCTTTCCGATCCTCAAGTCGCTTTGCGTCTCCCTCGGCAGCGACGCTGCGCTCGGCACCCAACGGCGGATCGCCGGCTTCCTGACGTTCACCTCCTATCAGGGCGTGGTCGTCACCAGCGCCATGTTTCTCACCGCGATGGCCGCCAACCCGCTTGCGGCGTCGCTGGCCGCGCAGCAGGGGGTGGAGATCTCCTGGGCGCTCTGGGCCGTGGCCGGGTTCGTGCCGGGCGTGCTCAGCCTGCTGGTCGTGCCGTTCCTCATCTACCGGCTCTATCCGCCGGAGATCACCCACACCCCGGAGGCGCCGGAGCTGGCGCGGCAGCGGCTGCGGGAGATGGGGCCCATGTCGCGCGACGAGTGGGTCCTGCTGGCGGTGTTCGTCTTCCTGCTGACCCTCTGGATCTTCGGCGGCGCGCTCGGCGTCAACGCCACCGCGACGGCGCTGGCCGGCGTGGCCGCCATGCTCGCCACCGGCGCCCTGGCGTGGCAGGACATCCTGGAGGAACGCAGCGGCTGGGACACCTTCATCTGGTTCGCGGTGCTCGTCATGATGGCGACCCAGCTCGGCGAGCTGGGCCTGCTGGCCTGGTTCACCGAGCGCGTCTCCGGCGTGCTCGGTGAGGGGCACTGGCTCCCCGCCTTCCTCAGCCTGAGCCTGATCTACTTCTACGTGCATTACTTCTTCGCCTCGAACACCGCCCACGTCAGCGCCATGTACGCTCCGTTCCTCGCCCTGGCCATCGCGGTCGGCACGCCCGCCGTCCTCGCCGCCCTCGTGCTGGCCTTCTTCAGCAACCTGTTCGCGTCGATGACGCACTACGGGACGGCGCCGGCGCCGATCCTGTTCGGGTCGGGCAACGTCGAGATCGGCGACTGGTGGAGGCTCGGGGCGCTCATCAGCGTCGTGAACATCGTGATCTGGCTCGGCGCGGGAAGCCTGTGGTGGCGGGTGCTGGGGTTGTGGTGATCTGAAGAGACACACCCGAAGCGGGGCCCGACGATGACCTGCCCGCCGAGACTCGCGGCCGTGCCGATCGGAGCCGCCGTCCTGCTGGCCGCAGCGACCGCCGCCGCGCAGCCGTCCGGCGCGGAGCAGCGCGCCTTCGACGCCGTCGACCGCTCCGTCGCCGGGTTCGGGAGCACCGGCCGCGGCGGCGAGATGACCGGGGCCGCCCAGGGGATCCTGGACGCCGCCGAGGCCGCCCTGCGCGCCTTCCGCGCCCCCGACCGGGTCCGCGACGCTGCCTTCGCACGGTACCAGGCGGCGCTGCGCGAGGTCGATGCGCTCGCGGTTCGCTGCGACAACGGTTACCACTGCGACACGGACGACCGCGGCAGAACCGGCGTGGTCTATTTCGACGGCCTCGTCGCCGCGTATGCCAGAGTCTGGGAAGCCCGGTCCCGGTTGTCCGCCGCCAACGCCGCGTATGTAGAGGCGGTCGGCATTGCCGGCGCCGCCGAGGCCCGCGAGCGTGCCGCGCGGTTCCGGCGTTACGCCGACCGCATGCGCCGCCTGCAAGGCGCCAGCGACCACATCCTCCGGCGGCAACAGGAGCTGATCCGCGCCTCCAACGCCGAGAACGACGCCCTCAACGCCCTGCACGACGGCGCGACCGCTGCCCACGTGGCCGCCAACCGCGCGGTCCTCGACGCGCTCGCCCACGCCGCTCGGGCGTTGTCGACGGCCCCCGAGCACCTGATCGTC
>WTFV01000135.1 GCA_011523845.1 Acidobacteriota bacterium | reverse complement strand
GCGGGATGCGCGCCGCGCCTTCCAGGACGCCGTCCGGCTGCATGCCGGCGGTGATCTCGAAGCCGCCGCCGCGTACCGCGCCATCCTGAAGACGCATGTGGCCCGACTACCGCGGCATGGCCGGCGAGAACGTCACGACGGCGCTCCGGGCCGACATCAAAGGAACTCCGGGTCGAGATGAGCGCTCGGATCGACACGCTCGCCAGCGAGATGAACGCCCGGATCGGCGCACTCACGAGCGCGACGAACGGGCGCTTTGCCGAGACGAACGCCCGGATCGACACCCTTGCCGGCGCGGTTCAGTCTCTCCAGCGTGAGATCAGCACGCTGCGCTGGATGATCGGGAGCGGATTCACCCTGCTGGGCGTGATCCTGGCGATCGCCACGTTCGTCCTCCGCGGCGCCTGAAGCCGCGGGCGGGTTGCTCACGTCACCACGAACGGGTGACTTGGAACCTGACCGACCTGGGCCAGAAGACACGCAAAAGACATCGTAGCTACATGCCATCGACATGAATTGTGCAAGAGAATCGACATGTCCGATCCGGTGCCCAGCGTCGGGGCGTTGCGCCGGTAACGGCTCCGCACCGCGCCGAGCGCCCTCGGCATCGTGCTCGCCCGTGCCGGCGGCGTCGGGTAGCGCCCGTTCGGTTTCCGTCGGCGTGACATTCGTACGCAGCATGGAGGGGAAGTAATGATCCGCTGCCTGCAAGTCTGTACCGTCGTCGTCCACCTGATCGCGCTGCTGACCATCGGCGGCGACGCCGCCGCTCAGCGCCGGAACCCGTCTTTGGATTTCAGAATTCCGTATCACGCGGGCGCTAACCATATCCCAGATGCGCTATGGACCGACGGCACGACGATGTTGGTCAGTGACAACGGCGGAGTCGTTGTGGCCGTCGATCTCGCCACTGGGAAGCGCGACCCCGCCAAGGAAGCACTGATTTCGGCTCGCGGGATCTGGTCCGACGGCGTCACGCTGTGGGCCAGCGGTTTCAGGGGCATCCGCGCCTACGACATGTCCACCTGGGCTCGCGATCCCGCCAGGGATATCACTGACGACGGCATGAACGCAGGGTACATCTGGTCCGACGGCACGACTATCTGGCTAACGGCCAACAAGACGACGCAGCAGGGCGTATTCAACGTGTTGTATGCCTACGACCTGGACTCCGGAGTCCGCCGCACCGCCAGGGATATAACTCTGATGCCTCACCATGGAATGGACGAAGTAGCAGGTCTCTGGTCCGACGGCACGACGATCTGGGTGCTGTACGGAGGCACCAACATTTATCCCGGATCGCGCAAGGACGCGCGAACAGACGCACGAGCACAGGCGTACGACTTGGCAACCGGCGCGCGCGAAGCCGGCCGGGATTGGGATCTTGGTCCTACGGCTACGTCATGGTGGGACGGTCCACGGCGGGGGCCGCTGGAGAATCTCGGCGGCCCGTGGGGTCTCGCGTCGGACGGCATCACCTTCTGGGTGGGGGTTCGGTGGGGAGGTCGATTGTACGCCTTCAGTGTGGCCACCCAAGTTCGCCAACCCGGGAAGGATGTTGTGTACCTTCGCCCCTTCGCCGCAGGGGGTGATGTCATATGGTCCGACGGTACCACCATGTACATGAGCAATGGTCACGTATGGGAAGCCTTCGACATGTCTACCCGGACCTACGACCTCCAGAAGCGCCGGTGGGATGGGTTTGGCGGCGCCGATGTCTGGTCCGACGGCACCACAATGCTGCTTGCTCCCGGCCTTGCTACGGCTTGCTTCTACTTTCCTGGCGATCCGAGGTTTCGCTCTCCGGTGTATTCCTACGACCTGACCGCCCGCGCGGTGGACCTGACCAAGAGATTCGAGCCCTTGCTGACGGCGGACGGACGCTGCTCGGCCGGGAACGACATCGCGTCGGACGGCACCACCGTGTGGGTATCCTCCTATTACGAGAACAAGCTGGCCGCTTTCGATGTGGGCACCGGCGCGCGCGACCCGTCGAGGGATCTCGACAACCTGCTGACCACCTTTCCGCACGCTCTCTGGACGGACGGCGTCACCTTGTGGGCGACCGGGGCTGGTGACGACGACGTCGCGGATGACCTGTACGCCTACGACCTGGCCACCCGGACCCGCCAGCCTGCGAAGGATTTCGTGGACTTGCGTTACTACAGCAAGCGGGAAGGCCGTGATGTGCCCCTTGTTCCCGTCAGTCTCTGGTCGGACGGCGTCACCATGTGGATGTCCAGCGGCGTTGCCGCCGGCATTTTCGCGTACGACGTGGCAACTCGGACCCCGGACCCCTCCAGAACGATCAGCGGGCGCGAGTTGGACCCTGCGGCTATGCCGAGGGCGGCGAGGGGCATGGCTTCGGACGGTATCACCTTGTGGGTGGGGGGCGGCGAGCTATTCGCTTTCGATTTGGCCACCCGAAGCCGGGACCACCTCAAGGATGTTGCTCTCGACCGTTACCTGGCAACAATCGATATATGGACCGATGGCGCAACCATGTGGGCGCTTGAGCACGAGAGTTCTGGGCGCCGCCTGCGCCTGCATCCCTTCGAAATGGCCACCGGCCGATCTCTTGGTCCCTGGCCTGACTTCGAACTCGGCCGCGACGAGTCCTACACGGGCATGTGGTCCGACGGTACGACCATGTGGCTCTCGCACGTCAGCAGTGACAGGCGCAGCACGGCGGAGCTGCATGCCTTCAACCTGGCGGCTCGAAGCCGCGATCCCGGCAGAGACATCGTTCTGCGGCAAGGCGAGATTAGCCAGAGAATCATCGGTAGCATGTGGTCCGATGGCATCACCATCTGGGTGGAGGAAGAACACTCCGCCGGGCCCTCCTATCTTGCGGTCAGCGTGCGCGCCTACAACTTGGAAACCGGAGCCCGCGATCCC
>WTFV01000224.1 GCA_011523845.1 Acidobacteriota bacterium | reverse complement strand
TTCGAGAGATATCCTGTAGAATCAACCACTTGCGGGTTTTTCTGCCGGACACTAGTTAGCAACTAGCGAGGCTCCGCCTACTACTACTACTGAGAAACTCACGGGCTGATCACTGATTCAGGCGGCCTTGACTTCGACAACGACGCCGAGATGCTGCAGCCGCCGCAGGAGGCGCTGCTTGACGCGCTCCTTGTCGCGGTCGGCTAGGTGGCTAGGTAGGTAGCGACCGCCAAGGTCGTGGTAGTCCGTCTCGTCGCGGAGCATGAAGTAGACGGCGGTCAGCATGGAGGCGGCGACCGCGAGGATCGCCTTCTTCGGGCCGCGGCGGCCTTTGAGGCGCCGAAATTGGGCTTGCAGGTAGCTGTCCTTCTTCCGTGTCGCCGCCCACGCGGCCTGGACCAGCGCCGTCTTCAGCCACGGGGTTGCATGACGGGTCCGGGTCGAGCGACGCTTGCCCGCACTCTCGTCCAGGCGTGGGCACAGGCCGGGCACAGGCCCGCCCACGAGACCAGATGCCCCGCGCTGGGAAACTGCGTCATGTCCGTGCCGACCTCGGAGATGATGACTCGCGCGACCGTCTCACTGACCCCCGGGGATCGTCGTCAGCCGGTCGGCCGCCTCGCGAAAAGGGCGCAGCACCTCGTCGACCTGCCGCTCGACCTTCTGCACGGTGGCGCGCAACGCGTCGATCTGCCCCAGATGCAGTTCCAGCAGGAAGCGATGATGCGCCGTCACCCGGCCGTGCACCGCGGCGACGATGTCCGCGCGGCCGGCCTTCAGGCGCCCGGTGGTGCAATCGGCCAGCCGCTCGGGGTCGGTCTCCCCGGCAATGAGCGCCGTGAGGACCGCCCGGCTGCTGGCCCCCAGGATGTCGGTGACCACGCGCGTCAGCTTCACGTTCGCGTCTTCGAGTGTCTTCTGCAGCCGCTGCGTGTGCCGCGCGATCTCAGCGACGAGTTGCTTGCGGGTCCGCGTCAGGTCGCGCAGTTCCTGAATCGGGGCCGGCGGCACGAAGCTGCCCTCAATCAGCCCGTGCGCCAGCAGGTCGGCGATCCAGGCCGCGTCCTTCCGGTCGCTCTTGCGGCCCGGAACGTTCCGGATGTGCTGCGCGTTGGCGAGCACCAGTGTGAACGACTCCTCGTCTTCGAGGATGTGCCACACCGGCTTCCAGTACACCCCGGTCGCCTCCATCGCCACGTGCGTGCAGCCGGCCTCGATCAGCCATGCCGCCAGATCGAGCAGTCCCGCCGTCGTGGTCGCGAACTCCTGATGCTCGGTCGTGACCTTCCGACCCGCCGCCACGCGCACACACGCATTCACTTGCCGCGAGTGCACATCCAACCCGGCGCACCGGGAATGCAAGACATCCATGCGTCACCTCCTGATCCCAAAGGGCGCTGGCGTGGAGTCCGCCGGTACGGAATCTAGAGGACGCGCTCACCGGACGATCCGGCCTCGCAATGTGGGGTGCTCGCGGGACTCCCGGTCCAACTCACAAACGGGCTCTCGGCACCATAGAAGAAACCGACCTCTGTGCCAGCGCCACACCTCCACACAATACCCCTGTTTCATGCATGCGCGGGTCCGGCGCGCCGCCGGGTGGCGTACTCACAGGA
Source organism: Acidobacteriota bacterium (assembly GCA_011523845.1). Taxonomy (GTDB): domain Bacteria; phylum Acidobacteriota; class Vicinamibacteria; order Vicinamibacterales; family UBA8438; genus WTFV01. The sequence goes on along the minus strand of WTFV01000224.1, from coordinate 1,299 downwards.
AGGTTCTCGCGGTCCACCTGACCTCGCCGACGATCTCTGCGTCCCGCGGCCAGGCCCGCGTGGGCCAGACGTGCTTGTTGGGATTGTCGGTGACGACCTGCCAGGGGCGGGCGGCGAGGTTGACGAGGATCGAGCAGCCGTCTACCCGCCAGGCGGGCACCGTACAGGCGGCCGGTGCCGCCGCGACGAGAAGCATCGGCGCGCCGACGAGCAGAACCTGATCCCCGACATGGTTACCCAGCGTCTGCGCGAGATCGGGATTCCGGGCGGAAAGCGCCCGAGAGAACGCGAACGCCCCAGCGGCGCCGATGACCGCGCCCGTGATGACCAGGAACGGGCCTTCCCGGAGGACGAGTCACAATACATGGGGGCGCTTGGTGCCGAGCGCCATCCGGACCCCGATCTCGCTACGCCGACGGGCGGCCGCGTAGGAAGTGCCGCCGCTCAGGCCGATAGTGGCGAGCACGAGACCGAACAGACTCAGACGGCGAGCTGCCTGACAGCGAGCGGGCCGCGCGCTGGAATCGCTCGAGATGTTCGTCCAGCGTGCGAGCGTCGAAGATCGTGAGTAGCGGGTGAGTCCGCCGTAGTTCGTCGCGGACGGCTCCCATTGCGCCGCGATCTGTGTCGGTCTTCTGCAATTGCGTCGTACGTCCAATCTGGACATACTCGATCACTTTTGAAGCTCGACAACATCCAGATGACGCCGTGTCCGCCGACGCCGGTCGTACCCCGGACACGCCGCACCGCAGGCCGCTCAGACCAGCGTCTCCCCAACGAACTCCACGCCTACTTCGACGTTGCCCTGCTCGGGGGCCAGCCGCACATCGCACACCCGTCGATGGCGCTCGATGCCCAACAATCGCTCGTAGAGAGTCGTCTCGGTCATCCGGTCAGTGTATTCGACTGGCCGGACGAATGCGTCCGGCCACAGGCAGCTCTGAACCGGCGCGAGCGGCGAGTCATCTGAAAGACCGAAGGCGGCAGCGAAGGAGGCGCGAAGCGACTTGACTCAACGGGAGCAGAGGCTAGCCGGCTAGCCAGGCCAGCCCGCCGACTCATCTACCCACACGATTCCGAAGACGCTCGTGGCGTTCGGTGCGAAAGCCACACGCGGCGCGCCATGCTGGTGTTCGACCGCCACACGGGCAACTTCCAATGAGACTGCGGGAGTGCCGGCGTATCGCTCGCCAGGACCCTTGAGTGTCGCTTGGTCGCGGCATGCGGTAGCCGACCTCGCACCTCGCGCTCGGTGAAGATGTAGGCCGGTCGAGCCGCCTTGTCCCCCAGCTTTTGCCG
>WTFV01000220.1 GCA_011523845.1 Acidobacteriota bacterium | reverse complement strand
GATCGACTTGCCCGTCGCGGCCAGAACGGCTTCGATCGCCGCACGGATGTCGCTCGCCCATTCCGTCGCCGCCCGGATCGAAGCCGCCGCCTCGCCCAGGTCCGTCCCCGCATCGCCGGCCGGCGATGCGGCATGCTTGGACGTCAACTCCTCGAGCAGGGCCAGGATACGCCGTTGGCCGGCAGCAAGACCTGACATGGTCGCGGCGGGACCGGGCTCCGGAACGGCGGCGGCGTCCGTGCCGGGTTCGTCATCGGGCGGAGCTGCGGCAACCCGGCGTCCGGGCTTCTGCGCGGCAGTGTCGGCGGCGTCCTCGGCCCTGCCTTCCGGCGCCGGTCCACCGCCCGCTGCCTTCTCTCCGCCGGCGCGCCAGCCGATCAGCAGGTTCACGCCATCGCCTGGCGAGGTCGGGCCGTCCCGGTCGTTGTCTCCCGAGGTCATCTCCGTTGCTCCCATCGCCATGACAGCCCTTCGCCGCGCAGCATGGACGAGGCGGCGCGGAAATTCATCTCCCGTCACCGCCCGCGCCTGCCGGTGCGGCCGGCCTTCCCGGCGCCCGTTCGACCGGGATGCGGGGCGGCAGGGAGCGTGGAAGGCCCGGATTTGCGGCGGTCTTTTCGCAGCGCGGCGCATTCGAAGCGCCCGGGTCAACCCGCGCCGCCGGGCCTAGAAGATGAAGTCGTCCGCGCCGAGGTCGGCGAGGTTGAAATTCTCGAGCGTGATCGAATCGCCGGCCCCGCCCTGGGCGGAGAAGTCGATCACGACATTGTCGCCGTTCTGGCTGGCCGTGAGGTCCGAGAACCCCGAGATGCCGGCGAACGCCGAGAGGTCGATCCGGTCCAGGCCGTCCTGGAAGTCCTTGATCGTGTCGGCGCCGTGGCCGGGGGCGTAGACGAAGACGTCCTCGTCCTCGGGGCCGCACCGGTCGCCCCAGAGGGTGTCGTCCCCGAGGCCGCCGGTGAGGCGGTCCTGTCCGGCGCCGCCGTCGAGCGTGTCGTCGCCGGCGCCGCCGTCGAGTTCGTCATTGCCGAGGTGGCCGGCAACCGTGTCGTTGCCCGCGTTCCCGTAGAGCCTGTCATTGCCGCGGCCGCCGAGCACAAGGTCCATGCCGCCGCCGCCGTGGAGCTCGTCGTCGCCGGCGCCGCCATCCAGGATATCGCCGCCGCCGCCGCCGAACATCTTGTTGATTTCGGCGCCGCCGATGAACATGTCGCTGCCGTCGCCGCCTTGCGCGGTATGGACGGCCGGCATCGCGAACATCTCTTCGGTAAGGGAGGCCACGGAGGTCACGCCGTTGAGCGTGATCGTGCCGCCGCCCCATTCCGTGAGGTCGATGACGACGCCGGTCACCATGTTCGGATCGCCGTCGTCCGTCACCGTCGAAATGTTCTCCTGCAGGTCTGTCCAGGAGATCGCCCGGCCGAAATGGGAGAGGTCGATGATGTCCTGATCCGGATCGAAATTTTCGACGATGTCGTCGCCGCTGAATTGCCAGAAGACGAACCTGTCCGCCTCCGCAGTGCCGGCCAGCGTCTCGTTTTCGGCGGTACCCGTTATTCTCGCCATGACCGTCGCTCCTTTGCCAAGACCTCGATCGACCCGATCGGGTCAGCCCGGAATCCCCGCTGATGGCCTGCACGCGCTCACGCGCCGCCCCTGCGGGAGGACGGACGCCGTCAGAAGATGAAGTCGTCGGCGTCCAGGTTGGAGACGTGGAAGTTCGCCAGCGTGATCGAGTCCTCGTCGGAGAAGCGGATCACCGTATTGTTGCCGTCCTGGTGGGCGGAGATATCCCCGAACCCCGAGATGTCGTTGAAGTCCCGGAGGTCGATCCGGTCCTCGCCGTCGCGGAAGTCCATGATCGTGTCGTTGCCGTGGCCGGGGGCATAGACGAAGGTGTCCCGGTCGGTCTCGTCCGTCTCTCCCCTGAGGCCGTTGCCGTAGAGCGTGTCGTCGCCCGTGCTGCCGATGATCGTGTCGTCGCCGGAGCCGCCGGCGATGAAGTCGTCGCCCGTGCCGCCATGCAGCCGGTCGTTGCCCTCATGGCCGTACAGGTTGTCGTCGCCGTTCCAGCCGAGCAGCCAGTCGTTCCCCATGTCGCCGATGATCGTGTCGTCGCCGTCGCCGCCGATCTCGTTGATCGGCGCGTCGCGCGCGGGCAGCGTGAAGGAGTCCGCGGTGAGCTGGTCGGGGGAGGTGACGCCATAGACGGCGACCGTCCCGCCGCCCCATTCGGTGAGGTCGATCTCCACATAGGTGCCCCAGAAGCTCACTCTGGACGTCATGTTCGCGCTGACGTCCTCCCAGGTGAGGTCCCGCTGGAGGCCGGAGAGGTCGATGGTGTCGGTCCCGGCCTCGAAGTCGCCGATCCAGGTGTAGCCGGCAGCGTCCCCGACCACGAACCTGTCCGCGCCTTCGCCGCCGTACAGGATGTCGACCCCGCCGTTGGAGACGAGGGTGTCGTCGCCGTCGCCGCCCAGCAGCATGTCGGTGCCGGCCCCGCCGGTCAGGGTGTCGTCGCCGTCCGTGCCCTTGATGACCGCCATTCCTCTGTCCTCCCTGGCTCCGGGATCAGCCGTGTGGTCCCCGTTCGATGCGATGAACCCTGCCACCGGCAAATCATAAACTCCAAGACCGTTTTCTTATCGCGCCCATAAGAAACTTTCCATGACCTGGATTGCGCCCGCCGCCCCGGGTCCTGCGGATATCCCGGGCGGTCCGGCGCGCTCTTGCGGGGCCGCGCCGGGAACCGGGGACGGCGCTCCGCTCCCGGGGCGGCGGTGACAGGGGCCCGGCGCAGGGATTGTTTCTCCCCATAAGAAATTCGGATGGGCCGGACAAGAAAACGGTCTTGGACGCTATGATGGAGATGCGTCAGGCTGCGTCCCGTCGACATCCGGGGCGCGCGCCCCGGCATCGCGGCAAGGCGGACGCCGGGCGCAACGTCCGGCTCCAGTGACAGGAGGCAAGGAAGATGGTGAACCGCAGGAGCGAACAACCTGACTGGTCGACGGACGATACGGTCCGGGGAACGCCCGGCAACGACCTGCTGTCCGGCTTCGGCGGCAACGACACCCTCCATGGCGGCGGCGGCGACGACTGGATGAGGGGCGGCGACGGCGATGACATCCTGGTCGGCGGCGCCGGCAACGACGGCCTCGTCGGCGGCGCCGGCGCGGATGTCTTCCGGTTCGAGGAGGGCCACGGCGACGACGTCATCTTCGACTTCGAGCCCGGAACCGACCTCATCGACCTCTCGGCGTTCGGAGGCTTTCACTGGGCGGAGCTGAAGGACAGCATGACGGTTGTCGAGCACGGCCTGCAGATCGACCTCTCGGCCTGGGGCGGCGGGACGATCCTGCTCTGGGGCCTCGACTCCGCCGACCAGCTCACCAGGGACATGTTCCGGCTGCCCGGCGACGATACCCTTCATGGCGGCGACGGCGACGACGTGATCGATGGCGGGGCCGGCCTCGATACCCTTCATGGCGGCGGCGGCGACGACTACCTGCGCGGCGGCGAAGGAGAGGACACCCTGTACGGCGATGCCGGAGACGACCAGCTCTACGGCCAGGGAGGCAACGATGCGCTCCATGGCGGCGAAGGCAGCGACTATCTGAGCGGTTCGAGCGGTGACGACACTCTCGATGGCGGCGGCGGCGCCGACAGGCTCCATGGCGACGCCGGAGACGACCGGATCGACGGCGGCACCGGCAATGACAATATCTGGGGCGGCGCGGGCGCCGACACGCTCGATGGCGGGGCCGGCAATGACCAGCTCTGGGCCGGCGCAGGCGATGACACCCTGACCGGCGGGGCGGGCAACGACAGGCTTTTCGGCGGGACCGGCGCCGACACCTTCGTGTTCGCCCCCGGCCACGGCGACGACACGATCCTGGACTTCACCGACGGCGCGGACCTGATCGACCTGTCCGCCTTCACCGGGATCGCGCAGTTCTCCGACCTGACGGTCTCGCAGGTCGGGGACAATGTCGAAATCCACCTCTCGGACCAGGACGGCGGCGGCTCGATCACGCTGGAGAACTTCGCTCTCGCCGACCTGGACGAGAACGACTTCATCTTCCACGGCTCTTCGGCGGGCGCGGATGCGCCGGTGGACGCCATGTAGGAGGGGAACGGCAGGGAGGACAGGGGAATGGCCAACATTTACGGCACGAGCGGAAACGACAGCGTAATCGGCACGAGCGGAGACGACAGGATCTACGGCGAAGCCGGCCACGACACGCTCCGTGGCAGAGGCGGTGCGGACACCTTTATGTTCCGTCCCGGGCACGGCCACGACAAGATCGTCGATTTCGAGCCCGGCACCGACATCATCGACCTTTCCGGCTTCCTCCTCGACCGTGCCGTGACCTGGGAGGCGCTGCTGGAGAAAATGAGCACGGGCCTCAACTTCTGGGTCGGCAGCTATGTGCAGATAGACCTGACCGAGTGGGGCGGCGGGACGATCACGCTGATAGGAATCGATTCGCTGGACCGGCTCGACGAGTCGATGTTCAGGATGCCGTCGTCGATGCAGACCGGCGGGGACGGCGCCGACACGCTGACCGGCGCGAACGGGAAGGACCTCCTGATCGGCGGCGCCGGGAACGACACCCTCCACGGCCAGGGCGGCGACGATATGCTGCATGGCGGCCGGGGCGACGACATCCTCCACGGCGGCGCGGGCAGCGATACCATTCGCGGCAGCCAGGGCGATGACCGGATCGTGGGCGGCGCCGGGGACGACTTCCTGTATGGCAACGACTCCGACGACGGTGAGGGAAGCGACAGGGACATCTTCGTCTTCGCTTCCGGCGACGGGCACGACACGATCCGGGACTTCACCGCCGGGGAGGACAGGATCGACCTCACCGCCTTCGACGGCATCGGAGGGTTCGGGAACGTCGAGGCCCGGCAGGACGGCGGCGACGTGGTGATCGACCTCTCCCGTCACGGCGGCGGCTCGATCACGCTGTCCGGCGTCGACCTTGCCGACCTGAAGGCCGAGGACTTCGTGTTCCGGGCGACCGGGACCGTCGAAGGCGCGGATGCCAACGACATCCTGTTCGGCACCGCCGGACGGGACGAGATCAAGGGGCATGGCGGCATCGACTTCATCATGGGCGGGCAGGGCGACGACCGGATCGAGGGCGGCGCCGGAGACGACTCGTTGTTCGGAGACGGGATCGACGACGGGTCCGGTTCGGACAGGGACACGTTCGTCTTCACTCCCGGCGGCGGGAACGACCGGATCGGGGACTTCACCGACGGGGAGGACGCGATCGACCTCACGGCGTTCACCGGCATCTCGGGGTTCCGGGACCTCAAGGTGAGCCAGGACGGCGACAATGTGGTCATCGACCTCTCCGGCGACGGCGGCGGCTCGATCACGCTGTGGAACTTCGACCTCGACGATCTCGACGGAAGCGACTTCATCTTCCACGACGCCTCGGAGCCGGTCGATGGCGTGTAGACGTTGGCGGGCGCGGCATTCGCAGGAGCGCGCCCAAGTCGGTGCCCCTGATGGCCCCGATGGCGATGGCGGGCGGCGGCGACGCCCGGCCGGATCGGGAGGAACGCCGCCGAGGCCCGCTTGCGCGATCCCGCGACCGGGACGACGGCCCGGGCCGGGAACCGGAAGACGGTCGCGGCCTGCTTCCGCCATGACAGGATTGACGACACGGCGGCCGGTTACTCAAATGCCGTGTTTGACGGGTGGAGCCGTCCCGGGCGAAGCACGTCCCGCAGACCTGCCCTTCAAGGCCGCACCGGCATCGACAGAACCTAGGAGATACGGACATGCCGAACGTAATCGACGGTAATGCTTCGGGCGACCAGTACCTGTACGGGACAGGCGACCCCGACGTCTTCACCTTCACCGAGGGTCACGGCTATCAGGAGAGCATAGTCGGCTTCAACGCCAGACAGGGCGACATCATCGATCTCTCGGGCTTCCAGGCGACGATCACCTGGGAAGATCTCCAGGACTGCATGACGGCGGTCCAGCAGGATCCGATTGCCGGGCAGCCCGCTGTCGTGATCGATCTCACGCAGTGGGGCGGCGGGTACATCACGGTATATGGCCACAACAACAGCGGGTACTCCCTGGGCGACCTGGGCTTTACCCGGATGACCGAGGACATGTTCAAACTGCCCGAAGGGGTGTTCGGCACTGACGGCAACGACAAGCTGTATGGCGGTGACGGAGACGACGAGCTGCACGGCGGCGGCGGCGTCGACGACCTCCAGGGCTACGCCGGCAACGACATCCTGTATGGCGGCACCGGCAACGACGTGATCGGCGGCGGCGCCGGCGACGACCGGATCATCGGCGGCGCCGGCGACGACCAGTTGCACGGGGGCACCGGCGACGACGTGTTCGTCTATGCCTCCGGGGACGGGGACGACACGATCTGGGACTTCCGGCCCAGCAGAGGGGACAACAAGATCGACCTCACCGGCGTCACCGGCGTCAGCCAGTATTCCGACCTCATCGTGACGCAGCGGCCGGCGCAGGTAGTGATCGAGTTTTCCGGCCAGGAGGGCTCGATCACGCTGCAGAACTTCAACATCGACGACCTCGACGAGTCGAGTTTCATCTTCGCCGACCCCGCGGATGTCGACGCCATGTGAGAGCGCGCCGGCAGACCCGCAGCGACCGCCCGCGGCGGGCGGGCCGCGGCCTGACGGGATCGAACGGGGACCGCACGGCCGGTTCCGGAGCAAGGAGGGGACAATGTCATCAGGGACCAGCGGAGCGGATGTCTTCAAGTTCGACGAAGGTACGGGTCAGGGCATCCACGGGAGCAACTCGAGGACGATCGTCAACCGTTTCGATGCCTCGCAGGACACCATCGATCTGACGGGTTTCGAGCAGAACATCCACTGGAATGACCTCAAGAATTACATCGTGGTGTCGCACGAGAGGTTTGATGACGGCACACCGTGGACACACATGACGGTCGACCTCCGCCAGTGGGGTGGCGGGACGCTCGACATAAGGATGTATGGCACTGTCGACTCGGCAGAGGAGAACCTCGCGCGCCTTTTCGTGCTGGACCTCCAAGGCACCGATGGCCACGACAACCTGTGGGGCGGTGACCCCGATGAAGTGATGTACGGCGGCGCCGGCATCGACGACGTCAAGGGCTATGCCGGCAACGACACCCTGTATGGCGGCGCCGGCAACGACGTGGTCGGCGGCGGCGCCGGCGACGACCGGATCATCGGCGGCGCCGGCGACGACCAGTTGCACGGGGGCACCGGCGACGACGTGTTCGTCTATGCCTCCGGGGACGGGGACGACACGATCTGGGACTTCCGGCCCAGCAGAGGGGACAACAAGATCGACCTCACCGGCGTCACCGGCGTCAGCCAGTATTCCGACCTCATCGTGACGCAGCGGCCGGCGCAGGTAGTGATCGAGTTTTCCGGCCAGGAGGGCTCGATCACGCTGCAGAACTTCAACATCGACGACCTCGACGAGTCGAGTTTCATCTTCGCCGACGCCGGGGATGTCGACGCCATGTGAGAGCGCGCCGGCAGACCCGCAGCGACCACCCGCGGCGGGCGGGCCGGGCTTCAGCAGCCGGTGGGCTCTTCCGCCTCTGCGTCCCCGCCGGTTTCCGGCGCCGTGTTCTTGGTGAGCACGGTGACGTTGCAGCCGGCGCGGCGCTGGTATTCGACCCCGTCCATCATGCGGTTGACGAGCAGCAGGCCGAGCCCGCCGAGTTCATCGTCCTCCGGGGACGCGGCGGCAGCGGTTTCCGGCGCCTGCGTCGGATCGAAGGCCCTGCCGTCATCGACGATGGCGACGACGAGCGCGGCGCCCTCGAGCCGCAGGATGACCTCGATCCTGTGCGGGCGCTCGTCGTCATAGCCGTAGGCGATGGTGTTGCTCAGCAGCTCCTCGAGCGCGAGATTGACCGCATAGGCGGTCTCGGGGGCGATGCCGCGCTCCGCGCAGAAGGCGTCGATCCGCGCCGCGGCGCCCGCGATCTCCCTCAGGTCGTTGACGAGTGCGATCCCGATCGCGGCGCTGGCCTCGGCGTTCACGGCCGTCCTCACTCCTCGCGCAGCGAGCGGTGGAAGAAGTCCGCCACCGGCTTCACCAGATAGCCGATCACGGTGCGCTCGCGGGTGCGGATATGCGCTTCCACCGGCATGCCCGGCGTGACGGCGAAGCCGCCGAACGGCGGCTCCTCCCCGCCGGCGCCCTGCGCGGCCCTGTCGACGGCGAGCTCGACCTCGTACCAGGAGAGGCCGGACGCCTCGTCGCGCACCGCGTCGGCCGAGACCCGCACGACATGGCCGTCGAACTCGGGCGTGTCGCGGGCCGGAAAGGCCGGGAACCGCAGCATGGCCGGCTGGCCGGGATGCACCTGGTCGATGTCGATCGGCTGGACGCGCGCCATCGCCACCAGGCGGGCGTCGAGCGGCACGATCTGCAGGATCGGCTCGCCGGGCCGCACCACCTCGCGCGGGGCGAACACGGTCATGGCGAACACCTCGCCCGCGACCGGCGCGCGCACTTCCATCCGGCCGAGGCGCTCGCGCACCGAGGCCAGCCGCTCCTTCACCTGGTTCTCTTCCGTGCCGATGTCGCGGGCGCGGTCCTCCGCCTCCTCGATCCGGCGCGAGCCGATCTGGAGGATCATGATCTCCAGTTCGGCGATGCGCCCCTTCGCGCGGGCGGTCTGGGCGGAGACCGTCGCCGCCTGCCCTTCCAGGTTCTCCGCCGCCCGCTCCAGGGACAGGAGCCGCGGCAGCTGGGTCAGGCCCTTGTCAAACAGCGCGCGCTGGGCCGCGAGTTCGCGCCCGATCAGGCCGCCCTGCCGCTTGAGCGACGCCGCCTGGGCTTCGAGGCCGGCGATCTCGTCGCGCGTCTGCCCGATCCGCTCGCGCAGTTGCGCCGTCTCGCCGCTGCGCGCCGCCAGGCGCGCCCGGAACAGGCGTTCCTCGCCCTCCATGATCTCCCGGACGACCGGGTCCCCGGCCGCGAGCGCGGCGAGCCAGGCGTCCCAGACGATGGCGCCGGCGCTCCGGAACTCGGCCTCCAGCCGGTTGCGCCCGGCCGCGAGCTCGGCATGCCGGACCGCAAGCAGCGCTTCCTCGGAGCGCAGCAGCGCGTCGTCGAACCGCAGCAGCAGGTCGTCCTTCGCCACCCGGTCGCCGTCGCGGACCAGGATCCCGGCGACGGTGCCGCCGTCTATGTGCTCGACGGTCTGGTTGCGGGTCTCGACCGCAACCGTGCCCGTCGCGATCACGGCGCCGGAGAGCGAGGCGAGCACGCTCCAGCCGAGCAGCCCGCCGACCAGCACCGCCGCGCCGCCATAGCCGAGCGCGAGCGCCCGCCGGGCCGGGAAGCCCTCTGCGCCCGCGCCCTCCCTCACGGCGCGTCGCTCCGGGGGACGGGTCCGATCGGCACGACGACGCCGTCCGGCCCGGCATCGTCCCCCGCCTCGCGGAACCGCGCGCCGGTCACGCGCGCGATCGCGGCGGCGATCTGCCGCTCGCGCCCGGGGATCGCCGCGGGCGCCGGTTCGGGCTCCCCGGCGGGGAACGGGGCGATCCGCGCGCTTGCGGGCGCGGCAGCCTCCGGTCCGCCCGCTGGCGCGGCGCGCTCCGCCGAGGCGGTCTCCGCCGCCGGCCGGGCGCCCGCCCGCAACTGCCGCACCGGCGCCCTGCGGCGCCCCGTCGTGGCCGGGACCGGGCGGCCCGCCTCCATCACATAGACCGTGTCGCACTGCGCGAACGCGCCGTGCCGGTGGGCGACGATCACCGCCGCGCCGCCGCGCTTCTTGTGGCCTTCGACCGCGCGGGCAAGCGCCATTGTCCCCTCCGCGTCGAGGTTCGAGTCCGGCTCGTCCATCACCACCACCACCGGCGACCCGTAGAACGCCCGGGCAAGCGCAATCCGCTGGCGCTGCCCGCCCGACAGCGCCGCCCCGCCCGCCGATACCTGGAAATCGTAGCCGCCCGGCAGCTTGAGGATCATCTCGTGCGCGCCGGTCCGCTTCGCCGCGTCCACGATATCCTCGTCCTTCGCGTCCGGCTGCATCCGGGCGATATTGCGGGCGACCGTGCCATCGAACAGCAGCACTTCCTGCGGCAGGTAGCCGATATGCCGCCCGAGCGCCGAGCCATACTGGTCGAGCTCCGCCCCGTCGAGCCGCACCGAACCGCCGAGCGGCCGGTAGACGCCCGCCAGCGCGCGCGCCAGGGTGGACTTGCCCGAGGCAGACGGCCCCGCAATGCCCGCCGCCTGGCCCGGCTCCAGGCGCAGCGACGCCCCGCGCACCGCCGCCACCCGCGCCCCCGGCGCGGCGACCGCCAACCCCTGGACCTCCAGCAGCGCGCGCGGCGCCGGCAGCGCGGTCCGGCCCTCCTCGGGCGGCGTCTCCTCCAGCAGCGTCGCCAGCGAGCGCCGGGCCGCCAGCACCCGCTGCAGCAGCGGCCACTGCCCGACCGCCTGGTCGATCGGCGCCAGCGCCCGCCCGAGCAGGATCGACGCCGCGATGATGACCCCGAAGGTCACCTGCCCCTGGATCGCCAGCCACGCGCCGAGGCCCAGCATCATCGACTGCAGGAACAGGCGCAGCGTCTTCGTCGTCACCCCGAAAAAGCCGCTCCGGTCGGACGCCGCCAGCGTCCGCGCGAGCAGGCCGTCGCGCAGCTCCCCGGAGCGCGCCACCACCGCGTCCTGCATGCCGAGGCCCTGCACCGTCTCGCTTCCCGTCCGCATCTGCTCCACGAAATGCGCCGAGCGCGCCGCCGCCTCCCCGAGCTCCTGCTGCAGGCGCCCGGTGCGCGCCTGGTTGAGCAGCGCCAGCACCAGCAGCAGGCAGCCCGAAAACACCGCCAGCACGCCCAGCAGCCAGTGGAACATGAACAACACCGCCAGGAACACCGGCGTCCAGGGCGCGTCGAAAAAGGCGAACGGCCCCGAGCCCGAGGCGAAACGCTGGATCGCCTCAAGGTCCCTGAGCCCCGTCGCCGGCCGCGCCCGCTCCGCCGGCGAGACCGCCCGCGACAGGATCGCCCTCAGCACCCGCGTATCCAGACGCGCCTGAAGCCGCGCCCCGGCGCGCGCCAGCACCCGGCCCCGCGCATGGTCCAGGATCCCCATCATCAGGAACAGGAACCCCGTGATCGCCGCCAGCGTCACCAGCGTCGCCTCCGAGCGCGAGGTCAGCACCCGGTCGTAGACCTGCAGCATGAACAGCGGACCGGTCAGCATCAGCAGGTTGACGAAGATGCTGAAGAAGCCGACCGAGACGAACAGCCGCCGGCTCTCCGCAAGCGCGGCCCGTATCTCGCTCTCGCCGGCAGTCATCGATCCCATGCTCCCCCGGGCCGCAAGCCGGGAGACCCGGCTGCCCCCGTCATTCCGGTCACGAACCCCATCCTCCCGGGCCTGCAGGCCGCCCTGCCCGGCACCCCTGCGCGCAATCCGCAACGGGAAACCGCCCGCCCCTATAGCAAATTCCGGCCGGCTCCATAAGAAGACGGTCTTGGACCCTGCCGCCATGCGTCCCTATCATGCGCCCTGTCCGGATGCGGACCGCCGGGATCGAAGGAACCCCGGGCGGCGTGTCGGCGGAAGCGACGGAACCGGACGGGCCGAGGCCCGCATGAGCACTGGAGGCAGGCCATGACCAGGTATCTGTATGTCGGCACCGACGCCGGCGACACCATTACCGTCGATGACGCCGGCGGCATCGTCGTCGGGGACGAGGGGGACGACACCGTCACGGGCGGGGCCGGGCGCGATGTCGTGCGCGGCGGCAGCGGCGCCGACACCGTCACCGGCGGCGCGGGCGGCGACGTCATCCGGGGCGACAGCGGCAACGACAACATCTCCGGCGGCGCCGGCAATGACGTGCTGCTCGGAGACGCCGGCAACGACATCATCGACGGCGGCTCGGGCGACGACCACATCATGGGCGGCGCCGGCAATGACACGCTCACCGGCGGCAGCGGCGCCGACGTCTTCCTGTTCGCCGGCAATACCGGCAACGACACGATCACCGACTTCGATGTCAGCGAGGACACGATCGATCTCAGCCTGCTGCAGACGGGGATCGGGTTCGACGACCTGACCATTGCCGATCTCTCCGACGGCACCGGCGTGACCGTCACCCACAGCGCACTCGGCGGAACCGTCACGCTCACCGGGGTGAGCGCCTCGCAGCTCACGGCCTCGAATTTCAACCTGCCGGCCACGCCGCCCTCGACCGAATACGACACCGGCGAGGGCGCCACCATCGAGCGCGCGGAGGACCCCTGGGAAGGAACCGAAAGCGGGGATTTCTTCGTCGATTCCGCCGACGCCACCACCATGGCGATGGGGGGGGGGCGATGACACGGTCCTCGCCGGAGAGGGCGCCGACACCATCGACGGCGGCGCCGGCGACGACATGCTGCTCGGCGAGGAAGGCGACGACACCATCCATGGCGGGGCCGGCGACGACACGCTCTACGGCGGCTCCGGCGCCGACGCCTTCGTGTTCAAGGCAGGGCACGGGACCGACACGATCGGGGATTTCGCCAATGGCGAGGACACGATCCGGATCGACACCGCAGGCCTCACCGGCGTGACCGGGTTCGACAACCTCACCATCACCGACGACAACGGCACGGCGGTGATCGACCTCACCGGCCAGGGCGGCGGCACGATCCGGCTCGAAGGCGTCGACATCACCGATCTCGATGCGACCGACTTCGCCTTCTACGACTCGACCGTGGACGCCGACGGGTTCTGAGATACGGGCCATCGCCGCGGCCCGCGCGGTCCGCCCGCCGGCGGCGGGGCATCGTTCCGGAAGCGGCCGTCCTTGCCTTCGCAGAGCGGCCCCGGGCATTGCGGCATGACCCTCCCCCGGCGAGACCCTTCCGGAACCCCGCAGACAGGCGCGGCAAACCGGCATGCCCTGGGGGGACTCGAACCTCTACCTGCGCCGCCGCGACGGACAGATCGTCATGACCGTCGAGCACCGCGCCGCCCCGGCCTCAACGACATTGAAATCGAACTCGCCGATGACGGCCAAGAACCCACCTTCGCCTGCGCCGGACGCTGCCTGACCAGGCCCCGCCGCAGCCGGAAAGCGCTGAACAGCGGATCGTGCAGGTACTCGCGAAGGCCGAGGCCCCACTCTTGCAATCCGAGATCCGAAAACGCGCCAGGGCGCTCAACGCATCCGTCACCGCGACACGGCATGAGCTTGTGCGCAAGGGGCGTGTCGAGCGCGGGCCGGGAGGCCGCTACCGCTTCCCCGCCGCCGTGGCGAACGAAACCGCCAGCCCGACGGCCGGCCCCGGCCCGCAGGCGACGCAGCCCGTCTTCCCGTTCCCGCTCCGGCGAAGGTCGCCCGCAGGCAGCGGGGCAGCCGTCAGGCCATCGATACAGGTCCCATGCGGTTGACCGGCCGAGCGGCCGGCATGCATGCTTTTGCCATGGCAAGTCCGTTCGACAAACGCCGGGACATGGTCCGGCTTCTCGCCGTCATCGACGCCGGATCTATCATGTCGGCCGCGGAGAAGCTGGGCATCACACAGCCAGGGCTCTCGCGCGTCGTCGCCCGAATCGAGCGTGACGCGGATGCACCGCTCTTCGACCGGCATAGGGGGCGTCTGGCGCTGACGCCTTTCGGCAACATCGTCGCCGAAGAAGCGCGCCGGTTGCTCGACGAAATCGAGGCGGCCGAGGGCCGCATTCGTGTCGTGCGCGATATCGTCAGCCGATCCGGTGGCGGCTGAAGTGTGCGTGACCGCAACCGGGAAAAGCGATGCACATGGCGAAAACCGTCCTTCTGGCCGGCCTCCTTCCGGTCGCGGCCCCGGCGCTCGCAGATGACGACGCGCGTCGAGGATGTTCGAGGCGTTCGAGCAGGGCTCGCCCGGCCACCGCCCGGTCCCGATGATAGGCTGCACGCCTGCATGCCGTCCGATAGCGGGAGGAACTCCGGCCCGCTTTCCCACCATTCTGCATGGAGCCGGTCTATCGGCCAGCGCGCGAACGCGCCGGCGGCAATGAAGAAGTGCTTCGGGCGCGTTCATCCGGACGAGATGGCCGACAGCGCCGCCGAAGCGGTGGTGCCGGACAAGCCGACGGTGACTGTCCGGGACAGCCAGCACCCGGTCAATGCCGCATTTCACATGGCACCCTGGCCACCTCATTTGCGCCCGGAAAGCGACTTGGATCACCGCCCGGCATATTGGCCGTTGAGGGGCGATGCCGGTTCCGCTCGCGCAAGCGAAGGTCCGGTCCGGAGCATCGCGCCATGTGGCGCCGTTCGGCGTCGGATTCGCCGCCGCGATGGCGGCCGGGATCGGCTCCGGACTGCAGGCCGCCGCCCTCGCACTCGTGTTCGAATTGCCCGCGCGATTGCGGCCGCAGGCGCAGGATACGGAGCCGTGCGATGCAGCTGACCGACCGGACCGACTACGCCTTCCGGGTGCTGATGTATCTCGCGGCGAACGGCGAGCGTCTGGCCACCATCGGGGAGATCGCGGCGCGCTACGGGATTTCCGGGAGCCACCTGACCAAGATCGTGTGGGAACTGGGCCGCGCCGGGTTCGTCGAGACCGTACGCGGGAGAGGCGGCGGGTTGAGGCTGGCCCGGGCGGCGGATAAGATCCCGGTCGGCGCGGTGGCGCGCCATATGGAACAGGGGATTCCGCCGGTTGAATGTTTCCCCGGCGGGGCGGGCAAGTGCCGGATCGCGCCTGCCTGCCGGTACAGGGTCGTCCTGGCGGAAGCGGAGGCGGCGTTCTTCGCGGTCCTCGACCGATACAATGTCCACGACCTGGCGAACCGCAATCCGGAGCTCCGCTCGTTCCTGACGGCGGATCGGCGGTGAACCGGTGCGTGCGCGGAAGAGTGTTGGGAAACCGTCGGGAGACTAGGCGAAAACACGGCATGTTTTCCGGAGCGGCAAACGCCTCGAATCCGGCCGGGAAACAGCCCGTGATGCCGGGCGGAAAGATCGGATATAATCCCCGCCTGCCGGACCTTGAATTACGCGTTCAGTGCGGCCGGATAACCCAAACGAATGGAGACAGCAGTGATCGACGAAACCGCCCTGACGAAGGGCCAGCTCCGGAAGCTGAATGCCCTTCGCAAGTCGTTGGGCCCTGCCATCGCGGACGAAGCGTTTTCCAAATGGCTCGACCGGGAGGTGAACGACGAACCGCAAGCCGACGAAAACTCCAGGGCTATCGCCGATACGCTGTGGAGTCTGATCCGGGAAGGCAGGCTCTCGATCCGGCGCGGCGGCTATATTGTCCGGCGGGGACGCGGGCGCGTGATCGTCGAGGCATCCGGGCACTGACGCGATCACAGGACGGCCATCGGTCATAGCCAATTCCGCCTCGCTGACCACCAGGAAAGACACCCCGCCTTTCGACAATCCCGCCAACTGTCCGCCGATGCAGGCATCCCGATAGACTTGGCTCTCTCCAGTGCTTCGATTTCCGTCCGGGACGGGGCGTCGAACGGGGCCCGGAAGCAGAGGCAACGGGCGGCGCGCGTCAGCGCGGCATCGGCGCTTCCGTTGCCGCGAGGGGGCTGTCGCTGGACTGAATCCGCCTGCTGCGCCTGCGCACCGCCCGGATGTCGTCAGTCGCAACGACGTTCCTGCGCCTCGTCCGGGCTGTCCGCCATGAGTTCCGGCGATCCCGGCTTCCCGCCTTGCCCGGCACCAGAGACCGGGATTGCGGGACTGCGGCCCTGTCGGATCCCGGGGCCAAGAAAAGACGAAGGCGCTCCCGGTTCGCGGCTGGCGATGACGGCCACTTGCAGCGGCCGCCGGGCCTCATGCGCGGACAGGCGGCGGAGTTCGTCGTCGGACCTGGATAATGTCGAGGAGGGTGACGAGACCTTGAAGCTGGAGCTTTACGACCGCGAGATCAAGGGAGTGTATCCGGGCGACACGACGTGGCGTTCGTCTTTGGATGAATATCCCAAAGCGACAACGCCCGAATTGACCGGTAGGATTGTCGATCGGTGACCGGGTGGACTGAAAGGCGGAGCGAGGCCATGAAAACGGTGATAAGAGGCATGACGGTTGCCGCACTCTTGTGGGGGGGACTCCCCACCATTTGTAAAGAGGGATCCCGCACGCACGAGTACGCGTGCTGCGTAGGGTGAGCACACCGGGTGTGGTTCGTGTTTCACGCTGCATGGGCTTGTCTCGCGAAGGCGGGATTGAAGACCGTCTGGTTTTCGAGCATCGCGCAGGCAACGCCGAGCAGACGGTCGGCGACGCCGCGAAGCGCGCGAGCGTGGCCGTGACCGCGGGCACGCAGCGCGGCGTATTTCGCCTTGCTGACGGGGTCGTGCTGTATCGCGACCCCGGCCCAGTGGTAGACGGCATCCTGGAGCCGGTTGTGAGACGCGAGACGGCGTATGACGATCAGCGACTTGCCGGACCGCTTGGTCACGGGAGCGACGCCGGACAGGCATCGCAGGGCTTGATAGTCTCGCCGGCGCAGAGGATCGTGTGCTTCTGCGAGCAGCGTGGCGAGGACGATCCTGCCGACGCCGGGAAGCGATCTCAGGATTTCCACGTCACGCTGCGCATCTATTCCCGGCTCGTCCTCCGGGGAGGCAGCCGATCGGGACAGCGTTGCGCTCAGGCGGTCGAGTTCGCCATAGGCCCTGGCGAGTTGCTGCGCGATGACGGCGAGCTGCGAGAAGACGACCTCGACATGAGCGACCGCGGCCTCGGTCGTGCCGGGCGCGACGGACACCGCCGGCTCGCGCAGGGTCCGGAGCGCGGTTTCGCCGTCGATCCGGCGCACCCGATGGCGCTTCAGGAGCTTGGCGACGGTGGCGGCACGGACGCGCTGCGCCTTTGCGGGCGTCGGCGCCAGACACCAGAGTTCCCGGACCCAGGCCTTGGTGAGATCGCTTTCGACCTTGAGGAGCTGCGGATAGTAGCGCCAGAGCTGCTGGCGGGCCCGGTTCACCAGCCTGGTCCTGTCGCCGGTCAGGTCGCTGGCAATCCGCGACCACTCGCGCAGCTCGACGATCTCCGGCGCCGCCGGGTCCAGGCGCCGGAACGCATGGCCATCGGTCCGCAGAGCATCGGCAAGCACGCGGGCGTCGCGGCGGTCGTCCTTGGCGCCAGCCGGTGAGAAGCGGTCGCGGAAGCGGTCGAGCTGCTTCGGATTCACGGAGTGGACCGTGAAGCCGCGCTCCATCATGGTCTCGACGACGGGTCCGTGCGGGATCTCGATGGCAACTCCAACCGCGTGCGGTTCGACGCCCGCCCTGGCGAGGATCCAGGCCGCCATCTCCGCCAGACCGGCTCCGCCGTGACTGAAGGCCCGCTCGGCCGACACCTCGCCGGCGCTGTCGACAATGCAGACCTGGTGGGTCTCCGAACCCCAGTCGATCCCCGCAAAATACTCAAACATGTGCATGGCATTCCCTTCGCGCCCTTGTGCAAACGGACCGCCACGATGCCTTCCCGTCCCTGTACTGGCGCTCAAGGCGCAAACTCCCCACTAGGCGTCCATCGTGGCCAGGGACCGAGGCACAGGTCCCCCCCAGGTGCTCACGGCGCAGGGGGTGCTTGGTTGCTCTCGATCCCTTGGCCCGTCCCGCCCGCAATGGACGGGACTCCCACGATGGCAGGGAGCTTCGATGACCTGCACCTGGCCACTGGCTTCGCCTCCGCGCTACGCGCTCCGGCAAAGCCAGTGGCCAGCCAGCACTGCTGCGATGAAGGTCGAAAGAATGGCCAAGCAACGTCTTCACCCCGAAACGGTCGAAGCATTGCGAGAGGTACAGGGGGTATCCTTGCCGGTGAGGCGCAGGCGGCCTGCGGCGGGGTGACGCCCAACATGTATGCGCCGTACATCTGCAAGGTGACCCGCCAGGCGCCCGGCTCCGCTGTCCAACAAACCACCGAAACCGTAACCTGGCGGGTCACCTTCTCGGAGCCGGTGACCGGCGTCGGCTGGGATGACTTCT
>WTFV01000203.1 GCA_011523845.1 Acidobacteriota bacterium | reverse complement strand
CGCTTGTCGACGGCTTCGAAGCGCTTGTCGACGGTGTCGAAGCGCTTGTCGACGGTGTCGAAGCGCTTGTCGACGGCTTCGAAGCGCTTGTCGACGGTGTCGAAGCGCTTGTCGACGGTGTCGAAGCGCTTGTCGACGGCTTCGAAGCGCTTGTCGACGGTGTCGAAGCGCTTGTCGACGGTGTCGAAGCGTCGGTCGACGGTGTCGAAGCGCTTGTCGGCCTTGGCGTCGAGTTGCGCGACAAGCGCCGGCAACTCGTCAACGCGCTTGCCATGTTCGGTCACGGTTCCTTCGAGAAATGCGACGCGTTCGTCGAATGTAGGCATGCTGACACAGCGAGCACGAAATGTGCCACAAGCACAAATGTGCCACGGTGGAGGTCGGATGCACTGCCGCCGCCTTCCCGCCGCGTCAGAAGCGGAACAGTCGGTTGAACTTGATCACGAACGCCCGGTTCTGCAGCTCCGGCCAGCGCCGGGCGCCGAACGAGAAGTCCGCCACGTCGCGCTGATCGTTGTAGACGACGAACAGCTCGCTGCCCGGCTGGTACTCCCACCGCAGCCGGAGGTTGGCGCTGACGGTGTCGCTGATCGGGCTGTACTGGATCAGCCCCCCGAAGAACATCCGGGGCGTGAACGTGTAGGTGACGCGACTGGTCACCAGCGGCACGGTGTACGTCCCTTCGACCGGCAGCGAGATGTGGTTGACCGACAGGCCCGGCTCCAGCGAGAACTGGGGCGTGATCTCCACGCGGCCCCGCTGGTAGCCGACCGCGTTGATCTTGCCGTGGTAGTAGTCCCCGCTCCACAGCGAGAGCGTGCCCGACACCCGGCGCTGCTGTCCCATCGCGTAGGACAGGAAGATGCTCTGGTAGTCGTAATCGCCGACCGGGATGGGGACGACGCCGGCCGCGTTGAACTCCCGCGGCACGAAGTCGTAGCGCTGCTCGTAGTTGGCGCTGAACCGGTCGCTGTTCTCGAACTCGATGCCGAAGATGCCCTGGGCGATCCGCGTCTCGGTGATGCCCGCGCCGTTCTCGAAGTAGTCGTAGCTGCCTTCCCAGGTGAACTGCCGCACCAGGTCCATGGAGGGCCGCGGGCTGTAGCGGGCCAGCACGTAGTTGCGCAGGAAGTCGTCGCGGCGCACGAAACCGACCTCCGGGTTGAAGGCGTCGCCGACCACCAGGTGCTCGGCCTGCAGCCCGTAGAGGTCGCCGGCGTAGGCGAACGCCGCCTGGTAGCTCTGCTCGTTCCCCTGGGCGTCCGAATCCAGCTCGAGCCCGCGCGTCCGCGTGCGGGCGTAGTAGCCGTAGAAGTTGACGTTGTCGTAGAACGAGAAGGCGGCGTCGAGGCCGAGGGCCTCGTTGGTGTCGTTGCCGTTCACCGAGACCGACCGGCCGGTGAAGATGCCGCCGATGCGGCTCCGCCGGAGGATGTCCCGCTTCACCCGGAGGGCCGTGAAGTTGGTCCCGAGCGCTCCCCCGGACGTGTCGTCGGTCTGGATGTTCAGCGCGCCGATGGAGTAGCGGCCCGCCTTGCCGGTCAGTCGCGCCCCGCCGAGAATCGGCACGGTCTCGCCGCCGCTCAGGCCGATGCGGCGGCTGTAGAAGACGGTCGGTACGTCGCCGCCGCCGAAGAAGCCCGACCCGCCGAGACGCGAGGCGCGGAACTGGCCGCCCGCGTTGCCGGCCGCGCGGCCGAAGTCGAAGATGCCGCGGCCTTCGAGGAAGAACTCCCGCTTCTCCGGAAAGAACAGGTTGAACCGCGACAGGTTGAGCTGCGCCTCGTCGGCCTCCACCTGCGCGAAGTCGGTGTTGTAGGTGAAGTCCGCGGTCAGGTTCTGCGTCAGGCCGTACTTGACGTCGATGCCGCCGTCGCCGGCGCCCTCGTTCACGATCTGCTCTGCCGAATCGAGGGTGCCGTTGACCGAGCCGATGGCGTACGGCTTGACCTCGAACCGGCGGTTGCCGCTCGGCACCTCGACGCCGACCAGGGTGCCCGCGGCCGACAGGCGGAACATGCCGGGGCCGGCGGAGATGGGGACGGTCGTCAGATAGGTGGTCTCGTTCTTGTAGCGGATGCGGCGTCCGAGCTGCAGGCCCCAGACCTGGTTCTGGCCCGGCTGGAACCGGAGCGACTTGAACGGGATCTCCATCTCCACGGTCCAGCCGCCGTCGAAGCGGCCCGTGCTCGAGTTCCAGATCGGATTCCAGTCGTTGTTGGGGTTGCCCTCGTCCGTGATCTCGTAGTCGAAGAAGCCGCCGATGGGCGTGATCATGAACGCGAAGCCGTTGCGCCGGTCGTAGAAGGTGTCGATGCCGACGCTGAAATAGTCGTTGTTGATGATCTGGAACGAGTCGCGCTGCATCTCGTTGGCGATCCACTGCGACTCGGGCACCCCGGACCACAGCCGCGCCGCCACGTAGACGTTCTCGTCGTTGAAGAAGACCCAGGCCTCGGTGCGCTCCGTCGTCGGCGCTCCCTCGATGGGGAGCTGCTGCACGAAGCCTTCGATGGAGGGGACGGTCTCGTAGATCCCGTCGTCGAGCACACCGTCCACCCGCAACGGTGCGTTGAGCCTGACTGCACGGACGGTGGCGCGCCCCGCTTCGTCGCGGGCGACGACCTCCGGGCCGACGGGAGGAGGCGGTCCGTCGATAATCACGGCGGGAGCCGCGGTCACGGAGCTGAAGCCGGCCGGCTCCGCCGGTGCCGCGGGGGCGGGTCGGGCCGCGGGCCCCGGGGCGCGACCGCCGGGCCCGGGACGTCCGGCCATCGGTCCACCGGGCCCGGCTCCCGGACGCCCGGCCATCGGCCCGCGTCCCGGACGCCCGGCCATGGGACCACCGGGTCCGCGCCCGGGGCGCCCGGCCATCGGGCCGGGCCCGGGTCTCGGAATACCGGTCATGGGACCGGGTCTCGCCGGCGGTTCCAGCGTGTCGGGCCCGGGAGGTCGAACCGGCGGTGCCAACGCGGGTTGGGCAGCGGCGCGCCCGGCGCCTGCCGCCAGGGACTCGCGCACCTGCGCGGCGACGCGGTCCTGGATGTCGAAGAGCTCGCTGAACGCACCGTCTATCGTTACGGCGTCGATCACGGCGGCCGTTCCGGCGTTGAATACCCGGGCCGTGATGCGCAGGCGATCTCCGATTCTCTGGTAGGCGCCGGTTATCAGCCAGGTCGCGCCGAGGCGCCGGCCGGTCTCCAGGATGGCTTCAGGCGAACCGAGACCCACCTCGGTGGCCCGTGGGACGGACGTCGTGTCGGCGCGGGCCGCCGCGATGCCCGCACGGTTCAGGTCGGACGCCAGACTCTCGGCGATGCCGGTCCCGATCCATTCGTCCACGGGGTTGCTCGAGATGTTGATGAAGGACAGCACTGCCGCCTCGCGCGTGGCCGGGGCCGGCGGGCCCGGCTGCGCAAACGCCCGGGAGCCGGCGGAGACGGCCGGTGCGATGGCGATCAGGGCCAGCGTCGGGAGTGCGAGCGAGAGCGTCGTACGCTGCAGGACGGCAGTCATGGGCTGTTACCTCACCGCGGCGTCAGACGATTGTTGCATCGTTGCGGCGCCTTCCGAGACGACGCCAGCGCCGCTCCCGTTTACATCGAGCCGGGCCGGTGCGGCTCGATCGCTGTTGACCTGCGCTCCGTCCCAGTCGGGAAAGCGCCGCCTGCGGCTCCGCTTGCCGCCCAACCGTCCCTCCCGGACGCCGCGCCGTTCTACGGCGCCGACTCCTGGCGCGCCGGCACCTGCAGCTCCGGCATCGGGCTCGCCGAGAACAGACGCTTGAGCGGGATGGCGAGCCAGCGCGCCCAGGTCGCGGAGCGCGAGACACGCGCGCTGTCGGTGGCGATCCCGGTGTTGCCGTACATCTGGCGGTACAGCTTCGACACCAGCATGAACGCCAGCCGATAGCGCATGGAGCGGACACAGCGCGAGCGACGCCAGACCTTGCCCAGCGAGTAGAAGCGATCCCAGGCGTGCTGGGTGCCGATCCGAATCTCCTCCGCGCTCATCGCCGGGTGCGGGGAGAAGATCTTCGGCCGCTTGATCGGCGGGATCAGCCAGTAACGGCTCACCGGGACGCCGTCCACGTCGGGAAGCTGCGTCGCCTCGGTCTTCTCCCACTTCAGGAAATCGACCGTGCCGGGGAAAGGCGTCAGGGTGAGGAACTGCGCGAAGTCGATGTCAGCGGCATGCGCGAGGGCGGCGGTAGCCTCGAAGCTGTCCGGGCGGTCGCTCGGCAGTCCGAAGATGAACGAGCCGAGCACGTGGACGCCGTGCTCGCGGAACCGTTGGAGCTGGTTCACCAGGGCGTCGCCGGCCAGGTTGAAGCCCTTGTAGACGTCCTTCAGCCCCGCTTCGGTCACGGCCTCGACGCCGATCAGTGCGCCCCGGATGCGCGCGTTGCGCATGGCGTCCAGGAACGCCGGATCCTCGGCCGCCTCCATCGTGATCTGGGTGAAGAAGACCGTGTCCCTGGGCAGCTTCGCGAGCCGTTCCATCAGCTCGAAACGCTCCTCGCGCAGCGCCTCCAGCTCGTGCAGCCGAGAGGAGTCCTCGCGCCGGCGCGCCATCGCCAGATCCTCGAGCGTCACCGGATAGAAGTTGTCGTCCGCCAGGGCGATGAAGCGGAAGCCCATGCGGCGCAGCTCGACGATCTCCTCGACGACGGCGTCGACCGTCCGCTGACGGGGCTCCTGGCCGTCGGTCCGCCACACCGAGCAGAAGGAGCAGTGCTTCGGGCAGCCGCGCACGGTCTGCACCGAGGCCCACATGTAGCGGTCGCGGGGCATCAGGTCCCAGCGCGCCTTCTGCAGCGAGGCGCCCGGCACGCGGCCGCCCTCGTAGATCCGTTCGGGTCGTCCGGCGGCGACGTCTTCCAGCACCTGCGGCCAGACCCCGTCGCCGTCGCCCTTGACCGCGGCATGTGCGCCGCCCCGCTCGTGCGCCTCTTCCGGGTAGAGCGTCGCGTGGATGCCGCCGTAGACGACGCGCGCGCCCCGCTCGCGGCAGAGGCGCCCGACTTCATAGCCGCGCAGCGCGTTGCCGGTATGGATGCCGATGCCGACGATGTCGCCGGGCTCGATGGTCTCCGGGTCGAGCGCCTCGAGCGTCTCGTCGACGATGTGCGGATCGCCCCACTTGCGGGGAGTGGCGTGGGCCAGGACGTAGAGCCAGCGTGGCGTGATGACAGCCAGACCGAACGCGATATGGCTGGGGTTGATCAGATGGATGCGCATGAACGCCTGACCTCCGGGGTTCGCCTGTTCGCGGAGGCGAAACCGAAGGATACTACAGCGCGCCGGAACGCGCCGGTTTTCCGGCTGCGACGCTTGCGCCGCACGCGTGACTGGGCGATCATGCCAGGGATCGGATGCGGCCTGATCGAGGCTGGAGGATGTCCGCGAATGGCGTTGTGCGACCCGAGCGTCTGGACGCGGCCCTGGAGCGGGATGGTGCGGTGGCGACCGGCGGCGGGACCGCTGGTCGAGTACGCCTGCCACGAGGACAACTACGGCATGACCAGTCTCCTCGCGTCGTCGCGGGCGGCAGAGGCCCGGCAGTGAGGAGTACGAAGACCATCGTGGATTGAGAGAACCATCGTTGTTGACGAGTGAAGGCAAGGAGGTCTGACATGACGGTTCGCGGTGTCGCCGTCGCGTGCATGTTGATCGCATTCATGGCGGGTGCGTCCGCGCCGGCCGTGGCCCAGGAGGCGTTCGAGCCGCCGCGCCTGGCGGACGGCAAGCCCGATCTGCAGGGCGTGTGGGATTTCAAGACCCTGACGCCGCTGCAGCGGCCGGAGGATCAGGAGAGCGCCGTTCTCAGTGAAGAGGAGGCGGCCGAGATCGAAGCGCGGTCGGCCGCGCGCAGCGCCGAGCTGAACGCGCCCACCGAGCGCACCGGCGAGCTGCTGCCGGTCGGCGGCAACGTCGGCGGCTACAACCACTACTGGGTGGACCAGGGCGCCAGCGTCGTGGACGACCAGCGCACGTCGCTGATCGTCGATCCGCCGGAGGGCCGGGTCCCGCCGCTGCAGCAGGGATTCGAGCTGATCGAGCTGTCGCTCGGTGAGGACCGAGCGGGCACCCGTCCGGTCCGGGTTCGGGCTGCCGGGATCGGAGCTGACAGCTACGAGGACCGCGGGCTCGCCGAGCGTTGCCTCCTGGGGTTCAACTCCGGTCCGCCGATCGTGCCGGCCGGCTACAACCAGAACCTGCAGATCTTCCAGACGCCGGACCACGTGGTGATCCTGCACGAGATGGTGCACGACGCCCGGATCGTGCCGCTCGACGGCCGCGATCATCTGCCCGCTGCCATCAGCCAGTGGATGGGCGACTCGCGCGGCTACTGGGACGGCGACACGCTGGTCGTCGAGTCGACGAACTTCAGCGACAAGGTGGCCAGCTTCAATCCGTCGGTGGCGACGGCAATCGGCACGGGCTCGACGTTGCACCTGACGGAGCGCTTCAGCCGCGTGGGCGACGACACGCTGCTCTACGAGTTCACGGTCAACGACCCGACCACCTTCACGCGGCCGTTCACCGCGGCCCTGCCGATGAAGCGCGGCGAGGGGATGTACGAGTACGCCTGCCACGAGGGGAACTACGGGCTGTTCAACATCCTGGCGGGCGCGCGCGCGGCGGAACGGGACGCGGCGTCGCAGCAGTAGGTGATTCGGCCGGCGGGGCCGCTTCGTTGTCGGAAGCGGCTTCCGCCTGGTCGACACGTGCGCGCGGGCCGGTCACGCACGTCGCGCCGGGGCGGGCGCCGGGCGGCCGGCGATGATCTCGGCGACGCCCGGCGCCGGCTTGGCGTCATCTGCGCGGACTTCGGCGGCGCCGACCACCCGGTCATCGCCGGTCGCCGGTCTTGCGGCCCGCTCCAGGTTGTGGAGCACGGTCCACCCCCACCCGCTGACGGTCTCCTTCAACTCGCCGGGGCGCAGCACGTACCGGTGTGCGCGCCGGCCGGCGGGCGCCGGCAGGTGCAGCGCCGCCACGAACAGCCCTCCGGGACGCACACCGTCCCGGATTGCCGCGAACAGCGGCCGGTGCAGGAAGAAGCAGTCGACGACCAGGTCGTAGGCGGCCGGCTCGATCGTGAATTCCGGCGGGTCGGCCTCGAGGTCGGCGACCTGCGGCGCGATCCGCTCCCGGCAGCCGTTCCGCTCGGCGTTGGCGAGCAGCAGCGCGATGGCGGCGTCCGAGCCGTCGACCGCATCGACCCGCCACCCGCGTGCGGCGAGCCAGATGGCGTGCCGGCCCGTGCCGCACGCCAGGTCCAGGGCGCGCCCGGGGGGCAGGCCGGATACCGCGCCCGGCAGGGGCGGTGACGGAGCCGGCAGCCTGCCCGGCTCGCATCCGGCGTAACGGGCGTTCCACTTGACGATCTGCGGGTTCATCTGGCCGCCAACCGGAAGCGCGCTGCCGGGCGCTCGCCCGTCGGGACGGGGGGAACCCGGCCTCCGGCCGCCGGTCCGAGCATCCATGCGCGGGTCGCCTACGGGTGGATGCCCCAGAGGAGCTCGGCGAGGAATCCGGCCGGGATGCCGACCACGAGCAGGGCCAGGCTGACCAGCAGGAACCGCGAGTAGATCGGGACCCGCAAGGCGCGGTGGCTCAGCGGGACCGCCACCGTCTCCCGCTCGTCGATGGCCCGGTACGCCTGCTGCAGCCCGTCCTCGGTCGTCACGTCGAAATAGTCGCCGCCGTACTCCCGGATGCTCTCGATGAGTGACGGCTGTTCGACGCCTTCGAGCGTCGACCGCCCGCGGTCGGTGTTGATGTAGATGACGTACGGCACGACGTTGCGGGCGGCCAGCGCGGCCAGCTCCGCCTCCGGGATCTCGTCCACGTCGGCGTCCGTGATGATGAGCAGCGCGCGGTTGCGGTTCGCGCCGCGATTGACCACCGACGCGTCGATGTCGAAGTGGCGCACGATGGATTGCAGCGCGCCGGTGATGTTGGTCGTGCCCTCCGACTCGATGATGCTGACCTTGTCCTCCGGAACGAAGTAGCGGTCGCGCCGCGTGCCCGGCTCGGTGGCGAGAATCTTGACGGTGACCCACGGCGCGCCGAGCACCTGGAAGTAGTACAGCTCGTCGTCGAGCACGAAGTCGTCGACCATGTACGGGTAGGACGAGAAGAGCCAGAGCGAGACCCGGTCGTTCTTGTCGCGCCGCATCCGGAGGAACTCGAGGTGCGCCTCGCGGGCCACCTCGGCGCGCGACCGCTCGGTGTTGTTGAACTCCCAGGCCATCGAGAGCGACGTGTCCACGAGATCGATCCGGACGCGTGACTCGACGTTGCCGACCACCTGTTCAGTCGACGTGAGGAACGGGTCGGAAAGGGCGACCAGACCGGTGGCGATCGCCAGTCCCAGGATGATCTTCGGCAGGGCGCAGCAGGTGCGGCCGACGACACCGCGCCGGTAGCGCCGGGGAACGTCATGGCCGGAATGCTGGCGCGCGTGCCGGCGTCGCAGCAGGACGAGTCGGGCGGTAGTGAACAGCGCCGCGGTCGCCACGACGAAGGCCGCCAGCGTCGCGGTGCCGACGTTGCCGTAGCGCACCTGCGCGAAGTCGGTCCCGATCAGCTCCAGGAGCTGCGCATCCAGGAACTCCGTGAACGCCGTCCACTCCAAGGGCACCGCTGTATCATACAGAGCCATGGTGGCGAACTGGTTCGCGACGGGGGCGATCCTGTGCGGATTGGGCGTGGTGCTGGGCGCGTTCGGGGCGCACGGGTTGCGCGAGCGCCTGACCGCCGACATGCTGGCCGTGTTCGAAACCGGCGTCCGCTACCACTTCATCCACGCGCTGGCCCTGTTCGTGGTCGCCTGGGCGGCATCGCGCTGGCCCGGTCCGCTGGTGGGCGCGGCCGGCTGGCTGTTCGTGGCCGGCATCGCGATTTTCTCGGGCAGCCTCTACGTGCTCTCGATCTCCGGCATCCGCTGGCTGGGCGCGATAACCCCGATCGGCGGCCTGTGCATGATCGCCGGCTGGGTGCTGCTGGCCGTGGCGGCGCTGCGCGCGTCCTGATGGATTCACATGCGTGACGCGACTGTCGACTCCCATCGCTGGAGCCGCGCCGAGTACGATCGCGCCGCCGCGGCGGGCGTGTTCAGCGCGGATGCGCGGCTCGAGTTGATCGACGGGGAGATCCTGGACATGACGCCTCAGGGCAGCCGCCATGCGACCGCGTTCTCGCTGGTCGCGGATGCCGTGCAGCGCGCCTTCGGCTCCGGCTACTACGTGCGGCTGCAACTTCCGCTGGCGCTTGCCGACGACTCGGAACCGGAGCCCGATATCGCAGTGGTGGAGGGCGATGTCCGCGACTACCGTGACGAGCATCCGCGCACCGCGGTGCTGATCGTCGAAGTGTCGGACGACTCGCTCCGCCGCGATCGGACCGTGAAACAGCGCCTCTACGCGCGGTGCGGGGTGCCCGACTACTGGATCCTCTCGCTCGCCGACGCGCACCTCGAGATCCACCGCGATCCGGGTGAGGGCGGCTACCGCACGGTGATCGTCCGCCGCGCCGGCGAGACCGTCGCGCCGCTCTCCCGCCCGGCGGCGACGATTCGCGTGAGCGACCTTCTGCCCTGAGCGGCCCGCGCCGGCGGCGCCCCGAACCGCCTCGCCAGCTCGGCGTTTCGGCCCGTCCCCCCGGCTCCATGACCCTGCGCCGCAGCACTTCCTTTTCGCTGCGTCCTGCGGCGCAGGCTCCTGGCTTCCGTCGGCTCACAGCGAAGCCATGAACAGCTCCGCCAGCTCGTCGGCCGGTCTCCGGTTCCAGGTCTCGTTGACCCCGACGAGGACGCGTCCGTTCCGGGGTGCGCCCACCGCGACGCCCCGGTCACGCAGTCGCTGCCGGAACGCGGCGACGTCATCGGTTCTCACCCGCAGCCATGCCAGGTTGGTGCCTTTCGGAACGCGTTCGATCGAGAACGCGTCGTGGCGGGCGAGCTGCGCGATCCACGACTCCGAGGCGTCGACGGCCTGACGGTAGCGTTCGATGAAGCCGGGGAGGTAGTGGTGGGCAATCGCGGCGAACGGCCACGCCGCGGGGAGGCCCGCCCCGAACATGCGCCGCGTGTGGTACATGCCGTCGAGCAGGGCGCGGGGACCGGCCAGGATCGCTCCGGAGGGCGCGTTGAAGTACTTGTAGAGCGACACGTAGACGGTGTCGAAGGGCGCCGCGTACTCGGCGAGGTCGCGGCCCTCGTATGCGGCCTGCAGGAAGATCCGCGCCCCGTCCAGGTGCAGACGGATACCCTCGCGCTGCGCGAGGTCGGCGATCCGCTCCAGCTCGCGACGGTCGAAGATGGCGCCGAAGTGCCGGCGGACCGGTGTCTCGATGGAGATGACCCGCACCGGCCTCCTGACCCGGCCGCCCGCGGTGCGGTCGAGGGTTGCCTCCACCTCTTCGAGGGTGAAGTCGGGACGGTCGGCGCCGAGCGGGATCAGCGTGATGCCGCTGAGGGTCTGCACGCAGTCGCCCGAGTCGTTGTACAGGTGGCTGTCAGCCTGCACGATGGCGCGTCCGTCGCCGGCGGCCAGCGCACGCACCGCCAGATGGTTGGCGAGCGTGCCGGTCGGCATGAATACCGCCCGCTCCTTGCCGAGCAGCTCCGCGAAGTCGTTCTCGAGCCGCTCGACGGCCCCGCCGTTCGAGTAGGAGTCGCGCACGATGCCGCCGTCCGCGGCGAGCGCGCTCCAGAGCCGCGCCTGTTCCTCCGGCGTGAGCCCCAGGCCGTCCCCGCTCATGCGGACGTTCCCGCCCGTCGCGCCCGCCGTGCCCGACGCGGACTGCGCGTACGCCACGCGTGGAGCCGTCGCCAGCCCATAACCGACGCCGAGCGCGCCGACCTCCAGAAACTGCCGCCGGTCAATGCTGAACATTGGGAATGACCCCTTTCGTTGTATGGTTCAGGGTACGCTTGGAGGCAATCATGAGTCGCATCCCCGAGCTCGTCCCCGTCAAGGAACTGCGTCAGGATACCGCGGCGGTGCTGAAACGGGTACGATCTTCGCCGCAACCGCTCGTGATCACGCAACGTGGCCGCGGCGCGGCGGTGATGCTCAGCGTATCCGCCTACGAACGCGGCGAGCGCGAGCGCGAGCTGCTTCGACTCCTGGTACGGGGCGAGCAGGAGATCACGGCGGGCGTCGGGCAGGATCTCGATGAAGTGCTGGCGGAAGCCGACGCCGTCCTTGCCGGCGATGGCTCGTGAAGGTTCGCTTCACACCGACGGGGCGCACGCAGTTCCTCGCCGCGGTGGCTTGCATCCGGCGCGACAATCCGCAAGCCGCTGCCATGTTTCGGCAGCGGGCGGAAGACACGCTGCGCAGACTCGAGCGTTTCCCCGCGTCCGGTCGTATCGTGCCGGAATTCCCGGATCTGCCCTATCGCGAAGTGATCGTGCGTCCCTACCGCTTCTTCTACCGCGTACGAGATCCGATCGTCTGGGTCGTGGCGGTCCGTCACGCGGCGCGACTCCCGGAGAACCCGCGTGATTGACCCGCGTCGATTCGTCTATGCTTCCGGGTTGGAGGTCCACGAGATGACGCCTGCCCGTTTCCGCACGCTGCTGCTCGCGGTCGCGCTGGCCGCGCTGTTTGTGTCTCCCGCGCCGGCCCAGAACGTCGACTGGCGCCTGCACAACCTCGATCTCCATGGCAGCCGCTACGCCGAGATCGACGAGATCACGCCGGAGAACGCGCACCGGCTCACGCCGCGCTGGCTCTTTCAGCACGGCGTCATCGACGGCGTCAGCAACCAGACCACGCCGGTGATCGTCGACGGGGTGATGTACCTCACCGACTCGCGCGGCAGCGTCTACGCGGTCGACGCCTACGACGGGCACCATCTGTGGACCTACGACGTGACGGACCTGCTCGGCGGCGGCCGGCGCGAGGGCTACATCTTCCGGCACCGGGGCGTCACCTACGAGGACGGGGTCGTCTACAGCGCCGCCGGCTCGTTCATCTTCGCGCTCGACGCCGAGACCGGCGAACCGATAGAGACCTTCGGCGACAACGGGCAGGCCAGCGTCATCCTCGACGTGCTGCGCCTCCGCTATCCGGACGTGGAGACCGCCATCTCGATGGGCTACTGGTTCACCACCGCGCCGCAGATCCACGAAGGCGTCCTGTACGTCGGCACGACGCGCAGCGAGAGCCTGATTCCGGGCGGGCACGTGCTGGCGGTGGACGCGGCGACCGGCGAGGTGATCTGGCACTTCAACACGATCCCGCAGGACGAGAACGACCAGGGCTGGGAGATCGCCGGGCCGACCTGGGTCGGCAGCGTCCGCACCGGCGGCGGCATCTGGGAGACCCCGTCCCTCGACCCGGAGCTCGGCCTGCTCTACGTCGCGGTCGGCAACCCGTTCGGCGACAGCACCGAGCGCGACGGCATGAACCTGTTCACCGACTCGGTGCTGGCGCTCGATATCGGGAACGGGCAATTGCGCTGGTACTACCAGCTCGTGCACCACGACGTCTGGGATTACGACAACGGCAGCCAGCCGATCCTGTTCGACATCGAGGTGGACGGCGAGCCGGTGCGCGCGCTCGGGCAGGCCAACAAGAACGCCTTCCTCTACCTGCTGAACCGGGAGACCGGCGCGCCGATCCACTCGATCATCGAGACGCCGGTGCCGACCGAGACCGACCGCGAGGGCGAGGAGCCGTGGCCGACGCAGCCGATCCCCCACAAGGCGGACGGCGAGCGGATGGAGCCGGTCGCGCCGATCTTCCCCGAGGAGATCCCGCCGGAGCACGCGGAAGGGAAGACGCTGGTGCCGATCTTCACGCCGATCGCGCCCAACCAGATCTTCGCGCCCGGCTTCGGCGGCGGGGCCAGCTACGGGCCGATGGCCTACAGCACGGACACGGGCCTGCTCTACGTGAACGCCATCGACCGGCCGTTCGACGCCGGCCGCGGCCCGCGCATGTTCTTCTCGGCCTACGACCCGACCACCGGAGAGCTGATCTGGCGCCAGATCCGCGAGGGCTACGGCCAGGCGGGACCGGTCGTGACCTCGGGCGGGGTCGTCTTCGTGGGTACCGGCAGCAACATCGCCGGCTACTTCTTCGCCTTCGACGCGCGCACCGGCGAGGAGCTGTGGCGGTTCAACACCGGGGCCGGGGTCTTCTCGTCGCCCGCCGTCTACATGGTCAACGGCGAGCAGTTCGTGACGGTGGCGTCGGGCGGCGGTGATCGGGGCCGGCGCGGCGGGGACCTGATCCTGAGCTTCGCCCTGCCGCGCGAGTGATCCTGGCCGTCGGCGTGGCAGCTCCAGTCTGGCCTCTGCGCCGCGCGTTGCAAGCAGCGGGGCCGGGCAGCCTATTCGGGACTCGAAGCCTCCGGACAGGAGGCCTCGGCCACCTTGTCGCGTGCTCGTGCACGACGCCGGCACGATCGTTATCCGAGAGGGCTCTACGGCTCTGGAGCGACCGCCCATAGCGGCCAGCGTCGGCAAGACCGACTGAACAGAACAGGCGAGGGGGCCGAGAGGTGATCCTCCAGGAGATCGCGCCTCGTCGCGCCCTGCCGCGTCCGCCGCTCGCGGGCCACGCGGTGTTCGCCACCCGTTTCTGGAACCGGTGACGGCCGCTCACAGCGGCGGCCCCTGCCACGGCTCGCGACGCACCAGTTCGCCGCTGCCGGCGGTACCCAGCACCTCGCCGTCCCGATACACGATCTCCCCGCGGCGGATCGTGAGCTGCGGCCAGCCGGTCACCTCACGGCCCGCGTGGATCGAATAGCCGCTGCCCGAGAACATGTCCTCGTTGCGAATCGTGCGCGTCTCGTTCGGATCCCACAGCACGAGGTCGGCGTCCGATCCGACGGCGATCGTTCCCTTGCGCGGATACAGCCCGAACAGGCGGGCCGGGTTCGACGACGTGACCTCCACGAACCGCTCCAGGGAGATGCGCCCGTCGTTGACGCCGTCCGAGTAGAGCATCGGCAGCATCACCTGCAGGTTGCTCATCCCGGCCCGGTGCTGCGCGACGTTCTGCGCCGGGTCGAGCTTCTGCTCGCGGGTGTAGGCGACGTGGTCCGTCGCCACGACGTGGACCGTGCCGCGGGCGATGCCGTCCCAGAGGGCGTCCAGGTCGCTCTGTTCACGCAGCGGCGGCTGGCCGATGTACAGCCCCGGCGTGGGGCCGTCGAACCGCTCGCGGGTCAGGTGCAGATAGATGGGGCGGGTCTCGACGTACACCGGCAGGCCGCGCTGCTGGGCCGCCTCGGCGACCCGCAGGGCGCGTTCCGACGACAGGTGCACGATGTAGATCGGCGTGCCGGTCGCTTCCGCCATCGCCACCGCGCGCAGCGTCGCCGCCTCCTCGGCCGCCACCGGGCGGGCGTCGGCGAAGTAGGCGAGCGAGCCGCGTCCCTCGGCGACCATGCGTTCCGACGTGATCTGCACGATGGCGGCGTCCTCGCAGTGCATCATCATCAGCACGCCGGTCTCGCGGGCCGCGTGCATGGTGTTGACGAAACCGGGCGCACGGGAGTCGAAGGTCGGCCGCACCATGAACACCTTGATGGTGGTCTGCCCGGCGTCGGCGAGCGCCGCCAGCGACTCCGCCGTGGCGCTGGCCGGATCCGAGACGATGGGGTGGAAGATGACGTCGGCGATGGACTGCGCCTCTATCTCGGGGGTCGCGCGCGCCAGCGTCTCGGCCGGCGTTTCTCCTTCCGCGACGCCGCCGAAGTTGGAGATGGTGGTGATGCCGCCGGCCAGCGCCGCGCGCGAGCCGGACGTGTAGTCGTCCATCCGGATGCCGCCCAGGTGCACGTGCGGATCGATGCCGCCCGGCAGCACCAGCAGCCCGTTCGCGTCGATCTCCTCCGTGTCTCCGTCGCGCGCCTCGAGGCCGGCGCCAATCTCGGCGATGGTTGCGCCGACGACGCGGACGTCGGCGGTCCGCAAGGCCCCATCGGTGAAGACCTCGCCGCCGCGGATGATGATTTCCGGCTCCGACTGGGCGGTGACGGCGACCGCGGCCGCGATCGCGGCGAGTCCGGCGATGACGACGAGGCTGCGCAGCCAGTTCATGACATCCTCCAGTGCATCCAGGAGCCCGTGGCAAACGCCCCGCTGCATTCGAGCGGCGATGCATCCCGCCTGGACGGCGTTGCTCCTCGGTCGAGTATGCCCAATATACTCCCTCGTCGCACCGGGCACCGGGTTTCGGGGCGCTTCGCCGCTCTCGGTGCTACGCGGCGTTTCGCCACGGATCCTGGGTCCGCGGCCCATCCGGGTTTTTGCGATTCTCTCGAGGTTCCCGAGACTACCCGCTCCGACCGTTCATTCCGGCACACCCCGGTCCGCGGCCGCATCGCTGCCGGCGGCTCCTTCACCTGCCGCGTCCCAGCGCTGGCCCCAGGATCGCCGCAACGTTTCCATCCGTTCCCGATACCGGTCGGCGAGCGTTTCGGGAACGAGTGCGTTCGCCAGGTCGGAGAACCGCGTGACGTAAGGCGCGAGCACCGAGTCGCGCAGCAGCCGCTCGCCCGTCGGGACATAGGCGATCACCGGCAGGACGATCAACGCGGCCGCAAGCAGCGCGGCGACGAAGCCGGCCGCGGCTCCGGCCAGCCGGTCCGCCCAGCCCAGCATCGCCGCCTTCAACAGTCCCCGCAGGACGCGGCCGGCAAGGGCCCCGGCCAACATGGTGCCCACGAAGATCGCCAGGTAGCCGATGAGGTTCGCGGCCGGCACGGATATGTCCATCACCCCGAGCACGGGGGCGGCGGCCAGCCCATGGAATCGCGCGGCGAGGATGAACGCGGCTACCAGCGCCCCGATCCCGATCAGCAACCGCGTCAGTCCCTTCAGCAGACCCAGCAGGACCAGCAATCCGGCAAGGACGAGCAGGAGCAGGTCGAACGCGTTGAGATCCATGCCCCTTCACCTCTGGTCGGTGGGATCGCGGTGATCCGCGCCCAGCATCGCGTTGCCTACGCGGCGCGCTATGTCGCGTGCGCGCCGGGATGCGTCCCGCGGCGTCCGGCTCGCCAGCAGGCGGTCCAGAGCCTGGCGGTCGAGTCCGGGCAGCACGTGGCTCCGCTCGGTCTGCGCGAAGGTGCCGTCCGCCGTTCGGGCGATCCAGATGCGCACGCCGTCGGTGCGGCTCCAGGTCCAGGCCTCGCGCACCCCCATGCGGAAGTACGGCGCCAGCTTGTCGCTGGAGCCGACGCTGCGGTCGATCTCGACCACGAGTTCGGGAACCGGCGCACCCTTTCGCGTGTCCAGGTATCCGTCCACGCGCATGGCGGCTCGCGCTTGCGCCGGATCGAGAAAGACGCACGTGTCCGGCTCGAAGGCGCCGTCATCGCTCAGCAGCCGGCTCGCGCCCGCCACCAGGAACTCCGGCGCGCGGTCCGCGGCCTCCAGCATCTGCTCGATCCGGCTGAACAGGGCCGAGAGCTTCCAGGCCCGCCACTCGTGGCTGACGCCTGGCGCGGCGACGAACTCCGCTCGTCCGGTCGCCATGTCGTAGCGGCTGCGCGGCGCCTCGTCGTGATCGGTGAGGCGGTCGTAGAGGCCGCGCGGCATCGCGACGTCTATCCGCACCGGCGCGTCGGGGTTCGAGGTGACGATCGGTTGCGGCGCGTCGTCCGTACGGTGTGTCCGAAGGTCGTGAGTCATGCACCACTCCAGTAGAGCGGGCGTTCGTCGGGGAGCACATCCAGTATAGCGCCGCCAAACCCGTCCAGGCAGCCGGTGGCGAGCGCTCCGCTGCGTTCGAGCAGCGATGCATCCCGCCTGGACGGCGTTGCTCCTCGGTCGAAATATGCCCGATGTGCTCCCCCCGTCGCGCCTTGCCACGGCGGGCGCCTCGCCGCTCTCGGTGCTAAGCGGCGTTCCACCACGGGCTGCCAGCGCTCCGTGCTGGCTCCGGGCGCGACCGCCGGCCGACCGTTCCTACTACCGGCGTATCTCGGCGGGCTGCCAGGGCTCCGTGCTGGCTCCGGGCGCGACCCCGGCCCACCGCCTGCCTCGGGAACTTGCCACGGCGCAAGCTCATGGCCCCGCATGCGGCAGCCGTCGCCGTCACGCGCCCGCCGGGTGCGATTCCCGCCCGCGCTATGATCGACCTCGTTCCGACACTTGCCGAGAGCCGGCGAACCACCGGGAGGGGATGTTCCGATGACCCAGAGCCTGCGACGTCCGGTTCCACTTGCGGCGGCGGCCGTTGTGGCCATTTGCGGTTCCGGTCTGGCGCAGACGACCGTGCCCGACGGCGAGTGGCACGCAATCGGCCGGGACGCGGCCAACACCAAGTACTCCCCGCTCGATCAGATCGACGCGGACAACTTCACCGACCTGGAGATCGCCTGGCGCTGGACGTCGCTCTCCACCGCCGTGGCCGAGGCCAACGAGCGGATCCGACCCAGCCAGTTCAAGTCGGTCCCGCTGATGGCGGACGGGCTGGTGTACGTCAGCACCGCGCTCGGGCAGGTGGCGGCGCTCGACGCCGGCACCGGCGAGCCGGTCTGGACCTACGACCCGCAGATCTACGCGTATCTCGATCGTCCACCCAACATGGGCTGGCACCACCGCGGGGTCTCGTACTGGGAGGACTCGGAGAGCGACGACGCGCGCATCTTCATCGCCAGTCACGACAAGCGCCTGGTCGCCCTCGACGCGCGCACCGGCCGCCGTTACCCCGACTTCGGGACGGGCGGCTACATCGACCTCACCGCGGGGTTCGAGCGCGAGATCGACGCCTCGCGCATGACCTGGTCATCGCCGGTCGCCATCGCGGGCGACACGGTCATCGTCGGAAGCATCGTGCAGGACACCCGGCTGACCTTGCGCGAGGCGTCCCCCGGCCACGTGCGGGCCTACGACGCGCGCACCGGCGAAATGAAGTGGATATTCCGCACCATCCCGCGGGGCGACGACTTCGGCGCCGACACCTGGGGCAACGAGTCGTGGCGCTACAGCGGGCACTCCAACGTCTGGTCCTACATGGCGGTCGACGAGGAGCTGGGCATCGTCTACCTGCCGACCGGCACGCCGTCGAACGACTGGTACGGCGGCATGCGGCCCGGCGACAACCTGTTCGCCGAGAGCA
>WTFV01000154.1 GCA_011523845.1 Acidobacteriota bacterium | reverse complement strand
CCCGAGAACCGAACACGTCGGTGATGGCCCGGCGCAGCCCCGCCGCGCCATCGACAACGAACAGCAACGTCCGGTCGGTCGGGATGCTGACCGAGGGCTGGGATGCCCGGACCGTCACGCACATCCTGGGTGTCCGCGCCTTCGGCACGCAGCTCCTCTGCGAGCAGGTCGTCGGGCGCGCGCTGCGCCGCCAGTCGTACGACCCCAACGAGGATGGCCTCTTCGACGTCGAGTACGCCGACGTCCTCGGCATCCCGTTCGACTTCACCGCCAAGCCGGTGCCGATCAAGCCGCCCCGTCAACTGGGTCGTGTGCGACAGCGACTGGGAGGCCCAGTTCTGCCGCGTGGTCGAATCGCATCCCCGGGTGCGCGCCTACGTCAAGAACCACGCCCTCGGCCTGGAGGTGCCCTACCGCTACAGGCAGTGACCTCGTAGACCTCGTAGACCTCGTAGACCTCGTAGACCTGAACAACGACGGCGACCTGGACCTTGCGCTCGGGCAGATCCGTGACCTCGATCCGACCCACATCAACCAGTTCAGCATCGTCCTGGTGAACGACGGCACTGGACACTACCCGGCGCGCATCGAGTTGCCCGCATCCAGCGTTCGGTGACGGTCACACGGCGGTCGAGGCGCTGACGCACTTCGACGTCAACGGCGACGGGTTACGCGACCTGCTGCTTCCGCACACGCGCAACGACGATGGCCCGCCGAACGTGATGCCGTGGACGGGTCGGTACATTCAGGTTCTCATCAACCGGGGGACGCCTTTCGACGTGTCTCGCCGCCAGAGACCGATGTAGTTTTCCGACGAGACACCTACCTTGGATTCGTGATCAGCGCTCCACCACGCTGGAACGCGCCGCGGCCGGGATCCCCTGCACAACGCCGCGGAGCCGAGCATGCATCACGTCGACCGCGACGGCTGTGCAGACCTGGTGATGGCCGTAATCCGACCAGAGCCGGTCAGCCGGGAAGCACACGGAGTACCGGCCGCTCCCGCTCGACGCCTTGCGACGGTTGGCCCCGGCACGGCTCAAACGACCCGCGGCCGCGGGCGGCGACGACGGCAGAGGAGATCCGTGCCTCTAGCAGACACGTAATCGACCACAAGGGGTGCAAGAGGTGGACAGAACGCACGCCGGAGGAGGGACTGCGGAGACGCGAGTTTCCTCAGCGCGCACCACGGGGACGCGCCCACAACGCCTTGGACAGGCCGCAGACGGACTGCCCACATCCCCCACAGGCAGCTCGCGTTCGGTCAACCTGGTCGCCTTCCTCCTCGGCCTGGGCGAGCGCGGTGATGATGCCCTCGTGCGGGTTCGCCCGCCGCGCGCTGGTGATCGGTAGTAGGTAGGCGTCGAGCGCCCGCATGGCGGCGTCGGCCGTCTCTCTCGCTCGGCGCGCTCAGCGTCGGTTCGAGCACGCGGGCGCGCTACTCCGACCAGACCGCGAACCGGGCGCGGTCTTCCGGCGGTATGCCGAGCATCTCGGCTCGCCGACGAGGCGAGCGGACACAGCTGCGGCTACTTCCTGAGGAAGCCGATGTAAACGTAGAGCACGACCACAGGGGCAATTGCCACGAGACCGATGTTGCCGTAGACGGGACTGACCTGGAGTCCCAGGAACATCACGAACGAGAACGCGAGATACAGACCGATGATGGCAGCGGCGTGAACCAGGATCTTCGACGGCTTGGCCACGTTCCTTTCTCGTCCAGATTGATGCATCCTACCGCAACACCTTGCCCCCGCTGGACCCGATCCTGCCTCCCCGCCGACCACGTCGACGCCCAAGACTGGTCGGGCGGGAACGGGAGCACGGACATCGGGCGCACGGAAGAGCGGGGAACGGCATTGAGCAGGGCAGCGAGCACGAGAAATCCCGGAGAGCGACCACGAGGATCCGGGGCCGCGACGAGGGGACCGACGGGCGCAAGATCCTCGACCGGAATCGGAAGCTCGTCGAAGGCCGTCTCGACGACATGCTCAAGGCGCAACGGCATGCCGTTGACCGGATCGTTCAGCGCTATCGTCGACTCGGCGCCGTGCTGCTCGATGCCGGCGTCAGCGACGACGAGTTGCGGACCGACTGCTGTCCATCGTGCCGGAGGAGCAGCTGCGCGAGGACCAGTCCGACCTGGCGAACTGGACGCGGGGCGACCGCAAGGCCCGCTTCGAGCAGACGGCCCAGCGGCACGCCGGGCTGAGCCAGTTCGCCGCGCCGTTTCTGAGCAGGATGAGGTTCGTCGACGAGCAGGGCGAGGGAGCGTCGCCGACGCTGTCGGCGCGGCGGGCCTACCGCGAGCACCGCGCGGCGGGGCGCCGTGGCCCGCCGCCCGATGTGTCGCTCGACTTCGCTCCACCGGCGCTGCAGCCGCTCATCCGCCGCAACGGCCTGACGGACCGCCGACGCTGGGAGAGCGCGTTGTTCCTCAAGGTGCGCGACGAGATCAGACCGGCAACCTCGCCATCGAGGGCGCGAAGAACTTCGGCCGCTTCGAGGCCTTCTTCCTGCCCACTGCCCAGTGGGAGCGGGTCCGCGAGGCGTTTCTGGGCGCGGACCGGATTCCCCGTCAACTCCGGCGCGGCGGTCGAGCACCTGAAGGTCCGCCTGTCGGATACGTTCGACCGCTTCCTGGACGGTGTCGCTGACAATCGGCAGGTTGCGTTCGACGACGGGTGGCGGCTGAAGACGGACCCGGCCGAGCCGCCCGAGCCGGCGCAGTCGGACCGCCTCGCCGAGCTGCACCGCTGGCTGGACTCTCGCAGCCGCTCGATCCGGCTCGCCGACCTGCTCATCGAGGTCGAGAACGACCTCGGGTTCAGCGTCCACTTTCAGCAGCCCGGCGAACCAGTTGACCCCGGCGAGGTCTGCGCCCTGCTCGCCGCGATCCTCGCCCACGGCTGCAACCTCGGCCTCTACACCATGGAGAAGGTCGC
>WTFV01000225.1 GCA_011523845.1 Acidobacteriota bacterium | reverse complement strand
GTATCGAGAGGTCTTCGGCGTGATCTGACGCATGCAAAATGAGGGGATGCATGAGCGTGTACACCGGCGTGGACGCATCCCTGCAGGGGCGGCTCCCCAACGGCGGCATATTCAACGGCGGGGTCAGCTTCGGGCGCGAGCGCACGGACTACTGCGGCATCATCGAGCATGCGAACATCGGCTCGAACGCCGTCACCTCGGCCGGACGGGTCGGCGAAACGAGAGTGGCTTCGTTTCCGAGCACGAACTACTGCTCCGTACGGCCGCCCTATCAGCCGGATTTCAAGGCTCTCGTCACGTATCCCCTGCCGTGGGACCTGAGCGTGAGCGCGGTGTGGCAGAATCGCGCCGGGCCCGAGATGCTGGCGAGCTACTTCGTCACCGACAGCGCCGTCACCGGACTCGGCCGGCCATTGACGGGCGGGGGCAGAAGCGTCCACCTGATCGCGCCGGGGACGGAGTACGGCGAGCGTGTCAACCAGTTGGACGTGCGGTTCTCCAAGAGCCTGAGCGTGGGAGATGGACGCGTGCAGGTCAACGCCGCCGTCTACAACTTCTTCAACACCGACGCGGCGCTGTCGTGGACGACGACGTTCGGGCCTTCCTGGCTCGCGCCCACGCGAATCATGCAGGGACGGATGTTCAAGGTCGGGACGACGTTCAGCTTCTGATCGACGCCGGCCAGGAGCTTGCGCCGCGGGACGCAGCGAAGCGAAGTGCCGAGGCGCAAGCTCATGGAGCGGGGGGGATGGGCCGAAACGCCGAGCTTGCGAGGCGTTTCGGGGCGCCGGCCGGAGGAATCCCGGTTGCGACGACGATCCGGGTATGCTGGCGGCCCCTTTCCGTAGAGGGAAGGGGCCGCGGTCACGACCGGATGGTCCGACACGAGG
The DNA here is from genome assembly GCA_011523845.1 of Acidobacteriota bacterium. Classification (GTDB taxonomy): domain Bacteria; phylum Acidobacteriota; class Vicinamibacteria; order Vicinamibacterales; family UBA8438; genus WTFV01. The sequence goes on along the minus strand of WTFV01000225.1, from coordinate 98,572 downwards.
CGCCGGCGCACGGGCGCGAACTTTCCGGAGTGCGGTGTATCTTTCACGGCATGCGCTCGTTGCCGCCGGGCGCGGTCGTTCTCGGGATCGCGCTCGCGCTCTCGGCGGGTCGTACGGCCGGGGTTACCGGCGGATCCGGGGCGGAGTGGTTCACGGACGGCACGGCCGCGGCCGGCATCGACTTCGTCCACTTCAACGGGATGTCGGGCAACTACGACTTCGCCGAGATCTTCGCGCCCGGTGTCGCGCTACTGGATTTCGACAACGACGGAGACCTCGACGTCTATTTTCCGCAGGGGCGTCCGCTCGACACCGGATCCGGGGCGGAGGAGGCCGCCGGGGTGGCGGAAGAGCCGTTTCCGTTGACGGACCGGCTGTACCGAAACGATCTCGTCGTCCATGCCGACGGCTCCCGCACGCTCCGGTTCGCCGACGTCACGGCGGGAAGCGGTCTGGAGGCGCCGGGCTACGGCATGGGCGCCGCGACGGGGGATTTCGACAACGACGGCTGGATCGATCTCTATCTCACCCGCCTCGGTCCGAACCGCATGCTTCGCAACAACGGCGACGGGACGTTCACGGACGTCTCGCGCCGGACCGGGACCGATCATGCCCGTTGGGGGCTCTCGGCTTCCTTTCTCGACTTCGACCGCGACGGCTGGCTCGACCTGTACGTCGGCAACTACGTCGATCACCGTCCCGGCGGCGACGCCGACTGCTCGACGCCGACCGGCGTTCGGAACTACTGCGGACCGCAGCGGTACCTGCCGGTGCCCGACCGGCTCTACCGCAACCGCGGCGACGGCACCTTCGCCGACGTCACGGCCGAGTCGCAGATTGCGAGCGCCTACGGCCGGGCGCTCGGCGTCGTCGCCGACGACCTGAACGGCGACGGATGGGTGGACGTCTACGTCGCCAACGACGGCGACGACAACCAGTTGTGGATCAATCGGCGCGACGGCACCTTCCGCGACGAAGCGCTGCTGGCGGGCGTCGCGCTGAATCACGCCGGCATGGCGGAAGCCGGCATGGGTGTCGATGCGGGGGACTTCGACAACGACGGCGATGCCGATCTGTTCGTGACGCACCTCGACAACGAGACCAACACGTTGTACGTCAACGACGGGACGGGCAGGTTCGAGGATCGGAGCGCGCGCGCCCGGCTGGGGGCGCCGAGCGTGCCGTTCACGGGGTTCGGGGCGCGCTGGTTCGATGCCGACAACGACGGCTGGCTGGACCTGCTGGCCGTGAACGGCGCGGTCAGCGTCCTGCAGCCGCTGCTGCAGGCGGGAGATCCGTTCCCGCTGCACCAGCGCAACCAGTTGTTCCGAAACGTGGGCGACGGCCGGTTCGAGGACGCCGGCGCGCGGGCGGGCGCGGCGCTCCGGCGCTCGGAGGTCAGCCGCGGCGCGGCCTTCGGAGACCTGGACAACGACGGGGACGTCGACGTCGTCATCGGCAACAACAACGGCCCGGCGCGGCTTCTTCTGAACGAGGTCGGCAACCGGAACCACTGGCTCGGTCTGCGGCTCGTCGGCGGCGAGCCGCCCCGGGACATGCTCGGAGCCAGGGTCGGCGTCTTCCGGGACGCCGGCCATCCGGTGCTCTGGCGACGGGTGGGCAGCGACGGCAGCTATGCTTCCGCCAGCGATCCGCGGGTGCTGGTCGGGCTCGGACGGGCAACGGCGGTGCAGCGTGTCGAAGTGCTCTGGCCCGGCGGCCGGGTAGAGGAATGGACCGACCTGGCGGCCGGCCGCTGGTTCACCTTGCGGGAAGGGACGGGGCGAACGCTCCGGCAGGCGGACCATTGATCAGCCGGTCCGTGCACACGCCGCGGAAGCCTCGCCGGGACGTCCGGGCGGTGCTGCTCCTGTGCGCACTTGCCGCCGTCGCCGGACCGGCGCCGGATTGGGCCGACGCCGCCACGGGTCCGCTGCAGCTCGGCGATCGCGAGACGGAGGCTCTGCGGCCGGTAGCGCTGCCCGCGGTCGGCCACCTGCATCCGGCGGCGCAGCGGCAGCTCGGCGAGGCCTATCGGTCGCTGCTGGCGGTCGCTCGCGATCCGGAGGCCGCCCCACGGACGCGGAGCGAGGCGTACGGCGAGCTCGGCATGCTGTTCATGGCCGCCGAGTTTCTTCAGCACGCGGCGCGTTGCTTCCGCAACGCGGAGTTGCTGGCTGCGACGGAGTTCAAGTGGCCCTATTACCTGGCGCACGTGCTGCGGAGGTCGGGCGACCTCGGGGCGGCGGCCGAGCGCTTCGGCCGGGCCCTCGCGCTCCGGCGGGCGGATCCGGCGGCCACCGTCTGGCTCAGCCGCATGTATCTGGAGCTGGGCCGGCCGGAAGCGGCCGAGCCGGTCGTCGCCGCCCTGCTGGCGCGGCGGTCCGACGCGCCGGCGCTCCGGGTCGAGGCGGGTCGCATCGCGCTTGCGAAGGGGGACTACGCGTCCGCCGCCGCACACCTGGAGAAGGCTCTGGCGCTCGATCCCGAAGCCGGCAGCATCCACTATCCGCTGGCGATGGCCTACCGGGCACTGGGTGATCCGGACCGGGCGAACAGACACCTCCGACGCCGGCGCGAAGACGGTCCGGGAGCCGACGTGCGCTTGCCGGACCCGCTCATGGCGGCCCTGAACGGCATGCTGCGGAATCCGCAGTACTACCGCGACCTCGCGTCTCACGCCGCTTCCGGCGGAGACTGGGCGCTCGCGGCGGCGCATTTCCGGACGGCCGCCGGCTCGGCGCCCGAGGTCGCCATGCTGCGGCTGAGCCTCGGGATCGCGCTCGAGCGCCTGGGGGACGTTCGCCGCGCGGAGGACGCGTTCGACGAGGCGCTCCGTCTCGATCCGCGCTCGTACGAGGCGCACTACGCGCTGGGCTCCCTTCTCGCGCGGAGCGGTCGCGACGCCGAGGCGATCGATCGCTTCGAGGACGCGGTGGCGCACAACCCGAACTTCGCGGCAGCGCACCTCGCGCTCGCCGACGCCCGGCGGCGGTCGGCGCGGATCGCGTCGTCGCTGGCTTCCTACCGCCGCGCGATCGAGCTCGAGCCGGGGAACGCGGCAGCCCGGTTCGGCGAAGCGATGGCGCTCGTGCTCCTCCAGCGTTACGGAGAGGCCCGCGAGCGCCTGCGCCGGGCCGCGGCGGTCCATCCCGGGCGTACGGAGTTTCCGCACGCTCTGGCGCGGCTGCTCGCGGCAGCCCCGGACGACCGGGTGCGCGACGGCGCGCAGGCCCTGGAGTTGATGCGAGCGCTCGTAGTGTCCGAGCCGACCTCGGCCGTCGCCGAGACGATGGCGATGACGCTGGCCGAGCTGGGGTTGTTCGGTGAGGCCGTCGAGTGGCAGCGTGCGGCGATGGCGATTGCGGCCAGGGCCGCCCGCTCGGACGTGGCCCAGCGGATGGCGGTCAATCTCCAGTCGTACCTGCGGCGGCAGCCGTGCCGCACGCCGTGGCGGGACGGCGACCCGGATCTGGTGCCCGGTCCGTTGCCGGTTCCCGGGCGCGAGCCCGTCCGATGAGCGACGGCATGACGGTTCGCGCGGGGGCGCTCGTCGCTACCCTGATCCTGACGGTGATCGCCGGTTGCACGCCCGATCCGGGAGCGCAGCAGGAACCGGACGCCCGATCGGTGCCGGGTCCGGACCCGAGCGTCGAGTGGTTCGCCGATGCCGCCGCGGCGACGGGTCTCGACTTCGTCCACTTCAACGGGATGTCGGGCCGTTTCTATCAGCCCGAGATCATGGGTCCCGGCGCAGCCCTGCTGGACTACGACAACGACGGCGACCTCGACGTCTATCTCGTTCAGGGAGACACGCTCGGGAGCGACCCGCCGCTTGCGGCGCGGCCGGAGACGCGGCCGGGAGATCGGCTCTACCGCAACGACCTGACGTCGGATGCGGAGGGCGTTCCCTCGTTGCGCTTCACGGACGTCACCCGTGAGAGCGGGATCCGTGCGCGGGGCTACGGGATGGGCGTCGCCACCGGCGACATCGACAACGACGGGTGGATCGACCTCTATCTGACCCGCTTCGGCGCCAACCAGATGTTCCGGAACCGGGGTGACGGCACATTCGTCGATGTCTCGGCCGCGAGCGGCACGGACGATCCTGCCTGGAGCGTCTCGTCGGCCTTCGTCGACGCCGACCGCGACGGGTGGCTCGATCTGTTCGTGGCGAACTACCTCTACTACACGCTCGACATGCACGTGCCCTGCTTTCATCCGACAGGCCCGGAGAACTACTGCGTGCCGGAGATGTACCGCGCCCGGCCCAGCCGGTTCTTCCGTAACCGCGGCGACGGCGCGTTCGACGACGCGACGGCCGCGGCGGGCATGGCGCGGGAGTTCGGTCCGGCGCTCGGCGTGGCCACCGCCGACGTGAACGCGGACGGGTGGATCGATATCTTCGTCGCCAACGATCAGCAGGAGAACCAGCTCTGGATCAACCGCGGCGACGGCACGTTCCGCAACCTGGCGCCGCTGTGGGGCGTCGCACTCGGCGAGGCCGGCGAAGCCAAGGCGGACATGGGGGTGGACTTCGGCGACTTCGACAACGACGGCGACGAGGACCTGTTCGTCACCGAGCTCACGAGCCAGGGGAGCACGCTCTACGTGAACGACGGATCCGGGCTGTTCTCGGAGCGGAGCGCCGGTGCCGGCATCCGTTATCCCAGCCTGCCGTACACCGGGTTCGGCGCCGGCTGGCTCGACTTCGACAACGATGGCTGGCTGGACCTGCTGGCCGTCAACGGTCTCGTGGTCGAGAGTCTCGACCGCGCCGAAGCGGGCACGGCGTTTCCACTCGATCAGCCGAATCAGCTCTTCCGGAACCGTGGAGACGGCCGCTTCGAGGACGTCAGCGCAAGGGCGGGAGCCGTGTTCCGGTTGTCCGAGGTGAGCCGCGGCGCGGCGTTCGGCGACCTGGACAACGACGGCGACACCGACGTGGTGGTGGCCAACGCGGCCGGACCGGTGCGGCTGCTCGTGAATCGCATCGGCCAGGTCCGCCACTGGCTCGGGCTGCGTCTCGTCGGCGCCGGCGGACGCGACATGGTGGGCGCCCGCGTGGCGGTGTTTCGGTCGGACGGCACGACGCTGTGGCGCCGGGCTCGGGCCGACGGCAGCTATGCGTCCGCCAACGATCCGCGGGTGCTCGTCGGTCTCGGCTCTGTCTCCGACCCGGTCGACGTGCGCGTCTTCTGGCCCGGCGGGCGGGAAGAGGAATGGAGCGGTGTCCCGGTGGATCGCTATACGACACTGATCGAGGGCGGCGGGCGATGAGGGCCGCCGTCCCGTTCGGCGGCCGGGTCGCGGTCGCTTGCCTGCTGGGCATGGCGACGCTCGGATGCGCCTCGCCGGATGACGCGGCAGGCCCGGACGGTACGGCCGCGGGGGCAGAGGCGCCGATGGACACCGCCGCGTTGCCGCCGGTCGGGTTGCCCGACCTCTCGCGACTCGCGGCGCCGGCGGCGGTGGAGGTTCGTACGCGCTACGGAACCGTCGAGGACGCGCTCGGGAGCGGAGCCCCGACCGTCGAGATTGCCAGCGCCTGCGGCGCCCTCGGACTGATCCTGATGGCGGCCGAGTATTTCGATGCGGCGGCCGTCAGCTTTCGGCACGCGGAGGCGCTGGCACCTCGCGACGCGCGCTGGCCGTACTACCTGGGGCACCTGCACCGGATGATGGAGGACCGCGGCGAGGCCGTCGCCGCGTTCGAACGCGCACTCGCGCTGCGAGCGTCGGACGTCCCGACGCTCGTCTGGCTCGGGCGCGCCCGTCTCGACGAAGGACGTCCGGAGCTGGCCGAGCGGCAGTTCCGCCAGGCCTTCGCGTTCGACCCGCGCTCGGCGGCGGCGCTCGCCGGCGCGGGGCGCGCAGCCCTGGCGCGGCGCGACTTCCTGGGTGCGGCGGAGTATCTGGAGCAGGCCCTGGCCGCCGCGCCGCAGGCGTCGCGCCTGCACTACCCGCTGGCGATGGCGTACCGGGCACTGGGCGAGGTCGAGCTGGCCGAGCAGCATCTCGCCCGGCGCGGCGGCGTGGAGCCGCCGCTGTCGGATCCGCTGATGGAGGAGCTCGACGCGTTGCTGCCGAGTGCCATGAAGTTCGAGGGGCGGGGCATTCGGGCGCTGCGGGGCGGCAGGTGGGCCGCGGCGGTGGAGGCCTTTCGCGAGGGACTGGAGCTGGATCCGGACAACGCCTCGTTGCGGCAGCGTCTGGCCACGGCGCTGGCGGCCGGGGGCGATACACGCGCGGCCGTGGAGCAGCTCGAGGAGACCCTGCGGCGATCCCCCGACTTTCCGCGGGCGTACTTCAGTCTCGGCGCGATTCTCGCCCTCCAGGGTCGCCAGCGTGAAGCGGTAGAGCACTACGAGACCGCCCTTCGACTGCAGCCGGGCTACATCGAGGCGCGGATGGGACTGGCCGAGGCGTTGCGGGCGGCGGGGCGTCTGGCCGAGTCGCTGCCCCACTACCGGCAGGTGACCGAGGTCGATCCCGGGTTCGCGGAGGCGTGGTTCGGGCGCGCCGACACGCTGGTCCGCCTGGGACGTCTCGAAGAGGCCCGCGCATGGCTGGCCGAGGCGCGCGCGGTCCATCCCGGCCGGCCGGAGCTGGCGAGGCTCGAGGCGGCGGTCGGCGGCCTGCCGGACGCAGGGCGCTGAGGGGGACGTCGCGCCTTGCCCGCGCGGGCGCTTCGCCGCTCTCGGTGCCACGCGGGGATTCACCGCGGGCTGGCGGCGGCGGTCGAGGGCTCGTTGGGCGCCGCGCGCTGAGGCGGCCGGGTCCGTCCGGCGCGTGACCGAACGTCAGCCGCTGGCCAGCGGGCCGACGCCGAACCGCGATCCGAGCCACTCCCAGAAGTGGCGTTCCTCCGCCGTGCGTACGGTCTGGTCCTGCGTCAGGGCCGCCGCCGCGTCCAGTTGTCCGGACAGGCAGAGCGCATAGACGCGCAGCGGCCGGATCGCCTCGCCGCGCAGCCCCCGGCGTTCGGCGTTCCCGAAGGCGGCCGCCGCCCCCGGATAGTCGCGGCGGGCGAGTGCGGTCAGGCCCCGCGCGTATTCCGCGGCGCCGGTCCCGTCGTCACCGCGGTGCGCGATGCGGGCCCTCGTGTCGTCGCTGCCCAGGACCCACAGCGGCAGCGTGCGCAGCGGTGTCTCGGTCAGCAACCAGTGGAGGTCGTCGATCTGCGCCAGCGGCCGGCCGCCGTCCCACATGACCCGGTTCAGGACCCGCTGGTGGTCGAAGTACGGGAGGGCCGCTTCGATCAGCTCCGCGGGCCACAGGCGGCGCATGTAGTCCGAGGCCATCAGGCCGTCGCGCGCTCGTGCCGGGTCGAGGACGCCGTCGTAGAGCTCGGTCACCCCCGGGTCGATTGCGTAGCCCGGGTCCGACAACGACGGGACGCGGGGATCGGGCCGCAGCCGGCGCGGGTGGTCGTCGACCAGCGCCGGGACGCCGGCGGTGAGCCGGTTCAGATAGGCGGCGTCGCCGAGGAACGTCGCCCCGATCTGCTGCGGCAGCTCCAGGCCCACCTCTTCCAGCCGCGCCCGCAGTTCCGGCAGGCGCCAGGGTTGCGCGAACGCCGGGACGGAGCCGGGGCCGCGCGCGTTTCGCGTTCCGGCGAGCATGAGGTCGAACGGCGTGGCGTTCCACAGCGAGCAGTCGGAGAACACGTCGCAGAACGCGCGGATGATCGCGTTCACGTTGGTGCCCGGATCGGGCCGGGCGACGGGCAGCCAATAGGTTGCTATGCCCCCCTCGGCGAGACGGTCGTGAATGAGCTGGAAGTACTCGCGCGTATAGATGTTCACCGCGCCGGGAGTGCGCGGCGGCGGCGGCTCGCCGGTGATCAGGTCGTAGCGTTCCGCCGTCCGCAGGAGGAACTGCCGCCCGTCGTCGACATGCAGGGTCACCCGCGGGTCGTGCAGCGGATGGTCGTCCGGATGGATGCGATCGCTCATCGCGACGATGTCGGGGGAGATCTCCACGACGTCGACCGATTCGACGCCGGGCAGATCCAGCGCCGCGCCCGCGGTGACGCCGACGCCGTAGCAGATGACCAGTACCCGCTCGATCGGGCCACCGTGCGCGAACAGGGGCCAGTAGACGAAATAGCGCATGTAGCGCAGACCCGAGACGGCAGTGCCGGACATCGAGAACCCGTTGGTCACGAGGCGGCTGTATACCGGTTGCTCCAGCCAGCGTTGCTGCATCAGGAGAATCGTCTCGGACGGTCCTTCGCTGACGGCGACGATCTCCGAGCCGTCCACGGAATAGGGCTCGGCGACCCTCGTGAAGTGGACGTCGCGCATCCGGCCGAACGGGAACGCCGCCAGCGCTGCCGCCAGAGCCAACGCGCAAACGGCGAAGACCGGCGCGCGCAGGTGGGTGCGCCAGCTTCCGGCCGCCGGCATGACGAGGACTCCGACGAGACCGTAGGTGGCGGCCAGCGCGAAGAACGCGGCCTCCATCCCGATCGAGGGCAGCAGGACGAAGGCCGCGGCCAGCGGACCGCACATCGCGCCGCCGGTGTTCCACATCGTCAGCCGGCCCGTCGTGCGTGTCGCGGCCCCGACGTGGCGCTGCAGCGCGTCGCCGAGAAGCGTGAAGAGGACGCCGGACAGCATCGCGGGCAGCAGGGTGAGGACGGAGGCCAGCCACACGATGCGGTGCCACGACTCTATCTGCGTGCCCTCCGTCAGGCCCTCGAACGCTGCGTAGGAGCCGATGACGGCGCAGCCGGACAGCATGGCGACAACGGGGAGGCGCACCCCCGCGCCGGGGCGCCACCGAAGCCAGGCGGCTGCCGCCAGGCCGCCGAGACCGATGGCGGCGAGCACCACCGCCAGCATCAGGCTCGCCGCGAGCGTCGTCGACAGGACGTACATCGTGAGGAAACGGAACCAGACGACTTCCAGCGCGAGCAGGATGGCGCCCGAGAGGAACGCGGCGGCCGGCAGGCTCCATCGGCGTCCGGGCTGCCGAGCAGCGTTCCGTGTTGCGGGGAAGACCTCGGGGCCGGTCCCCGAATCCACGTCGTGCCGTGACCGGAGCGGCTGATTCTCCTGCCGGGCAGCCGCGAGGGCGGTTGCGGCCGCCGCCAGACAGAGCGACGCGGCACACGCGGCGGCGCCGGTCACTCCCATTGCGCCGATCAGCAACAGTTCGGCCCCGGCGACGCCGGCCACGGCGCCCAACGTGTTCAACCCGTACAGACGGCCGAGCGCGGGGCCGAGGCGTCGCCGCCGGGCCGTCGACGCGCCGACCAGCAGCGGCAGTGTCGCGCCCATCGCCGTGGCGGGCGCCAGCAGGGCGAGGAAGGCGACCACGAAACGGATGATGTTGGCCAGCCAGACCGTCTGCGCCACCGGCGCCGTGGCCGCGCTGACCGCACCTGTCAGGTCGGGCAGCGCCACGGCGAGGACAGCGCCGGCCGCCGCGACCGCCACCTCCAGCGCCGCGTATGCCCGCACCGGACGGCGGATCCGGTGACCGTAACGTGCGACGAGGGCGCTCCCGCACGCGAGCCCGCCCATGAAGCTCGACAGCACCAGGCTGGTCGCCCAGACGCTGCTGCCGAACACCAGACCGGCGAGGTGGAACCAGACCACCTGGAAGATCAGGGCCGCGGCGCCGGAAACGAAGCAGACCAACCCCAGCCAGCGCGCGGAGCGCACCGGACCACCGCCGTCGCATGCGCCTTCGCCCGCGGTCGTCATGCAGGACATCGGTCGTCGGCGAAACGCCTGCCGCCGGGCGAACGGTTCGCGGCCCCCGGCAGCGTCGCTCGCGGCCCCCGATTGCCGCCCAACCGGGCCGGTCCAGGGGTCTGGCCCGCTCCTATGCTGCAGACTCCCGGCCCGTCGGCACGAACGCGAGCAGCCGCAGCGGGTTGTCGACGGTCATCACCCGGATCTGCTCGTCGGCCACCCCGGCCTCGCGCAGCATCGGGACGAACTGCGTCACGGTCTTGGCGTACCCCGGTCCGCCGTTCCGCTGTATGTCGCTCGCGCGGGCGAAGTCGGAGGCCAGCAGCACGTTCTCCACGTAGCCGGCGTCGATGAGCGCCCGGATCATCGGCACCTTGTGGGCGTCGGCATCCGGCCCGCCGCCGAGCCGGTCGAACCCGACGAAGGCGCCGCGCCCGGCCAGACGCCGGTGGACCGTCGCCTCGGGGTCCTCCAGCCCTCCCATGTGCCCGATCGCGACGTTGCCCGGCGGAACGCCGAGCGACTCGAAGATGTCGAGCTGCGTCTCGGCCTCCAGCCCGTTGGCGGTGTGCGTGAAGATCGGCACGTTGGTCAGCAGGTGCGCCTTGCCGATGGCGTGGAATACCTTCCGCTCGCCGGGCGTCATCTCGGCGGAGCTCGCGATCTCGCCGAACGCGCCCCACCGTTCCGCTGTCGCGGCGGCGGCGAGCGCCTCCGCGATCTCGTCCTCCGTCCGGTCCGCCAGCTCCGGCGGGTGGAACGGGTCGGTGTAGTAGCCGCCGCTGACCACGATCGGCATGCCGGACCGCTCCGAGACCATGCGCAGGAACGACACGTCTCGCCCCATGTCCGCATGACCGCCGTCGACGAGCGCCGCCACGCCTTCCCGGGCCGCCGCCTGCAGCTCCTCCACCATCACGTCGACGTCCTGCATGAAGTAGGGGGCATCCGGTGAGCCGATGAAGCTCTCGCGCGCGGGATTGTCGGCGCCCACGAGCCGATCCCAGAAGGGGAGGTCGAGCGACATGTGCTCGTGAAAGAGCACGGCGCCGTGAGCGAGCTGCCCGGGAGCGAGGTCCTCGAGAATGGTCCGTACGATCGCGCCATCCGGAAGAGTCGACTCTGCGGGTGCCGGTGATTCCACTGCCGGCTCTTCCGTCCCCGGGGTATCGCCGCAGGCCGCCGCCAGTCCCGCGCCGCCGAGGCCGAGAAGCCTGATTGCCTCGCGGCGACTCCACGCCGACGTGTGCTCCCGGGCGTGTCCTGCCATGACTTCCTCCCCCGTTGATGCTCCGAAGGCCCGGCGCCGATCCTCAGAACGCCACCCGCAACCCGCCGGCGGCATGCGTGCCGCCGAGCTCCACCGCTGTCGGCGACCGGTTCCCGAGGCGGACGGTGGCGGTGCCGCGGCTGTAGCGCACGTTGAAGCCGATCCCGACGCGTTCGTTCACGAACAGCGTGCCGTCGAATCCGAGACTCACCCCGAGGCTGCCGGTCGTGACCGTGGTGGACCGGTGGCCCACCAGAGAGACCCTGTCGAAGTCGATGTGCGATTCCCGGGTGCGGATCTCCGACACCAGATCCTGCCTGACGATGAAGAGGGTCGGGCCCCAGGTCGCACGCAGCAGGAAGGTGTCGCCGTAGACGCGCCAGAGCTGGCCCTGCACGTGCACGCCGATCTCGCGTCGGTTCAGGCCCCGCCGTTCGCCGCTGGTCGAACGCGGGAATTGGAAGAAGTACGGGTTGGGAACCGATGCGTCGATGAACGCCTTCGTCGGCTCCGCGACGTGCGACACCGCGATGCCGAACGCCAGCGCCTTCCAGACGCGGAACGCGATGTCGCCGTCGATGGAGTAGTTCTTCGTGACGTCGTAGTGGGCGTCGAAGAAGCCGGTCTCTTCGTACTGTCTGAAGGTGACCCGGTTCATGAACGCGTCGTTGATGAACTGCATGCCCAGGTTGATGCTGGCGATGCGGTCGGGCTCGGGCGGCGGCTCCGCGGCTGCCGCGCCGGCGACCAGCAGGGAAGCTGTCGCGGCGAGCGCGGCGAGGCGCGATGCGTTGCGTCGGGACGTCATGGTCGGCGCGAATCCTACCGCCGCGGGCCGCAGGTTGGCAACGGCGGCCCGACGTGGCTGTCCGAGCGCCGCCACCGCTGCAGGAGCCATGAGCCCGTGGCGGGAGCTCCGCTGCATTCGAGCGGCGATGCATCCCGCGTGGACTGCGTTGCTCCTCGGTCGAACATGCCGGCTACGCTCCCTCGTCCCGCCTTGCCACGCGGGCGCCTCACCGCGCCTCGGTGCCGCGCGGCGTTCACCACGGGCTCCTATGCGACGACGCGCTGCACGGTCCAGAAGAGTCCCACGCCGGCGATCGCGAGCGACGCCGGAATCACGATCCGCGGCCGATACCATGGGCGATTGCGGACGCCGATGACCGCTGCGAACGCGGCGGCGACGACCGCGAGCTGTCCGAACTCGACGCCGACGTTGAAGGTGAGCAGCGCCGTGATGAACTCGGATCGCGGCAACCCGAGGTCGGTCAGCACGCCGGCGAATCCCATTCCGTGCAGGAGGCCGAAGGCGAAGACCAGCGCGACGCGCGACGGCTGCAGTTCGCTGGTGACCAGGTTCTCCACCGCGACGTAGGCGATCGACAGCGCTATCAGGGGTTCGACCACGGACGGCGGCAGGGCGAAGACGCCGTAGATCGTCAACGCGAGGGTCAGCGTGTGGGCCGCCGTGAACGCCGTCACCTGCAGCAGCAACGGCTTGAGTCGCGTGCTGAGAAGAAACAACCCGAGGACGAAGAGGATGTGGTCGAGGCCCTTCGGCAGTATGTGCGTGAAGCCGAGGCCCAGGTACTGGGTTGCCACCTGCCAGCGGGTGAGCGGCTCGAGCGCGCCGATGTCGAACGCCTCGCTCACCTGCGCGGCGAGCAGCCAGCGGGTGACCGGCGTGCCGATGGCCGGCGCCACGGTGAGCGGGTACTCGTCGACGACCAGGTCGTAGCCGAACTGAAACGTCCGCGCCCCGGGGGGCGCCGTGCCGGACAGGCGCATCAGGCCGGGCTCGGCGAGCCCCATCGGCGCCGAGCGGTCGCGTTCCAGCGGTGGGAGATACGTCACCGTGTCCGGCGTTGCCGGAGCGCCGTCGAACAGCAGGGTGATGCCGGTCGCGAACTGCGGAGCGAGCTCCGCAAGACGGGCGTCGCGTGCCTCCACCGGCGGCAGCTCCGCCCCGGGGTGGAATTGCAGCCACAGCCAGTCGGCGTCGTTCAGGACGTCGATCCGGTACTCGCTCTCCGCCAGAAAGCTGATCAGGACGTGGGTGTTCTCGATCTCGTGGGCCGCGGCGGCCGGGGCGAGCAGGATGCATGACAGCAGGCACGGCAGCATGGTGGCGCGCCGCCGCCGGCGAGCTTCACTGGTCGTGCGCACCATGGACGTTCATTCTAACGGTCCGTGGCGAAACGCCGCGGGCGGTCCCGCGGAGCACGATGCGCGGCGCCGCGTCGTACTCGCCCTCGAGGTCGCTCTGCGAGACGTAGCGCCGCGCGGGCATCCGGCGGGCGGGCGCCGTCAGCTCGACCGTCGCGCCTTCGAACGGATCCGGTTGCACGTGAACCGCCGTCCCGTCGCGAGTCACCGTCCAGCCCTCGTAGTCGAACGTCTCCGACCACGCGCAGCAGAAGACCAGCGAGATCAGGTCCCCCAGGAAGACGAAGCGATAGTCGGCCCGCAGCGCGTCGAGATCGTTCCGATAGGCGCCGCGGCGGAGGATCCGGTCGCGCTCGGCCGTCATGTCGGAATGGAAGCGTGCCCAGCCGGGTGCGGGGTGCCGTTCCGCCAGGGCGAGCGCATGCTGCGCCACCAGGGCCGCGGCGCCGGGGTCGACCGGCTCGAGCAGGCGCACGCCGCGCGGCCAGATGCCCTGTTTCGTGGCGTCCGGCGCGGTCATGAAGTCCTGCGGGCTCCCTCCGGCGGCATCGAGCGCGGGTCGGTCGTCGACCTCCAGCCAGCCGATGTCGTGCTCGCGCGTGGCGTGAAGGACCGTCTTGCGAGTCGGACTCGCGGGCAGGTCGTCCCCCCGCCACGCGGCCATGATGCGCCCCGACAGCGCCGCGTGGTCGGGTTGGGTGACGAGCAGCAGACAGTCGCCGTCGGGTCGGACGATCACGCCCCAGCATATCCGCGTATCATGAACGACGGGGGCGGCGTTCCGCCGCCTCGACAGGGGCAAGTCCATCGGAGGTTTCCCATATGAAGCTCGCGCGCATCCTGACGTTTGCATTGCTGCTCGTGTCCGCGGTGACGCTGACCGCGGCCGCCCAGGCGCCGGCGCTCCCGGACGTCGACCGCTTCGGGCCCCAGGTGGGCGAGACCGTGCCGCCCTTTGCGCTCGTCGACCAGCACGGCGCGACGCGCGATCTGCAATCGCTGGCGGGTCCGAGCGGCCTGATGCTCGTCTTCAGCCGTTCGGCCGACTGGTGACCGTACTGCAAGACGCAGCTCGTGGAGCTGCAGAGCCGGTATGAGGACCTCCGGGAGCGCGGCGTCGGCCTCGCCGTCATCACCTACGACCCCACCACGACCCTGTCCGAGTTCGCCGACGCGCGGGGCATCTCGTTTCCGCTCCTGTCCGACGAGGGTTCGGCGACGATTCGCGAGTACGGCCTGCTGAACGAGGAGATGAACCCCGAGCGTGCGCCGGAGGAGCGCCGCGCGATGATGCAGCGCCTGTACGGGATCCCGTACCCGGGCACGTTCATGCTCGACCCGGAGGGCCGCGTGACGGCGCGCTTCTTCGAGGCGGCGTACCAGGAGCGCTCCACGGTATCGAGCATCGCGGTCCGGCTCGGGGATGCGGCGGCGGGCGCCGCGCAGGCCGCGACGCGTGTCGAGACCGATCACCTCGAGGCCTTCGCCTGGGCGACCGACGACGTGGTCGCTCCCGGCAACCGCCTGTCGCTCGTGGTCGACGTGACGCCGAAGCGGGACATGCACGTCTACGCGCCGGGAGATCACGCCTACCGGGTGATCCGATTGCGCACGACCGCGCCGGACTTCCTGCGCAGCCACGAAGTGAGCTATCCGCCCTCCGGCATGTACCACTTCGAGCCGCTGGACGAGACGGTGCCGGTCTACGAGGAGCGGTTCCGCCTGGTGCAGGACGTGACGATTCCGATGCGGCAGGACATCGCGGAGCTGGCATCCCGGCCGGGCGCCACGGTGCGCGTGGAAGCGGTGCTGGAGTACCAGGCCTGCGATCACGAGGTGTGCTATCTGCCGCAGGCGGTGCCGCTGAGCTGGGACCTGTCCTGGCGCCCGCTGATCCGCGACTGAGGCGGACGCGGCGGTCGCGGCCGTACAGAGCCCACGAGTCCGAACGCGGGCTCCTGGCGCCGCCGAACCCGTCGCAAGGCTCCGTGTTTGGCCCCATCCCCCACCGTCCTGGGAGCCTGCGCCGCAGAACTCGCTCCGTTGCTTTCTGCGGCGCAGGCTCCTAGAGCTCGCGGATTCCGTGACTCCGAGCGAGGAAGTACAGCGCGACCAGCACCAGCAGGCCGCCGTTCACGGCGATGATCGTCTGGGTGGACGCGAACGTCGTCAGGTAGCCGCTGACGAGGCTGCCGAGCGGCATCCCGCCCCGGAAGGCCATCAGATAGATGCTCATCACGCGGCCGCGCAGTTCGTCCGGCACGTTGAGCTGGACGAGCGACGCGGTCAGCGAGAAGACGATGAGCAGCGCCCCGCCGGCGAGGAAGAGCAGCAGGTAGCTCAGCAGGCTCACCGGCAGGATGGCGAATGCCGAGACCAGCGCGCCGAATCCGGCCAGCACGCGCAGCAGCGTCAGCCCCATCCGCTCGAAGCTGCCCAGCCAGGCGACGACGAGCGCGCCGGCCACCGCGCCGGTCCCGAGCGAGGTCATCATCTGGCTGAGCGTGTTCGGATCGCCCGCGAACACCGGCAGGAACGCGCGGATCGGCAGTCCCAGCGAGGTGGTCGAGATGGCCAGGATGGTGAGCGCGAGGAGCGCGCCCCCGCTGCCGACGTAGGTCAGGCCGCCCTTCAGCTCCTCCAGCACCGGCCGCCGCTGCGCCGGATTCGGAGGCGATACCTGCAGCAGGCTCAGCACGACGATCACGACGAGGAACGACGCGCTGTTGATGCCGAAGCAGGCGACGAGTCCGAGCGTCGTGAAGACCAGTCCCCCGATGAGCGGGCCGACCGACTGCGCCAGGTTGAACTGGATGGAGTTGAGCGCGACGGCGTTCGGCAGCGTCCTGCGCGGAACCAGCGCGGGGATGAGCGACTGGAAGGCGGGACCCCCGAATGCCTGCGCCAGGCCCGTCGTGAACGACAGGACCAGGATCCAGGGCAGGCGCACCGTTTCGGTGAACACGAGCGCGGTGAGTATGAGGGCGCAGATCATCTGCAGAATCTGCGACGCCATCAGCATGTGCCGGCGGTCGTAGCGGTCGGCGGTGACGCCGCCGATGAGCGTGAAGAGGAGCAGCGGCACGTTCCCGACGAACATGTCGAGCCCCAGGTAGAACGCCGATCCGGTCAGGTCGTAGATCAGCCACTGTTGGGCGAAGCGCTGCATCCACGTGCCCACGGCCGAGGTGAACGCCGCCGTCCACAGGTTCCGAAACGCGGGGAAGGTGAACGCCTCGCCGAGGCGCAGCAACGCGCGCACGACCGGCCCTTGCGGGGGCGCGTCGTCCTGGACCGGTTCGGCGGTGTCTGGTTCGGCTACCGGCTCGGCCACTGAATGTAGAGCCCTTCACCCAGGAAGACGAAGCTGGTCCACAGCCCCTTGGACAGTCGATAGAAGGCGAACGGGGCAAGTGCCGCGATCGCTGTCCAGATGGCGAGCTGCTGGGACGTCGTGAGCGAGGTGAAGGTCCGCAACAGAAAATAGCCCGTCACCGTGAGCCCGAGGGTGAGTCCGAGATTGACGTAGACGGCGCCCAGCCACTGTCCCGGTTCGCGTTCGAACCGTTCGCCGCACGCACTGCATCGATCGTGCATGCGGATCGCCGACTTGAACAGGCGTCCATAGCCGCAGCAGGGACACCTGAGCCTGCATCCGCGTCCGATGAGGTCGGCGATCTCGCGGAGCACTGGGCTTTGCCTGCCCGCCATTCTAGCACCTGCCGCCGGTAGCGCGGGCAGTGGTCGCGCGTGGTTCAGAAGCGCCAGCTCACGTCTCGCCGGGATGCCTCCGGAAGGGAATCCCCTTCAGATACAGACGTGCGGCCTCGACGTGAATCGCGGCGATCGTCTTCAGGGTGACCAACGGATACCGGAGCATTGCGGCGGCGAGGGTGCGGGTGGTCAGCGGCGCTCGCCGGCCCCGGAGTTGCGCGTCGAGCACGCGCCGTCCTTCTTCGTGCTGCACGATGCCCACGCTCAGGCGGTCGCCCGGCGGCGCAAGCCGGAAATCGTAGACGCAGTCCATCCCCAGGAAGGGCGAGACGTGCATCGCCTTGACGGCGCGGAATCGTGCCGTCGCGCCCGTGGAGGCGTTGTTCCGCCCGTCGAGCAGGTAGAGGTGCCGTTCGCCGAACGTGTTGCTCACCTCGACGACGACCGCGGCGAGACCGCCGTCGGCGTCGTGGCAGTAGTACAGGCTGATCGGGTTGAAGACGTAACCGAGAACGCGGCACTGGGTCAGCAACCGGATGCTGCCGCCGTCGAGCCTGATCCCGTGGTTTGCGAGGAGCCGGCGCACCTTGCCGGCGGTGGCTCCCGGCCGCCCGTCCACGTGATCGCGGTCGAAGAACGACCACAGGTTCCATCGGTTGACCGAGAAGGGCCGAACGGTTCGGTCGACCGGATCGAGCGCGTCCAGATCGAGGTAAGCCAGCACGAGCCGGTAACGGAAGTCGTGAACGCGGGGGTGATGCCGGCGGTGCCGGACCCAGCCGGTGTAGAGGCAGGAGGTCACGCGGCCTCCCGCCGGCGGTCGATGGCCTCACCCACCTCCAGGCCCGCGCGCACGCCGTCTTCGTGAAAGCCGTTGCCGAGGTACGCGCCGCAGTAGAACGTGCGGCGGCGGCCGTTCATGGCCCGCAGCGCGCTCCTCGCCCGCAGGCCGGCCGCGGTGTAGACCGGGTGCTCGTAGACGCGCCGCGCCACCACCTGTGCCGGGTCGATGTGTTCTTCGTCGTTGAGCGTAACGCAGTAGGCCGGACCGTCCGGCAGGCACTGCAGGCGGTTCATGTGGTACGTCATCCGCAACGGCGCACGGTGATTCGTGCAGTCGTCGATCCGCGTGTTCCAGGACGCCCAGGCTGCTGCGGCCCGTGGAAGGACGCGGGTGTCGGTATGGAGAACGGCCACATTGCGGCGATAGGGTATCGCGCCGAGCGCCTTGCGTTCTTCCTCGGCCGGATCCTCGATGAGCGCCAGCGCCTGGTCGGCGTGCGTCGCCAGGACCACGTCGTCGTACCGCTCCCAACCCATGTCCCGCGTGTGCACCTCCACGCCGCCCGGGCCGCGGCGCAACCGGCCGACCGGACTGCCCAGCCGCACACGATCCCGGAACGGACGCACCAGCGCCTCCACGTAGCGGCGGCTGCCGCCGGTGACCGTGCGCCACGGTGGCTGGCCGCGCACCTGGAGCAGACCGTGATTCGCGAAGAAGGTGAGCACGAACGCCAGCGGGAGCCGAGACGCGTCGTTCGCCTCCGCCGACCAGATGGCGCCGGACATCGGCAGCAGGTAGTGGTGGAAGAAGTCGATTCCGAAGGAGCCCCGCACCTGCAGGTCCCCGATGGTCGTGTCCGGGTCGCTCAACGTGGCTACCGAGCGCCGCGCCCACGCGTTGAAGCGCAGGATGTCGGCCGCCAACCCGTAGACGGCGGGGCTCAGAACCTGCCTCGGGTGGGCAAGGAGGCCGCGCAGCCCGCGGCTGCTGTACTCGATGCCGCAACGCCGACAGCTCACGCCGAACGACATGTCGCTGGATTGCGATGCGACGCCCAGCTCGCGCAGCAGTGCCGTGAAGCGCGGATACGTCCGCTCGTTGAAGACTACGAAACCCGTGTCGATGCCTGTGCCGCCGGGTACGACCACCGTGTGTGCGTGTCCCCCCGGCGAGCCGTCGTGCTCGTACACGGTGACGTCGTGCCGAGGGTGCAGCGTCCGGGCCGCGACCAGGCCCGAGACGCCGCCGCCGACGATGGCTATTCGCCGTCGCATGTCGAATCCGCAGCGGGCTGGCGGCCGTGCGCTCCCGCTGGTTCTCCTTCCAGTATGACCCCGCGGCGGCTTTCTTCGACGGTCCGGTTTTCCTGTGCGGCAAAATGCGGCGGCGCTCGTGCTTCGCCAGGTCAAGCAGGGGCGCCGACTCGCTCGGGGCCGATGTCTCGCCCCCTACAATCGAGGACATGGCCATCTCGCAGCCGGTCTCCGAACCGCGGCATGCCCGGGTCGGCCCCATGGCGCCGCGGCACCCCGGCCGCCGCCTGCCGTGGCCGATTGCGCGGGCGCTCGGCGACTTCACCGAAGGGCGTCTGGAGGTCGTCGACGGCGCGACGCGCTACGCGTTCGGCGAGCCCGGCGCGTCGCCGGCCGCCCGGGTGGACGTTCACGATGCCCGAACCTGGCGGGCCGTCCTGTTCGGCGGCACCATCGGCGCGGCCGAGGCATACGCGGAGGGCTGGTGGTCGGCGGACGATCTCACCGCGCTGATACGCCTCGTCGCCCGCAACGAGCGCGCGGCGGCCGGGCTGGATGGGTGGCTGTCGCGCGCGGGGCTTGCCGTGCACTCCGTGCTCCACCGCCTGCGGGCGAACCGGCGATGGCAGAGCCGCCGGAACATCTCCGCGCACTACGATCTCGGAAACGAGTTCTTCGCCCACTTCCTCGATCCCAGCATGACCTATTCGTGCGCGATTTTCCCCAGTCGCGCCAGTTCCCTGGAAGAGGCCTCGCGGAACAAGCTGGACCTGATCTGCCGCCGGCTGGATCTGTCGGCGGCCGACGACGTGCTGGAGATTGGAACGGGGTGGGGCAGCCTCGCGCTCCATGCCGCGAGCCGCTACGGTTGTCGCGTCACGACCACGACCATCTCTGCCGAGCAGTACCGTCACGCCCGCACCGCGGTGTCCCGCGCCGGCCTCGACGGACGGGTGACGGTGCTCGATGCCGACTACCGGGACCTGCCCCGGGTGCTGCGGAAGCGGTTCGACAAGCTGGTGTCGGTGGAGATGATCGAGGCGGTCGGACAACGCTTCATGAACCGCTACCTGGAGGTGTGCGACGCGCTGGCGAAGCCGGGAGGGCGCATGCTGCTGCAGGCGATCGTCATCGCGGATGACCGCTACGAGGCCTACCGCCGCTCGGTGGACGTCATTCAGCGTCATGTCTTTCCGGGCGGATTCCTGCCGTGTCTCGCGGATCTGCGAGCGCGGCTGGGACGCGCAACGGCGTTCTCCATTGCCGCGCGTCACGACATCACGGAGCACTATCCCCGCACGCTGCAGTGCTGGCGGGAACGACTGGCCGCCAACCGGGAGCGACTGGAGGCGCTCGGCTACCCGCGGCGGCTGCTGCGACTGTGGGACTACTACTTCTCGTACTGCGAGGGCGGCTTTCTGGAGCGTACCGTCGGCGTCGTGCAGCTTCTGATGAACCGGGCGGTCGCCGCGTGAGACTGGCGGTCGCGGCGGCCGAACGAGGCTGGCTGCCGGACGGGCTGATCAGGTTCGGCATCCGCGCGCAGTTGCGCGAGCGGTTGGCTCTGGAGCGCCGCCGCCGCGGCGCGGCTGGCGAGCGTGCGCTGGACGAGCACCGGTCGCGGATGCGTCGCGGACCGATTGCCGTAGAGCCGGCGGCCGCGAACGACCAGCATTACGAGACGCCGGTCGACTTCTTCCGACTCGTGCTCGGTCCTCGGCTCAAGTACAGCGCCGGCCTGTGGCGGACCGGCGTGACGACGCTCGCCGCCGCCGAGGATGCAATGCTGGAGGTGACCGCGGCGCGCGCCGATATCCATGACGGCATGCGCGTGCTGGATCTCGGCTGCGGTTGGGGCGCCTTCTCGCTGTGGGTGGCCGAGCGGTATCCGCGGACGCACGTCACCGCGGTGTCGAGCGCCGCCGGCCAGGCGCGATACATCGCGGCGCAGCGTGAGCGGCTCGGGCTCCGCAACGTCCAGGTGGTGACGGCCGACGTGAATCGGTTCCGGCCGGCCGGTGCGTTCGACCGCGTCGTGTCGGTCGAGATGTTCGAGCACATGCGCAACCACGAACGCCTGCTGAAACGGATAGAGTCGTGGTTGAACCCCGGAGGCGCTCTGTTCGCTCACGTCTTCTGCCATCGGCGCTACAGCTACTTCTTCGAGGCGGATGGAGGGGCGGACTGGATGGCCCGGCACTTCTTCACCGGCGGCATGATGCCGTCCGCCGAACTGCTGCCGTGTTGCGCCGGGCCGCTGCTACTCGAGCACCGGTGGGAGATCAGCGGCCGCGACTACGAGCGGACGCTGCGGGCGTGGCTTGCGAACCTCGACGCCCGGCGGGAGGAGGCGGAGGAAGTGCTGGGCGCCGGCGGCCCGCCCGGCACGGGACGCGTCCGCGTCGGACGCTGGCGGCTCTTCTTTCTCGCCTGTGCGGAGCTGTTCGGTTACCGGGCAGGGCATGAGTGGTTCGTGGCGCACTACCTCCTGCGACGCGGCGAGACCTCCGGATCAGGGGCCACCGCGTACGACGGCAAATGATCGGGAGCGCCATCGCCGGGCTGGGCACGCTGCTCGCGCTGATGTTCGCGCTGTGGGCGGTGAGCGTCGTGCGGCGCGACGTCAGCATCGTCGACATCTGGTGGAGTCTGGCAATCCTGACCGCGGCGTGCGTCTATGCAGCCGAGGCCGAGCGGCTGACGCCGCGCCGCATCGTCGTGCTGGCCGGTGTGGGTCTCTGGGCGATCCGCCTGGCGGCCTATCTGGCGTGGCGCGGTTGGGGAGCGGGAGAGGACAGGCGATACGGCGCGATGCGCGCTCGCCGGCCCCGGTTCCAGTGGTCCAGCCTGGTCATCGTCTTCTGGCTGCAGGCCGTGCTGGCCTGGGTGATCTCGCTGCCGCTGCTGGCTGCCATGCACGGGGAGCAGCCGGGCTCTCCGGGCGTGCTCGACGCGGTCGGCGCAGTTCTGTTTGCCGCCGGTTTCGGGTTCGAAACGATCGGCGACTGGCAACTCGCCCGGTTCAAAGCGGATCCGGCGAACCGGGGCTTGGTCTGCGACCGGGGCCTGTGGCGCTACACGCGGCATCCCAACTACCTCGGCGAGGCGGTCCTCTGGTGGGGCATATGGTGCGTGGCGGGCGCCGGCTCCGACACGTTCTGGACGATAGTCAGCCCCTTCCTGCTCACCTGGCTGCTGCTCCGGGTATCCGGCGTGCGCCTCCTGGAGAGCGATCTGGTGAGGGAGAAGCCCGGGTATCGCGACTACGTCGCGCGTACATCCGCCTTCCTGCCGATGCGCTCGGGGAAGGCGCGCTGACTCGGCGTCGTCTGACCGGCATCGAGGCCCTCGCGCCGGCGCGCCGGCGGTACTCGAAGATGGCCGTCAGGTCCGTATCGACCCGCGCACGCAGCGGCGTGCGGCCACCGACCGCCCGGGTTCTTGCGCCTGCACCGCTTTGAGTATAAATTAAAGTACATTGCCTTGAGAGAAAATGCCGCCGTTCGTCGACATGGCGTCGGCGACGGGCGGAGAATCAGGCAGCAGCGGATCGGGAGCGGACGCTGATGGCACTGACCCAGACCCTGCAGAACGGCTTGGACCGGTACGGGATCGGTCCGAAGGTGCGCGAGTTGCGGATGCGCAAGCGCATGGGGCTGGTGGAGTTGGGCGCGCATTCAGGGCTGTCGGCGGCGCTGCTTTCCAAGATCGAGCGCGGTCGGATGTACCCGACGCTGCCGACCCTGCTGCGGATTGCGCTCGTGTTCAGCGTGGGACTCGACTATTTCTTCAGCCACGAGGAGCCGGTGGTGACGGTCGTGCGGCGCGGGGAGCGGTTGCGGCTGCCGGAGCGGATGGGGTCGAAGGAGATTGCGTACTACTTCGAGTCGCTCGATTTCCCTGCCGAGAAGAGGAAGATGCACTCCTACCTCGGCGAGTTCGAGTCGCTGCCGATGGAGGACGTCCGCCTGCACAAGCACGACGGCGCCGAGCTGGTCTACGTGCTGGAAGGAACCCTGGGTCTGTACGTGCGGGACGGCGAGCAGACAATGGAGGCGGGGGATGCCGCGTACCTGAACGCGACCGTGCTGCACGGCTACCGTCGCGTCGGGCGGGAACCCTGCCGGGCCCTGGTCGTGACTGTACCCTGATCCTCGTGGACGAGGTACGGTACGCGTTGCCGGGAGGCTGGTCGACGATGCCGGCGCGCCGGTTCGTGCGCCGTGAAATCGAGCGTCTGTTCGGTACCGCCAGCGCACGACGGCCGGCGACGTGTGCTGGCATCGTCGATATGGAGGGAAACCGATGAAGGTGGCGGTTACCGGTGCGACGGGATTGATCGGGTCGGCCCTCGTGCCGTTCCTGTCGAGCGGCGGGCACGAGGCAGTGCCCCTGCGACGGGTGTCGGGGCGCTCGGGCGGTGACGGCGACGCGCCGAGCTGGGACCCGGAGACGGGGACCGTGTCCGCCGCTGCGCTCGACGGCCTCGATGCGGTGGTGCACCTGGCGGGGGAGAACATCGCCGGCGGGCGTTGGACCGCCGCGCGCAAGGCGCGTATCCGCGACAGCCGGGTGAATGCAACGCGGCGGCTGGCGGAGGCCCTGGCCGCCTCGCCGCGGCCGCCGCGGACGCTGGTCGCCGCCTCGGCAATCGGATTCTACGGCGATCGGGGTGACGAGGAGCTCGACGAATCGTCGGCGCCGGGGGACGGGTTTCTGCCCGCGGTCTGTCAGGCCTGGGAGGAGTCGGCGGGCCCGGCGCGCGACGCCGGCATCCGGGTCGTCCACCTGCGGATCGGTATCGTGCTGACGCCGGCGGGCGGCGCCCTCGGGCAGATGCTGTTCCCGTTCCGCATGGGTGTCGGCGGCGTAATCGGCTCGGGCCGGCAGTACATGAGCTGGGTGGCGCTCGACGACGTGCTGGGCGGCATCCTCCACGCGCTGCGGACGGACGATCTCGCCGGCGCGGTCAACATGGTCGCGCCGAGCCCGGCCACGAACGCGGCGTTCACGAAGGCGCTCGGCCGGGTCCTCCGCCGTCCGACCATCTTTCCGCTGCCGGCGTTCGGGGCGCGGCTGGCCTTCGGCGAGATGGCCGACGCGCTGCTGTTGGCGAGCACCCGCGTGGTTCCGGCGCGGTTGCAGGAGGGCGGCTTCGACTTCGCCTTTCCCGGCCTGGAGGACGCGCTCCGGCATCTCCTCGGCCGGGCGGCTTCGTGAGTCGGCGCGGCCGGCCGCCGCGATCAGTCGTCCGACCGGAGACGGACCGATCCGTTGGTCGTCCGGATGCGCAGCTCCCGGCCGCCGTCGCCCAGGCGCCCCTCGAAGTACCGGCGCCGGTCGTCGGTGTCCGTGATCGGCAGATCGGCGCGAATCGACCCGTTCGCGGTGCGGACCGACACGTCGGCGTCGGCGTTGGCGGGGAGCGTCAGGGTCACGCTGCCGTTGACGGTCTCGAAGGTCGCCACCCCCTGCCAGTCGGCGCGCCCGATGGTCGTGGTGATCGAGCCGTTGACGGTCGCGGCCTGCGCGTTCCCGCCGGTCGCAATCGCGATGCTGCCGTTGACGGTGCGGGCCTCCACGTCCCCGGCGAGCTCGGACGCGTTGATCGTCCCGTTGACGTGGCGCGCCACGAGGTCGACCCCGGCCGGCACGCCGACCGTGAACGTGACGTTCACGTCGTTCCTGCGCGCGCCGAGGCGCCCCTCCTCTCCGGGAAGACACGCGTTGCCCTCCCGCGGGTAGACGGCGCAGATCGTCACCCCGGCCGGATGCTCCACCACCTCGATGCGAACCTCGTTGGGATCGTTCCTGGCGCCGCGGCGGTCGGCGGTGACCTCCACCAGGCCGCCGGTCGACGGGGCGGCCGTGATGGTCCCGCTGACCCCCTTGATCTCGACCTGCTGTCGGGCGGCGATGCGGCCCTGCCATTCGAACAGCTCGTCGGCCGAGACGCGCTCGCCCAACAGGCCGGTCGACAGCAGGGCGAGGTCGCAGGCGGTCAGCAACGGGAGGGTGGCGCAGGCGGCGAGGGCGAGCACGCGTGGCATGAGCAACTCCTTGTGCGTCGGTGCTCACTTGGACGGCGGGCCGGACGGCAAGGTTCCCTCCAGTTGGAATGCACGCGTCGCGAGCGGCTCGTTCAGGAAACCGATCAGCGGCGCCAGGTGCGTGAACAGCCGGAGAAGCGACGGGCGGAACCGCGGGCCGATCGCGAACGTCGGCGGGCGTTCGCAGCCGGCGAGGAACTGCTTCAGGCGGAGCAGGTCGCCGGCCGGATGGTCGGCGGCGAAGCCGCGCGGCACCCGCTTCAGCCGCTCGCCGGACAACGCTCCGAAGTTGCGCCGGAACGCCGGCGCAGCCACCAGGCTCCGGAGCCTCTCGCAGTGGGCGGCGACGTGCTCCCGGAGGCGGTGCAGGTGCCGCGGCTGCGGCCGGTAGAGCCCGCCCCCGATGAACACCTGGTCGGCGGCGACGTGCACGTAGAGCCCGGCGCCCTCGTGCTTCGGCAGCGCCCGGTGCGGGAAGATCGCCGCGACGTGCGTCTTGAACGGCGCCTTGTTCGCCGAGAAGCGCGTGTCGCGGTAGATGCGGTACATCGACGTCTTCGGATTCGCGACCAGATCCGGCGCGATCGCGGGCAGGTCGGCCGCAAGCTGCTCGATCAACGCGATCATGGGTCCCCTGACGTGCTCTTCGTACTCGTCGCGGTGCTCGCGGAACCACTCCCGGTCGTTGTGGCGCGCGAGCCGGCGGAGGAAGGTCAGGGTCTTCTGCGTGAAGCGCGGAGCGGGCATCGACCGTACTCCCTGCGGTGGTTCAACCGGTGAAGCGGACGCGCGGCGCCAGCGACCAGTCGAAGCGCTCGAGGCCGTGCGGGCCGAGTCGCTCGACCTCGGCCCGGATGCGCGCCGCCTGGGCGAGCAGGTCCGCCACGTCGACCGTCTGGCAGGCCGGGGCGAACGGGCGGAGATACGCGGGTCCGCGGGTCAGCATGTAGACGGCGCCGTGGTGGTTGCGGCGCGTGACGTGGTACATCGCGACGCCGATCTGCAGGATCCCCTGATACAGGCGGCGCACCTCGCGCGTCTCCTCCCGCCAGAGGTCCTCCAGCGTCTCGTGTTGCTCGAAGAACTCGCCGCGGTTGAACTGCTGCACGCCGGCCAGGAGCAGCGGGGGCGGCGGCTCTTCGCACCAGGCGGGCATCGGCCGGCATTATAGATGCGCGCCTCCGGCCGGCGCCCGTCCGCGCGGTCCTGAGGGCGCAGGTTCCCGGCCCGGCTACAATAGGCCGCACGGGCGTTCCTCGACAGCCCGTGGTGAACCGCGCGTCGCACCGAGTGCGGCAAGGCGCCCCGACACCCGGTACCCGGCGTGAGGAGGGCGCATATTGGGCATATGTAACCGACGAACAACGCGGTCAGGCGGGATGCATCGCCGCTTGAATGCAGCGGGGACATTGCCACGGGCTGTCAACCAGCGATCCGGGCACACCACACGGGGCTCCCGGGAATCGGCGGCATGACGGAAGCAACCAGAGCGGCCGGACGCGGCCGCCGGCCGGAGGCGGGGACGCGCGCGGTCCCCCGACGGCCCCGCGATCACTCGGATCCGTACGCCACGGGGCTGTACTTTCCGCGGATCCGGCGGAAGCGGTCGAAGCTGCACGGCTGGGGGGTCTTCGCGCTCGAGGACATCAACAAGAACAAGCGAATCATCCACTACGCGGGCGAGAAGCTCCGCGTGCGCGACAGCCTCGAGCGCGAGGATCGCTACCTCACCCGGGGCGAGATCTGGTGCTTCCGGATCAACCACCTGTTCGTGCGGGACGGATACGTCGGCGGCAATCTTTCGCGGTTCATCAACCACTCCTGCAGGCCGAACTGCTACGCGGCCGTCGTCGTCGACACGATCTGGATCGTCGCCGCGCGCAACATCGCGGCGGGCGAGGAGCTGACCTTCCACTACAACACCGAAGGGGACGGCGAGATCCCGTGCCGCTGCCGGCCGGGTTGTCCGTATCGACTGTGACGCCGCACGTCGTCTACCTGCACGGGTTCGCGTCGTCCCCGGCATCGTCGAAGGCCGGGTTCGTGGAGCGGCGGCTCGCCGCGCACGGCGTCCCGTTCCATTGCCCGGATCTGAACGCGCCGGATTTCTCGACGCTGACGGCGACGCGCATGATCGAGCAAACGGAGTCGCTGATCGCCGGGCTGCCGGCGGGGCCGGTGGTGCTGTTCGGCTCGAGCCTCGGCGCCTTCGTGGCCCTGCAGGTGGCCGAGCGGGCTCCGGCGAGGACGAAGCAGCCGATAACGCGCCTCGTCCTTCTGGCCCCGGCGCTCGACTTCGGCCGCCGGCCGGTGGGCGATCTGGGAGCGGCCGGCATGGCCCGCTGGCGCGATACCGGCTGGTGGGAGCTGACCCACTACGCTTCCGGCGAGCCGGCGCGCGTGCACTACGAGCTGTTCCGCGACGCGCAGCGCTACGACGCGTTCGCGGCGCGGCGGGCCGTTCCCACCCTCGTGCTGCAGGGGAGCCGCGACGACGTGGTCGATCCGGACAGGGTCGCCCGTTACGCCGCGGCCCGGGCGCACGTGACCCTGATCGTGCTGGACGACGATCACCAGCTCGGCGCCAGTCTCGAGCGGGTCTGGTCGGAGTCGGCGCGCTTCCTCGGGTTGTCGTAGCCCGCCGATCGTCGCCTACGGTTCCGCCTGGCGCCCAACCAACCCTCCAGGAGTCCGCACCGTTCCACGGCGCGGACTCCTGGCCGCCCGCGGTCGCGTCCGCCTGATACCCTGTCGGCGGTGCCCCCGGACGGTTCCCGGCCGCTCGTCTCGATCGTCGTTCCCGTGTACCGGGATACCCCGCAGCTCGCCGGGTTGCTCGACGCACTGGCGGCGGACCGCCTCGACGCGCGCGTCGAGGTCGTCGTCGTCAACGGGGACGCCGCCGATCGCTCGCTGCAGGCGCTGCGCCGGCGATTCGCCGCGGTGCGGTGGATCGACAGCGAGCCCGGCCGGGGCCGCCAGATGAACGCCGGCGCCCGCGCTTCGTCCGGCCGCTGGCTCCTGTTCCTGCATGCCGACGCCCGCCTCGGCGCCGGCTGGCTGTCCGCGCTTGCCGAGGTCGACGAGCGGCCGGACGTCGCCGGGGGCGCTTATCGGCTGACCCTCGCCTCGCCGCACTGGGCGGCCCGCGTCATCGAACGCGGCGTGGCGATCCGCACGCGCCGGCTGCGGCTGCCGTACGGCGACCAGGCCATCTTCGTCCGTCGCGCCGGGTTCGACGCCCTGGGAGGCTACCGGCCGCTGGGGCTGATGGAGGACGTCGACTTCATCGGACGGCTGCGCCGCCGGGGACGCCTCTGGTTCCCGAACGTGCCGGTCCGGGTGTCGGCGCGTCGCTGGGAGCGCGACGGGTGGTTTCGCAGAACGGCGCTGAACCTCGCGCTGCTGGGCCTCTACGCCGCCGGGGTGGCCCCCGAGCGGCTCGCGCGGTGGTACTACGGCCCGCGCCCGGCCGCGCCGGCGCGCCGTGCTTCGACGGTCGGCGTGCACGAGGGGCGATGAGCTGGAGGCTCGTGGTCCTGGGCGTCGCGCTGCTGGCGGCGCTGGTCGCGGCCAGCCTCGAATCGCGCTGGCAGGCCGAGGCGTTCGTCGTGCTGTTCATCGTCGGTGCGCGGGTGGTCCAGTTGCTGCTCGGTGGCGGCGGGTCGGCCGACGAGTCGGTGCGGAGACGAATCCTGGCCTGCGGGGTCGTGCTGCTGATTGCGCTGGCCGCCGCGGCGGCGCTCGACGCGCGCCGGCAGGCCGAGGCGTTCGTGGCGCTGCTCGGCGTCGCGTCGCTCGCCTACGTCGCGGCGCTCCGGTTGCTCGACCGGCTCGCTGCCTGCGGACCGGGCCGGCCGGCCGGCTTCCCGGCCCTGGCCGCCTGCCTGCTCCTCGCCCTCGTCTGGCGCGTGATCCTGCTCGGATCCGCGCCGCTCGTCTCGGACGACGTCTACCGCTACGTCTGGGACGGGCGCGTGCAGCAGCACGGCCTCAATCCCCTGGAGACCGCGCCGGCCGATCCCGCCCTGGCGCACCTGCACACGGACCTGACCCGGCGGATCGATCCGACGAGCGCCGTCCTGCCCTCCATCTACCCTCCCCTCGCCCAGCGCTTCTTTCTCGGCGTGACGTCGCTGCACGAGTCGGTGCCGGCGATGGCCGTCGCCGTGCTGGCCTGCGACCTGCTGCTCGTCGGCCTGATCTGGCGCTGGCTCGCGGCGACGGGCCGCGGTCCGTGGTGGGTCCTCGCCTACGCCTGGCATCCGCTGGTTGCGCTGGAAGGAGCCGGCGGGGCCCACGTCGACGTGGCCGGCACGTTGCTGCTGGTGGCGGCGGCCTGCGCGCTCTCCCGCCGCCGTTCGCTCCTGGCGGCGGTCGGCTTCGCGGGCGCGTTCGCCGTCAAGTTCCTGCCGCTGGTGCTGGCGCCGCTGCTGTGGAGGCGGATCCGGCTGGCCGACGCGGCGGTCGGGGCGCTGCTGGTCGTGCTCCTGTACATGCCCTTCCTCGACGGGGGGCGGCTTCCGATCGGATCGCTCGACACCTACCTGGCGCAGTGGCGGTTCAACGGGCCGCTCTTCCGGTGGCTGGCCGCGGCGACCGGCACCGCGCCGGTCATCGCGCTCGCCGTCGCGGCGGGACTGGCCATGGCCGTGCACGCGCGGCGGACCCGCGGCCGCGACGACGCGGCGGCCTGGGCCTGGCCGCTGGCCGTCACGCTCTGCCTGGCGCCGGCCGTCTACCCGTGGTACTTCGTCTGGCTGATTCCGTTTCTCGCCCCGGCCGTCAACTGGCCGCTGGTCGCCTGGACGCTGGCCTCGATGCTGACCTACACCGTCTGGACCCCGCACCTGGCCGGCGACGGGTGGGTATTGCCGGTCTGGGTGGAGCCGCTGGAGTACGGGATGGTCGCGGCGGTCGCCGGATGGACGTGGTGGAACCGTGCGGGTGCGGCCGGGAGCAGCCGGCGCGGTTGACAAGCGATTGGTCGCGGGGGGACCATGATCAGGGACACGGCAATGGCAGCGCACGCGCGGCACGAGGCAGGGGTAGACCGATGCTGATCAAACAGGCGCCCGACATCCGCTCTTCCGAGATTACGCCCGAGCGGCTCTACTGGAACCGGCGGCAGTTCATCCGGACCGCTTCCGGCGCCGCGCTCGGCGCGGCCGGCGCAACCGTGCTCGGCCAGCCGGACGGCGGTCTGCAGGCCGCGCCGCAGGAGGATCTCGGCGAGTTGCGGCCGAGCCAGTTCAGTACCGACGAACGACTGAACTCCTACGAGGAGATCACCAGCTACAACAACTTCTACGAGTTCGGTCTCGACAAGGAGGATCCGAAGCGGTACGCCGACGAGCTGACCGTCGAGCCGTGGTCGGTGCGCGTCGAGGGCCACATGAACCGCCCGGATGCCGACTACACGCTCGAGGACATCCTGAGTCCGCACACGCTCGAGGAGCGCATCTACAGGCTGCGCTGCGTCGAGGCCTGGTCGATGGTGGTCCCCTGGGTCGGCTTCCCGCTCCGCAACCTCATCCGGCGCTTCGAACCGACGTCGCGGGCGAACTACGTCCGTTTCGAGACCCTCTACCGCCCGTCGGAGTTCCGGGGGCAGCGCGCCCGCAACCTCCAGTACCCGTACGTCGAGGGGCTGCGGATGGACGAGGCGATGAACCCGCTGACGATTCTCGCCGTCGGCATCTACGGCAAGACGCTGCTGAACCAGAACGGGGCGCCGATTCGCCTGGTCGTGCCCTGGAAGTACGGCTTCAAGAGCATCAAGTCGATCGTCAGGATCCAGTTCGTCGAGGACCAGCCGCGCAACACCTGGAACGTCGCGATCCCCCACGAGTACGGGTTCTACGCGAACGTCAATCCGGAGGTCGATCACCCGCGCTGGTCGCAGGCGATGGAGCGGCGCATCGGCAACTTCTTCCGCCAGCGGACGCAGATGTTCAACGGGTACGGCTACCGGGTCGCCCGGATGTACGAAGGGATGGACCTGGCGAGGAACTACTGAGCCGGCGTGCCGGCCCGCGGCACCATGGCAGCGCATGGCGAGAGTCCCCGGTGCATTCGGCGTCGATGCATCCCGCCTGACTGCGTTGTTCGTCGGTTGAATATGCCCAATATGCGCCCTCCTCACGCCGGGTACCGGGTGTCGGGGCGCCTCGCCGCTCTCGGTGCGACGCGGGGTTCCACCACGGGTTGCTGACAGCGCATGTCCACAGTGTCCTGGATGCCCCGCGTCAAGCCGCTCGTCTTCGTCGCCTGTCTGGTTCCGGCGCTTCTGCTGGGCTGGGACGCGTTCACCGGCGGCCTCGGCGTCAACCCGATCGAGGACATCACGCACCGCACGGGCGACTGGGCGCTCCGGCTCCTGCTGGTGACGCTCGCGGTCACCCCGTTGCGCCGGCTCGCCGGCTGGCACGCGCTGGTCCGCTTCCGGCGGATGTTCGGCCTGTTCGCGTTCTTCTACGCCGTGCTGCATTTCTCGACCTATCTGGTCTTCGATCACTTCTTCGATCTGCTGCTGATCATCGACGACGTCGCCGAACGGAAGTACGTGACGGCCGGATTCGTCGGCTTCGTACTGATGATTCCCCTGGCGGTGACCTCGACGCAGGGCTGGATCCGTCGGCTGGGGAAGCGGTGGGCGACGCTGCACCGCCTGGTCTACGCGAGCGCCGTCGCCGGCGTGGTGCACTTTCTCTGGCTGGTCAAGATCGACATCGGCGAGCCGCTGATCTACGCGGCGATTCTCACCGTCCTGCTGGGCGCCCGCGTGGCGTACCGCTACCGCGGGCAGGGCGGCGCGATGCGAGCCGGGGCGGCAGGTCCCGCTCGCTCCGCGGCTCGGTGAACGCCGATCCTTCCGATGCGCCGATCGAGACTTCCGAGTACGTCTTCCACGGATTCCCGGTTCATTGCAGCGCTCCCGGCCGGCCGCGGCTGGTGATCAGCGCTCTGCTCGTGCAGGGCCGGCATCATACCACCGATTCCGTTGCAAGGAGAGTGCCGCCCTTGGGTTGGGAGGTCAAACGGCGGGGCCGGCCTGGCAGTTCCGTTGCAAGGAGAGTGCCGCCCTTGGGAGGTGGAACGGCGGGGCCGGCCCGGCAGTCCGTGGTGAACCCGCGTGGCGCCGAGCGCGGCGAGGCGCCCGCGTGGCAAGGCGCGACGAGGGGGCAGAGAGGGCATATTCGACCGAGGAGAACGCCGTCCACGCGGGATGCATCGCCGCTCGAATGCAGCGGGGCCCTTGCCACAGGTCGCGCGGGGCCGGGTGCATCACTGCTATGGCTTCACAGGACGGTGCGCTCCTGCCCGTGCCGTTTTGCTGGCAGGCCGACGAGGTCTTCGCCGGGGACGGTTCCGGCAACCCGGGCGGCAACGTAGGCCCCGACGGCCGGCCCGAGCTTGAATCCGTGGCCGGATCCGCCGCCGGCGAGCCACACGCTGTCGCGGTCGGGATGGCGATCGATCAGCAGGTCGCCGCTCGGCGTGTTCGTGTACTGGCAGACCCTCGCTTCCAGTAGCGGCGCATCGCGCAGAGCCGGCAGCCGGGTGGCGGCGAATCGCCGTGCGGCAGCCAGCCCCTCGGCGGACGGCGCCCGGTCGCCGCGGTCCGGGTCGAAGGCCGGGCCCAGCGCGGTGAGGCCCACCTTGGCGCCGCGGCCCTCGATGTCCGGGAGACCGTAGGCTCCCGCGTGGAAGTCGATCCAGGCCGGCAGCGCCGGCGGCCTGAATCGCCGATCCCCGGCCGGCGTACCGAGAAAGAACACCTCCTGGCGGGTCGTGCGCAGCAGCGGACCGAGCAGATCGGGGAAGAGCGCCGGCAGCCAGGGGCCGCAGGCGAAGACGAACGTGCCGGCCGACAGACGGGCGCCGCCGCCGAGCCGCAGGGCATCCGCGCCCCCGGACAGGCCGGACGGGTCGACGGACGCCACACGGTAGTCGACGCCGTGGCGCACCGCCTGATCCACCACCGCGTTGACGGCCCGGCGGGCCAGCAGCACTCCGCTGCCGGGCTCGAACACGCCCCGCGTGATGCCGGTGAAGTCCAGTGCGGGAAACCGCGACCGCAGGTCCGCGGGATCGAGCGATTCCGCGACCACGCCGAGCCGGTCGAGCGTCAGGGCGGTTGCGCCGACGTGCGGGTCGGCATCGCGGCCGAGCCACAGGACGCCGGTCTCATGGAACAGGTCCGGCCGGCCGGCCTCGTCGAGCAACTGCTTCCACTGCGGAAGCGACTCGCGCGCCCAGCGGGAGTAGAGCGTCCGGTCTCCGTAGCCCATGCGGATGATGCGCGACTCGCCCCCCGAGCTCGCCCGCGAATGGCCGGCTCCGAACGCATCGACGAGCTTCACCGCATGCCCGGCCCGGCGCAGGTGCCAGGCGGTCCAGGCGCCGAAGGTACCGGCGCCGACCACCACGACATCGGGGGAGCGCGGCATGCCGGTGATGATAGCGGTACGATTGCCGGGGACTGTTTCGGCACTCCCGCGGTACCGCCGTCCGGAGCCGGCCGGGCGTCTGATAGCGGTACGATTGCGGGGGACCGTTTCGGCACCGCACCGGTCGAGCACGGACGCGCCCGTGCGAGTGCCGGTCCGAACGCTGCCGATTGTCCGATCGTCATGTCTGCCGCCGAGACCGTCGAGCTTGCGCCGGGCACGTTCCATCTGCCCGGATACCTGTCGCCGCCCGAGCAGCGTCGCGTCCTTGCGACCGTGCAGGCGCTGGCTGACGGAGCGGCCGGCTTCTATCGCCCTCGAGTCCGTGGCGGCGGCTTCATGCACTGCGACATGCTCTGCCTCGGCCGCCACTGGAACGCGCGAACCTACACGTACGAGTGGCAGCGGTCGGACCACGATGGACTGCCGGCGCCTCCGTTGCCGCTCGCGCTGGCCCGCCTGGCGGTGGACGCGGCCGCCGCGGCCGGCTTCACTATCGACCCGGACATCTGCCTCGTCAACCGCTACGGCGACGACGGCAGGATGGGCCTGCACCAGGACAAGGACGAGGACGCGTCCACACTCGACGCGGGCGTGCCGGTCGTTTCGCTCTCGCTCGGGGATTCCGGCCGGTTCCTGCTCGGCGGCCTTCGCCGCCGGGAACCCACCACGGCAATCGAGTTGCGCTCGGGGGACGCGTTCGTGATGGGCGGGCCCGGCCGGTTGCGCTACCACGGCATCGCCCGCATCCTGCGCGGGTCCGGACCGCCGGTCCTGGGGCTGCGCGGGCGAGTCAGCCTGACGTTCCGGCAGTACGCGCTGGCCGCGGGTGGGTCCTGACCCACCCCTTCCTCGGCGCGTCTTCCCGTCTCTTCCCGTCTCCCCGCCTCGCGTTCTCGCGAGGCGACCGGAGCAAGTCGGAGACTCGGTTCCGGCACGCCGATCCGGGCGCAGGAGGTCCTGGACACGTCCCACGTAGCCGCGCGGACGTCGGGGACTCCGTCCCGGCACGCCGAGCCGGGCGCTGTCCCCGGTGGCAGCGGGGAATTCGCCTCGGACGTGCGGTCCGGCGTCCCCCGGTGCCGGACCGGACGTGCTGCCGGTCCGTGGCGGCGGGGAATTCGCCTCGGACGCGCGGCCGGCGTCTCCCGGTGCCGGGCCGGACGTGCCGCCGGTCCGTGGCAGCGGGGAATTCGCCTCGGACGCGCGGTCCGGCGTCTCCCGGTGCCGGACCGGGTGCGCCGCCGGTCCGTGGCAGCGGGGAATTCGCCTCGGACGTGCGGTCCGTTCAGGCGTCGTAACGACCACTCAGGCCGTGGTTCCGCCCCTCCACTACAATCTTGTAGTCGGCACCCCGAACCGCGAGTATGCTCCGGAAACAGTACAAGAGGGTGAGAAACCGGTCCGTCCACGGTCGGACCGTGAATGCAGGAATCCGTTCCCAGAGGCACATCCAAGATGCACAAGCCAGTCAAGTACGTCGAAAAGGGACTGTCGATCGCCGCCAACGGCGCCTGGCTCCTCTACGACGGCTACAACCGGTTCCGGCAGAACCCGTCGTTCACGCCCGCCTGGTCGGACAAGCCGCTGCTCAAGTCGCACCAGAAGGTGAAGCCGCCGCTCGGGTGGCCGCGCGAGACCGACTCGCTCTGCCCGAAGTGCGTGCGCGAGGCGCGCCAGGACATTCTCGACGGCAAGAAGGACTACCGGATCCTGCTCAACGAGAAGGTGGGCGAGATCAAGGCGCAGATCATCGAGCGCGACGGCGAGATCGTCATGGTCAAGGAGTGCCCGCTCCACGGGCGGTTCGAGGACGTGATGGCGATGGACACCGAGTTCTTCCAGCATCTCGAGGAGTCGTTCCCGGGCAGCGACATGCGCGCCCACAACGACGAGAAGCTGCACAACCACGGCAGCAGCACCATCAAGTACGGCCGCGGCTCGGTGCTGACGATCGACCTGACCAACCGCTGCAACATGATGTGCGACCCCTGCTTCATGGACGCCAACCAGGTGGGCTTCGTCCACGAGCTGTCGTGGGACGACATCAAGACGCTGCTCGACAACGCGATTTCCATCAAGCCGCGGCGCCAGATGTCGGTGCAGTTCTCCGGCGGCGAGCCGACGATGTCGCCGTACTTCCTCGACGCCGTGCGCTACGCCCGCAAGGTCGGCTACAACAGCGTCCAGGCGGCGACCAACGGCATCGAGTTCGCGAAGAGCTTCGACTTCGCCCGCGCGGCGGCCGACGCCGGCCTGCGCTACGCCTATCTGCAGTTCGACGGCATCGGCAACGCCGCCAACTCGCACCGCATGGTGGGCAACCTGTTCGACGTCAAGCTGCGGGCCATCGAGAACCTGCACAAGGCGGGCGTCGACATCGTGCCGGTCATCACCATCATCAACGGCATCAACAACGAGCAGGTGGGCCGGGTGGTGCAGTTCGCGCTCGACAACCCGAAGACCATCAGCTTCCTGTCGTTCCAGCCGGTGTCGTTCACCGGCCGCGACGAGGAGATCACCGACGAGCGCCGCAAGGCGCAGCGCTACACGCTGTCGCACCTCGCGCACGACGTGAAGAACCAGACCGGCATCGGCGAGCCGGCCCGCGACTGGTTCCCCATCTCGTTCATGGGCACCTTCACCGACTGGGCCGACCTGGTGCACGGGCCGGAGGAGAGCTGGGGCCAGCTCAACTGCGGCTGCCACCCGAACTGCGGCGTCGGCATGGCGGTGATGATCGACAAGGAGACCAAGGAGGCGGTGCCGTTCACCAAGTTCGTCCGCGGCGAGCAGCTCGCGAAGGACATCGCGAGGGTGAACGACGCGGCCGGCGGCCGGTTCCGCTCGGTGGTCGGCATGGCGCTGGCGCTGATGCGCAACTACGACCCGTTCAACGCCCCGACCCACTTCAAGCTGGTCGACCTGCTGAAGAAGTTCGACAAGACGTTCGGGGCCACCGGGAAGGACTACGGCAAGGTGTCGGGCGAGCGGACGCAGGACGACATCGCGAAGCGGCGTTCGGACCGCTGGAACTTCCTCTTCGTCGCCGGCATGTGGTTCCAGGATCTGTTCAACTACGACTTCCGCCGCACCGAGCGCTGCATCATCCCGTATGCGACGCAGGAAGGCGAGATCTCCTTCTGCGCGTACAACACCGGGATCGGCTGGCGCAACATCATCGAGAAGATGCACATGACGGCCACCCTCACCAAGTGGTACGAGGAGCGCGGCCGGCACGAGATCTTCGCGGGCGGCAAGAACGTCGACCTCGACTCGAAGGAGCACTCCCTGGTGCTCGATCCGGAAGCGGTCGCCGCCGGCATCCAGACCGACCTCGACGCGCAGGGCATCGCCAAGAACGCGCGCCAGGAGAAGCTGGCCGCGCGCGCCGCGGCGAAGGCGACCAACGGCAACGGCGCCAACGGTAACGGCACGAAGGGGGCCAACGGCAAGTCCGGGAAGGACGCCGCCTACGACCAGCAGATGGCCGCGCTCTACCGCCAGCACGTGCTGAAGGAGGAGGCGCCGCCCGTCGTCCAGATCCAGGGGCTCAAGAGCTCGAAGCAGGACGACCTGGTCGGCGTGAGCTGACGAGATCGATTCCGGCTCTCATCGCCGTCGAGTCGCGATGGGCAGGCAGGTGGTGGGGAGTTTCCCTGCGGCCTGCCTGTTTCCTGTTGCGCCCGCGAGCCGGCGTCGAATACGCTGGCGAAAACGTCATCCGAGGCTCGCCCGCAGTGCCGCAATACGTGCTCGGACGCGGTCGATCTCCACGGGGAGATTCAGTGCCTCGAAGGTGGGCAGCACCTGCTGTTCATAGATTCGGAGGGCATCGTCCAGTTGCCCGCGCTCTTGCATGATCCCGGCGATTCTGCCCTGCGTGATGGCGAGGGCGTGGACGTCGCCGAGTTTCTCGAAGACGGGCAGTTGCTCTTCGGTCAGTATGCGCAGGGCTTCGTCGAGTTGCCCGCGTGTCCGGAGGATGTCGGCGATTTCGCCCTGGGCGATGGCGCGGGAGCGGATGTCGCCGAGTTTCTCGAAGACGGGCAGTTGTTCTTCGGTTCGGAGCCGCAGGGCTTCGTCGAGTTGCCCGCGTGTCTGCAGGATGTCGGCGATTTGCCCTTGTGTGATGGCTTGCGAGCGGGCGTCACCGAGCTGTTCGAAGACGGGTAATTGTTCTTCGGTCAGTATGCGCAGGGCTTCGTCGAGTTGCCCGCGTGCCTGCAGGATGTCGGCGATTCTGCTCTGGGTGATGGCGCGGGAGCGGATGTCGCCGAGTCTCTCGAAGACGGGCAGTTGTTCTTCGGTTCGGATGCGCAGGGCTTCGTCGAGTTGGCCGCGGACCTGCAGAACATCGGCGATTCTGGCCTGCGTGATGGCCTGCTGACGAGCGTCGCCGAGTTTCTCGAAGACGGGCAGTTGTTCTTCGGTCAGTATACGCAGGGCTTCGTCGAGTTGCCCGCGCTCCTGCCGGATGTCGGCGATTCTGCCGTACGTGATGGCGCGTCGTCTCGGATCGTCCAGCCTTGCGACCGTTTTCAACGCGCGCGAATAAGCGGATTCTGCTTCCGCCACGTTTCCGAGCGACCTCTGCAGATCCCCGAGATCGAGCAGCAGGTCGACGTCGGCCGGGCTTGAAGGAGAGTGTTTCGCCAGGTACTTCTGCAATCTGTCGACACGCCCCTGGCGATCGGGTGTGAACATTGCCGGACCGCCGAGGTGAGTTTGATGCCGGTCGGTCCGGACGCCCGTGAGCGGCAGGGTGAAATCGAACACCCCGGAACGCCAGGCCCAAAGGTCCGCGGCGCGCGTTGCGACCTTCTTCAGGTTGCTGGACAGCACCCAGACCAGCAGTGGGCGCGGGCAACGCTCGGCGAGCGCCTCTCGGCGCTGGTTGAGGCGACCCAACAGGTTGTCGAATCCGTCTGGCCAGGACTCCAGGTCCATGACCTGGGCAGGCCCGCTGTCTGCATCCGCACTCAGCCGGTCGAACAGAAC
The DNA here is from genome assembly GCA_011523845.1 of Acidobacteriota bacterium. GTDB lineage: Bacteria > Acidobacteriota > Vicinamibacteria > Vicinamibacterales > UBA8438 > WTFV01. Next base: position 60,171 of record WTFV01000225.1, on the reverse strand, counting down.
CTCCGTACCGATTCGCTCCTCCGGCTCGATCGCCACGCGGACGAGCGCCTTCAGCCGTCCTCCCAGAAAGTCGGCCACTTCGTCGCGATACACGCTGTCCGAAAAGGTCAGGAAGCACAGCGTGAACGATGCTCGACCGTTCAGCAGGCGCTGAAGGCGCAGGAAGGTCCCGGAGTGCTCCGAGCGCAGGGTCCAGGGCGGGAGCGGGCTATCCGTTGCCGGTCCCATCGATCCGGCGCCTTGCGTTGCGGTAGGCATCCGTCGTCCTGATAGCGGGATGACTGCGCCAGAAGTAGTCGTTGTACTCCAGCAGCGCGAGGTTGTAGAGCAGGTGGCGGGTGCGCTCGGTGCTGGGAGGTTGCTCCGCGCTCGAGTCGATCTCGGCCAGAAGCCGGTAGTCCTCGGGCTCCAGGATACGTCGGAACATGGAGGCCGTTTCGCGTACGGCGCGTTGCGCGGCGGCATCGTCGAACCGATCGTGCTCGGCGTACTGGAACGCCTGCTGCAACAACCGCAGCAGGTCGCGCGGGTGTCCTCCGCTGTGGTCGATCAGATAGTCGGCTACGCCGTCGTCGAATAGTTCGGGTGCGGCGCGCCGGTAGAGCAGATCCTGCATCGCGCGGCGCCCGGCCTCGTTGGCGGCATCGCTTTCGTTCTGGGTCTTGAGCATGGGCAGTCGGAACACGCCGAAGTTCTGCTGAATGGCCGCGGCTTCGTAGATCAGGTGGATGGGCGCGCAGTAGAGGAACAGTGCTCGCACCTGTTGAAGCTGATGAACGTCGGTGATGAAGAACGCATGTGCATCCTCTTCGCTGAGCTGATCCGTGCCGTCGATCATGAAGAGGATCCGACTGCCCCTGTCCGCCTCGCGCAGGGCGTCCTCGGCCGCCGCGATGAGATGATTGAACGCTTCCGCGAAGTCACTGAAGTAGTTCTTCAACGTGCGCCGCAGCACTTCCTTGTGGGTGGCGTTCGTCTTGAAGGCGGTGCTGATCGCGGCCAGGAGTTTCCCGAGATAGGGGAGCCCTGCGGCAACCTGCGCGCCGGCCTTGACCTGCCGTGTCAATTCCTCGATGTCCGCCTGCTCCTCCACCCGCTGATCGAACCAGCTTCGGAGCCGCTCGAGGTGCACGTCGTCGATGGCGACCCCGTCGTCTTCGAGCCGCCTGGTCAGCGTTGCGGCCAGGTGCAGCAGGACGTCCTGGTAGCGCAGGTTGTTGGGGTCGAGGTCGCGGGCTGCATCCGCAAAGGCGACGTAGTAGACGTCCGGCGCGTGCAGGTCGTTCCGGATACGTCGCAGCTCGGTGCTCTTGCCGCAGCCGCGGTGCCCGCAGAACAGGTAGTAGCCGCGGTCAGGCGGCGTCCTGAGCCGCCGCGTGGAAGGGCTCTCCGCGTCCTCCACGCCGAGCGCTCGATAGAGGGAGCGAAGGCTGTACTCGCCTCGCGCCTCTCCCGTGTCGACCCAGCGGGGATCGTTCGATCCGTCGAGAGGCTCATCGATCTGCAACGAGCGGTTGACCTCCCAGAGATCGTCAGGCGGCGTATATGGCGAACTCGACGTACCACTCACTTGCAGGCCCGTCCTGGAACCGAACGCATGGTACCAGCTTCAGGCCGGCATCTCCGGGGCGCGGGTCACGATCACGGCGTCGAGCGCGACGGCGCCGCGACCTTCCGGGAGCACGACGAACGGGTTGATCTCCGCACTCTCGATGGTGTCGCCGTGCTCCGCCGCGAAGACCGACAGGCGTGACAGGGTCGTTGCCAAGGCGGAGAGGTCGTACGGACCCTTGCCGCGCGTTCCGCGGAGTATCTTGCCGGCGCGCGTCTCTGCAATCATCCGCCGGGCCTCGGCTTCGCCGAACGGCGCCACGCGGAAGCTCACGTCCTCGATCACCTCCACGAGGGTCCCGCCGAGACCGAACATGACGACGGGTCCGAACGTCGGGTCGCAGCGGACGCCGAGGATCGTTTCGACGCCGCCGGTGACCATCGGCGCCACCAGCACGCCCTCGATGCGAACTGACGGGTCCGCCGCGCGGGCGCGGGAAGTGATCGCCTCATAGGCGCTGCGGGCCTCCGCATCGTTCGACACGTCGAGCACGACACCGCCGATTTCGGTCTTGTGCAGGATTCCCGGCGCGCACAGCTTGACCGCCACCGGCGCATCGAAAGCGGCGCTGATGCGCGCGGTCTCGTCGGCGGTCCGTGCGAGCTCCTCCCGGACCACCGGCACGCCCGCTTCCGAGAGGAGGCGCTTCGCCTGCCGCTCCGAGAGGGGACCGTCGGGGAGGTTCCTCCTGCGCGGTGCGATGATCGGGGGAGTCGCCGTTCTGCCGGTGCGCGGCTCGACGGTGGAGGCATCCGCGGTGGGAACGTCCGCGGCGAGAACGCCCACCGTTCCGCCGACGCCTTCCGATAGGACTTCGTCCCCACTCTCTGCGAAGATCCGGCTGAACCGGTGCAGCGCCGCGACGGACCGCACGGCGCGGGTCGGATCCTCGAACACGGGGCAGCCGACCGCCTCGTACTGACGCACGACGTCCGGCGGAGCGACGATGGACAGCACCAGCGCGCAGCCGGGCCGCCGCTCGCGGGCGGCGTGGATCGCCTGGCGGATGGGCTCGACCATGCCTTCGGCGGCCGCCACGTAGGTGAAGAAGGCGACCACCGCGTCGTGTCGCTCCTCCTCGAAGACGATCCCCAGGTTGTCGGCGATCAGGTCGATCCGGTTGAACGCCTGCGCGGTGATGTCGACCGGGTTGCGGGGCGAGGCGTAGGGTAGGGCGGCCTTCAGCCGGTTCTGCGCCGACTCGCTCAGCGGCGCCACGTCGAGGCCGAAGCCGACCGCCGCGTCCGCCATCTGCACGCCGACGCCGCCCGAGATGGAAACGAGCGCGACGCGCGGGCTCTCCGGAAAGACGCCGAAGCCGGCCGCGTAGGCGACGTCCAGCATCTCGTCCGTATCGCGTGCGCGGTAGGCGCCGAACTGCCGGAACGCCGCCTCGTAGACGGGGTCGGCGCCGGCGAGCGAGGCGGTGTGCGAGCGAGCCGCCTGCGCGCCCACCTCGGTGGTTCCCACTTTCTGGAACACGACCGGCTTGCGGCGGGCGCGCGCCGTGCCCAGGGCGCGCACGAGCGCGTCCCGGTCCGTGATGCCCTCGGCGTGAGCCATGATCACGGACACGTCGTCCTGCTCCGCCAGCCACCCGAGCACCTCCGGCACCGAGACGTCCGCCTCGTTGCCGGTCGTCACCCAGTAGCGGACGTCGATGTTCCGCTTGCGGGCCAGCAGCGACAGGTGGCTGCCGTAGGCGCCGCTCTGGCTGACCAGCGCGACGCCGCCCGGCGCGGGGAAGCCGTCCTCCAGCGTCGTGCTGAACGTGGCGAAGAAGCCGAGCTCCGAGTTGTAGACGCCGAGGCAGTTGGGCCCGACGATGCGGAGGCCGGTCTCCGCCGCGATGTCACTCAGCCGCCGCTGCAGCCGGCGACCCTCGGCGCTCATCTCCGCGAAGCCGGCGCTGTAGATGACCGCCACCCGCACGCCGCGGGTCGCGCACGCCTCGACGGTGTCGACGACGCTCGGGGCAGGCACCGCGACGATCGCCAGATCGACCGCTTCCGGCACGCCGGATATGTGCGGAAACGCCGGGAGTCCCTGCACCTCCCGGTGCTTCGGATTGACGGGATAGACCTGTCCCGGGAAGCCGGCTTCCCGCAGGTATCGAAGCGGACGCCCGCCGATGCGCGTCGGGTCGTTCGAGGCGCCGATGATGGCTACCGACGCCGGGCGCAGCAAGGCGTCCAGGGATTCGGTCGGCGGCCTCGTGGTAGTCGGTTCCATGCGCGTCACGGGCCAACGCGGCGCGTGGCATCCATCCTGACGTGCAGGATACGGACGATCAGGATTCCGTCTTCATCCTGCGTGTAGAACACGGTGTGCGAGCGATGCTCGAAGCGTCGCAGGCCGGGGCGAAGCCGTTCCGCACTCCTGCCCAGCCGTGGCGTTTCCGCCAGAGTCCGGAAGCAGGCCTCCAGATCGTCACGGTACCGGCGCGCCTGCTCGATGCCGAAGGTCTCGATGGTGTAACGGGCGATGCCGCCAAGGTCGGACGCGGCGCGAGTCGACAGGCGGAAGTCAGCCATGCCTGGCTTCGTAGCGCCGCTCCGCCTCCGCCCAGATCTCCTTCACCGTCCTGTCGCTGACACCGCTGTCCACACCTTCCTGAATGGCCTTCTTCAAGGCCCGGTAGGTGGCGTTTCGTTCCTGGTCCTGGCGGATCAGCGTGCGGAAGTACTCGCTGTCGCTGCCGTAATCGCCGCTTGCGACCTGCGCCCTGATCCACTGCTCCTGACGGTCCGTTATGGTGATGCTCTTCTTGACCAGCGCCATGCATGGCCTCCTCCCTCGTAGCGCCCCGAAACGCCTCGCTGGCTCGGCGTTTCGGCCCATCCCCCCGCTCCATGACCTTGCGCCACAGAACCTTTGCTTCGCTGCGTTCTGCGGCGCAAGCTCCTAGACTACCGCATGCCGCGCGGATCGGTCAGAGTCATCGGGGCGTCGACGGCGGCGGCCACCTGGGTCGCACGCCTGGCGGACGCGGGCTACACGATAGACCGGAAACCGGTTACCGGCCCGGACGACCTCAAGCGTATCGCCACGCAACCGCCGCGCGCGGTCGTGATCGATCTCGACCGGGCGCCGGCGCGCGGCCGCGACATCGCCCTGGCCCTGCGCCAGCGGGTGGCGACGCGGCGGATCCCGATTGTCTTCGTCGCGACGGACCGGTCCGTTTTCGGACGGCTCAAGGCGCTGCCGCTCGAGACCATGCACGCGGCGCCGGAGGACGTCGTCACCGCGGTCGCCAGCGCGCTCGCCATGCCGCCGAGCGGCGCCGCGCCCGCGCCCGCGGCCACTGCCGGCTATTCCGGGACGCCGTTGCCCCGCAAGCTCGGCATCAAGCCGGGGATGCGAGTGGTGTTGGTGAAGCCCCCGGACGGTTTCGCGGCAATCCTCGATCCGCTGCCGCCCGACGTGGCGCTCCGCGCGACGAACCGCGGCCCTCGCGACGTCACGCTGTGGTTCACGCGCTCCCGGCGGGAGCTCGAACGCGGCATGACCCGGATGGCGGAGGCTGCAGGTGACGGACGGCTCTGGATCTGCTGGCCGAAGAAGACCTCGCCGCTGGCCGCAGACCACACCGGCGACGACGTGCGGCGCGTCGCACTCGCCGGTGGGCTGGTCGACTTCAAGGTCTGCGCCGTGGACGAGGACTGGTCCGGCCTGGCGTTCGTGCGGCGACGGCGCTGAGTGCTGCCGACGCCCCCCAAGAAGAGCAAAAGGGATTCGTGGTCTACCCACGCGGGCAGTTGGGCCCGTGAACCCCGTACGAGAGCGTCGATGCACGACGTCGGTTTCGTGATGACACGAACTTTCGCGTAGTCTTGGTAGATGTCAAGTTGGCCATTCCCGTCTGCGGCGGACATCCTGAGGGTAGAAGCGGAAGCCGAGTTTCTTCGTAGAGTGATCCTTCTTGCGCTGCTGGCGGGACTCGTTGTGCCGGGGGTCGTCCACGCGCAGGAAGCAGTCATCGAAGGTACCGTCACCGACGCCACGGGTCTCGTGCTGCCGGGCGTGACCGTCGAGGCGCGCGGCACGCAGCCCGGTGGCCCGACCGAGATCACCTTCACCGACGGCGCTGGCGTGTTCGCCTTCAGTGGACTCCCGCCGGGCACCTACGACGTGACGTCCACGCTGCCCGGCTTCCAGCCCGACGTGCGGCGCAACGTGGCGCTCGGTGCGGGAGCAACCATCGCCCTGGACATCGTTCTTTCGGTGCAGCTCGAAGAGCAGGTGGTCGTCGTCGGCAGCCGGGCGCAGCCCCGTTCGGTGACCGAATCCCCGGTTCCCATCGACGCCATTCCGTTCCGCGACGTGATGAGCCAGGGCGCCACGACGCTCGACTACCAGTTGCGGAACCTGGTGCCCTCGTTCAACGTCGCCACGCACCCGATCAGCGGCGCGGCCTCGCTGGTGCGGCCGGCGAGCCTGCGCAACCTCGCCCACGACCACACGCTGGTGCTGGTGAACGGCAAGCGCCGCCACCGCTCGGCGATCCTGGTCTGGTTCGGCGGCGTCACCGACGGCACGCAGGGGCCGGACATCTCGACCATTCCGGCGATCGCGCTGCGGCAGGTCGAGGTGCTGCGCGACGGCGCCTCGGCGCAGTACGGCTCGGACGCCATCGCCGGCGTGCTGAATTTTCTGCTCAAGGACGCCCGCGAGGGCGGCAGCCTGGAGTTCGACACCGGGACCTACCGCGCGGGCGACGGCGGCGCGTACAACGTCGCCGGCAACGTCGGACTCCCGCTCGGCGACAACGGCTTCGCCAACCTCAGCCTGGAGTACGGCAACGCCGGTCCCACCGACCGCAGCGTGCAGCGCGCCGACGCGGCGGCGCTCATCGCGGCCGGCAACACCGCGGTGGCCGACCCGGCGCAGCCGTGGGGCAACACGACGAGCGAGGACGATCTGAAGCTGTTCGGCAACTTCGGCCACCTGCACGCCAACGGCATGCAACTCTACGGCCACGCCAACTACGCGCACAAGACGTCGGCGCAGGGGTTCTACTTCCGGAACCCGAACACGCGGGCCAACATCTTCAGTCTCGACGGCGGCCGGACGCTGCTCGTCGGGGACGTGATCGACGCGCGCGACGGCATCCGGGACGGCTCGGCCAACTGTCCCACGGTGAGTATCATCGACCACAGGCCGGACCAGGCGGCCCTGGCGCGGGTGTTCGCCGACCCGAACTGCTTCTCGTTTCAGGAGATCGCCCCGGGCGGGTTCACCCCGTCCTACAGCGGCGTGATCACGGACCTGTCGGCCGTCGCCGGCCTGCGCCGCGCCGCCGCCAACGGCCTGACCTGGGACGCCAGCGCGAGCTACGGCGCCCACCAGGCGGACTTCTTCCTGTTCAACACCGTCAACGCGTCGCTCGGTCCCGACACCCCGCGCAATTTCGACCCGGGGCTTTACCGGCAGGCGGAGGTCAACCTCAACTTCGACGTCTCCTACGCCGCCACGGACCTGGTCCATCTGGCGGGCGGCGCCGAGTGGCGGGACGAGCGCTTCACCATCCGCGCCGGGGAGCGGCCGTCTTGGGAGGTCGGTCCGTTCGCGGCGCAGGGCTTCGTCTCGGGCTCGAACGGCTTCGCGGGCTTTCCCGACTACACCGCCGGCACCTGGACCCGCGCCAACGTCGCCCTCTACGGCGACGTGGAGCTGGGCAGTCCCGACGACCGCTGGACCGTCGGCGGGGCGTTGCGGGTCGAACGCTTCGACGTGTTCGGCGCGACGGCGAACGGCAAGCTCTCCACCCGCTACGGGCTGGGCGACACCGTCTCGGTGCGCGGCGGGGTCAGCACCGGTTTCCGCGCCCCCACGCCGGGCCAGCAGAACACGTTCAACGTGCAGTCGACCATCAACCCCAGGACGCTGGACCTGGTCGACAGCGCCACCGTGCCGTCCACCTACCGGGCGGCGCAGCTCCGGGGCGGCCGGCCGCTCGATCCCGAGACGTCGACCAACGCGACGGCCGGGCTGGTGGTCGACACCGGCGGGTTCACGCTCACCGCCGACTATTTCCACGTCGACGTCGTGAACCGCCTCGCCCTGTCGCAGAACTTCACGCTGGGAGCCGACGAGCGCGCGTTGCTCCTGTCGGAAGGCATCACGTCGGCGCGCACCCTGGCCTTCTTCCGGTTCTTCATCAACGACTTCTCGACCCGGACGCGGGGGATCGACGTCGTTTCGACCTGGGCGCCCCCCGGATTGGGAGGCGACACGGTCTTCAGCCTGGCCCTGAACCACACCGACACGGAGGTGACGAAAGAGTCGGAGCTGCTCAGCCCCGGCGACGTGCTCGCCCTGGAACGGGGGGTGCCGGAGACGCGCTGGAACGTCGCCGTCAACCAGCGCGCCGGGCGGGTCGGCCTGCTCGGCCGCCTGCACTACTTCGGGTCGTGGGTCGACCACCTCGACGCGCGCTCCGCGCGGGGCGCCGACGCGCAGGTGCTCGGCGGCCGCTTCATCCTCGACCTGGAGGCCAGCGTCGCCCTTGCTCCGGACGTCACGCTGGCGGTCGGCGGCCAGAACGTCTTCGACACCTTCTCGGACCGGATGGACCTGTTCGCCGCGCGGTTCGGCCTGCCCTACAGCCAGTTCACGCCGTGGGGCCTGAGCGGCGGGTACTACTACGCGCGGCTCAACTACGGTTGGGGTGGGTAGCTGCTACGGCACGCGGAGCCCGGCTATCGAGGTCCTGGCCGTACCCGCGCCGGCTCTCTCTGCAGGACAGCGCTCACCAGGGCGGCAGCCGCCTGTAGACGGCGACGCAAGGTGTAGTCACGGTGTAGTCTTGTCTGTGGTCGAACCTGCCGTATGGTGAATCGACGGGCGGGTGGTTGAGGAGGCGGTTCATGGAACTCGCGGTGCGTGAAGCCAAGGCTCGATTGTCGGAGCTCATCGCGGCCGCCGAGAAGGGCGAGCGCGTGGTAATCACCAGGCACGGCGTCCCGGCCGTGGAGCTGGTCCGCTGTCGCCGCCGAGGCGGCATCGACTTCGACAAGCTGGAGGAGGCGCGCCGGCGGCTCGGCATCGAAGGAGATGGTGAGCGGTGGCCGGACGAGTTCAACGATCCGGCATTCAGCCGGCGTGTGCTCGGTCTCGAACCGGAGGACGGATGAGCGCTCGTGCGTGTTCTGCTCGACACGTCCTACCTCTACGACCTGATGGAATCGCTCGGTCTGTTCACGGACGCGGAGCGCGGGTTCCTCGATGACCACGCGGCGCGCATCTACGTGAGCGCCGTGTCGATCCGGGAGATGCGCCTGAAGTTCCAGGCGCGGCACGGGTCCGGAGTCCGCAAGAGTCGCTTCGATCCGGAGGATGTGGTCGCCGCGCTCGAACAGCAGGACGTTACGTTTCTGCCGATGACGATGGTGCACGCGTGCAGGAGCCTGGAGGTCGCCGTTCCGCACCGCGACCCGTTCGACGAGTTGCTGCTCGCGCAGGCCCAGGAGGAAGGCTTGCGGCTGCTTACCGTGGATCGTCGCCTCGTTGGACATCCATTGGCGATCACGCCGTAGCGTGAACCGGGCCGGCCGGAACAGCCGATGCAACTCGATCTGGAGTCATGCGGCGTGCGGTCGTTCCGCGAGTCGGACGCCGCCGAGCTGGCCCGGCACGCCAACAACCACAAGGTGTGGTTGCAGTTGCGGGATCGGTTTCCCCATCCCTACACAATCGACGATGCGCGCGGGTTCATCGCGTTCGCGGGCGGCGCAAATCCGGAGACGGCGTTCGCCGTGACGGTTGACGACCAGCCCGTCGGCTCCATCGGTGCCGTGCTCGGCGAGGATGTGGAGCGCTGCTCGGCGGAGGTGGGCTACTGGCTCGGCGAGTCGTACTGGGGTCGGGGCATTGCGACACGTGCACTGGTGAGCTTCACCGAGTATGCCTTCGCCACCTACGAGGTGGAACGGCTGTTTGCCGTGCCCCTCGCCGGGAACACCGCGTCCTGCCGCGTGCTGGAGAAGGCCGGCTACCGGCTGGAGGGCCGCATGCGCCGGAGCGCCGTCAAGGACGGGGTCGTACAGGACCAGTTGCTGTACGCCATCGTGCGCGAGGATGGGATCTTCGCACGAGCATGAGCACGACCCTTGAGCGCATTCAGACGCTGGTGGCACGCAACGAAGTGCGGGTGTCGCTCCACGGAACTGAGGAACTGGCGGCGGACCATGTACAGGTTCGCGACGTCATCGCCGGAGTTGCGAGGGCCGTCATGGTCGAGGACTATCCGGACTATCCGAAGGGTCGCTGCTGCCCGGTGCTGCAGCGGGATGCGGCGGATCGCCCGGTTCATGTAGTCTGGGGCATTCCCTCTGGACGGGAGTCGCCTGCCGTCGTCGTCACCGCATACAGACCCGATCCCGCGCGGTGGGATCAGATGTGGCTGAGGAGGCGGAAATGAATGTCAGACCGATCACGAAATTCGTCCGCGGCGGCGCGTTCGCGGCCGAGGTCAACGTCGAGATCTTCGAAGGCGAGGGAGGTTGGGCGCCGTATTTGTCTCTGGACGACGCGTACAAGCTCGATGACGTTCGGGATGCGCTACGTGGAGGCGACGTGGAGCGCGCATCCAGGCTCGCGGAGCGGGTGTATCGGTTGACGCCGATCGATGTCTCAGGCGAGACCACAGGCAGGGCCGATGACGTCCAGAGGAACCTCTGAGACAGTCACATGCTGCCAGCTCAACTCGACTCAGTCGACGAGGGCCATCTGAGCCCCATGCCCCCCACACTCCTCAGACGCTCCGTACGGGCGGCCATCCACACGAGGATTGACAGCTCTCGCCGGAGAACGTCGGACAGTGGGGGACGATGCCGGTCACGCAGATGGTCTGCCATGCTGCCGACCAGCTACGCGTCGCGATCGGCGACATCGAGACACGTCCGGGGAGGCTCAGGCTGTTCGAGCAGACGACCAAGCGCGTCCACCAGCTCTTGGTTTTCGCCAGCCCCGCGAAACTGGCACTGCTCGGGGCCCGGAGTGGCCGCCGGAGCCCGTGCAGCGAAATCGCCGGCGCCGTTCGTTGATCCTGTGCATGGACAAGATTCACTGTCCCCGCCCCTCCCCGACTGCTCACCAGAGCCATCGTTCTGAATTGTATTTCACCGTCAACAGCCGGGGAGAAACCCGCGACCGCCCTCACCGGACGCGCGAAGTTCGCCCTCACGGCAGCGTCCAGGTCAGCAGCGTCGTGCCCGCCGCCACGGCGACGTACTGCTTGCCGTCCTTGCCCATGTAGGTAATGGGGTTGGCGCCGCTGATCATCTGCTCGGTCTCGACGCTCCACAGCTCGCGCCCGGTCTTCGTCTCGTAGGCGCGGAACCGCCGGTCGCTGGCCCCGCCGATGAAGAGCACGCCCCCCGCGGTGGAGGTCGGGCCGCCCTTCTGCGAGTTGGGAGCACCGGTCAGCAGGCCGGGGGGCGCGCCCTCGACCGTGCCGAACGGGATCATCCAGGCGATCTCGCCGCGGTTGACGTCCACGGCGACCAGCCTCGACCAGGGCGGCTGCCAGCAGGGCCAGCCGTTGACGGACGGCCGGGTGACGACGTGCCAGTAGATCCGGCGCGACTCGGGAGGACCCACGTAGCCGCGGCGATCGGGATCGTCCTCCACCTTCACGAGCTGGCTGATGTGGCCGGTGTCCGCGTAGTTGATGATGTAGTACCCGAGGCTCGGATCGAAGGTCCCGCCGGTGAACTCCGTCCCGCCGCCGGTCGACGGGAACACGAGCGCGCCCTCCGCGGACGGCGGCGTGTAGGGGCCGCGGTTCCGGCCGCCGTCGTACTGCATCAGCAGCTCGCGGCAGGCGGCCGTGTGCTCGGGCGTCACCGTCGCGATGTCGTCCATCGTGAAATCGATGCGTCCGAAGGGCGGCGGCTTCACCGGGAACGGCTGCGTCGGCGAGTAGTACTCACCGGGCATGTTCCCCCGCGGGACGGGTCGTTCCTCGATCTCGTAGATCGGCTCGCCGGTGACCCGGTTGAAGATGAACAGCACCGGGTACTTCGTCACGACGCCGACGGCCGGAATCGTCTCGCCGTCCCGCTCGACGTCGAACAGGATGGGCGGCGCCGGCATGTCCAGGTCCCACAGGTCGTGATGGACGGCCTGGAAGTGCCACAGCCGCTCTCCCGTCAGGGCGTCGACGGCCACGATGGAGTCCGAAAAGAGATTGTCCCCGGGCCGGTCCATGCCGTAGAAATCGTTGTGGGCGGACCCCAGCGGCATGTACAGAATGCCGCGCTCCTCGTCGATTGTGAAGAACGACCAGGTGTTGGCGCCGCTGACGTTGCGCCACGAGTCGTCGAGCCAGGTTTCGTTGCCGAACTCGCCGGGCCGGGGCACGGTGTGGAACGTCCAGACGAGCTCGCCCGTCCGCAGATCCCACGCGCGGGTGTCGCCCGCCGGCCCCTTCGACCCGGTCTCGTCGGCGTTGTGGACCCCGGTGAACACGAGGTGCTTCCAGATGGCCACGCCGGACGAGATCCCGTAATGCATGTTCGGGAAGCCGTTCATCACGTCCTCGGTCTTCAGGTCGACGAAGCCGTCGCTGCCGAACCGCGGGTTGGGGATGCCGGTGGCCGCGTTCAGCGAGATCAGCTCGCCCTCCTCGGTGCCGAACACGATCTGCGGGGGCGTCCGGTCGTCGCCCTCCCAGTACGCCAGCCCCCGCATCGAGCCGCCCGTCCAGTGCAACTGGTGCTCGGGCGAGTTCCAGTCGCCGGGCGCCGTGTACTCCCAGATCTCGTCGCCGGTCTCCGGCTCCAGCGCCACCACGCGGTAGTAGGGGAACGACAGGTACAGCACGCCGTCGACCAGGAGCGGGGTCGACTGGCTCGGGCGTGACGGCACGCCCACCTTCGTCATCTCGTAGCGCCAGGCCGGCACCAGGGTCGAGACGTTGTCGACGTCGATCTGCGTCAGCGGCGAGTGGCGCTGGTTGCCGGCGTCGCGCCCCCAGTGCCGCCAGTCGTCCTGCGCGTGCAGCGGCTGCACGGCGAGGGTCGCGGCCAGCAGCGCGGGGATCACGATCGGCAACCGCGGGGAACGCCGGGCCGCTCTATGAACTGACGTCAGCAAGCTCGTAACCATGGGTCGAATGCCTCCTGCGAGCGCGGCCTCGCCGGCCCGTGCCGCGGCGAGGGGTCCAGACTCGAACGGGTGCTCAATCTACGCCGATTCCGGCCGCGACTCAAGCCGACGCGAGCCGAACGCGATCAAGCCACCCGCTTGTTGCCGTCCACGAACGGGTGATTCATGGCGAGGCTCTCCATCAGCGCGGCTACCTCTTGGAACAGGCTGTCGTAGTAGCCATCTGCGGGCGCGTGGCCGCGGACTCCAGCGCTCCCATGTCGCGCAGCCCCGGCGATCCGCCGAAACTGCGCGATGAGATCGGCGTGCATGGCGAGGATCTCTTCTATGGTCGGGAAGCTGCGGCTCATTTCGCCAGCAGCTCGGCCAGGAGCCGGTTGCGCTCGACGCTCGCCCGATAGTGCGCCATCACCTCGGGACGCACCGTCTGGCGAGCCCTGGCCTCGACGCAGCCGGTCATGGCGTCTTCCAGCACGGACTGGAAGTGACGTCCGTCGCTGCGGGCGATCTCGCGCATCGCCGCCAACAGCGTCAAGGCAGGCGAACGCCTGCACGACTCGTGGGCCGCCTGGTCCGGACACACGCGCATCCATCACGAGGTCAAGCGACGTCGTACTCGGCGATCCGCCGTCCGCGGAGCGCCGGACATGGCCGTGCCGACGGCACGGGGCCGCAACCCGTCCGGTACGGGAACGCGCCGCGGCGAGTCGGTGACCGGGCCCTTCACCGTCGTGGGCCGGTCGCCGTGTAGCGGGCCAGGACAAGGTTGTCGAGCCTGATGTTCCGGGTCCAGATGAACTCGGCGTCGCCGAACAACTGGGTGTAGCCGGTATACGCGCGCTGCCCCGTCACCCTCTCGGGCGGCCACACGATCGCACGTGGCCAGTGCGCATCGTCGAACGCTGGCGCCGTCCAGTTGGAGGGCACCGGGAAGTGAAGGGCCTGACAGGTGTTGGGGTCGTTCTCGGCGCATGCGGGGCGCACGGCCTGCGAGCAGAACGTCGAATCGCGGCCGCCCGCGGTTCGCACGCAACCGGGATCGTCGAGCGGCGCGATGTAGAAGGTCTCGGCACGCCAGTCGCCGCCGGTGCCATGGCCGTCGCTGAAGTACGCGATGAGCCCCCCGTCGCCCAGGTTGAAACTGTCGTATTCCATTCCGACGCCGTTGTGTGTTTCCCAGTCGACACCCATCACGGCATACGTCATGGGGTATCTGGCCCGGAACCGGACCACGTTGGAATTGAATGGCGTCATCCCGACGGGATCGCGCCCGACGAACTGGCCGTTCACGTAGAGCTCGAAGTAGTTGTCTCCGAAAATGAACCCGGTGATTTCCACTCCGTCCGGGTCGATGATGACGGTCTCGAGCTGTGAGAGGTAATCGCGGTTGTCGCCCTGTCCGGAGCAGTTGTTGAACACGTCCACCGCGGCGGGACCGTCGTGAACCGGCGCGGGCACTGCAAACCGCTGGCCGTCGGCCGACGTCACGAAGCCGACGAGTGCGGCGTTGAAGTTGTTGCCACCCTGCGCTTCATTGACCAGTCCGGACGTGCACTCGGTCAGCGGAGCGCCGGGCCTGAGGTCCGATGCCAGACCCGTCGTGACGATGCCGACCTCGCCGGCTGGGTCACCTGCGCCCGGCGTCGTCTGTGCGGAACCCGTACCGGTGACGAGCCGGCCGCTGCTCCCCGGTGTCACCACGGGAAGAAGGCTGATTCCGCAACCGAGAAGAATCGGAAGAGTAGCTCGCATTGCCCCCCCTTTGTGAGTCGACACCTCGACGGCGCGGGTAACCACGCCGGTGTGCCCTCCTCCCACTGGTTGTCCGTCCGCGCCCGCTGCACCGAGCCACCGGTCTTCATGACGAAAGGCTCACCGCAGGGTTCGGGATATCCGGAAGTGGCGCTTCGTCCTTGAATCCGACGCGAGCTGCTGAACAGGATACGAACCCCGTCGGATGACCGGATCATCTGTCGGGTGAGCCACCCTGCTGGCCGTATTGCAGGCGCGGTGGGGGCGGGTACGCGTTCGAGTAGATGGCCTCGTAGCGAACCCTGATCCCCTCCTCGTCTACGAACCCGAGCGATTGCTGGAACAGCCCGGGCGGCGGTCCACCGGGTGGTGCGGTCTCCTCCAGCACGTAGAGGCGATCCTGGTGCATGTGAATCGCAGCAAAGGTGCGGGATCGATCGGCGTTGGTGAGTTGAATCCGACGTCCCTCGACTCGGTCGTTGTAGTAGTACGCGTAGTGCGTCACCCTGGCGTCCCGTTGAAGGATACCCCACGCCGCATAGTCGAGCGCGCCTCGCAGCTCACCGATCCAGGGGTTGTTGCACAGATTCGGATAGGCCGTGCATCCCCGGAGTCGCTCCGCGTGTATCGCCTGGATGTTCGCGTATTGCACCACGGTGACGGAGTAGCGATACGGACCATCTTCGACACTGTGGACGCGCCCCGGCAACGTGACGCCGTACTCCGTCGGCCAGGTGATGTCCCGCACGTCGGGTTCCGTCGGGAAATTGACGGTGAAGAGATCGGTCCGATCGATGTACTCGCTCCATTCCTGGGCGAAGGAAGGCCCGGATGCCAACAGGACGACGACGGCCGCCGAGGCGATTGCAATCGGGCGCATGACTCATCCTCCCATCCTTCGAGTCCCGTCCGGCGTTCGGGTCCGGATCTGTCGTTTCTCCGTTCGCCTCGGGAGCGCGCTCAGCCGAATCCACATCGTCTTCCTCCACCCCTGGGCGGAATGGCACGTCCCGGAACGGGCCTGCGAGACAAGCGTATACCGCCCGGCGAGTCTCGGGCAGGAAACGCTCGGCCGCGACGAGCAGCGCGAAGGCGTTGCCGCAGAACCTGCCGGTTGTCGAGGAACTCCAGGCCGTCGAGCCCCGGGAATCGGGCGACGCGGAGCCGACACTGCGGCTTGGCCGACGAATCCCCGAGCCGGTCACCACGCCGGCGCCGGACCTCTTGACATCTAGAGGAGCGATGGTGCATCCTTCCTCTAGATGGCTAGAAGACCGGACGACCTTCGCGGCTCGCTCGACCTGGTGGTCTTCAAGGCGCTCTCGCTGGGCCCGATGCACGGTTGGGGCATCGGCCAGCGAATCCGGCAGATGTCCTCGGGGGTGCTGGACGTCAACCAGGGCTCGCTGTACCCGGCCCTCCAGCGCCTCGAGAAGCAGGGGCTGATCCGTAGCGACTGGGGAACGACCGACAACAACCGGCGGGCGCGCTACTACCGGCTGACGCCGTCGGGCCGGCGGGCGCTCGGCGAGGAGATCGACAACTGGCAGCGCTTCGCCGAGGGCCTCGGCGCGGTGTTGCGGAGCACGTGATGCGGTGGCTGGTGATGCGGTGGATGGGAGCTGCCCGCGCCCGACTCCGCCTCTTGCTGTTGGGTGAAGAGGTCGAGCAACGGATGGAAGAGGAGTTCCGCTTTCACCTCGACATGGAAACGGCGCGATTGGTGCGCGAGGCGGGAGTCGACCCGCGGGAGGCGCGTCGACGGGCGCGCGCGGCGTTCGGCGGCGTCGAAGCGCACAAGGACGCGGTGCGTGACGGCCGCGGCGGCTGGGCCCGGCTGTCGGGACTCCAGCTCGGGGTCGGTCGCGACATCCGCGACGGGCTTCGGTCCCTGGCCAGGCGCCCGGCGTTCACGGCGGTTGCCATCTTCTCGCTCGCGCTCGGCATCGGGGCCAACACGGCCATGTTCAGCCTCGTCAACGCGGTGATCCTCCGCGATTCTCCGGTCGAGCGGCCGGAGGAGGTCGTCAACCTCTATCTGCACCAGGCATCGTTCGCGTTCAGCACGTTGTCCTATCCCGATTTCGAGGACGTCCGCGACGGCACCGCCGAGGTCTTCAGTGATATCGCGGCCTCCCAGTTCGTGCCGGTGACGATAGACCGCGGGGAGGGTGGAGGCGTCGGCATGGCGCCCGCGGAGGCGGTCACCGGCAGCTACTTCCGGATGCTGGGCATCGAGGCGGCGGTCGGACGCACCCTGCTGCCGGACGACGACGTCTCGCGCGGCGGGCATCCGGTCGTGATGCTCGACTATCGATACTGGCGGAGCGCCTTCGCCGGGGACCCGGACGTCGTCGGCCGCGAGATGCGCGTCGGCGGCCGCGCGTACACGGTGATCGGGGTAGGGCCGCCGAAGTTCGCGGGCACCGTCCGCGGCCTCACGCCGACGTTCTACGTCCCGTACATGATGGCCGAGGAGCTGAACGGATCTCCCGTGTTCGACGATCGGGGCCACCACGCGCTCTTCGCCAGGGCGCGTCTGCGGCCGGGCGTCACCGTGCCGCAGGCCGAGGCGGCCGTCGGGACGGTAGCCGCGCAGCTCACCCGGGACCGCATCGAGAACTGGGATCCGGCCGGGCAGTTCGTGCTCGTGCGGCTCACCGACGTGCTGCTCTTCCCGCCGATGGACGTCTTCATCCGGGCGGCGGCGTGGCTGTTGATGGTGGTCGTCGGGCTGGTGCTGTTGCTGGCGTGCACCAACCTGGCCGGCTTCCTGCTCGCGCGCGCCCTCGACCGGCGCAAGGAGGTCGCGGTGTGCCTGGCGCTGGGCGCGTCGCGCGGGTCGTTGGTGCGGCGGCTCCTGACCGAGACGACGCTGTTGAGCCTGGTGGCCGGGGGCGCCGGCGTCGGGCTGGCGTTCTGGCTGCTCGACCTGCTGTTGACCGCGGACCTGCCGCTGCCGACGCCGCTCACGTTCGACCTGCGTCTCGACCGGAACGTCCTCGGGTTCACGTTCGGCGTCTCGGTCGCGGCCGGCGCCCTGCTCGGTCTGGTGCCGGCGCTGCAGAGCACCCGGCCGGACGTCGCCGGCGCCCTTCGGAGCGAGAGCGCCGGGGGCGGCCAGCCCGGCCGGCTCCGGTGGCGCAACGCGCTGGTCGTCACGCAGCTTACGATCTCGCTGGTGCTGCTGGTCGGCGCCGGGTTGTTCCTCCGCAGCTTTCAGCGGGTGCAGTCGGTCGACCCGGGCTTCGGCCGGGAGCCGACCGCCCTGATGACCTTCCTGACGCCGGCGACCCGGTTCACGCCCGACGAGGCGCGCGTCTACACGCGGCGCCTCCTGGATCGCTTCCGGGCGCTCCCCGGCGTCGAGGCGGTCGGCGCCATCGGCAACCTGCACCTGAACCCGCTCAGCACGAGCTCGAGCGACTTCAACGTCGACGGGTTCGAGCCGCCGGCGGACCACGGCGCGTTCACAGCCGACCGGGCCGAGGTCGAGCCGGGGTTCTTCGACGCCGCAGGTATCGAGATCGTCCGCGGGCGCAACTTCGACGACGCCGACCGGCCGGACACCCGGCCCGTGGTCATCGTCAGCGAGGCGATGGCCCGTCGCTTCTGGGCGGACGGCGACGCCGTCGGCCGGCTCGTCCGGCGGCGCGGCGACGCTCCCCCCTGGCTCGTCGTGGGTGTCGCGAGCGACGCGAAGGTGCGAACGCTCGGCGAGTCGCCCCGCAACATGATCTATCTCCCCTACTCGCAGCGGTTCACGTCGTCGCTGACGGTCGTGGCGAGGACGTCCATCGACCCGGAGCGAACCGCACTCGCCCTGCTGGCCGCCGGCCGCGAGCTCGATCCCGACCTGTGGGTTCTCGAGACGAAGACGATGGACCGCCACCTGGCGCTGATGCGGCTGCCGCAGCAGCTCTCCGCCTTCGTCCTGTCGGCGTTCGGGGTGCTGGCGCTGGCGCTCGCCGCGGTCGGCCTCTACGGCGTGGTCAGCTACGGCGTGGCCCGGCGGACGCGCGAGATCGGCATCCGCAAGGCGCTCGGCGCCGACGGCCCCCGCGTCGTGCGGCTACTCGTCGCCGGTGGCCTGAAGCTGGTGGTCCTCGGCGGCGCGCTCGGGCTGGCGCTCGCCGTCGTCGCGACCCGCCTGCTGGGCGGACTGCTGTTCGAGATCGACGCGCTCGACCCGCTGACGTTCGCCGGCGTGCCGCTGGTCCTCGGCGCCGCGGCCCTCCTCGCAGCCTGGCTGCCGGCCCGCCGCGCCAGCCGCGTCAGCCCCGTCGTGGCGCTGCGGACCGACTGAGTGCGGGCCGATAGTGCGACAAGTGATCCCGGGTTACGCAACACGGACGCCCATGCAGCACAGATCTTCTCCGTCTTCCTGGTTCCTGACCGTCGCGTTTGTCGCCGGACTCTCGGTCCTCGGCGTCGCCGGCAGCCAACCCGCCGTGGGGCAGGTCAGTCCGGCCCACGAGGCGGTTGACCGGCACGCGACCCGGCGGCTGCGCCAGTGGCTCTGTCGCAAGCATCAAGTGCGGACCGGGAAGGAAGTGCGCTTCCCGGCCATGCGGCTCTGGTCCGACTACGGGCTCACGCGCCTGCCGTCGCGAACGGCGAGCTTTATCTACCAAGAAAGGTAAGCGCGTGGGCTGGCAATAGCTGCCGGAAGTCCTTGTCGAACGTGACCAGGGACTCAGACTGATGCAGGACGACTGCTGCTATCCACGCATCGGTAACGAGGTTCCCTTCCAGGTTCCCGTCTATCAGTTTTTTTCGCACCACAGGCCACTCGTGGCCGGACGCGCAGACTTCAGCACCCGGGGTCTCCAGTAGAGCGTCGACGAACGCTATGGCGTCTGGAAGAGGATCGGGATCGATGAACACGCGGTGATTCGTGACGACCCGCAGGAAACCGGGCAATCACCATGGGTGGCAGAACGAGCGTGGCGTCACCTCTCGCGCAGGCGCTTCGGGTATCGTTGAGCCAAGTTGCCGCAACGACATGGTGTTCGTGGTCGGGTCGGAATGCTGCGACGAGTACGTTCACGTCCGGAATCACCGGTCCGCCGCATCCAGAAGGGAGCGATTGCAGGAGCTATCTATGCCGGGCCGCAAACCACCGCGGCGCGAAGAGACCGGCAACGGGTTCATGGCCCCGCCACGCGGTGCTGTCGAACGCAGGCGGAGGACTAGCCCCTCCTCGACCACGGCGGCTAGCGTAGTACGTTCCCTGGCGGCCTGCGCGCGAGCTCGGGCAAGCAACTCGTCAGCAATGTCAACCGTCGCCTTCACCTCAATCATCGTATCACGCTTCCACGGAGGCCCACGCCGTGTTTCTCCACACGCGGGTATAACGGTACGGTGCTACCACCGGACGGCTTTCGCGGCGCCGGCCGCCGCAAGACGCCCCCGGGCGAGGCGCCCGTACGCCTCACACCCGCGGCCTGAGGTCAAGGCAGGGCGAACGCCCAGAACCCGAGCCTTGACGCGATGGCGACATACTGCCGCCCCCCGACCATGTAGGTCATCGGCGAGGCCCTCCACTCCTGGTTGATCGGGACGTGCCAGATCGGCTCGCCGCTCCGCGCGTCCAGCGCGGCGAACGCCCCGCTGTTCTCGCCGAAGAACACCACGTCGCCGTCGGTCGACAGGACGCCGGAGAAGGTGCGCGCCTCCCCGGACTGCGCATAGCTCCACACCGTCCGGCCGGTCTGGATGTCGAGCGCGCGGATGAACTTCTGATTCGGCGCACCGTCCGGGAGCCAGGTCGTGCCGCCCATCCAGTTTCTGCCGCGCTGCCACTCCTCGTCGGTCTTCGTGTACGTGTTGCACGATTCGAGGGCCATCATGTAGAAGAGCCCGGTCCCGGGGTGGTAGCTCGACGACCACCAGTTGGTCGCGCCGTAGATGGCCGGGCAGGTGACGGTGCCCTCCTCGGTCGGGACGGACTCGGGCAGGACGATGGGGCGCCCGGAATCGTCGAGCCCTTCGGCCCAGGTCTGGTTGACGAACGGCTCGCCGAGGAGGAACTGCCCGTTGGTCCGGTCGAGCACGTAGAAGAAGCCGTTGCGGTTGCCCTGGATGAGCAGCTTGCGCGGCTGGCCCCGGAACTCCTCGTCGATCAGCAGCAGCGGCTCCTGCGCGTCCCAGTCGTGCGTGTCGTGCGGCGTGAACTGGAAGTACCAGACCATCTCCCCGGTGCGCGGCCGGAGCGCCACCACCGAGTTCGTGTACAGGTTGTCGCCCGGTCGCCGGTCGCCGTTCATGTCCGGGCACGGGTTGCCGGTGGCCCAGTAGAGCAGGTCCAACTCGGCGTCGTAGCTGCCCGTCAGCCAGGTGGCGCCGCAGCCGCGGCGCAGCACTTCCGGGTCGCCCCACGTCTCCGATCCCGGCTCCCCGGGCGCGGGAATGGTCCAGAAGCGCCACGCGCGCTCGCCCGTCTCGGCGTGGTAGGCGTCGAGGAAACCGCGCAGCCCGGTGTCTCCCGCGCTGATGCCGGCGACGACCAGATCGCCGACCACCAGCGGCGCCACGACGGCGCCGTAGTGCTCGCGGTAGTCGTCCATCTCGGTGTCCCAGACCAGCTCGCCGGTGAAGCGGTCGAGGGCGATGACGTGGGCGTGGTCGGTGACGCTGAACACGAGGTCGCCATGCACCGCGACCCCGCGATTGAGACCGATGCCCGGGTCGCCGACGAGACCCTCCGTGCGCGGCTGCGCGTAGCGCCAGATCTCGCGGCCCGTCGCCGCGTCGAGCGCGTACACTTGGTTGACCGCGGTGACGTACATCACGCCGGCAATCACCACCGGCGTACCCTCGATCATCGGCATGTCGGGGATGGGATAGAACCACTGCATCGCCAGCCGGCCGATGTTGTCCCGGTCGATCTGGTCCAGCGGGCTGTGGCGGTTCCCGCTATAGCTGCCGTGGTAGGACGGCCAGTCGACGTACGGCTCGATCGCCGCCTCGCGGTAGGCGTCGCCCTCCCGGCGGAGCAGCAGGATGTCGCCCCCGGCCGTCCGGAACTGCGCGTCGAACCTGCTCTCGTTGAGGACGGTGCCCTCCAGGGCATCGCCCCCGGCGAGCGCAATGGAGGCGGCGCGCGGCTGCGGCGCCCGCGGATCGCGGGCCGCCGGCGGCGCCGCGGGGGCCAGCTCCTTCAGGTAGGCGACGAGCGGCGTCAGCTCCTCGTCCGGAATCTCGATCCCGGGCATGCCCCGCGACGGCACCCCCTCGGTGACGATGCGCGCCAACTGCTCCGGTCCGCTCGCATCCAGCGTCGCGAGGATCGATCCGGCGCGGTCGCTGCCGGCGGCGTCCACGCCGTGACAGAGCGCGCAACGGGTCCGGTACGACTCCTCGCCGTCGGCCGCGGCGAGGCTCGTCATCGAGAGGACGAGAACGGCGACGAAGATGGGGGTTCTCATGGCCTCGTCATGATACGACGCTGGCTTCCGGCATTCGGGCAACGCCATCCACGGGGTTGCCGGAGGGCCGGAGGGGCGGTGCCGCTCGTGGACGTTACCGCGAACCGAGCGCCCGTTCAGTCGGTCGGCCGCAGCGTACCCTCGACATACTTGTGCAGCACGCTGGAGATCAGAGTCTGGTAGGGGATGCCCTCCGACAGAGCTCTCTTCCTGAGGGCATCGAGGTCCCGACTGGAGATCCTCACGTTCACTCGCCGATCCTTGCGGAACGTCGCTGCGGCGTACTCCCGGTGCGCCTTCAGGATCGCCGACCGGTCCGGCGGGGACTGCAGCGTACCGGCCTCGAAGGCCTTGACGATTTCCCGTTCCTCCCTGGTCAGTTGCGCCATCATGACTCTCCCAGGTACCGCTTCGTGGCCGCTCGACTCGGGATGATGGTCTTGAGAAACACTTCTGCTTCCGATTCGACGAACGGGACGAGATACGCGTAGCCGTCGACGGCTACGACAGACACCCTCTGCCCCGGGTATCTATCCTGGTTCGGATGCTCGAAGACGTCCACCTCGTCACCGTTCTCGATGTGAAAGACCACCTCTTCGAAGGAGATGTTCCGCTCCCGCTTCAACCGGCCGTTCTTCTCCGGATCCCAGTTGAAGTGCTTCATGCCGGAATCTAGCAGATTGTGTGCTTCATGTCATCACTGAGTCGCGTGGATACGGCGTGGCGGATCGGGCGAGGCTCCTCCGCCGGGGCGCACCGCGTGCGGCTGCCCGACGCCCGCGTGCGGCTGCCCGCGCCACACCACCGGTCCGCGATGTGCTGGTACGCACCGCCGAGCAGCAGGTGGGTCGTCATGAATATGCAATGATGAGGCCGATCCCCTCGTGTACGATGCGGCACTCTGGAGCACGTCGGATGGCGAGCGGACGACGATGGAGCGAAGAACCCGCACGGGCAGGTGGGCAGGCAGACAGTCAGGAGGCATCGAGATGACGTTGTTCCAGCGCATGGCGTCGACCCGGACGGTGCGTTTTGGTGTCGCGGCCTCCGCGTTGTTGCTGTGGCTGGCGGCTCCGCTGGCGGCCCAGGAGAAGCACCTCGAGATCCTGCACGGCAAGCTCCAGGCGGAGCTGGAGCGCATCGTCGACGAATACGAGGGCGTTGCCGGCGTGCACCTTGTCGATCTGACCAGCGGCGACCGCTTCGGGGTAAACGACGAGCTGTTGTTCCCGCAGGCCAGCACCATCAAGGTCCCGATGCTGCTGGAGCTCTTCCGGCGGGCCGAGTCGGAGCCGGGCCTGCTGCGCCGCCGCGTCGACGTCACCGACGAGGTGCGGACCGGCGGGAGCGGCGTGCTGCGTCATCTTACCGACGGCGGGTCTTCTCTCTCCCTGGAGGATCACGCGATCTACATGATCGTCTACTCGGACAACACGTCCACCAACGTGCTCATCGACGTGCTGGGGATGGACGCGGTCAACGCGCTCTCGGCTTCGCTCGGGGCCGGCCGCACGCGGCTGGCGCGCAAGATGCAACGGCCGGAGGCGTCCGTGCGCGGCGACGAGAACCTGTCGACGCCCCGCGATGCGGCGCTGATCATGGAGCGGATCGCGAGTTGCGATCTGCCGATGAGCAAGACCGGCTGTGCGCGCGTGCGGGAGATCCTCGAAATCTACAAGGGCGGACCCATACGGAACCCGGTGCCGAGACAGGTGCCGATCGCGTTCAAGCCCGGCGGCATCACCGGGGTGGCGACCGTCTGGGGACTGGTGGATGTGCCCGACCGCCCCTACGTGATCTCGGTGATGTCCAACTACGGGGGCAACGGCGGCGCGGTGGTGGAGGCGGTCTCGGCCGTGGCCTACGACTACTTCTCGCGCCTGTCGGGCATCACCCTGTACGGCACGCGCGTCAACCTGGAGATCAAGCGCCGCGTGCAAGGGTCGGGGCGCTAGGAACTGGGTGCCGGCAACGTTTCGTCTTGAAAATTCGGAGTCTTCCTCCGAGTTTTCAAGGTAGACTGACTGAGTGATCGAGCGCGTCACCTATCTGAAGCAACTCGAGATTGCGCTCGGCAGGTCTCCGATCACGGCGCTGCTCGGACCGCGGCAGTGCGGCAAGACGACTCTTGCCCGGCAACTCGCCGCGACCCGGGAAGCGACCATCTTCGACCTCGACTCGGCGCCGGATGTGCGCCGGCTCGCGAACCCGGAGCTGGTCCTGGGCGACCTCGACGGACTTGTCGTGCTGGATGAGATCCAGCACCTCCCGCAACTGTTCAGCGCCCTGCGCGTCCTGGTGGATCGGCCCGACAGGCAAGCCCGCTTCCTGATCCTGGGCAGCGCGTCGCCGGAGTTGGTGCGCGGCGTGTCGGAGTCGCTGGCGGGTCGTGTGGAGTTCGTTGAGCTGACCGGTTTCGACCTCGGCGAGACCGGTCCGGAGACCCGCCGCAGGCTCTGGTTGCGCGGCGGGCTGCCGCGATCGTACCTGGCTGCGTCGGATGACGACAGCATGGCATGGCGCGACGGGTTCGTGCGCACGTTTCTGGAACGCGACGTGCCGCAACTCGGCATTCGTATTCCCGCCCCCGCCATGCGACGTTTCTGGACGATGCTGGCGCACTGGCACGGTCAGACGTGGAACGCGTCCGAGCTGGGACGGGCGCTCGGGGTGTCCGACAAGACCGTGCGGGGCTACCTGGACCTGCTGACCGGCACCTACATGGTCCGCCAGCTTCAGCCCTGGTTCGAGAACGTCGCGAAGCGCCAGGTGAAGGCGCCGAAGGTCTACCTGCGCGACACGGGTCTCCTGCACGCGTTGCTCGGCATCCCCGACGCGATGGCGCTGCTCGGCCACCCCCGCGTCGGTGCGTCCTGGGAGGGGTTCGCCATCGAGCAGATCCTGCGTGCGCTGCGGTGCCGCGACGCCTGGTTCTGGGGCGCGCACGGCGGCGGCGAGCTGGACCTGATGGTGGTGGAGCGCGGCCGGCGCATCGGATTCGAGGTGAAGTTCAACGAGGCGCCGCGCGTGACGAAGGCGATGCGGACCGCCATGGAAACGCTCGCGCTCGATCACCTGTTCATCGTGTGCCCCACGCGCGAGGCCTCACGGATCGACCACGGCATCACGATGCTGCCGGACACCGACGTGGTCGATCTGCGTGCCCGGATCGCGGCGCTTTGAAGCGCCAGGAGTCTGCGTCGTGGAAACCCCGCAGAAGACGCCGAGCCAGCGCGGGCCAACCGTTGATTGTTCGGGCGCCGCTCGGATAGGATGCGGCATTCCGTGTGTTTGCGCGCGACGCCAGGCGGGCCCCTGTATGTGTGGTCGGCCTTCGGCGACGAGCGTAAACGGGCAATACACCATGGGAAAGCCAGGAAGGCTCGCGTCACTGCTCCTGTTGCTGCCGCTCGCGAGCGCCGGGCTCCAGGGCAACGAGCCCGATTCCCGGCTGCCGGAGCTGGCGCGGGCAGGTGATCGCGCCGCGGTCGCACGTCTGCTGCAAGAGCAAGGCGTAGACGTCGACGCGTCGCAGGTGGACGGCACCACCGCGCTGCACTGGGCGGCCTATGGCGACGATGCCGAGCTGGCGGCCCTGCTGCTCGGTGCCGGCGCGGATCCCGACGCCGTCAACCGGAACGGATCCACCCCGCTCGCGCTCGCCTGCGCCAACGCCGGTACTGCCGTGGTCGCGCGCCTGCTGGACGCGGGTGCGGACCCGCATCTGGCGCAGACCGGGGAACCTCCCATCCTGACCTGCGCGCGCACCGGGCGCGTCGCCGCGGTGCGGGCGCTGCTTGCCCGCGGGGCCGACATCGACGCGGTGGATGCCTGGCGCGGGCAGACCCCCCTGATGTGGGCCGCTGCCGAGAACCACGTCCCGGTCATGCGCCTGCTGCTCGAGAGCGGCGCCGCCGTCGACGCGTCCTCGACGGGCGGCTTCACGGCGCTGATGTTCGCGGTGCGGCAGGACGCCCGCGATGCGCTGCGCCTGCTCATTGCGGCGGGCGCCGAGGTGAACGCGCGCATACCCGACCCCGCCGCGCGGGCCGCGGGCCGGGAGCCCGCTACGGGCAGTCTGCTGAGCTTGGCCGTGACCATCGGCCACTACACGGCGGCGGCGATGCTGCTGGACGCGGGCGCCGACCCGAACGCGCGCGACGGCCGGGGCAACGCCATCCTGCACGACCTGGTGCGCGCCCGGGCGCCGCAGCGCCGCGTGGCCAACCAGTTCGTCGACGGCACGGGGCGGGATCATTCCCAGCTCGACGGCCTGGAGCTGATGCGGATGCTCCTGGAGCGCGGCGCGGATCCGAATGCCCGGACGGAGCCGGTGCCGATAGTGCACGAGCGGTGGACCGACGAGGAGATCTTCAGCGCCGGCCGGCCCCTCATGGACAACCGCGTCAACCTGGGCGGGGCGACGCCGTACGTGCTGGCCGCCCAGGCGGCCGACGTGGAGGCGATGCGGGTACTGGCGGCGCATGGCGCGGACGAGCGGCTGGCGACCTACGCCAACAATACGGCGGTGATGCTGGCCGCCGGGGTGGGGCACGTCGAGGGGTCGCGGCAGTTTCGATCCGAGCACGATGCGCTCGAGGCGGTCAATATCGCGCTGGCTGCCGGCGTCGACGTCAACGCGAGCAACGCCAACGGCCAGACGGCGCTGCACGGCGCGGTCTACCGGGCCGCGAACAGCATCATCCGGCGCCTGGTCGAGGCCGGCGCCCGGACGGACTTCCAGGACGAGCTGGAAAGGAACGCGCTGGATCTCGCCGAGCAGGGGTTCAACCAGGTGGCCAGCGTGATCCGGCGCGACAACGCGGCGGCGTTGCTGCGGGAGCTCGGCGCCGAGCCGACTCCGGCTCCCGAGGGCGAGGCGGATCGCGCGGCCTCTCGGTGATGCCATGCGACCTGCGTAGGGCACGGGTGACGATTCAGAGCGGACGGCGGGCGCCGCTCGGGGTGAGCCGTCCGTCGTTGCCGCGACGCCGCGGGGCACGGAGGTGAGGATGCGGAGCGGACGGCGGACCGGGTTCGTGGGATGCGCCGTCCTGGCAGTCCGGGGTGGAACGCCGCGCGGCACCGAGAGCGGCGGGGCGGCCGTCGAGCGTGCTCGACCGAAGGGGAGCGCCGTCCAGACGGGATGCATCGCCGCTCGAATGCAGCGGGGCATTCGCTACGGGCTGCCAGTGTGGTTGGTCGGCAGCCTGCTGGCGGGAGTGGCCACGGCCCAGGCGCCGCCGCAGGCGGCCGGAGCAGGGGCCGCGGCCCGGGCGCCGCACGCCGCCGGCGCACCCGCCGCCGCGGCGGGTCCCGCCGTAGCTGCCGCGGCGACGGCCACGGCGCAGGCGCCGCACGCCGCCGGCGCACCCGCCGCCGGAGCGGCCACGGCGCCGGCGCCGCAACCCGCCGGGGCACGCGCCGCGGCGGCGCCAGGGGACCACGCCGCGCTCGTGCAGCGCTATTGCGTGACCTGCCACAACGGACGGTTGCGGACGGCCGGACTCGCCCTGGACGAGGTCGATGTCTCCGCGGAGCACGTCGCCGCCCACCCCGAGCTGTGGGAGAAGGTGGTGCAGAAGCTTCGCAGCCGAACCATGCCGCCGGTGGGGCGCCCGCGGCCGGCGGGGGCCGCGTACAGCGCCTTCGCCTCCTGGCTGGAGACGACGCTCGATACGGCCGCGCTCGAGCGCCCCGCCCCGGGACGCCCGCTGCTCCACCGCATGAACCGCACGGAGTACCGCAACGCCGTGCGCGATCTGCTGGGCGTGGCCGCCGACGTCAGCGCGCTGCCCGCCGACGACTCCACCTACGGCTTCGACAACATCGCGGACGCCCTGGGGGTGTCGCCGCTGCTCATCGAGAGCACCGTCACGACGGCGCGCAAGGTCAGCCGGCTGGCCGTCGGCAGCCCGGCAATCCCGGCCGTCACCGTCACCCACAAGACGCCCGAGGACCTGACCCAGGACTACCACCTGCGCGACCTGCCGCTCGGCACCCGGGGCGGCGTCCGCGTCGCGGAGCACTTCCCGGTCGACGCGGAGTACGAGATTCGCGTGCGGCTGCGGCGGACCGCGGTGGGCGCCATCCGCGGAATCGGCGAGGAGCACCAGGTCGAGCTGACGCTGGACGGCGAGCGGGTCGCCCTGTTCCCGGTCGGCAGCGAGGACGCCTACCGGCCGATCGTGATCAACGAGCAGAACCCGGGCCAGACCGCCACGAAGGCGTTCACCGCGGACGACTCGATGCGCGTCCGGCTGCCGATCGCGGCCGGACGTCACGAGATCGTCGCCGCGTTCGTCGGCCGGCCCGCGGCGCTGTCGGAAGAGGTAGCGCGGCCGTTTCTGCGCAGCTTCGTGGGTACGAGCAGCCGGCGGGGCCTGCCGGATGTCGACAGCGTGCTGATCGCCGGGCCGTTCGATGCCGTTCGGCCGGAGGACACGCCGAGCCGGCGGCGCATCTTCACCTGCCGTCCCGAGGCTCCCGCCGGCGAGCTGCCGTGCGCCCGCTCGATTCTCTCGCGGCTGGGCCGGCAGGCCTACCGCCGTCCGCTGGAAACGCCGGAGCTCGACCGGCTGATCGACTTCTACCGGGAAGGCAGCCGCGACGGCGGCTTCGAGGCCGGCATCGAGCTGGCGCTGCGCTTCGTCCTGGCCAGCCCGCAGTTCATCTTCCGGCTGGAGACCGAGCCCGCCGCTGTCGAGGCCGGCGCCGTCTATGCGCTGACCGACCTGGATCTCGCCTCGAGGCTGTCGTTCTTTCTCTGGAGCAGCATCCCCGACGAGGAGCTGCTGGCGGCGGCCGAGCGCGGGCGCCTGGCAGACCCGGCGGAGCTGACGCGGCAGGTGCGGCGCATGCTGGCCGATCCCCGCGCGGCGGCGCTGGTGGAGAACTTCGCCGGGCAGTGGCTCTATCTGCGGAACCTGGGCAATACCCATCCCGACCCGCCGACGTTCCCGGACTTCGACGACAACCTGCGGCGTGCGCTGCAGCGTGAGACCGAGCTGTTCTTCGAGAGCATCGTGCAGGAGGACCGCAGCGTCCTCGACCTGTTGACCGCCGACTACACGTTCGTGAACGAGCGCCTGGCGCGCCACTACGGGATGCGGGGCGTCTACGGCGACCGGTTCCGGCGCGTGCCGGTGACCGACGAGGCGCGGCGCGGGCTGCTGGGCCACGGCAGTGTGCTGACGGTCACCTCCTACGCGACGCGGACTTCCCCCGTGCTGCGCGGGAACTGGATTCTCGAGAACCTGCTCGGCGCGCCGCCGCCTCCTCCGCCGCCGGACGTGCCGGACCTCGAGGACACGGGCAGCGCCGCGGGCCTGTCCATCCGCGAGCGCCTCACGCGGCACCGCGCGAACCCCGCCTGCGCCACGTGTCATGCGCGCATGGATCCGTACGGGTTCGGGCTCGAGAACTTCGATGCCATCGGCCGCTGGCGCGGCACCGGCGCCGACGGCCGGCCGATCGACGCCTCGGACGTGCTGCCCGACGGGACCGCGTTCGACGGACCGCGCGAGCTGCGTGAGGCGATCCTGAAGCGGCCCGGCACGTTCGTCGAGACGTTCACGCGCAAGCTGCTGACATACGCCGTCGGACGGGGGCTGGAGTACTACGACGCGCCCGCGGTGCGCCGGATCGTCGCGCGGGCCGCCGAGCAGGATTATCGGTTTTCGTCGATCGTCGCCGGCATCGTCATGAGCGATGCGTTCCGCATGAAGATGAAGCGGCGCGCGCCGGACGATGCGGCGGATCACGCGGCAGGGGCGCCCGGGAGGTCTGCGCCGTAGCAGCGGGGCAGACGTCCGGAAAGGCTTGGTTGGGCGGCAACAGGCGCCGTCAGGCGACGATCGCCGGCGAAGCGGGCAGCCGGGTTTCCGGCGCGGGTCGTCGGCGGCAACAGGTGCCGTCAGGCGACGATTGCCGGGCGAGACGCCGCCGGCGGAGTCTCGCCGGTGAATCGGAGGGAGCGACGCAGATGATCATCACGAAGAGAGCCTTGCCGCGGCGGACGTTTCTGCGCGGTGCCGGCGCGACGGTGGCGCTGCCGCTGCTCGACGCCATGGTGCCCGCCCTGTCGGCGATGTCCCGCACGGCGGCCGCCCCGGTGCGCCGGCTCGCGTTCTCCTACATCCCGAACGGCGCGATCATGGAGCAGTGGACGCCCGCCGTCGCGGGGACGGCGTTCGATCTGCCGCCGATTCTCGCGTCGCTGGAGCCGCACCGCGACCGGCTGGTCGTCCTGTCGGGGCTGGACTCGCGGCCGGCCGAGGCGGCCGAAGGCGAGGGCTCGGGGGACCACGCGCGGGCCAGCGCGGTCTGGCTGACCGGCGTGCACCCCAAGCGCACGCAGGGGGCGGACGTTCGCGGAGCCAAGACGATCGACCAACTGGCGGCCGACGAGATGGGCCGCGAGACGCAGTTGCGCTCGCTCGAGGTGGCCGCCGAGGACTTCACCGCCGTCGGCGGGTGCGACATCGGCTACTCGTGCAGCTACGTCAACACGCTGTCGTGGCGCACGGCGACGACGCCGCTGCCGATGCAGACCGACCCGCGCGTCGTCTTCGAGCGCCTGTTCGGCGAGGGTCTCGGTCCGGAAGCGCGCCGGCGACAGCTCGGCCGGGACCGGAGCATCCTGGACGCCATCGTCGGCGAGGTGGGCCGCCTGCGGAGCCGGCTCGGCGCCGCCGACGCCGCGCGCGTGCACGAGTACCTGGACAGCGTCCGCGACGTCGAGCAGCGCGTCCGGAAGGTGGAGGCGCGCGTGGGCGAGCACATCGAGCTGCCGGCGATGCCCGTCGGGGTGCCCGAGCTGTTCGACGACCACGTGAAGCTGATGTACGACCTGCAGGTGCTCGCGTTCCAGACCGACGTCACGCGCGTCAGCACGTTCATGCTCGCGCGGGAAGCGTCGACGCGCACCTACAGCCACATCGGCGTGCCCGACCCGCACCACGCCATCTCGCACCACGGCAACGCGCCCGACAAGGTGGCCAAGCACGCGAAGATCAACACGTACCACGTCAGCCTGTTCCGCTACTTCCTGGATCGGCTGCGCGCCACGCCGGACGGCGACGGCACGCTGCTGGATCATGCGCTGCTGCTCTACGGCGGCTGCATCAGCAACGGCAACCTGCACCTGCACACCGATCTGCCGGTGCTGCTGGCCGGCGGCGCCGGCGGTCGGCTGCAGGGCGGCCGGCACGTCGTCTGCGCGGACGGCACGCCGATGACCAACCTGCTGCTGTCGATCCTGGACAAGGTGGACGTCCACCGCGACCGCCTCGGCGACAGCACGGGACGGCTGACGGAGGTCTGACGGGCTCGATCGCGAGCCCGTCGCTCGTTGACTGCTCAGGTGGGGTTGCGGGCGCCCGGGCCAGCGCTGCCGCGCCAATCAAGGCAACGGTTCAGCGGTACGAAGCTGTCCGGAACGCGACACCGGGCGAATAGCAGGAGGGTCGCGCGCGACAAGGCGCCGTAGACGTCGCCGAGGCGTCCCGGCGGACGCTGCAACGCCGAGACGGTTAGTCGGCATCCACGTCCGTGTCTTCCGGCGTCGCATCCAAGGCGGTCTCGTCGACCCGGTTCAGATCGCGCAAGAAGCGGCGCAACGGCTCCAAGCCAGGGACCGAAGGGTCCCAATGAGTGGCATCGGCATAGTTCTTGTCGGGTCCGGACTTGGCGCCTACCGCGTCACAGTACGCATGGACCCGCGCCTTGCGATTCGGGGTCCTGTAGTTGCGGTCGGCTGTGCGCAGACACTTCTCGTACTGGTCAAGACAGCCGTAGACCCCTTGATGCGCTGCCGGAGCCATCTGCTCCAGCAGCGTCTCAAGGTCGCCTCCCCCGGTGTTGTCAGGCAGCAGGAATGAACGCTCAATGGGTTGACCGAGCCGACGGACCTCCTGCATCAACTGAGCGCGCGTGCTTTCGGTATCGGTGTCCGCATCCAACAGAGGCGCTACGCGCCTGCCCTCGTCGTGACTCTTGCGAATCTCATTCTCGGCATGGCGCAGCTTCGAGACGCCACCCCCAATAGCTTTGACCTGGACGTCTTCGACGTTCAGCAATCCCAACAGCCATTGGACGAACACCTCGTCGTAGTCGCCCTCGACGAACAACGCCCAGCTCATCGGATCTCGATCCCGTGTCGCACGCAGTGCTCGAACTGTGCGTACTCGTAGCGGTAGGGGCGAACACGCCCTTCGCGGTCGCGCTTGAGCGTGT
Organism: Acidobacteriota bacterium; assembly: GCA_011523845.1. Lineage (GTDB taxonomy): Bacteria > Acidobacteriota > Vicinamibacteria > Vicinamibacterales > UBA8438 > WTFV01. Next base: position 28,029 of record WTFV01000225.1, on the reverse strand, counting down.
AGCAGTGCGTGGTGGAACGATGGGATGCAAAGCCGTCGCAGCCGAGTACGTCCAGCAGGCTCTGGAGCACCGCCAGACTATGGGTCGTAACGAACACCTGCATGTCCTGATCGCGGGACAAGACCAAGAGCGCCTCGATGAACGGACGGATGGCCGCATGGTGGAGGCCGTTCTCCAGCTCGTCGAGGAAAAGAAGGCGCTCGTTCGCCAGCATGCAATGAGAGAGAACGCTGGCGGCGCGGACCATGCCACTGCCGAACAGGTTCAAGGGAACCATCCGGTCAAGACCAACGTCCAGGTACACGAGGTCGCCACTGGCGGCGACGTCCCTGATACGCGGATTGACCTCCTTCAGGAACTGAACGAGCCTGCCGACTTCCTTGCGAACGATCAGACCGCCGATCGCAGCGCCGTCGTAGTCGACCCCAGGCGTCATGTACCGCGCCGAAATGGTCGCTTCGTCCGCGGGTTCTGCCGATTGCTTCACCTGGAACCCGTCTTCCCGGCGACGCAATGTGGCGGAATACGAGGCAGCGTCCCCATCGCGAGGCTGCAGCGTGACGTCGTACCGCAAGAGTCGCCGCCGCGCCGAGAGAAGAGAAGAAGACGACTGACCGCCGGCGGGACCGGCCCTGGCCGAGGTGCGGGAGCGGCCGTCCCCGCCCCCAGTCGACGTCGGGGCTTCCGGCTCCACTTCCAGTTCCGTGTACGGCGCGGAGATCCGGAGAGTGCGGCGAACGATGGCACCAGCAGAATGTGCCACGAGCTCAATCGGCTGATCCGGATCTATCTGATGAAACAGAGCCTCGAAGTACTCGAACCGATCAATGGGGAGGCGTCGCCATTGCTGAATGCGAACCGGGACGGTCAGGTTGGCAAAGCCGGTCAGGAGGAAGAGGGCTTCCAGGACCGACGTCTTGCCGACATCGTTGGCCCCGAGGAGGACATTGAACCTGCCCAGGCTGTCGAGATCGAGTTCCGACAGTCCCCGGAAGCGGCGGATCTCGACGCGATCGAGATGATGACTCGGCATGTGTGACCTGCCCTGGACACCAAGTCGGAATCCCGACCCGCATCGGGTGGACAGGATGATAGCGGATGCACGGAGCCGCCCGCCGTTACGGGTCGGTGCCTTGGTCTGCGCTCAGAAGATCGCGATCGGGTTGAGCGGCGACCCCGTGCCGCCCTCGACCGGGATCGGCCCGGCGGTCAGCATGAACTCCCAGCGGTTCTCCTGCGCCGCCGTCTCCGCGAGCGCCTCCAGGTCCATGTTGTCGAAGATGTGCGTGCCGAAGCCGGCGATGAGCATCGTGTGGACCGGCTGGGTGACGCCTTCGACCAGCGACGGCATCACGTCGGTGGCCGCGTCGCTGCCGACGATGGCGACGCCGCGCTCCTTGATCCAGGGCAGCACCGACGCGTGCAGCCCGGCGCTGTTGCCGGAGACCTGCCACGGCCCGAGCGCGGCGCGGCGGGCCCAGCGGCCGGTCCGCACGAAGATGACGTCGCCCGGCGACACCCTGACGCCCGCCATCTCTTCCCATGCCTCGATGTCCTCGACGTAGATCGGCGTCTGCGGCTCCAGGTACGGCACGCCCTTCAGGCGCGCGAAGTCGAGCAGGATGCCGCGGGTGACGATGCCCTGCTTCAGGTTCTGGATGCCGAGCTTGCCGCAGCCCTCCTCCAGCGAGCTCGCCGACGGCGGGATGTCGTTGTACATCCGGTCGTTCCACAGGAAGTGGCAGAGCGAGTCGATGTGGCTGACGCCGTAGCCGTGGTACCGGAACTCGTACGTATCGCTCCGCAACGATTCGGCCATGGTGTGGTTGAAGGCCGTGTCGGGGTTGTCCGGGGCGGGGTCGGGCATCGGGTTGTGCGACAGCGACACGGTGATGCCGCGTTGCACCAGCGCCGCCGCCTCGCGCGTCTTCTCCGGCGTGATCAGGTTCATGGTGCCGAGCTCGTCGTCGGCGCCCCAGCGGCCCCAGTTGTTGAGCTCCTGGAACATCGCGTCGAACTCGGCGACGTTGCGCGGGTTGCGCGGCTCCTGCGTCTCGACGGTCGCGGCGGCCGCGAAGGCGACGGCGGCGACGGCGACGACGGCGAGCCTGGCCGTTCGTGTGCTGGACCTGCGGGTCATCTGCGTGCTCCCCCCGATACGGGTTCCCGGTGATGTTTCGACGCGGGCATTATCCCTCCAATCGCGAAGAGGCGCGCGGCTGTCCATCGAGACGCCGGCGCCGCGGCCACGCGTCGAAGGGGTCCCGCCGTTCCACTGGCCGGGGCCGCGGCGCGCGTCGAAGGGGCCGGCCCGCCGTTCCACTGGCCGGCGCCGCGGCGCGCGTCGAAGGGGCCTGCCGCCCCGCTGGCCGGCGCCGCGGCGACGCGTCGAAGGGGGCCTGCCGTCCCACTGGCCGGCGCCGCGGCGACGCGTCGAAGGGGTTCCCGCCGCCCGTTCGCCGGCGCCGCGAGCGGGCTCGAAGACGACCGTCACACTAGAATGCGGCACGTGCGCCGCTGGTGTCGACGAGCCCTGCGCGCCGTGCTGGACGCGCTGGAACGCCGCCGCTCCGCTCCGGAGCGCTACCGGACCACGTTCGGGTGGTTGTGGTGGGCGGTGGACTCGATGCTCGATCCGAACCCCGGCGGACGTCTGAAGGTCGCCGTGGACATCAGCCCCTTCTGGGAGCCGCTGACCGGCGTCGGCCGCTACCTCCAGCAGACGCTCGTCCATCTCGCCGACGAGGAGGGCCTTCGCCTGCGGCTCTACGGCCCGACGCTGTTCCCCGATCCGGACGGTCCCGGACCGGTCGTGGAGGCGCCGTTCGGGAAGGCGATCGAGCGGGTTGCCTGCCCCCTGCCGGCGGCGCCCTGGATTCCCCGGCGCCTGCTGCGGCGCGCGCTGCGTCCGATCGAGCCGCTGCTGTTCGCCCTGCAGCGCAACGACGTGCTCTTCGCGCCCAATTTCGTGCTGCGGCCGAAGTTCAGGCTCGCGCCGGGCGCGGTCGTGGTGACCGTGCACGATCTGGCGTTCCGCCGCCTGCCCTGGACCGTGGCCGACGACACGCGGGCGGAGCTCGAGTGGGGGATGGACCGCACCCTGGCCCGCGCGCGCGAGGTGCTCACGGTGTCGCGCGCGGTGCGCGACGAGCTGCTGGCGGTCGAGCCGCTCGATCCGACGCGGGTCACGGCGATCCTCCACGGCCCCGGGCACCTTGCGGGGCAGAACGGCAGGCTGCCCGACGGAGTTCCCGAGCGCTACGTGCTGCACGTCGGCACCATCGAGCCGCGCAAGAACATCGGGCTGCTGCTCGCGGTTTGGGAGGAATGGGTCGAGGACGATCCGTCCGCTCCGGTCCTCGTGCTGTGCGGTCGGCGCGGCTGGAAGAGCGACGCGCTGCATCGGTCGCTGGCGCGTGCCCGGGCGGCCGGCTGGCTCCACCATCCCGGCTACGTCGACGATGCCGCGCTGGCCGCGCTCTACCGGCATGCGCTGGCGGTTGCCTGTCCGTCTCTCTACGAGGGATTCGGACTGCCCCTGATCGAGGCGCTGGCCGTCGGCACCCCGGTCGTTGCGAGCGATATTCCGGTCTTTCGGGAGGTCGCCGGCAATGCGGCCATCTTTCTGCCGGTGGACGACGCCGCGGCATGGAAGCGAGCCCTCGTCGAGCTGGCGGCGGACCTTTCCCTGCGCGGCCGGCTCAGTGCGCGCGGACGCGAGCGGGTCGCGCGGTTCGACTGGGCGGAGGCCGCCGCCCGGACCCGCCGGGTGCTGGAGCGGGCCGCCCGCGACGCGTGACGGTTCACGGTTGCCTCGGGGGTGGGTGGCGAGAGAGCATACAGGCAGCCGGCAACGGTTCGACAACGTCGCGCCGCATGGCGGGGCCTGCGTGCAGCGGTCCCGCCCCGGCGTGAAGAATGGAGGTCCCCCGTGAAGTTGCATCACCTGACGCTCGCCGTATGCGTTCTCCTCCTCGTGCCGGCGTCCGCGCCGGCCCAGGAACGGGAATTCACGCCGCACGTCGTGACGGCCGAAGACATCCCGCCGGGCATCCACGAGGATTCCTGGGCGCGCGTGCCGCAAATCACGCGCGAGTCGCTCGACGCCGACGGCCAGCGGGCGTACGACGTCATCGTCAACCCGGACAGCCGCTACTCGACCGGCCTGCGGGGTCCGATCGGCATGTGGATGAACAGCCCGCTCATGGCCGAGCACCTGTTCCCGGCCAGCAGCTACTTGCGCTTCGGCGCCGACGGCAACCGGGATCAGCGGCTCGCCGAGCTCGCCATTCTGACCGCCGCCCGCGCGCTGAACAGCCAGTACGAGTGGTCGGCGCACGAGGGCCTGGGCCGGAACGCGGGGCTCGAGGAGGAGATCATCGAGCTGCTGCGGTGGGACACCCCGCTGGCCGACGCGGGTGATCTGCCCGGACTGAACGAGCCGGAACGCACCATCATCCGCGTCGTCCGCGAGCTGATCCGGGATCCGAAGCTGAGCGACGAGGCGTTCGAAGCGGCGCAGCGCATCTTCGGCAACCAGGGTCTGATGGACATCGCGGGCCTGATCGGCCACTACACGCTGGTCAACTACACGCTCAAGGCGTTCGACGTGCAGCGACCGCCCGGTAGCGAGCTCACGCTCCCGCTCCCGTGATGCCCGCTCGTCGCGTCGGGCCGGGGTGTCGGAGCGCCTCGCTGCCTTGACGCCGCGCGCATCACCACGGCTCAGAGGGGACGACTTCGGCCCAGGAGGCTGCGCCGTAGAAGCGGCGCAGACCTCCTGGTCAGGCCCGGCCGGGCGGCAATCGGAACCGCAGGCGGACGATTGTCGGGCCAGGAGCTTGCTCCGCAGACAGCAACGGAGTGAGTTCTGCGGCGCAAGCTCCCGGGGCGGTGGAGGATGGGGCCGAACACGGAGCCTTGCGACGGGCCTGGCGGCGCCAGGGGTAGTCGTGGTCAGGGGACGGCGTCGGCATCGGCGTCGTTCTCGTCGGTCGCCGGGCGGAACTCGATGGGGATGCGCCGTGTGAACTCGCCGAAGTGCGCGTCGGCGTCGGCTTCCCGTCCGAGCAGACTGGCGACCGCGCCTTCGTGGTAGCGGAGCCCGGCCACGACGAAGTCGCGTTGCGCGGCGGTCAGCAGCCTCAGGTGCGGGTCGCGCTCCGGCGGCACGAGCTCGTGGAGGCGCCGGAGAAAGGCGGCCAGCTCGGCGGCGTTGAACCACTCGGTCGCCCCGGCGCGCTCTTCCCGCTGCGTCACCGGCGTCAGGTACTCCACGAGCGGCCGGTCGTCGGTGTTGAGCGGCCCGGGCGGAATCAGCCCGTCGGCCGCCGACAGGTTCCCCGCATAGAACGGGAGCGTGACCGCGAGCGAGGTGGACGGGGGCAACTGGCGGCCGCCGCTCAGGTACTCCCCGTTCAGGTCGATCACGTCCGGGTGGAGCGTGGTCGGTCCGGCGGCGCCGACAAGCGCCAGGACCGGCCGCTCCGCGGCAAAGCTGCCGCGCCAGACCGTGACCTGCTCGAAGACGCTGAGCAGGGTGCGGGCGACCACCTCGAACTCGCGCCGCGAAAGCTGGTAGAGCGGCAGCCACTGGACGAAGATTCCGCCGGGCGCGAGACGCTCGCGGGAGGCCTGGAAGTGCTCGCGGCTGTACAGGTTGCCGACGCCGGCCCGCCACGGGACGAACAGGTCGGCGATGATCGCGTCGAAGCGCTCGGTCGTGCCCAGCAGGTGATTGCGGGCGTCGCAGGCGCGGACGGTCGCGCGCGGGTCGTTGAAGAGCCCGCCGCTCGGGACATCGAACCAGGCCGCGGCGGCGGCGATCACGTCGGCGGCTATCTCGCAGACCAGCAGCCGCTCGACGGGATGCCGGAGGGCCGCTCCCGCGGTGATGCCGGTACCCAGGCCCAGCAGGAAGACCGCGCGCGGCCGCGGGTGGGTCATCAGCGGCAGCAGGGCCTGGTTCTGCTCGTGCTCGATGGAGGCCGTGCCGCCGAGCGTGTAGAAGTTGTTCACCTTGATGCGCCGGTTCCCGGGACGCTCGACGACGGCGACGACCCCGTCGGGGCCCTCCCAGGTTGCGAGCAGCCGCTCGCCGCGCTCCGTGTTGACGTTGACGACCGGCAGGCGGGAGGCGTCGACCAGCGTGCCGAGCAGCACCACGGCGCCGATCGTGGCCGCCGCCGGCAGGAGCCGCGCGCCGAGCGTCCGCCAGCCGTTCCAGCAGGCTGCCAGCGCCAGGACCAGGTAGCCGAAGGCGAACAGCCGCATGCTGTTCCACAGTCCGATGCTCCCGAGCAGGACGAATCCGGCGGCCAGCGACCCGACCACGGCACCGCCCGTGTTCAGGGCATTGAGTCTCCCGATGATGGCGCCCGGTGCGGCGCGCGACCCCTCCGCGGCCCGCAGCAGGTACGGGAACGCGCTGCCGAGCAGGGCCGCCGGGACGAACAGCAGCAGCGCCGTGTTGGCGAAGATCGAGAAGACGTACAGCAGCCATCCGTCGCCGGTCACGAGCGTGCCGAGGCCGCCGGTCAGATCGTGGAACCCGAACGGTATGACGGCCACGCCGAGGCCCGACAGCGTCAGCAGCAGCCACAGGACCTGCGCCGGCGCTGCCCGCACCCGGCAAAGGCGGTTCGCGATGGCCGAGCCGGCAGCCAGCGCGGCCAGGAACACCACGAGGATGATCGAGAAGGTGTAGACCGAGTTCTGCAGGACCTGCGCGAACATCCGCGTCCAGAGCACCTCGAGCCCGAGCGCGAAGGCTCCCGACAGACAGGCGACGGTGGCGAGGAGCCACGCGGGGCAGGCCGTGTCGGCGGTGGTCGGAACCGCCGGCCGTCCTCGGAGGCCCTTCTCCCGACGTGGCGAGTGCCGCCGGCGGTCGGCCGACGGCTCCGGGCCGGGTGCGCCGCCCGCGTCCGCGGCTCCGGCCAGCCGCCAGGCGAGTGCCGCGACCGCGACGTTGACGGCCATGGCCAGCAGATACGCCCGGTCGAAGCCGAGCGCCAGCGGCAGCACGAACCCGGCCAGGAACGCGCCGGCGGCCGCGCCGAGCGTGTTGACTGCGTACAGGAAGGACCCGATGCGGCCCAGCTCGTCCGGACGGCGCACGAGGTGCTGGCCCAGGACCGGCAGCGTGCCCCCCATCAGGGCGGCGGGAGGCAGCAGCGCCAGCGTCGCCAGGCCGATCCTGGCTGCGTTGAAGGCCGCGGGACGGTCGGCGAGCGCGTCGTACAGCGGACCGTAGAGCTGGAAGTAGACGTCGAGCAGGCCGAAGTAAACCGCGGCCGACACCGCGATCCCCAGCTCGATCCAGGCGTAGGTCCGCAACGGCGACCGCAGGCGCGGCGACCAGCGGCCGAACACGGCGCCGCCGACCGCCAGGCCGAGGAAGAAGATGGCGAGCGTGGTGGAGGCGGCGTAGGCGGTGCTGCCGAAGAGCAGGCCCAGCTCCTTGAGCCAGAGCACCTCGTAGACGAGGCTCGCCGCCCCGGACAGGAAGACGAGCGCGGCCAGCAGGGCCCGGTGCAGGGCGGGGCTCGATTGCCGGAGCGGGAGGGGCATCGGCTGAAAGATACAGCGCGGCCGCCCGTCGGGGAGGGGCTCCGGCGAGCGGCCACGCGTGGACGGGGCGAGGGCGGTCCGCTTCTAGCGCCCCGAAACGCCTCGCAGGCTCGGCGTTTCGGGCCATCCCCCCCGCTCCATGACCTTGCGCCTCAGCACTTCGCGTCGCTGCGTTCCGCGGCGCAAGCTCCTTAGAAGAACCGCAACGAGTAGTTCACCCTGACCCCGCGGCCCATCTCCGGAGCCAGGTCCTTGATGAACGAGGTGTGGTTGCGATACAGCTCGTTCGTCAGGTTGTAGCCGGTGAACGACAGGATGTGCGCCGTGTGCTGCCGCGGCCAGACGTACGACGCCCGCAGGTTGACGACAGAGTAGCCGTTCGTCTCCGTCTCGTCCCGGAACACGTTGGCCTGCCGCCCGGCGAACTCCAGTTGCGGACTGAACGTGAATCCGCCGTACGGCACGTCGAGGCTTACGGTCCCACGCAACGGTGGGATGCGCGGCAGCGGCTCGCCGGTCGTGGTCAGCGCCGCATCGACGTACCCGATGCCGAGCGTCGCCCAGGCATTCCCGCCCAACCGGACGCTGCTGCGGGCGTCGACGCCGACGAAGCGGCTGTCGCCCTGGATGAAGTACCAGACCGGCAGGCTGCCCTGCACCTCGCCGGTGCGGTCGCCGAAGATGAAGTTGTCGATGGAGTAGACGTAGGCGTTCAGGTTGCTGCGCACGCGGTCGGTCTGGTGGCGGAAGCTCACGTCGAGACCGAGCGTCGTCTCGGCGTCGAGATTCGTGTTGCCCACCTCGAAGGCGAGGTTGCCGACGTGCGGACCGAAGTTGTAGAGCTCCTCGAGTGCCGGCGCGCGGTGCGAGTGGGTGAGGTTCGCGACGAACGCGCTGCCGGCGCCGATGTCGGTGTGCAGGCCGACCGAGGCCGACGCGCCGAGGAACTGCCGGTCGCGCGCGTCGGGCACTTCGATACCATGGGAGTGAGCGGCTCCGACGCGGTCCGTGGTCCGGTACGCGTTCTGCTCGACGCGCCCGCCGAACTGCAGCCGGGTACGTCGGAAGTCGATCTCTTCGTAGGCGAACGCGGCGAAGGACGTCTGGTCGGTCCGGGGCGCGAGCGCCTCGACGCCCACTGCCTCGAAATCGCGCAACTGGGCCCAGGCCCCGAACCGGCCCGAGAGCCGGTCGGTCTGCCGCTGGTCGACGTCGGCCCGCATGATGTAGGTCCGGTTCGTGAACCGGGTGCCGATGTTCTCGATGCCGTCCTGGACCTCCAGCTCGTCGTGGTTCCAGTCGATGACGTTCAGGGCCACGCGCACCCCCTCGATGACGGTGTTGGCGAGGTTGCGGAGGCCCATGTCGAAGCGCCCGACGCGGCGGCGCGACGCGATGTCGATCTCCGTCTCCCCGGCGCCTGCCCCGTGCACGCCGTGCGCCGCGTGGAACTCGTCCGCGAACGGCACCCCGTAGCGGCCGTCCTCCAGCGTGAACCCGCTGCTGGCGAAGAATCGGTCGCCGAACCAGCCGAGGCCGGCCCGCGCGTTCGTCAGCTCGGAGGCGGAGTTCTCGACGGCTCCCGCGGGCGTGGCGTAGTCGTCCGTGCGCCGCATGCTGCCGCCGCCCCAGACGAGCACGTTGTTCTGCGAGTACTGCAGGCTGGCGGTGGTGCCCGCCTCGGCGTTCGCGCTGCCGACGTTCGTGCCGAACTGCGCCCGCGTGCCTTCGAACAGCGACTCGCGGTAGCTCTCGTGCGGCGTGATGACGTTGACGAGGCCGCCGACCGCGTTCGATCCGTAGAGCAGCGTCGCCGGTCCGCGCACGATCTCGATCCGCTCGGCGCCGTTCGGGTCGATGGTGACGCCGTGGTCGCCCGACTGGCTGGACAGGTCGCCGGTGCGGAGTCCGTCCTCGAGGATGAGGACGCGGTCGCCGTCGAAGCCGCGAATGATCGGGCGGCTCGACCCGGGTCCGAAGCTGCGGCTCGCGATCCCCGGCTCGTTCCGCAGCGCGTCGCCGAGGCTGGCGGCCGACTCTCTCGTGATGTCGAACGAGTCCAGGGTGGTGACGGCGTTGAACGCCTCGAACGTCGTTTCCGTTCCTCCCACCGAGGCGGTCACGGTCACTTCCTCGTGAACGGGCGAGAGGCCGAGCACGAAGTCCACCGTCGCCGTCGCGCCGGGATCGACGGTCGCCATCCGGCGTCCCGCGGTCAGGTGCTCGCGCTGCGCGAGCACCTCGTAGGAACCGGCCAGCACGTCGTCGATCTCGAACATCCCCTGCTCGTCGGTCAGAGCGAAGTCGCCCGTTCCGACGACCAGGATCACCGCGCCGTGGACGGGATCGCCGTTCTCTTCCAGCGTCACCATGCCGCGTACGGCGCCCGTCTCCTGCGCGAAGACGGTAGCCGTCCCGAGGGCGGCCGCCGCAAGGGCCACCGCGAAGCCTGTCGCAATCAATCGGTGCATCGATTCGAATCCCCTTCCCGAGGTTTCCAATTGCTCATGAGCCTGTCCCTGCTCCCGCTGTGCGATCGGCCGCGCGTGCAAGGGGTAACCCTGCTGACGGCGTCCGGAGGAGGGCCTCACGGCGGCGCCGCGGGCGGAAACCCTCGACACGGGTCGTTGACCCGCTGCGCGTGCGCCACGGCGCGTGCGCCGCGGCGCACGGAGAGAAGGACCTCGGTTGCGCGCCGGGCTACGGCGATCGCGATACGACGGAAGAACGCTGCGCGTGACGGGAACTAGGCGGGCGGGGCGCGGGCCGGGAGGCGGCGGCAGTGACCGGATTCGATCCATCCGGGGGCGGGAGCCTGCTCGGGCGGCTCCGGAGCGTCCGCGAGTCCGATCTGCAGGGAGCCGGACAGTTCGGCGGCTGGCTGGTGACGGAGCTGGCAGATCGCGCAGTCCTGGTCGGCTGCGTGCTCCTCGTGCCAGGCGGCCGCGCCGGATGCAGCACCGACCAGCGCGATCGCCAGAACGGCGATCCAGGTGCGCCAGCCAGGGCTACGTCGCGCGAGCCCTGTGTGCATGGGTCCTCCTTTGACCATCAGTCGTTGACGCTAGCAGAGACCGGGCGGGGCAGCAAGAGACGGCGGAGCATCGGATTCTGAAGTTTGTCTGAAGTTTCTGTCCGGACGGGCTCCGGGGGAAGGGCCGACGCGGTCCCCGGAAGCCGTTGCGCCGGCACTACAGGACAGGTGTGCATCCGCGCGACGATCAACTGCGGGCCGCGGAACAGAGAGAAGCCGCTACGCCGGCGCTACCAGGCCAGGTCCATCTGCGCGACGATCTACCGCCGCACGCGGAACAGGGGGAACCGCTGCGCCGGCGCTACCAGGACACGTCCACGCCGACCGGGCAGTGGTCGGACCCGTTCACGTGCGGCCAGAGGGAAGCCGTTGCGGCGCTACCAGGACAGGTCCACGCCGACCGGGCAGTGGTCGGACCCGTTCACGTGCGGCCAGATGAACGCGTCCTCCACCCGCCGCGCTGCGGCCGGGGATGCCAGCACGTAGTCGATCCGCCACCCGACGTTCTTCTCGCGGGCGCCGCCCCACTGCCGCCACCACGTGTAGTGGCCCGCCTCGCCGGGATGACGGGCGCGGAACGTGTCCACCCAGCCGGCGTCGATCCAGCGCGTCAGCTCCGCGCGCTCCTCCGGCAGGAAGCCGCTGGTCTTCGTGTTGGCGGCCGGGCGGGCGAGATCGATCGGCTCGCGGGCCGTGTTGTAGTCGCCGACGACGAGGACCGGCCCGCGGCGCCGCAGCGCCTGCAGGCGGTCGAAGAGCGCCGCGTAGAAGTCGAGCTTGTAGGGGACGCGGCGGTTGTCCCGGTCGCGCCCGCTGCCCTTCGGGAAGTAGACCGACGCCACGCTCAGCCGGCCGAAGCGGGCGATGGCCAGGCGGCCCTCGGCGTCGAACCGCGGCTCGTCCAGCCCGGTCTCGACCCGGGTGGGCGTCTCGCGCGAGTAGATCGCGACGCCGCTGTAGCCGGCCCGCTCGGCGGGAGAGAACGTCGCCTGCCAGCCCAGCGGCGCGCGCACCGCCGGCTCGAGCTGGTGCTCGAACGCGCGCACCTCCTGGATCCCGACGACGTCCGCCTCCGAGTCCTCCAGGAAACGGAGGAATCCCTTCCGCGCGCAGGCGCGCAGGCCGTTGACGTTCCAGCTCACGACGCGCATATCGTGTATCGTGTCATTCGTGACACTGCGTGACGTCGATTACCTGAGGCGGGCGGTCCGGAAGAAGATCGAGAAGGAGGGGCTGAGACCGTTCGCGGCGCGCACCGGCATTCCCGTGGGGCAGCTTCGCAGCCTGGTCGAGGGCCGCGCCGCGCGGTATACCACCCTGGCGTCGATCGCGTCCGTCATGGGACTGCAACTCTATATCGGCCGGGGGCTCCGGGGGAACCCGGCCGAACGGGGGCTTCCGTCCGAGATCGCCGAGGCCCTGCGCCTGCCTTCGGACGCCAGCGTCGCGGACGCGGTCAGCAGGATCGACAAGGACGTCATGGCGTCGAGGCTGCGCGAGGGAATGAGCGTCGTGCAGGAGTTGACGGATCGCGCGGCGGCGGCAGCGGAGCTGATTCCCCGGCTGGCCTTCAGGGAGCTCTCCACGACGCGCATGGTGCCGTTCGCTCGGGAAGTCCGGTCGAGGGCCGATACCGGCGAGGTGGAGTTCGAGGAGTCGGCCGAGCTGTCCATCGCCGTGGCCGAGAGCGTGTTGCCGTCCTGGGCCCGAGCCGATCGCCTCACGTGCATCCGGGCGGTCGGTCGGTCGATGGAGCCCACGGTCCGGGACGGCGATCTCGTCGTGCTCGATCGGGATCGGCCGGCGCCGCTCGATGCCGAGCTGTTCGCGGTGTGGACCGGAGAGGGCGTCGTCGTCAGGCGCCTGCGGCGAGCGGGCGATCGCTGGAACCTGATCAGCGACAATCCATCCCACCCGTCCAGGCCCATGGGCGAATGCGATCGGGTCGTGGGCAGAGTGGCATGGTGCGGGCCGCAGGCGGCGGCCCACGCCTGATCGTTCCGGCCGTGCACGCGATGCCCTCACCGTTGCGCCTGCCTTGACCTCGATGCCGGCGCCGCCGTCGTAGAGGACGACCCCGCCGGCGAACCGCGCGCCCGCGGCGCCGGCCAGCTTGCGCAGGCCGAGGAAATTCCGGGCGTCGACGGCCGTGCGCTGGCCGCGCTCGATCGTCCGGGCGGTGCGACCGGCCGCCACGGCCCCGACGGCGGCCTGGAGCCGAACAGGCGCGCATACGGCGGCTACGTGGTCACCGCCGGCGACCAGCGTGACCGGTGGGGCCTGCCCGACCTGGCGGCCTCGGGGCGGGTGCGTGTAGCCGACGAGGGGGAGGCGCTGGGCCCGCTCCGCGACGGGTCTGGTGGGCCGGCGGCGGTGGATGAGCCGCCCGTCGCGGGCGGTCCGGCGCCGGGGGGCGGCCGGACCGCCGCGGCGGCGCTCGAGATCATTTCTTGCACACCGGATTCCAGAGCCGTTTTCCCCGAGTTAGGGTGTCAACCCGTCCGCCACCGGAGGGCGAAAGTCGCGACTTGCTGAGGAAAAAGTGGTGAGCCGCCAGGGACTCGAACCCCGAACCCGCAGATTAAGAGTCTGCTGCTCTACCAGTTGAGCTAGCGGCCCACTCGTTCAAGACAGAGGACTTGCGACGATGGTCGCCATCGCCGCCAGCCGGACCGCCCGGAAACCAGCGGCAAGGCGGCTGGCGGAGGCGCTCGGACCGAGCGCCGGCCGGCGCAGCCCGGACCGATTCAGTGGCGACACGGATTGCCCCTCGGTCGCATCGACAAAGCCTCATCAGATCCTACCATGCCGCCTCCTGGACGGCCCGGAACCGAAGCTGCTTCAGTCGCTCAGGAACCCGGTCCACGGGCTTCGGGTACGACGCTTCGGGATGGAGATGGGCTCCGAGGATCGTGCCATGTCTGCCTCGGTTCTTCCCTCGGGCGCCCGCCCGAGCCCGCTCCTTCGAGCCTCATTGTAGTCACTCTCGCCGAAGGGACGCGCCACGCCGGACCACGGTCGCCCCGCGCGCACGACCCGCAGGTTGCTCGGGACACGCGCGATGGCGCCTGATGCGGTCGCGGCCGTCCATGACTTCCTCGCGGCCGTCTGCGCAAGTCGACTGAGGCAAATACTTGATGGAGTCCAGAATAAGTGATAGACTTTCGCGCGGTGAACGAGGACGCCGAGCGGCTCCTGAGGCGGCACGGGTTGCAGGTCACCGCCCAGCGGCTCGCCGTGCTGCGGGCGGTGTCGACCCGGCCGCACGCCACCGCCGACGCGCTCGCCGACCACGTGCGCGAGAGCATCGGGTCGATCTCCCGCCAGGCGGTGTACGACACCCTGGGGACGCTGGTCCGGAGGGGCCTGGCGCGCAGGATTCAGCCGGCGGGGTCGCCCGCGCGATACGAGGACCGAGTCGGTGACAATCACCATCACCTCGTCTGTCGCGCCTGCGGCGTCATGGTCGACATCGACTGCGCCGTCGGCGAGGCGCCTTGTCTCACCGCCGAGAACGATCACGGCTTCGCGATCGACGAGGCCGAGGTCATCTACTGGGGGTACTGCCCCGACTGCCACGACAAGCCCGCGGGCGAGTAACGGAACCGGCAACCACAGCAAGAACAGAACGGGCAGGAACAGAGAGGGTTGAAGGACATGCACGACACGGCTGAGGACAAGCAGGCGAGCGCGGGCAAGTGCCCGGTACTGGGCCACACGGCGGCGGGCGCCGCGGGGAACCTGCAGTGGTGGCCGAATCAACTGAACCTGAAGGTGCTCCACCAGAACTCCCCGGCGGCCGATCCCATGGGTGAGGCGTTCAACTACGCCGAGGAGTTCAAGTCGCTCGACCTCGCCGCCGTGAAGCAGGACATCGAAGCGGTGATGACGACGTCGCAGGACTGGTGGCCGGCCGACTACGGTCACTACGGGCCGCTGTTCATCCGGATGGCGTGGCACAGCGCGGGCACCTACCGCATCCACGACGGCCGCGGGGGCGGCGCCTCCGGCACGCAGCGCTTCGCGCCCCTCAACAGTTGGCCCGACAACGCGAACCTCGACAAGGCGCGCCGGCTGCTCTGGCCGGTCAAGCAGAAGTACGGCCGCAAGCTCTCGTGGGCCGACCTGATGATCCTCGCGGGCAACTGCGCCCTGGAGTCGATGGGGCTCGAGACTTTCGGTTTCGCCGGCGGTCGCGAGGACGTCTGGGAGCCCGAGGAGGACATCAACTGGGGGCCCGAGACCGAGTGGCTCGCCGACGAGCGCTACAGCGGCGACCGGGAACTCGCGAACCCCCTCGGCGCCGTGCAGATGGGCCTGATCTACGTGAATCCCGAGGGGCCCGACGGCAACCCGGATCCGGTTGCCGCCGGCCGGGACATTCGCGAGACGTTCGGCCGGATGGCGATGAACGACGAGGAGACGGTCGCCCTCATCGCCGGTGGGCACACGTTCGGCAAGACCCATGGGGCCGCCGACGCGGACCGCTACGTCGGGCCCGAGCCGGAGGGCGCCGCCATCGCGGAGCAGGGCCTCGGCTGGAAGAGCACGTTCGGCAGCGGCAAGGCCGGCGACGCGATCACCAGCGGGCTGGAGGGCGCCTGGACGCCCACCCCGGTGACCTGGGACAACAGCTTCTTCGAGACCCTGTTCGGCTACGAGTGGGAGCTGACGAAGAGTCCCGCGGGGGCGAATCAATGGGTTCCGAAGGGTGGTGCGGGCGCCGACACCGTGCCGGACGCCCACGATTCCTCGAAGCGGCACACCCCGGTCATGCTGACGACGGACCTCGCACTGCGGATGGACCCGATCTACGAGCCGATCTCGAGGCGCTTCCACGAGAACCCGGACGCTTTCGCGGACGCCTTCGCCAGAGCGTGGTTCAAGCTGACGCACCGCGACATGGGGCCGGTCTCGCGGTACCTCGGCCCCGAGGTTCCCGGCGAGCAGCTCCTGTGGCAGGACCCGGTGCCCGCCGTCGATCACGAGTTGATCGATGCGCAGGACGTCGCCGCGCTCAAGAGCAGGATCCTCGACTCGGGGCTGTCCGTGTCCCAACTGGTCTCGACCGCCTGGGCGTCTGCCTCGACGTTCCGCGGCAGCGACAAGCGCGGCGGGGCCAACGGGG
This sequence comes from Acidobacteriota bacterium, assembly GCA_011523845.1. Classification (GTDB taxonomy): domain Bacteria; phylum Acidobacteriota; class Vicinamibacteria; order Vicinamibacterales; family UBA8438; genus WTFV01. The sequence continues at coordinate 12,295 of WTFV01000225.1, read as the reverse complement.
CGCGCATTCGCCTCGCGCCGCAGAAGGACTGGGAAGTGAACCAGCCGACCCGACTGGGGAACGTGCTGGGAGTCCTGGAGGGAATCCGAAGGGGCTTCAACGGCGCGCAGTCCGGCGGGAAGCGGGTCTCGCTGGCGGACGTGATCGTCCTGGGCGGGTGCGCGGCGGTCGAGCGGGCCGCGAGGAATGCCGGACACGAGGTCGAGGTTCCCTTCTCGCCGGGGCGCACCGATGCCGTGCAGGAGCAGACCGACATGGAGTCGTTCGCCGTGCTGGAGCCGACCGCGGACGGGTTCCGCAACTACGTCGGGAACGGACACCGCCGCGCCGCCGAGGAGCTGCTCGTGGACCGGGCCCAGTTGCTGACCCTGACGGCTCCCGAGATGACCGTGCTCGTCGGCGGCCTGCGCGTCCTGAACGCGAACGTCGGGCAGTCCGAGCGCGGCGTCTTCACGAAGCGGCCCGAGACGTTGACCAACGACTTCTTCGTCAACCTGCTCGACAGGAACACGACGTGGCAGGCGTCCTCCGGGGCCGAGCACGTGTTCGAGGGGCGCGACAGCGGGACGGGCGAGCTCAAGTGGACGGGCACCGCCGTCGATCTGGTCTTCGGTTCGAACTCCCAGCTCCGCGCCCTCGCGGAGGTCCATGCCTGCGACGACGCGCAGCCGGCGTTCGTGCGCGCCTTCGTGGCGGCGTGGAACAAGGTGATGAATCTCGATCGTTTCGACCTGGCTTGAAAACCTGTCGCCATGAGGGCCGCTTTCCGGTAGAGTCGGGGCAGGAGTCGGCCAGCCTGACCCGAGGGGGAACGCATGAGGAAGACCATGACGGCGGTTGCGGTGCTCGGCGTGCTCGCGATTTTCGGAGCGGCGCCCGCCGCCGGGCAGGCGCAGTGGGACTCGATGGACGTTCAGGGCGGCGGCAAGCAGTTCCAGCTCAACAACGACGACGGGTCTGCGATCGTGCTTCTGTGCCTGGTCAACGGGCAGGCCGTGGCATTCCAGTTTCCCGAGCCGATCGAGTCGGCGGACCGGGCCACCGTCCGTGGTACGCCCGGGGGGCGGGAGAACGTCCAGGTCGCGCAGGTCGCCGCGCAGTTGCTGCAGGTCGTTGGCGCCCGCGGGCGCGACTTCACGCTGGACCTGCTGCAGTCGTCCTCCCGACTCTCCGTGCGCGCGGCCGGACAGAACGTCGACTTTCAGGTCTTCGGGAGCGAGTCGACCGTCAGGGAGTGCATCGAGCTGCAGGAGTCCCTGATCGGGGACCCGCGCCGGCAATTCTGAGGAGAGGACCATGAGGACTTGCGGCACGGCGATGGCGGTGCTCGGCGTCCTCGCGACGGTCGGTGCGGTGCCGGCCGCCGGACAGCAGGACCGGTGGGAAGTGCGTGACCTCGAGGGCGGCGGCAAGGAGTTTCAGCTCCACAACGACGAGGGCGCCGTGTTGATCCTCGCGTGCCGCCTGCAGGGCATGGGGGCCGGATTCGAGTTCGTCGAGCCCATCGAGCCGACGCAACGGGCGATGGTGCGCGGCATTCCGGGCGCGCGGCAGAACATCGTGGTCGAGCCCGTCAGTCCCTATACGGTGCAGGTCGCGGGAGGCCGGAGTCTCGACTTCACGCTGGCGATGCTGCGTAACGCGTCGAGTCTCTACGTGCGGGCCTCCAGCGAATCGGCGTCGTTCGCGGTGTTCGGCAGCGCCACGATCGTCGAGCAGTGCGTGGAGCAGATGGAGGATCGGGCGGCGGGGATGAGCCGCGACACCGACCAGCCGGCGCTCGTGACGTTCGGGAATCAGCAACCGGAATGAGGCGGGAAATGATGGTGAAGAGGACGGTCACGGCTCTCGCGCTGCTCGGCGCGCTGGCGACGCTGGCCGCGGCGCCGGCCGCCGGGCAGGCGCCGTGGATCGAAACGGATGTCGAGGGCGGGAAGGAGTTTCGGCTCTTCACCGCGGCGGGCGACGCGATTTTCCTGCAGTGCCTGACTCGGGGTACCGGAGCGGCCCTCCAGTTCGCCCAGCCGATCGAGTCGATCCGGGGGGTCACGATGCGCGGCGTTCCCGGCGGGCAGCGCAACATCGCGGTCCGGTGGCAGTCCGGGGGGTATTTCCTCGCCATCGCCAGCGGCCCCGGGCGCGACTTCATGTTCCGGATGCTGCGCAACGCCGCGAGCCTGACCGTCCGCGCGGGCAGCCGGCAACTGTCCTTCGACGTGTTCGGGAGCGATCAGATCGTCAGCCAGTGCCTGCAGCAGCAGGAGGCCGCCCCGCAGGACTGAGAGCCCCACTGCTACGGCCGGTTGTGGCGTCGTGACAACCTCCGGGCAGCAGCAGGAGGCGCCGCCGCCCCGCAGGACTGAGCCCCCGGCCAACGGGTCAGGCCGACGACTTCAGGCGAGCGGAGATCGCCCAGAGGACGGCGACGCCGATCCCCAGGGTGACCGCGTGGGGCCACAGGTCCATCAGCGTCAGCCCCATCAGGACGGCGGCCACGGGCACGCCGCTCTGCACGGTGATGGGCGCGCCCTCCGCCAGCACGGGCCTGCCGGCCAGGGTCCTGGAGACGATGTAGAAGGCGATGCAGGCGATGACCATGGTGGCGACGTGAGGCCACGTTCGCACCAGCGTCAACCCGAATGCGATGCCGGCCGCGAGGCCCGCTCTCTGCCACGTCATGGCCACTCCCTCCACGTCCGAATGCGCCAGACGATTCCCGCCCTTCCGACCCAGAGTATACCGCTCCCGTCATCCGCGCGATGGAGCGCTCCGCAGGTCCTTTCGCGCTCCGGCAGGGAACCGAATCCGTGCGGCGGGCACGGGGCGGGCAGCGACTGGGGAAAAGGGCCAGAAGAGTTGGCGCGCCCGACAGGATTCGAACCTGTGGCCTTCGGCTCCGGAGGCCGACGCTCTATCCAGCTGAGCTACGGGCGCGTTCCCCACGATTCGCGCGCCGGCCGGTCTCCGGCGGCGGCGAGCGGTGACTGCGTTGGCGCGCCCGGAGGGATTTGAACCCCCGACCTACGGGTTCGAAGCCCGGCGCTCTATCCAGCTGAGCTACGGGCGCGCGTTTGGAATCGACAACCTGCGTCACATACGTCCGGACTGCCAGCCGAATCGCCGGTGCGGCGCCGAGCCTGGTGAATCGACCCCCGGGTTCCGGGGTCGTGCAGCCGTTCGGCCTCTACACGGGCGTCCTGCAAGCCTCTGGATCCTAGGCGCACGGCAATTGCCTGTCAACGGCTGGCGTCCGGGTTCCGGGTTCCGGGGCACACCGCTAGCGTGGCTGGCGGGCCAGCGCGGTCTGCAGGGACGCCTGGTCGATGCGCACGAGGCGCTCGTCACCGATCCGGTAGACCGAGGCCCAGGGCGCCGCCTCGAAGAAAGCCGTCAGGGAGCGGCGCTCGTCCGGCGGCGCGGTGCGGTGAATCGCCACCAGATCGATCTGCAGCTCGGCCAGCGTGGCCACGCCGCGGTCCTCCGGCAGGGCGTCGAGAGCCTGCAGCGTGCGCCGGAACCCGCGCGGCTCGCCGCCGCTGAAACCGTTGACCACTCGCGCCCAGTGGTGCGTCGAATCGAGCATGTAGACCGCTTCGGGCGTCGCGTGGGCGCGGAGGAAGTAGTGAATGGGCAGGTGCAGCACGATCGGCGTTCGTCCCTCGTCGCGCCAGAGCCGCGGTATCGCGCGGTCGAGACGGCTGACCTCGTAGGGGCGCGGTTCGAAGGGCAGCCGGTAGGGATAGACCTCCGCGATGAACGCCAGGCAGACCAGCGCGGTGGCTGCCCACGCGGTGCGCGTGCTGCGGCAGCGCGCGGCGACCGCGGCGGCGCCCGCCCCGGACAGAATCAGGATGCCGAAGTAGAGCAGGAGGGAGTATCTCTGCGTCGTGCGCAACCCCTTGATGAAATCCAGTCCGGGCAACTCGGAGAGGTAGAACAGCGGCAGGCGAACCTGCTGCGACGAGACGAATCCCTTCGCCAGCACGAAGCCGACGACGACCAGACAGACCCCGGTCGCAATCCACCGCGTGCTCGTCACCCGCGCCGGCTCGTTCCCGACCCGGACGGCGCCCGGTGCGCGCCGGACGCAGAGACCGGCCAGTGCGAGCGCGAGCGCCGTGTAGCCGACGTACAGCGTCTGCTCTCCCCAGATCCACGGGCCGGCGTCCCGCAGCTCGCCGAGGAGCGTCGCCCGCGGCGGCTCCAGGTAGTCCGCGATCGACACCCGGTCGCCGGGAACGAGCGCCTGGACGTAACGGTTGCCGAGGTGCGTTTCCTCCAGGCTCCTGCGATAGGGACCCGCCAGGGGGAGGATGACGGCGCCGCACAGGGCCACCGCGGCGGCGGAGAGCGCCGCGTGCTCCAGGGTCAATCGCTGCCGGCCGGCGTGGAGCAGGGACAGCACGAGAACGAGGATCGCCGAGATGACCGCGTGATACCAGCTCACGAGCGCCTGTACGGCGAAGCAGGCGGCGAACGCCAGCGCCCGCGCTCGCGTCGGTCGTCTCAGGAATCGGATCAGGGCGGCGGCGATGAACGGCATCCACTGGAAGGAGAGAATGTTGAGGTGTCCGATGTGATGGAATCGGTAGAAGAGGAAAGCCCAGAAGATGCCTCCCCAGACCGCCGCGTGACGCGAACCGGTCACCTCGCGCACGAACACGTGGCCGCCGACGCACGAGAGATAGTAGGCGAGAAGAATCAGCAGGTTGTAGCCGAACCACGGGCTGTCCGAGAGCAACGAGAGCGGTGCGTTGATGACGGCGAGGGCCAGCATGTGGTCCATCAGGGCGACCACGTTGGGGTGCGGGTGAAAGGTATTGCCGTTGAAGAGATTCAGCGGATCGGTGAGGAGGGCGCGCGACACCCACTGCAGTTGCCAGTTGTTGGCCGCCGGATCGCCACCGAGAATGCCGTGGCTGTTCAGGTCGGTGAGCAGGAAGACGTTCGAGCAGAAGAGCGCAGACAACGCCAGATAGGCGGCGTGCACGGCGAGCAGTCCGCCGGGTGACAGCGGCTCCGCGGGGGGTTCGCCGGCGGTCACGCGGCGCCGGAGCCGGTTCTTCCACCAGGAGGACCGGCGAAGGCGACGCCGAGCGCGCGCCGCCAGGAACGCGAACCCGCACACCGCCAGCGCGCCCCAGACGACTCGGACGACCAGCTCCAGTCGAGCCGTGCGCTGCGCCAGCCGGATGTCGTGTGCGGTGGGCGGCGCACGGAACAGCCGGTGCGCGGGCAGAGGGCGGGGTCGCCCGCCCCGCGGCGCCCACCGGACGCGCAGCGCGTGCGCGCCGCCGTGCTGCTGGTATTCCACGCGGAGGTCGTGCACGCCTGCGTCGAGCTGGAGCACGCGCGTCCGGGTGTGCATGTCGGCCGGCGGGCTGCGGCGGAGCACCAGTTCGCCGTCGAGCCAGACGTCGAGACGATCGTCGCCGGCGCCGTGCAATTCGATCTCGCCCGCGGATGTCGTGTGCGGTGGGCGGCGCACGGAACAGCCGGTGCGCGGGCAGAGGGCGGGGTCGCCCGCCCCGCGGCGCCCACCGGACGCGCAGCGCGTGCGCGCCGCCGTGCTGCTGGTATTCCACGCGGAGGTCGTGCACGCCTGCGTCGAGCTGGAGCACGCGCGTCCGGGTGTGCATGTCGGCCGGCGGGCTGCGGCGGAGCACCAGTTCGCCGTCGAGCCAGACGTCGAGACGATCGTCGCCGGCGCCGTGCAATTCGATCTCGCCCGCCTCCGGCACGTACCAGAACCCCCGCCAGCGGACGCTGAAGAACCGTTGCGGCAACGACTCGTCGGCGAGGAAGTCGAGCGCTATTTCCCGGCTGCCGCCCTCGACGAGCGGGCCGCCGCTGAAATCGACGTTCGGGTACACGGCGCGGTGCAGGCCGATCCGTTCCGACACGCGCGCCTCGAGATAGACCAGGACCGCGCTCAGCGCAACGGCCGTCACCGCGCAACACGCCGCGAGCACCCGCGGAGCGACCCGTGGGATTCGAGCGCGGAGCATGGTCACCCGGCAGCCCGTGGCAAAGTCAGGCAAGGCTCCGCTGCATTCGAGCGGCGATGCATTCCGCCTGGACGCGTTGCTCCTCGGTCGAACAGGCCCACTATGCTCCCTCGTCGCGCCTTGCCACGCGGGCGCCTCGCCGCGCTCGGCGCCACGCGGCGTTCACCACATCGTGGTTCCCCTTTCGGCCCCCGTGGTGGTGGCGCCTCGCCGCGCTCGGCGCCACGCGGCGTTTACCACATCGTGGCGTTCACCACATCGTGGTTCCCCTTTCGGCTCCCGTGGTGGCGGCGCCTCGCCGCGCTCGGCGCCACGTGGGCGTTTCACCACGGGCTGCTGGGGATGGTAGCAACGAAACGGCTCAGCACCTCCCGTCGCCGGAGAGGCGCCGCCGGCCGATGCTGCGCCACTTTAGCACCGCTACACCCCACAGCATCGCCAGCGCCATCGACAAGGTGCGAACCATGCCCGTCCTGTCGTGATGACACTCTATCGGTATCTCGGCGACGCGCATGTTCAGCTCGCGAGCCAGGTACAGAATCTCGACGTCGAAGCTCCAGCCGGTGGTTCGCTGCCGGTTGAAGAGCACGTCGGCGGCGCGTGCGCTGAAGCACTTGAAGCCGCATTGCGTATCGCTGAACTCGCGGACGACCAGCAGGCGCACCAGCCTGTTGAAGAGCCGGCTGAGGAAGTAGCGGAGCCGCGACTCGCCGACGCGCCTCGCGCCGGCCATCTGCCGCGAGGCGATGGCGAGGTCCCAACCCCGCCCAATCGCGCCTGTGAATGCGTCGAGGTGCTCGAGCGGCATCGCCAGGTCGGCGTCGCACATGAAGCGGTGCGCGCCTCGGGCCGACAGCATGCCGCGCCGCACGGCGGCGCCCTTGCCGCCGTGCGATATCCCTTCCAGGCGGAATCCCGGGTGCCGCGCCGCCCATTCGCGGACGATGGCGGCCGTCGCATCGCTGCTCCCGTCGTCGACGACCACCACTTCCCACGAGTACGACTGCCGGTTCAGATGGGCGGCGAGCCTCGCCAGCGACGCGGATATCCGCGCCTGCTCGTTGTAGGCCGGTACGATCACGGAAAGAAAGGGCTGCGCCGCGCCGATCCGTGGTTCCACCATGGTCATGCATGGCGGAGCGTCCGGTTTCCGGTCTCGCGCCCAGCGCCATGCGGCCGTTCAGTGTACCGGCGCCGCGTGGCGCCGGCAGCGGCGAGGCGCCCGCGTTGCTACTCCTCGTAGGCGAACGCCGCCTCGAGACGCGCCGGCTCGACCGTCCGCAGCGCGGCCCAGAGATCGCCCACCCGCTCGAGCCGCCCGAAGATCGAACGCATCGTGAAGTCGTGCGGCCGGAGCCCTGCCGCGACGCCTTCGTGCACCTCCGTCCAGGCGAGCGGCGTGGACACGCCCGCGAACGGGCTGGCGCGCGCGCTGTAGGCGCAGGCGAGCGTCTTGCCGTAGATGTTCTGCAGGTAGTCGATGTAGACGACGTCCGGCGATCGCTGCCTGACCAGGCGTTCCACGGTGGCCGTCCCCGGGTGCGCGCCGGCCACGACGGTGGCGACGATCTGGCAGAAGATCATCCCCGCCTCGTAGGGCGTTCCCGAAGGGAGCGGAATGAAGATGTGCAGCCCTTCGGAACCCGACGTCTTGGCGAAGCAGGGCACGCCGAGCCGGTCGAGCTCGTCGTGCAGCCAGCAGGCGACGTCGAGCACGCGGTCGAAGGAGGCTTCCGGCATCGGGTCCAGATCGAGTGCGACGAGGTCGGCCGCCTCGATGTCCGGCAACCGCGAGAACCAGGGATCCTGGGAGATCACGGCGAGTTGCGCCATGTAGAGCAGGGTCTGCAGCCGTCCGCCGACGAGGTACGGGACCACCGAGTCGGCCTTGTCGGGGCTCTCGCGGACGGTCGTCACGCGGAGGCCGTCGGGCAGCGGGTCGGGCGCGCGGTGCTGGTAGAACGACTTGCCGTCCACCCCGTTGGGGAACCGCTTCATGACGAGCGGCCGATCCTGGACGACGGGCAGCAGGTACGGGGCCATCCGCAGATAGAAGCGCAGCAGCTCGCCCTTGGTGATGCCCGGCTCGGGCCAGAACACCTTGTGCAGGTTGCCCGCGGGGACGCGCGCGCCGTCGCCCAGGACGAGCGTGCCGCGCCGTCGGCTGCGTTCCAGCTCCTCGATCTGCCCGAGCAGATCGTCGACCGCCGGTTCCGGGTGCGCGGGGTGAACGGCATGAGGGTGCTCTCGTTTCGGCTCGCCCTCGACCGCCGGTTCCGGATGCGCGGGGTGAACGGCCGGCCGTTGCCGGCCGGGGCGCTTCCGGCGCACGTCCTGGCCGGCGGGCGTCGCCCGGGTCCGCGTCGCGGCGGCCGCGGCGGGAGCCGGACGCGCCGCCGAGGACGTCGGGGACCTCGGCTGCGATGGTTCGACCGTGACGGCGCCCCGTCGCGTCCGCCCGGTGCCGGGCGCGTGTCGTGTCGGCGCCGCTCCGGACACGCGGCCCGTCGGCGGACGACGGGCGGGATGCTGCACATCGGCCGCCCGCTTGTCGCTTCGCAGGCCCTCGTACACCGGGTGCCGGAGCACGCCATCGCGCGTCCACTGGCTGAACGACGTCTGCACGACGAGGACCGGCTCGACCCAATGGCGCTTCTCGGAAGGCTTCGGAGGGGCCAGCTCGACGAAAGGCGCCGCGTCCCGGGCGAGCGGAGCGAGGAGCCCGGCCAGACGGTCGAGCTCGGCGTCGGTGAAACCGGTGCCCACCTGCCCGGCGAACACGAGCGGCGCGGACCGCGAGCGGCCGCCTGCCGTGTGGTAGCCGAGGAGCAGGGCGCCGAAGTGCCGGCGCGACCCGCGCGGCGCGGTCCAGCCCCCGACGACGAACTCCTCCGATCTCGTGAACTTCAGCTTCTGCCAGCCCGGGCTGCGGCTCCCGCCGGCGTAGCGTCCGTCCGGCCGTTTCACGATGAGCCCCTCCCAGCCGTTCCGCCGGCCCTGGGCCGCCAGTTCCATGCCGTTGCCGATGGTGCCGTCGATCAGGCGCACCGCGGGCGCGTCGTTCCGGCGCATCACCTGTTCCAGGCGCCGCCGGCGCTCGGTGAGCGGGAGCGGGCGAAGGTCCTCGTCTCCGTGGCGGAGCAGGTCGAAGACGACCAGCATCGCCGCGACGTGCCGCGCCGCAGTCCGGATGGCGCCGCCGGTGGCGTGCAGCCGCTCCTGGAGGTGCTGAAACGGCAGCGCGGCGCCCTGCTCGTCGCTCGCCACGATCTCGCCGTCGAGCAGCACCGGCCGCCGGAGCCGCGCGCCGAATGCCGCCAGGGGCGCGGCCAGATCCGGGAACTGCGCGGTCTTGTCACGGCCGAGCCGCGTGTAGAGGCGCGGGGGGGCGTCGCCGTCGAGCGCCACCAGGGCGCGGATGCCGTCGTACTTCGGTTCGAAGACGAGGTCCGGCCTCGCGAGAAGCCGGGCGTGCGCGCCGGCGGGCGCCGACTCGGCCAGCATCGGGCGCACGTCGCGCGGCTCGCCGCGCCATGCCGTCACCTTCCCCGGTTGCCGTTCCTGCCGTTTCGCCACGGGGAGATCAGGATACGGCACCTGCTCCGCGCGATGGAGGCGTGGCCACGGTGAAGCGGTCCGGGCGCGCAAGTGGAAAGGCCGGCCTCCCAGGCAGGTTGCGGCGTCCGTGGAACCGGGCGGGGCGTCGTGCCGATATAGTGATCGAGCGACGTGGCGTACCAGCCCGTGATGGAACCCCGCGTGGCACCGAGAGCGACGAGGCGCCCCGACACCCGGTACCCGGCGTGAGGAGGGGCGCATATTGGGCATATGTAGCCGACGAACGCAGTCAGGCGGGATGCATCGCCGCTCGAATGCAAGCGGGGCCTTTCGCCACGGGCTGGTACGAACGCCCGCACGCGAGAGTTGCGCCGTGCCGCGGAGGCCGCGGCGCGCGCCGCGACGGGCGATGGGCCTGGGACAAGGAGCGCGACAGATGGCCGCACGTTCGACCTGGAAGGGCTACCTCAAGGTCAGCCTGGTTACCGTCCCGGTGCGGGTGTTCCCCGCGACCAACGCGACCGGCGTGGTCCGGTTCAACCAGTTGCACGCCGAGTGCCAGACGCGCATCCGGCAGAAGAAGTGGTGCGAGGAGTGCGACCGCGAGGTCGACAAGTCCGAGATCGTCAAGGGCTACGAGTTCGACAAGGGCCGCTACGTGGTCGTCGACGACGAGGACATCGCCAAGGCGAAGCCGGAGTCGACGCGCATCATCAACCTGCTGCGGTTCGCCGACGTCGACTCGATCGATCCCATCTACGTCGAGCGTCCCTACTACCTGGCCCCGGACGGCAAGGTGGCGGCCGGGGCGTTCGCGGTGCTCCGCGAGGCGCTCCAGGGCAAGGCGGGCATCGGCAAGCTGGCCCTGCTCGGCCGCGAGTACCTGGTCGCCGTGCAGCCGCGCGACAGGGGCCTGATGATGCTCACCCTGCGGGCGGCGAGCGAGGTCCGCCGGATGTCGGCGATCGACGAGCTGGAGGACCTGCCGGAGACCGTCAACGACGCCGAGGTGCAGCTCGCGCGGCAGGTGATAGGCACCTTCGCGGGCGAGCTCGACCTGTCGGAGTTCACCGACGAATACCAGGCGGAGCTGCGGCGCATCATCGACGCGAAGGTGGCCGGCGAGGAAGTGGTCGAGACGGAGGCCGACTCCCCGGCCAAGGTCGTGAACCTGATGGAGGCGCTGCGCAAGAGCCTCGACCAGGTCAGCGCGTCGAAGAAGAAGCCGGTCAAGGCGCCCGCCAAACGCGCCGCCAAGGCGACTGCCAGGCGGTCCTCGCGGGCGGCGGCGAGCGATGGAGCGGTGGCCGCCGCGGCGGCCCCGGCCCGGAAGCGGAGGCGCGCGTAGGAGTTCTGTCGGAACGCCGGATGCCGGGGAGCCCCGGCGTACGTAGTCGCGAGCGAGCCGCCGGCCGAGCGGCTGCATCCGAGCCCGTCCGTGCCCGAGCAGGATGAACGCCATCTGGTATTGCGTTCGGCGGGACGGCGCGGCGAAGCACAGTGGGTGGACGCACGATGTCGCGCTCGACGACCTGCCCCGGCGGGTGGGCGCCGGCGGAGGCGACGTGGTCGAAGTCTGCGTCGCCGGCGGATTTCGCCCGGTCGCGCCGGCTCGGCACGCGCGCGTGTTCCGCAGGCGCGACCGCGGCATCGTCGGCCTGGAGATCGCCTGGCGGGAGGATGTCGCTCGCCTGGCGCCGACCCGCATGATTGCCGCGAACCTCGGGTTCACGCGCGCGATCGAGAAGTACCTTCGAGAGTGGAACGCCGGTTTCGACGATTTCACCGCCGACGGCGGCCTGCGCGTCTTCTCCGCCCGCCAGTTTCTGCTCTCGGGCGCCGGCGGCGAGCACACCGCGCTGTTCAGGGGCTCGACCCTCGTCGCACCGACGCCGGAGGTCGGGGAGAACCGGGCTGCCGATCTGGCCGGAGGAATCGGTCGCTGGATGTTGCGCAACCTGTCGGCCGATGGGAGCCTGCCCTACAAGTACTGGCCGAGCCGCGGGGTCGAATCGCCGGCCGACAACGCCATCCGCCGTTTCCTGGCCTCTCTGTCCCTGGCGCGGCTGGGGGAATACCGCGGTGACGCGGCGATTCGCGACGCGGCCGTACGCAACCTGCGGTTCAACCTGGCCCGCTACTTCCAGACCCTCGGCGACGGTCGCGGCGCCATCGTGGAACCCGCCGGGGCGAAGCTGGGCGCGGCGGCGCTGGCCGCACTGAGCATTCTGGAGAGCCCGGCGCGCGACGAGTTCACGACCGAGCTCGCCATGCTCACGGCGGGGGTGAGCTCGCTCGCGGATGACGAGCTCGGATTCCGGACGTTCTTCTTTCCGCCGGAGCGCGACGGGGAGAACTGGAACTTCTACTCCGGAGAGGCGCTGTTGTTCTGGGCCGAGTCCAGGCGCCGGGGAGCACTGGGCGCCCCGTCGCTGGAGCATTGCGCGGCGACGTTCGCGCGCTGCCGCGAGCGGCACTTCCGAGCCCGGAATCCCGCCTTCGTGCCGTGGCATGCACAGGCCTGTGCGTCCCTGTTCGCGCAGACCGGAAGACGCGAGTTCGCCGACTTCGTGTTCGAGATCAGCGACTGGCTGCTGCCGATGCAGCAATGGGACGGGTTGTCGCCGGACCTGCGCGGCCGCTTCTACGACCCGCGGCGGCCGGAGTTCGGCCCGCCGCATGCGGCTTCGACCGGTGCATACGTGGAGGGGCTCGCGGACGCCCTGGCC